>JASGMV010000052.1 GCA_030156255.1 Desulfovibrionales bacterium
CCCCTTTCAGGAAAAGGGGTTTTCCCTTCCCCCGGACCCCCATCCCTTTCCCCAAAACTTTTATCAGGGGAGCAATGCTGAGAGCTGAAGAGAAGGGCTTTGGAGCGGCGAAGTTTTTTCAAAGGCCATAAGAAATATTACAAACAAAAGTTTTGGAGAGTCTTGAGAACCTTTTTCAAAAGGTTCTCAAGCCGCCGGAGGCCTTCGTCTTTACGGGATGTCGACCGTGTCCCCGGAGACAGGCAGCAGGGCGCGCAGATCGCCGGCCCGCTCCATGCGGTTCAGAATGCGTTCACGTCCGTTGCGGCGCAGGCCGCGCTCTATGTGGACCAACGCTACGGCCTGGGCGTCGGCCTGGCGCGCGAAGTCCAGGGCGCCGTCCACGGTTCCGTGCCCAGGAACGTCACGGTCCAGGTGATAGGCCTCGTGCGCCACGAGTCCGGCGCTTTGAGCCAAAGCCAGGGTTTCGGCGGTGGGCCGGCCGTCGCCGCTGTAAAACAGCGAGGCTCCGTCGGCCTCCACGCGCACGGCCAGACACGGCTGGGAGTGCGCGGACGGGGCGAAGCGCAACCTGAACCCGGCGACGTCGAGGGCGGTTTCCGATCCGGCTTCGTGAAAATCCAACCGGAAACTCGGGGTTTCCAGAACGCTGCGGTAAGACAGCTTGAGAAGTCTTTCGACCTTGCCCTGGATGTCGCGCCGCCCGATGACGGCCAGCGGCCGGGTGCGCCCCTCCTCTTTGAACCGCGCCAGCAGGTAGGGCAGTCCGCAAAAATGATCGCCGTGGAAGTGGCTGATGTAGACGGCGCGCAGGCTGTCGGGCTCCGGCGCGTGGCGGAAATAGGCGGCTGCGGCGGTGAATCCGCAATCCAGCAGCATGCCTGCCCCGCCGGCGCGCGCCAGCAGCGAGGTGTTGGGATGGCGTTCGTCGAAAGCTTCGCCCACGCCGATGAAGATGCATTGCATGCTGCGGACCTCCCGTCGTGGGCTTGCTTGCTATTGGAAGCGGAACACCCAGGCGGGGGCGGCGAAGACTCTTCGGATGCGCTGCATCATGTGCAGGTCGAGGCCTACGCCGCTCAGGAATCTTTCGAACAGCGGCGCGTCGTCGCGGGGCCCTTCGATGAACGGCAATCGCTCCGGAACCTCGCAGATGTCCTCCAACACGCCCACGGCGTCTTCGAAGCCGCCGAGGTGGTCCACCAGTCCTGCGTCGAGGGCCTGGCGGCCGGTGAGGGCCATGCCGTTGGCGATGGCCTGCACTTGCTTCAGGGGCATGTTGCGGGCTTTGGCGACGTCCTCCACGAACTGGTGGTGCAGGTCCATGACCATGTCCTGCATGTATTGCCGCTGGGGCGGCGTCAGGGGCGTGAAAAAGGAGCCGGTGTTCTTGTACGGCCCCGAGGCGATGACTTCTTCGCGCACGCCGATCTTGTTCATGAGTTCGCGCCCGTTCAAGAGTTCGGCCTTGACGCCGATGGAGCCGGTGATGGAGGCCGGGTTGGCCACGATGGCCGTGGCGCCTGCGGAGATGTAGTAACCGCCCGAGGCGGCGACGCCGCCGAAGGACGCGACCACGGGTTTGACCGAGGCCAGATCCCGGACGGCTTCAAAGATTTCCTGGCTGGGGGCGACAAGCCCGCCGGGGGAGTTCACGCGGAGGATCACGCCGACGACGTCGTCGTCGTCACGCAGGGTGTAGATCCACTGGTTGATCCACTCCGAGTCTTCGATCACGCCGTCCACGCGGACCAGTCCGAATTTTGGCCCCGACAGCCCGAAACCCAGGCCGCCGCCCAGCACGCCGGAACGAAACATGGCCACGGCCCCTGTCACCAGGGCCGCGGCCATGAAAAGTAACGCAACGCCGAAAAAATACGGATGTCGTTGCGATAACGTATTTTTTTTGATCATGCCTACTCGGAGGCTTCGTCAGCCTCGGGCTCGGCGGCTCCCTGCTCCTCTTCAAGCTTCTGGCGCAGGAGTTCGCCGAGGTTGCTGCCGGTCTCGCCTCCGCCGGTGCGGAACTCCTTGGGTTTGCGGCGCTCTTCCTCGTCCTTCAATTGCTTGATGGACAGGCCCAAACGGCGCTCGTCCGCGGAAACGTGGATGACCTTGGCTTGGATGGTGACCCCTTCCTTGAACAGCTCGGCCGGGCTCTTGATCTTTTTGCGGCTGATCTCGGAGACGTGGACCAAGCCCTCAATCCCCTCTTCGACTTCAACGAACAGGCCGAAATCGGTGATATTGGTCACCAAGCCCTCGACCATGCTGCCCACGGGGTACTTGGCGGGCACCTGGGACCACGGATCGTCCTTGAGCTGCTTGACGCCCAAGGTGAATTTTTCGGCTTCCTTGTCCACGGTGAGAACCTTGGCCTGCACCGTGTCCCCGCTCTTGTAAAGTTCGGACGGGTGGCGGATCTTCTTGGTCCAGGAAATGTCCGAAACGTGGATAAGGCCGTCGATGCCGTCCTCGATGCCGATGAACACGCCGAACTCGGTGATGTTCTTGATGGTGCCTTCAAGGATGGTGCCCTCGGGGTACTTCTCGGCCACGACATCCCAAGGATTGGGCTTCACCTGCTTCATGCCCAGGGAGATGCGCTTCTTGTCCGCGTCCACGCCCAGGATGATCACCTCGACCTCGTCGCCCACGCGGACCATCTGGGAGGGGTGGCGCAGCTTGCGGGTCCAGGACATCTCGGAGATGTGCACCAAGCCCTCGACGCCGGGCTCCAGCTCCACGAAGGCGCCGTAGTCGGTGAGGTTGGTGACTTTGCCGGTGAAACGCTCGGATTCAGGATATTTGCTGGCGATGTTCTCCCAGGGGTCGGGCACGAGCTGCTTCAGGCCCAGAGAAACCTTCTGGCCTTCGCGGTCGAAGTTGAGGACCTTGAGGGTCAGTTCGTCGCCGAGCTGGACCATCTCCTTGGGATGCTTGATGCGCTTCCAGGACATGTCCGTGATGTGCAGCAGGCCGTCCAGCCCGCCGAGGTCGATGAACACGCCGTATTCGGTGATGTTCTTGACCTTGCCCTGAAGAACCTGGTTTTCTTCGATGGTCTCGAGCAGCTGCTTGCGGAGCGTGTTGCGCTCTTCTTCGAGCAGCACGCGGCGCGAAACGATGACGTTGGAGCGCCGGCGGTTGATCTTGAGCACCTTGAAGTGAAATTCCTTGCCAACCAGGGCGTCCATATCGGGAACGGGACGCAGGTCAACGTGAGAGCCGGGCAAAAACGCTTCGACTCCGCCCAGATCGACCGTGTAGCCGCCCTTGATGCGCTTGATGATCTTTCCGTCGACTTCCGTGTCCCGCTCCTGGATGTCCTCCAGCCGGTCGAAGAGCCTCATGCGCTTGGCCTTGTCCCGGGACAGCACGATGGTGCCTTCGGATTCGTTCTTCGTGACGACGAAAACATCCACCTTGTCTCCGACGGAGACGGTGAGTTGACCGTCCTGATCCGTGAATTCGGGGACAGGGATTTGTCCTTCGGACTTGAAGTTCACGTCCACCAGAACGTGATCTTTCTCCACCTTGACGACTTCGCCCTGGACGATGGTGCCTTCATCCAACTCGCCGAAGTCCGGGTTGAGATAATCTTCAAGGGCGGTTTCAAAATTCATTTCCATTTCGGTTGCCTGGGCCTGATCCTGCGTTTCTTCCATTGGGTTACCTCCAACAACGATTTCCTCGATCACCATAAGGCGGCTCACGCCGCGCCAGTTGCGTCCTGGTTCCGTCTGCGCTAGGCTGGATCGGTTGAGGGGACTTCGGCGCGCTATGATTTCGGAGGGCAAGCCGCTCGCATCGAGAGAGCAAAGAACATATAGAAAAAAGCTACGGTTGTAAACCGAGTTCCAGGCTTTGCCCAAGAATCTTTTGCGCCGTTTACCTTGCCGGCATACATGATGAAAAGCCGGAGGCGTACGCCTCCGGCTTTTTGTTGCGGGTGGGAGTCGATGCTGTTTGCCGGTCAACCTCGGCAACGATGCTTCACATCTTCGCCTTCCACGATAAAAATAACGGCTTCGGCCACGTTGGTGGCCAAGTCCGCCACGCGCTCCAGGTGGCGTGTGGCCATGATGTGATGCACGCCCCGTTCGACGATTCGGGATTCGGTCACCATTTGGTGAATGAATCCCTTGAGTAGGGATACGTGCATTTCATCGGCCTCCGAGTCCTTGACGCAAACCGTGCTGGCGGTTTCCACATCTTCGTTGACGAACGAAGACACGGCGTCGCTGAGCATGGTTTTCGCCGTCTCCGCGAGTTGCTCCATTTGCTGGTTGAAAGGAAGCGGCGGGCGCGAACTCAGGAAGATGGCGCGCTGGGCGAGGTTGGCCGCTTCGTCTGCGATGCGCTCCAGGTTCAAGGTGATGCGCGAACACCCCACGATGAAGCGAAGGTCCCGGGCCATGGGCTGGCCCAGAGCCAGAAGCTCCAGCGAGAACCGATCAATGCGGCACTCAAGCTCGTTGATTTCAGCGTCGTTGTTGATGACTTCTTCGGCCAGGTTGGTGTCCAGCTCCTCCATGGCCTGGATGCCGTTGTGCACAGCCTTTTCGCTCATGGCGGCCATGCGCAGCACTTGCATCTTCAATTCTTCGAGCTTGTGCGTGAAATGGGCTCTTTGCTCCATTTCTCCCCCTTCTTAGCCGAACCGGCCGGTAATGTAGTCTTCCGTCTGCTTTTTCTTGGGCTTGGTGAACAACGTCTCGGTATGATCAACCTCGATCAGCTTACCCATGTAGAAGAAGGCCGTCTTGTCGGAGACTCGGGCGGCCTGCTGCATGTTGTGCGTCACGATGATGATGGTGAACCGTCTTTTCAGCTCGTGGATCAGATCCTCGATTTTTTGCGTGGCGATAGGGTCCAGAGCCGAAGCGGGTTCGTCCATGAGCAGGACTTCCGGTTCGACGGCCAGGGCGCGAGCGATGCACAGACGCTGTTGCTGGCCGCCGGAGAGTCCCAGAGCCGACGAGTGCAGGCGGTCCTTGACTTCATCCCAGATGGCTGCGCCTTTCAGGCTCTCTTCGACGCGCTGCTGAATATAGTTTTTATCGCTGATGCCGTTGACGCGCATCCCGTAGGCGACGTTTTCGAAAATGGACTTCGGGAAGGGGTTGGGTTTCTGGAAGACCATGCCTACCCGGCGGCGCAGCGTGACCACGTCCAGCGAGGGATCGTAAATGTCTTCCTGGTCGAGCAAGAGTTTGCCGTCCACCCGAGTGCCGGAAATGAGGTCGTTCATCCTGTTGATGCAGCGCAAGAAGGTGCTCTTGCCGCAGCCCGAGGGCCCGATGAGCGCCGTCACCTCATTTTCGATGAAGTCGATTTCTATATCTTCGAGGGCCTTGAAGTCCCCGTAATAGAAGTCGACGTCTTTTGCTCTCACTTTGACTGATTCGCCCATGCTGTTTCCTCATTGGTCGACCGGTTTCCCGGCCTAGGTGTGCGGACTGGAAAATCGTCTTGACACGAAATGGCTTACCGAAATGCGGTTACGCCTTCATGTCCCAATTGTAACAATTCAGTGACGCCCAGAGGCGATTGTGAGAGAAAGACTTGAATTTCAGCGTGGTTAGTTGAATCCACGGCGACGAGCGACCAAGACGACTTCCCTTTTTCTTTGGTCCAGGGCGAAATCCGGAAACCCGCTCCCATCCCCCAACCGCAGCACCAACCGGAGATACGCGGGGTGCTCCCCCACCACCACGGCCGAGATGAAGCCCGGCCCCACGCGATAGAGGGGCGCGTCCGGGCAATCCCATCGGCCGCGCACGTCCACCACGATGCGGCGCGGATCATTCAGCGTGAACCAGGAGCAGGCCGGGATGTCGGCCGAGGCCGCCACCCTAACCGTGAACAAGGTCCGGTTTTGGGCGTAGCCGTCCACAAGGACGCGGGCCGCGTTTCTCGGGTTGGGTTTTTCGGCCTGTCCGGCGGGCGAAGCCTTCGCAGTCGCCCCGCCGGGCTCGGAGGGAGCATCGGCCGTTGGAGACGGTTTTTGTTCGGGAGGCCCGTCGGTTGTATTGGCGGTCGGCTCACCGGTTGCGGCCTTTTGGGGGAGCGCCGCCTCCGGCGCATCGGCCGCAGGGGCGTTTGTCCGGTTGCCGGAGGCGTTCCCCTCCGCCGTGGGCGCTACGGCTTGCACGGCCATACGCACCATGGAGGGCGCCCGGTCGGAGAAGGGCGAGGCGTCCGAAGCATGGCGCGCGGTCCGCTGGCCCGCCTTCCATCCCCCGAGCACGACGAATATTCCCAGCAGGGCGATGATGATGGGCAGGTAGCGGGAGAAATTCATAATGCGGGGTCCTTGCGGCTAGAGCTCCCCTCGCGGGGGATAGTGTCTTGTAGGGAAAAAAAGCATCCGGAGTCAACCGGCGCCGTTGATTGCAGGGTCAATACGAGCGGTAGGTTTTGCGGTTGCGCCGCAGTTGGTAGCGCCTCACGGCGTTGTTGTGCTCGCGTAGCGTGGAGCTGAAATAATGCGCGCCGTCGCCTTTGGCCACGAAATAAAGATAGTTGTGCTGCGCCGGGGAGCGCGCCGCCAGCAGAGAGGCCAGGCCGGGAGAGCAGATGGGGCCCGGGGGCAGGCCCCGATGGCGATACGTGTTGTAGCGGTTGGACTTGTTCTCCAGATCGGCGCGGCGCAGGTCGCCGTCGAAGCCGGGGCCCAGGCCGTAGATGACCGAAGGATCGGCCTGGAGCAGCATCCTGCGCTTGATCCGGTTGGCGTAGACGCCGGCGATGCACGCCCGCTCCGAGGCGTCTCCGGTTTCCTTTTCCACCAAAGAGGCCAGGATCACGACCTTGTGCGCGGTTTCGGGATCAGGCGGCCCGTCCGGCCAGATTTTTTGGGCGTGCAGGCGGAACTGGGCGAGCATGGCCTCCACCAAGGCTGCGGCGTCGAGCTTCTGCGAGCGGGAGAAGAGATAGGTTTCCGGAAAAAGGTAGCCCTCGGCGGAATCGGCCGGGATGGACCATTTTTCCAGCAACCGGGGATCGCGCGCCGCCTGGATGAAGTCCTCGGTCCGGCAGAGGCCGGCCTGCTCGAAGGCCTTGGCCGTCTCCCATATCGTGAGTCCTTCCCGCACCTGGACGCGCTGCATGACTCCCGGAGAGGAGGTCAGGACCTCCATCAGCCGGGGCGGAGTCCAGCCGGTGTTCAGCACGAATTCGCCGGCGCGGGTCTTGGCGGCCAGCTTGTGTTCAACGGCCCACTTGATGAGCCTGCCGGCGTCGCGGACCAGACCTTTCGTCTGCAGCTCCCGGGCGGCGACGGAGAACGGGGCGCCCGGCGCGATGATGACGGTGACGTTGCGCCCCGGCTGCTCCGGCGGAATGTTCAGAAAGGCGTACTGCTCCCAGTATCGCCAGCCAGCCAGGGAGGCTCCCGCCAGCACGGCCAGGATCAGAAAGGCGACGGCGAGGCGCTTCAGCATGCGCCTTCCCCGGCGGAATGGTCCAGGTGGGTCCGAAGAATCAGGGCGGCGGCGTGGGCGTCCAGGCTCTTGCGGCG
Source organism: Desulfovibrionales bacterium (assembly GCA_030156255.1). Taxonomy (GTDB): domain Bacteria; phylum Desulfobacterota; class Desulfovibrionia; order Desulfovibrionales; family Desulfovibrionaceae; genus JASGMV01. The sequence goes on from JASGMV010000052.1 coordinate 7,526, forward strand.
TTTGCGGGAGTTGCAGCCGGCCTGCATCAGGCTCCGCTCGGCTTCGGCCGAGGTCAACCGTTCGTCCATCAGGCTGACGGGCAGGCCCGTGCGCCGCGCCAGGCTGGCCGCGAAGTTTCGGCATTGCCTGGAGCTCAGGGTTTCCTCGCCGTCCAGAGACAGCGGCAGTCCCACAACCACGGCCTCGACGCCTTCCTTTTCCACGATTTCGGCCAGAGCGCCGAAGAGGGCCTCCCGGGTGGTGCGCTCGATGACGCGATACGGCAACGCCAAACGGCCCTCGGAGTCGCTGAGGGCCAGCCCAACCCGTTTCATGCCGTAGTCGACGCCTAAGGTGCGCATGGTCGGAATTTTTCAGCCTCTCGAAGGGAGAGGCGCCTTGTTAGAAGGACGCTCCCAGAGACAAAATTCTGACGCCGTCTTGGACCGGCGTCTTTCGGACGATCCGGCGCAGCTCTTTTTTCCATTTCGGGCCGCCCGCGATCTGCGCCAGATACTCCAGCGCGTGCAGCGTCTTCTGCGGTTTTTTCATCTGTGTCAGGCTGCGCTGTATCCCGATGCGACAGGACGGGCAACCTACCAGCACCGGGGCCGTCTTGGGGTAATCCGCCAGATCGGTCTCCAACTGGCGTTTTTTGTGGTCCCGAATGCGGTTGTAGATGTGCGGGCTGGTCATGGCGCCGAGGCCGGATTCGCCGCAGCACCCCGGGGACAGAACCACCTCGGCCCCCAGCAGGTCGGCCAGGGCCCGCCGATAAGCCTCGGCGGCCTTGGTTTTGGGCAGTCCGGAGAACTCGGGGTGGCAGGCCGCATGGTAAACCAGCTTGGCGTCGGTCCTGGCCATGGGCGCCGGGGTGTTCTCCAGCACGTATTGCAATACGTCCATGACCACATAGTCGCGGCCGGTCTCCCGGCGGAAGGCGTAGTTGGACAAGGCTTCGCGGCAGGTTCCGCAACCGGTCAGGATGGTGGCCGCGGGCTGTCCGGCGACGCCGGCTGCGGCGAAGACGTCCTGCAAGGCGTGGATGGTCTGATGCTGATTGGTCTCGTAGGCGTCGGCCATTCCCGAGGTCAGCAGCGGATAACCGCAACAGAGATGCTTGCCGGGCAGCGCCACGGGGACGCCGGCCGCGAGCAGCAGATAGACGGCCGCCTGCCCGATGGAGCTTGAAAAAACAGCGGCGCCGCAGCCCGGAAAATACAGCACCGGGGCGGGGCCGTCGGCTTTTGCGTCCTTCGGGCGGAACAAGGAGCACCTAGCCAGTTCGAGCCGCTCGTACAGGCCCTTCAGGCCCAAGGCCGGACTCGGCCCCTGGAACAACGGGTTGGTCCTGCCGGCGCGCAGGGCGCTCGGGATCAGCGACATGGTGCGGTTGTGCACCGGCTGGGCCGTCGCCAGCATGCGGGCCGTTTTGGGAATCCTGTGGGAGGGATCGACGGCCAGCCAGTTCAGAACACGGGTTTTGACGGGATGTCCGCCTTGGCCGCTTTCCTCCAGGAAGGCCCGCACGGACAACGCCGCGCCGGCCGAATCGATCTTGATGGGGCAAACGCTTGCGCACTTGCCGCAGGCCGTGCAGTGCTCCACGAGATCACGCAGCTCTTTGAGCAGGTTCGGGTCAGGCTTGCCGTCCTGGATTTGCGAATAGTAGATGGCCTCGATCAGGGCGCCGAAGGAGATGTTTTTGTTGCGCGGATGCTTCATGACGCCGTCCGAAGGCGAATACATGGGGCAGACGCGCTTGCACTTGCCGCAGCGGGTGCAGGACTGGATGGAGCGAAGCAGGGCGGCGAGCCGTTCTTTGTCCTTGAGGGCGGTGTTGTCCAGGTCGCGCAGCAGCCGGTTGAAGGAGAAGGTGTAGCTCGGGCCCGGCAGTTTGCGCGAAACCAGCTTGGCCGGGTTGAACACGTTGCCCGGATCGACTTCGGTTTTGTACTTTTTGAGAGCTGCGATTTTGTCGTCGGACAGAAAATCGATCTTGGTGATGCCGACGCCGTGCTCGCCCGTGATCTCCCCACCCAGTTCCAGGACCTTGGAGAAAACTTCGGCCGCGGCCTCGTGGGCTTCGCGCAGCATGTCCGGGTCGCCGGAGTTCACGGGCAGGTTGACGTGGCAGTTGCCGTCGCCGGCGTGCATGTGGTTGGCGATGACGATGCGCGTGTCCAGCGTCTTCTTGTGGATGGCCTCGATGCGCTGGTTGAGCATCGGATGGCGGCTGCGCAGCTCCAGGAAATACAGGCCGATGTGGGTCTCCAGCTCCTGGTCGCTCATGCTTTCGGCCGTGACTTGCCGTTTCAGAATGCCCCGGCACAGGGTCAATTCGCGCTCCAGGTCGTCTTCGAGCGGGAATCCCGGCAAGGATTGGACCTGTTGCAAGGCCCGGCGGTAGGACTTGGCCAGATACACGAGATTCAGGTTTTCCAGGAAGTCGGCGAAGTCGGGGATGGCCCGCATGGGGATCACCACGTCCTCGTTGACCTTGAAACCCGAGGTGCGCCGGGCGATGGCCGAAAGCTTGTGCCGGTCCTCCCAGAAGCGTTCGGCCTCCTTTTCGTCCTTGGCCCGGAAGATGTCCACGCCCTCATAGGGCTCGGCGATGTCCATGATGCGCCGGCAGGCGTCCTCCAAGGCCTCGGGGTGGTCGGAATCGAGCTGCAGGATGAGCACGGAAATGGGGTCGGCTTCGAACTTGGCGGACTTCTTTTGGTATTCGATGGCCTGGACGTATTTGGCCCCGAACTCCTCCAGAGCGGAAATTTTGACCAGATCGCCTTCGGTGCGGATGTCGTCGCGCAGGGCCGCAATGCGGCGAATGACCTGCATGGCGTGATTCATGGACCGACCGTAGAACTCGATGCACAGGACCTGGGAGTAGTCGAGAAGCTTGTAGACTGCGAACGTGATTTCGGTGATGACGCCGTCCACGCCTTCCTTCTGGAAGCCGGGAAGTCCGCCGAGAAATTTGTTGGAAACGTCCTTGCCCAGCCCGGGCTTGCGGATATCCTGGCCGTGCAGGGTCACGGAGCGTTTCAGTTCGCCCTGCTCACCGAAGACGTCGAAGACGACGGTGTCGTCCGGGAAGATTTTCCGGCGCGGGTGGTTGCGGCGGACGACCTTGATGATCTCGGCCTGGGGCGTGACCATGGTGTAGGAGATCACGTTGTCGATGGTGGTGCCGTATTCGAAGGCGAAGGGGCCGCCGGCGTTCTCCGCAACGTTGCCCCCCAGGGACGAGGCGGCCTTGGAGGCCGGATCCACGGTGAACAGCAGCCCGCGCTTCTTTGCTTCGTCTATGGCGTCCTGAGTGAGCACGCCGGCCTGGGCCGTGAGGATTTTGGTTTCGGGATCGATGTCGACGATGGTCTTGAGCCGCGAGAGGCTGAGCACGCAGCTGCGGCGCGCCGCGGGAATGGCGCCGCCCGTGGCGCCGGTCCCGCCTCCGCGGGGGACCAGGGAAAATCCCATGTCCCCGGCCAGGCGCACGATATCGCGGATTTGCCCGGTGGATTCGGGGAAGAGAACGGCCATGGGCAGTTCGATCCGCAGGTCCGTGGCGTCGGTGGCGCATTCCACTTGGGCGTAGGGGCTGTCGCCCAGGGCGCGATCCGGCAGAATGGCCGCGAGCCGGCCCAGCACGGCTTCCCGGAAATCCATGTCGTTTTTGTGCTCTTGAAGGAATCCCCGCACCCGTTCTTCCAACAGGGTGGCGTATTCGGCCGATAGCAACGGCGCGTTGATGCGCAGTCGGCGTTTGACGCTTTCCCGGACCCTTTCCGGTTCGATGAACGGATTATAGCGGACGAGGAACAGCTCGGCGGCGAGGCTGGTGGCAAGCTCTCGTACGGCCTGGGGCCAGGACTCCAGCTCTCCAGGCGCAATGCCGAGCGCCCGCTCCACCAGGGTTTCGTCTGCTATGGATATGTGCGGTCCAAGTTGCGGCATGACGGTGTCGCCCCTGCGGGGCATGGTTGCGGCGTCGTCCCGGCGCCGGGGTCAAGCTCGGGAAGAGAGGAAACATAGCCACGGCCGGTGCAGATGGCAAGTGCGGATATCGTCGGGGGGTGGACTGTTGACGGAAAAGCGCCTTTTTCTATTTACAAATCGTTCCCAAAAAAATGTTTTTGGAAAAGGGGATGGGGGTCCGGAGGAAGGGGAAAAATCTTTTTTCTGCGGCGTTAAAAAAGTTTTCCCCTTCCCCCCGGCTGTTCCCAAGCAAAGAATATTAAATATGGAAGGACTTGAGCATGTCCCGGCTCAACTCCCGGTAGATGTCCGAAAGGAGCAGCAGGCCGATGACCCGGCCGCCTTCCTCCACCACGCCGGCGTGGCGTTTGGCGCGTCGGAATTGCTCCATGGCGACCAACAAGGGGGCCGTGGGCCGAAATATCGGCAGGTCTTTGACCAAGTGCGGCTCCGCCGGCTCCAGTGCGCTGATGGCGCAGGCCCGGGCGAAGTCCTTGTCGAAATCTCCGTCCTCGCTGAGGGTAAGTCCCTCCTCCCTGAGCGCTTGATCCTCCACGGCCTTCACGATGCCGCCCAATGTGACGACGCCGAGAAGGCGGCCGTCGCGGCGCAGCATCACCGCAAAAGGAATATCGGGGGCGTCCTGCATGGCGGCGTTGATGGTTTTGACGGCGTCGGTCAGGGTGGCCTCTTTGGAGATGGTCGGGAACTCTTCGCGCATGATGTCCCAGACACGCTGACGAAGGATCATAGCCAGGCTCCTTGCTTGGACGCTCTTTTCTGCGTCGGTTTAGCAGACCGGTGAAAGATGGCGTTTTGCTTCGTCAGCAAAAAAATCCAGATCTTGCGTACATGCAATACACTGCTCTCCCTGGATTTTTTCACGTCCCCGCATCACATCATTTTGAACGGCCTGCGCTCAATGGGTTTTTCAATAGCCCGTCAGAACTCATAGAGCATTGCCCGCTTGCAACGCTCTTTGCATTTCAAGCAATGTCCATGGAGGAAATGCGCTTTCTCCATGGGCTCCCGCCTTGGCTTCGCCGCGGTCCGTTGGGGGCGGAAAAACGTCTCCCCGCCCATCCGGCGCAGCGGCTTCAGTCAAAATCCGCGAGCAACGCTCCGATGTGCAGCCCGGCGCTCACGGGCGCTTTGCGGTATTGGCGTTGAATGCGCCAGACCGCTTCGTGAAGCTGATCGGAGGCGATGCCGTTCTTGAGGGCCGTGTAGGCCTCGATGAACGCCGCGAGGTTGTCGCAGGTCTTGACCAACTCGCCGTCTTTCGGATCCAATTCGTCGCAGTCCAATGCCGCGATATCCTTTTCGGGCACGGAGCGGATTTTTCCGTTTTCGCGAACCGTGGAGATGAACTCCCCGCCGACCGACAGCCCCAGCAGGTACGAGAGCCTGTCCGCGATGATCTGGTAACCGCCTTCGACCAGGGGGCCGAGCACGCGGCGCTCCATCTCCTGCATTTCGTACTCGTGGATTAGATCGCCGATGGCCTGGGCCGACCTCTTGACCGGAGAGATGATGTCCCTGGTCAACAGTTCGGGCAGGTCGTGGAACAGTCCGCAGAAAAAGGCGTTTTGCCGCCTGGCCTGGGAGGCGTCAAGCTCCAGGCAGAACAGCCAGGCGAAGCACGCCACAATATACATGTGCCCGAGGACGCTGGTTTCAGGGATTCGTGGCGTCTGGGACCAGCGTTTCTGGAAGCGCAGCCGGCCGCACATGCGCAGAAAGCGTCCGAGCACCGAGCCTTCGGGGTCCATGATGTCGACCAGCCCCTCCAGGTCTTCGTAGCCGTGCAGCGCCGTCAAAAAGCTTTGCTCGATCTCCTTCAGTTCTTCGTCCGGCTCGTTGACTCCCTTGAGCAGGATGAACTCGGAGTAGCTGGCGTACTGGTGGGCTGCATCCAGAATGCGCCGTGAGAGGCTGTATTCCACGGGGTCCAGGAAAAACGCGGTCATACGCGGCGGGAAATTTTCGCCCAGAGGCATGAGCCGCGGGGCGAGTTGCTCCATGACCCATTCGGTCAGCAGGCGGTAGTGGTCGGGATTGGCTTTGATGCGGTAGAAGACGGGCGGTTTGATGTCGGTGATGACCAGCCGGTACAGGTATTCGAAAATTCCGCCCTCCACCACCTCGGCCGTCAGGCGGACCTGCTCCGCAGGGCTCAGGTTGCGGCCGTTCAGCAGCGTGAGAACCCAGGCCGCGATCATCTTGTGGGCCTGCTTGTCCACCTCGATGAGTTCGAAAGGCCGGAGTTTGTCGTTCCAGCGTTTCATGAACGAGCCGGAAAAAATAAGTTGCAGCAAACTCTTGCGGATAGCGGCCATTGCGGTCCAGGTTGGTCTGAGGTTGATGAACAATCCGGAATAATTGGACTCTGCCCGACAAAGCCGGCAGGGTCAAGCAACGGCGGACGCCCGAGGCCGGCGCCTCGCGGCGCGCCGAAAAAACAAACCCGGCCGCCGGTTTTCGAGGCGCGGCGGCCGGGTGTTACAGGCGTTCAAGAGAGCATTTTAACTTTGAAAAAATTTAGCTTCACGGCAAGGATTTGGCCGCAAATCCTTGCCGTGAAGCAAGCATTTCAAGCGTAATATGCTCTCGTTGGTCAGGAAACGTCCGGGCATTCCAGCAACGCCTTGTCGATGGTTTCCTGCGGAAGCTCGTAGTTAACGAGTTGGCCTTTGTTGTAGGCGTCGTAGCTGGCCAGGTCGAGCAGGCCGTGGCCGGAATAGAGAAAAACGATGTTGGAGCCGGCCGGCGCCTCCTTGGCCGTCTCGATGGCCGCCTTGATGGCGTGGGACGTCTCGGGGGCCGGCAAGAAGCCTTCCGTCTGCAGGAAGAACTTGGCGGCGTCGAAGCATTCCTTCTGGAAATAGGCCCTCGGCTCGACCAGACCGGCGTCCACGATGTTGCAGAGCACGGGCGCGCTGCCGTGGTAGCGCAATCCCCCCGCGTGAATGGGCGCGGGCATGAACGAGTGCCCCAGGGTGTGCATCTTGAGGAGCGGCGTGAGCCGCGAGACGTCGCCGTAGTCGTAGCGGAACCACCCTTTGGTGAGGCTGGGGCAGGCCTTTGGCTCGGCCCCGATGAATTTGATGTTCGCCCCGTCCAGCTTGTCGGGCAAAAACGGCAGGATCAAGCCTGCGAAGTTGCTGCCGCCGCCCACGCAACCCACGAGATAGTCGGGCGTTGCGCCGGCCATGGCCATTTGCTCCTTGACCTCCTGGCCGCAGATGGTCTGGTGGAGCAGCACGTGGTTCAGCACGCTGCCCAGGGCGTACTTGGTGTCGCCGTGGGCCACGGCGTCCTCCACGGCCTCGGAGATGGCCAGGCCCAGGCTGCCCTTGCAGTCCGGATCGCGCTCAAGCATCACCCGACCCGAATTGGTGCGCGTGGAGGGCGAGGGAAAGACCTCCGCGCCGTAGGTCCGGATGAGAATGCCGCGATAGGGCTTTTGTTCGTAGCTGACCTTGACCATGTACACCGTGCACTCCATGCCGAGCATGGAGCAGGCGAAGGACAGCGCGGTGCCCCATTGTCCGGCGCCGGTCTCCGTGGACAGGCGTTTGACGCCTTCGGCTTTGTTGTACCAGGCCTGGGCCACGGCGGTGTTGGGCTTGTGGGAGCCGGCCGGCGAGCGGGATTCATCTTTATAAAAGATGCGGCAGGAGGTTCCGATGGCCTTCTCCAACCGCCGCGCGCGGACCAGCGGCGTGGGCCGCCAGATTCTGTAGATGTCCAGGATGTCCTCCGGGATGTCGATAAACCGTTCGGGACTCATTTCCTGGGCGATGAGCGCGTCGGGAAAGATGGGGGAGAGCATATCCGGAGTCAAGGGTTCTTTGGTTTCCGGGTTGAGCGGCGGCGCCAGGGGCGTGGGGAGGTCCGGCAGGGCGTTGTACCATTGCCGGGGCATGCGGCTTTCGGGCAGATAAATGCGGGTATCCATCAGAACCTCCTATGACTGTTCGGCGCTGGTCGTTCAAACGAGAACCAACGGATGATGATAAGGTCGCGTTCAGGCGTTGGGCCAGCTTCGTCGGGCGATGCAATACGGCGAGGCGTCAGGTTGTATGGCGCAAGACAAAGCTACAGATGCGCTTTTCCATCGTTTGCACGACGATCCGCGTGGAAGAAAGCCGATACCTAAAAACAACGCCCCATAAGACGAACGCAAGAGTGCAGCCGTCGCTGGAATGCGGAGAAAACCGCTGGATCGCATGGAGGTGCGCATCCAGCGGAATACGGAGTCGGCCGAGGTCAGTTCACGGCGTCCTTGAGGAACTTGCCGGGTGCGAACTTCACCTTTTTGGCGGCGGGAATCGTTATCTGCGCGCCGGTGCTGGGATTACGCCCGATGCGCGCCGCCCGCTCAACAACGGAAAAGGAGCCGAAGCCCGTGAGGGTCACGCCGTCGCCTTGGACCAGGGCTTCCTGGATGCTGTCCAGGATCGCTTCCACCGCTTTGGCGGCGGCGGCTTTGGAGGACAAACCGGATTTGAGGGTCAGTTTGTCGCACAGTTCATTCTTGGTCATGACTTTTTCTCTCTCTTTTTCCAGAGCTCCATTTCTTTCATCTTCTTCCGCCGTTCTCTTTGAAGGGATTTGCAAACCAACGGTTGGTTCTTCTTGTAGCCATAACGCTCCTTGTACTCGGCCGGAGTGAGGCCGTGGGAGGCAAGGTGCTTTTTGGTGATCAGTTTGAACGGCTTACCGCACGCGCAGCAAATGATGGATTTTTCCCGGATGGCCTTCTTGGGATCGCAGGAAAAGGATTCTGATCCCTCTATGAGGCCTTCGCCGCCTTCGGCGATGGATTGAATGCTGCGGGCGAGTTTTTGGACCATGGAGGTAATCTCCTCCTCGGTCATGTTTCGAACATTGGCTTGAGCCTTTACAATGTCCAAGGCTTCTTTCAAATACTCCTCCATCGCACGTCTCCTTTTCCTTTTCGGTATAAAAATTTTCTCTAAGAGAAATACTCGTAAGTTGATGTTGAACACCTTGCTTAATAAAATGTGAAGCGCTTTTCAAGCATTTTAGCAAAAAAATTTTGTTTCAAACCATAGTTGTGCAGTGGGTGAAACATGGTCGCCCTATAGAGAGAAAAAGCTTCTGGCGTGGAGATGGTGAACACGCTGGAATGGTTGTATGTTCAAGGGGCTACTGTTTTATAGGCAAAAACGAAAACGAGAACGCCGTGCTGCAAATAAAGCATATGCGAGACAGCCGTTGTACTGTGCGCCGCCTAAAAAGTCGCCAAAACTGCTTCGAGATGCTCTATAAAGGCCTTCAGTGCATCGGCCGTCTCGCCTTGGCGACCGGACCGGGCCGACAATTCAAGTTTTTTCGCCGAGGCGGCCAAGTCGGAGGATTGAACGGCGTGGGCCGAGCTTGCGAGGTAGTGGGCCGTTTCCGCCAATTCGAGCATGTCTTTGGATTCGAACGCCTGATGAAGCCGATTTTTATAATCCGGGACGTTCTTGGCGAATTTTTCGCGTATTTTTCGCAAAATGGTTTTTTCTCCTCCCATCGGTGCGCTCCTTGCCTCGATAACCATGTGGGGCGTTTTTTTTTGACAGTAAAAAATGAAGAGAACGTTATCCCTTGCTATATGATAAATATTCATATAATTCAATCATGGCATTCATCCTGCCGCACTGCGTTTTATTGAATGGGGACGCTTTTACCCATCTATGGCGACGCTATGAACGACCAGAGAATGTACAGACTTCTTCTTGTGGAAGACAACACGCTGTTGCGGGAGGCCTTAGACTCTTTGCTGACCGAGAGCAACCGTTTTGTGGTCGTGGGTCAAACCGGAAACGGCCAGGGCGCGCTCGAACAGCACCGGAGCCTCAAGCCCGACGTGGTGCTCATGGACTTGACCCTGCCCGGCATGTCCGGCGCCGAAGCCATCCGCCGCATCAAGAGCGAAGCCCCCTCCGCCAGAATCTTGGCGCTCACCGTGCACACCTCCAACGAGCACATCTACGCCGCCTTCAACGCCGGAGCCGACGGGTACGTTCCCAAAGACGCCGGTTCGGCCGAGCTTTTTCTGGCTATCGAGTCCGTGTCCGAGGGCTTGGTCTTCATCAGTCCCCGGGTGGCCGGCAAGGTCGTCCGGGGGTATCTGCTGGGCCGCCGGGAATCCGGCGCCCTGCCGCAGCTGGAGGAGCTCACCGCGCGCGAACGGGAAATTATTGCGCTGGTGGCGGACGGCATGCGCAACCGCGAGATCGGCGAGACGCTGCACATCAGCACCAAGACCGTGGAGAAGCACCGCTCCAACATCATCAAGAAGCTCGGCCTCGGCCCCAAAGAGCTGGCGGCCGCAGCCAAGAAGGCCCGCCTCTTTCTGTCCGACTTGTTCTGACCGGTCCCTTGTTGTCTTGCGAAACAGGACGGACGACTTGGCGATGTCGAGTTTTCCACCGGCCTTTACGTTGCGCGAGATCGGAGGTGTTCAACATATTGTGAGGACAGGCGGCTGCAGATGTTTTGTGGGCGCTTGTTGAACTGGACCGATTTATGCTTAAGGCGGGTATGGACATGCAACTGCTGCAAGAAATTCTGGTCGGCAGGGCCGAGATGTATCGGCTTGGGGGAGCGCCCGCGGCCGAAGCCTTGCGACTCGCCCAAGGCGAGATGATCGCCGCGGCTCGAAAGAGGGTGGCCGGGGCGCGGCTGTTCTGCTTCAAGGCTTGCCTGCTGCGGGCGTCCGGAGCCGTTTCCGCTGGCGGGCCTTTGGACGCCGGCGCCTGATTCCTATTTCCCCGGAAGCCAGTTCACCCAGATTTTGCGGGTCCGTGGTCCGTCGAATTCGCAAAAGAAGACGCGCTGCCACGTCCCGAGCCGGAGGCGCCCGTCCTCGACCGGCGCGAGTTGGTCCGGCCCCACCAGACTGGCCTTGATGTGCGCATCGCTGTTGCCCTCGGCGTGGCGGTAGTCTCCGTGGGCCGGAACGATTTTCGCCAGGTTCACGGCGATGTCCCGGGCCACGTCCGGATCGGCCCCTTCGTTGATCGTCACGGCGCCCGTGGTGTGCGGGCAGTACACCAGCACCGCGCCGCTCCCCCAGCCGTTTTTCCGGATCGCCTCCTGGACGAGTCCGGTGATGTCCACCATTTCCTGCCGGCTGGACGTGCGCAGGCTTAATTCCTCCATGGCCGCCTCCTCATTCGTCTTCAGATTCGCCGCGCCGCAGGCCGTGGCTGAAGCCGGGGTCGTAGAGTTTGGAGCGCGCCTCGCGGGAGGCGGTCTCGCCCGGCAAGACAAGAAATACGGTTTGCCTGTTCAGGCCGCGCTTCCGAGCCGTGGCGGCCAATTTTTCCAACGGCGCGCGCAGCACCGTTTCTCCCGGCCAGCCTGTCTGATGGGCCAGAACCACGGGCGTTTGCGGATCGAAGCCGCCGCGCAGGAGCTCGGCCTGTAGCGCCTCGGGCTCTGCGGCCGAGAGATAGATGGCCATGGACGCGCCGTGGGCCGCGAATGCGGCCAGATTTTCCTTGTCCGGAACGGGAGTCCGGCCGGACATGCGGGTCAGCACCAGGCTCTGGGTCGAATCCGGCGTGGTGAAGGAGACCTTGGCCCGGGCCGCTGCGGCGAAGGCTGCGGTGACGCCGGGGACGATTTCGTAGTCGATCCCGTCCCGCTCCAGCAGGGCGGCCTGTTCTCGCACCGCGCCGTACAGGCTCGGGTCGCCGGTATGGACCCGCGCCGCCAGGCCGCCGGCCTGGGCGCTTTTTTTCAGCAGGGCGTGGGTCTGCTCCAGCGTCATGGACGAGGAGTCCGCAACGACGGCGCCCGGCTTGGCCTCCCGGATGATCGACTCGGGCACGAGGGAGCCTGCGTAGCACACGGCGTCAGCCTCCCGGATCAGGCGCAGGCCGCGCACGGTGATGAGCTCCGGGTCGCCCGGCCCTGCTCCGATGAACGCCACGCGGCCGCTCACGGCTGGGCCTCCGGTTTCGAGGCGGAAAGGATGAAGATCGGGTTGAGGGCGGACAAATGGACGTCCTCGGCCAGTTCGGCGCTTCGGGAGGCCTGAATCATATCGAGTTCGTGGGGCGCGCCTCGGTCCAGGAAAAATCGGCGGACCCGCTCCAGGCTGCCGAGAAGCGTCAGATGGGCCACGAGGCGTCCTCCCGGTTTGAGCCGGGACCAGGCGGTTTCCAGCACGCCCTCGTCCCGGGACAGTCCTCCGCCGATGAACACGCGGTCTGGATCGGGCAAATCCTCCAGACAGGCCGGCGCCCGGCCTTGGACGACCTTTACGAGGCAAGCGCCCGTGCGCCGCCGGTTTTCCCGGATCAATCCGGCGCGGTGTTCGTCGGCCTCCACGGCCCAGACGCCGCCGGCCGGCAGAAAGGAGGCGGCCTCTACGCTGACGGCGCCGGAGCCGGCGCCAAGATCCCAGACCGTGTCCTCGGCGCAGATTCCCAACCGAGCCAAGCCCACGGCGCGAACGGGGCCTTTGGTGATGAGGTTCTTTTCCCGGGCGAAGCACTCGTCCGGCAATCCGAGCCTGGCCGGGAATTCCGGCCTGCCCAGAGGCTCGAATACGGCCAGGTTGGGTTCGGCGAAGTTTTGGGCCGGGGCGTCGATGTCCAGAACGCGGATGCGTTCGTCTTCCCGCCCGAGACGTTCGAGCGCCAAGGCTTTGAAGGGCGGGGCGCCGCGTTTGCGCAAGGCTTCGGCCAGCGCGGCCGGGTTGTTCGAAGCGTCGGTCAGCGCCATGATGGTCCGGCCCCGCATGGCCGCGGCGTAGAGCGGATTGAAATTTTTGCGGCCGTGCAGGGAGACGAGGTCCATGTTCTCCATGGCGATTCCCAGTCGGGCCGCGGCGAGCTGCATGGAGGACAGGGCGGGGTGGATGCGCAGCCGGTCGGAACCGAAGCGACGGACCAGGACCTTACCCACGCCGAAGTGCAGGGGGTCTCCGTCCGCAAGAACCGCGACGCGCCGTCCCTGGTCCAGGGCGCGCTCCAGTTCGTCCATGGCCTTGCCGACGCCGCGGCCCAGCAAAACCGTTCGCGCTCCGGGGAGCGCAAACCGGTCCAGAAGGGCCCGTCCTCCGGCCAGGACTTCGGCCGCGGCCGCGAGGTCGCCGCAACCCTGCGCGGGTTCGCCGTTCGCGCCTACGCCCACCACCTGCAGGAACCTCCAGTCCACGTTGCCCATGGCGTCTTGTAGCCTGAACGCGGCGTCGTGAAAACCCCGCACGGGCTTCCCATTTCGCGGCAAAGAGGCTACCTCGAAATAGAGTTGACACTGCGCAATCCGGGGAGGAGCTATGGAGAAGAAACTGTTGCTGACGCTTGGGGCCGAATCCGGCTCTTTCCATAAATTGCGCTTCGTATCGGATTTCTTCACGGATAAAAGCGACGTGAGCCTGACCTTGTTCTACGCGGTCCCCCGGGTGTTCGTCGGCGAAGGCGAAATGCGGGCGTCCTGGGATTTCTCCCGTGGCGCAAAGATGGCGGCCGAGGCCAGGGAGATGCTGCTCCAGCGCGGATTCCCCGAGAATTCCATCGCGGTCAAAGTGGCCGGCAACCGTAAAGGCGCGGTGGTCGAGATTTGCGAGGAAGCCGAAGAGGGGCTGTACGACGCCGTGGTCGTCGGCAGCCGGGGAATGGGGTGGCTCGAAGAGTTGGTGGAGTCCAGCGTCAGCCACGGCCTGCTCAATCGGAGTATTTCGTTTCCGGTATGGATATGCAACCGGCCGGAGCCGGCGGGCCGCGACGTGCTGCTGTGCGTGGACGACTCGGATCACTCCAGGCGTATGGCCGACCATGTGGGATTTATGCTTGCGGACCAGCCCCGGCGGCGGGTCGTGGTTCTGCACGTCGAGGAAAAACCCGGCGGCTCTGCGGAAAAGGCGCTTGCGGGCGCAACCGCCGCATTGTCGGAGAACGGCGTCTTTATGGATCGGGTGGATGTCCGCGTGGTCAAGACTTCAAAGGTCCGGAAGGCCATTGCGGCCGAGACCGAAGCGGGCGACTTCGCGGCCGTAGCCGTGGGCATGTCCCGGCGGCAATTGAAGGCCGCCGCCCGAATTTTGGCTTCTCCCACGGGGTTGAAGCTTTTGTCGCAGGTCAAAACGCCCGGCCTGTGGGTGAGCCAGTAAGGTCAGCGGGACTGGAGGAGGTTTTGCCCGAACAGGGCGGCGCCGTAGAGTCCGGAATCTTCGTTGTCGTTGAGAAAAACGGGAATGGCTTCGAGTACGGCGCGCTGGGTCGGCGAGAGGTGGAACTCGGTCAAAAACGCCTCGTGGGTCACCAGGATGGGATTTTTGGCCGCCACGCCCCCGGAAATGTACAGCCCGCCGAAGCAGAGGATGTTCAAAGCGTAGTGCCGGCAGGCCCGGCCGTAGAACCTTGCGAACCATTCCACGGTTTCGGGATTTTGGTCCAGGCGAGCGCCGACTTCCTTGGGCGCCAGGGCCTCGCCCGTGAGAAATTCGTGAACCAGCGACAACCCGAGGCCGGTGACCACGGTGTCGCCGAAGGCGTAGGGCTTGTCGGTTTTTTTCATGACGAACTGCTCAAACGCCTTTTCCCGCTCTCCGCTGAAGGCGAAGGCCGTGTGCCCGGCTTCCGACGGCGCGGCGATAAAGCCTCCTTCGCCGGTGGGAATGAGTGCGCAATGCCCCAACCCGGTGCCGGCGCCGATGGCGCCGACGGCGGCGGAGTGGTCGACTTTCGCCTCCTGGATGACCTTGGCGTCGGCCACGGCGTCCGTGCGGCAGGCGTAGGCCTGGGCCGCGAAGTCGTTGAGCAGCCGGCCGAGATGGATGCCGTAGCGCTCCCGGCTGTCGCTGAAATCCACATCCCAGTCCAGGTTGGTCGGCTTGCAATAGGTCCCGTGCAGTACGGGCCCGGCCAGGGCCGCGACCACGACGTCGGCGTCTTGGGGATTGAGCGGAAAATCCGAATCGACCACTAGCGCCAGCAACTCGCGGAAGGTTTCGACCTCGTTGCTTGGCAGCCAGATTTCGTCCGTCAGCTGTAGCTTGCCGGCGAGATCCGAGGTGAAAGCCGCGAAGCGGGCGTTGGTGCCCCCGATGTCGGCGGACAGAATGCGGTTCATTGCAATCTCCGTGGCTCAGCCGTCGAGTGCGCTTTCCAGATCCAGGAAAACATAGTCCCGCAACGCTTGGTCCCAACTGCGCGGCGTCAGTCCCGTGGCCTCGGTGAAGCGGCTGGTGTCCAGGACCGAGTAGGCCGGGCGTTTCGCCTTTTGGGGGTAGCTGCTTGATGGTATGGGGTCGATGCGGCAATCCAGCCCGGCGATGCGAACGGCCTCCTGGGCCAGTTCGCACCAAGTGGCCTTGCCGGCGTTGACCAGATGGAACAAGCCGAGCCTCCCGCTGGAAAAAAGTCTGATGCTGTTTTCGGCCAAATCCTTGGTGTAGGTGGGAGAGCCCGTCTGGTCGTGGATAACGCTCAGCGAGTCCTTTTGCGCCGCCAGATCGAGCATCTTGCGCACGAAATTCGTTTTCCATGGACCGAAAAGCCAGGCCGTGCGGATGATGAGAAATTTCTCCAACCCCGAGTCGAGAATGGCCTGCTCTCCGGCGAGCTTGCTCTGGCCGTACACGCTTTGGGGATTGGGCTCGTCCTGGGTGGTGTAGGGGCGGTTGGACGCGCCGTCGAAAACGAAATCCGTGCTGTAATGGGCCAGGAGCGCCCCCCGGGACTTGATTTGGGCGGCCAGGACCGCGGGCAGGCGTTTGTTGAGGCGATAGGCGTTTTCGGAATCGTCTTCGGCCTGGTCCACCTGGGTGTAGGCCATTGTGTTGCATACGAGGTCCGGCTCTTCGCGGTCCAGCAAAGCTCCCACTGCGTCCGGGGAAAACAGGTCGACTTCGAAGCTGGAGACGGCGACGGCGGGGATGTTCTCCTGCTCCAAAGCCGTCATCAGGCATTGTCCGAGCAGGCCTTGCTTGCCGCCCAGCACCAAAACCTTGTTCGGCGTTTTTTGGGGGATCATCTGCGCTCCTTGTACCACTGGTCCATGAACTCCCGGTAGGCGCCGCTCTGGACGCTTTCGAGCCAGGCCGGGTTGTTGTCGTACCACTCCACGGTCTTGTCCAGGCCGGTTTCGAAGTCCATGGCGGGCTCGAAGCCGAGTTCTTTACGGGCTTTGTCGAAGTTCATGGCGTACCGGCGGTCATGCCCCGGCCGGTCGGCGACGAAGCGGATCAGGGATTCGGGCTGCCCCGTCCGGCGGAGGATGGCCTTCACCACGTCGATGTTGGCCATTTCCGCGGCGCCTCCGAAATTGTAGACTTCCCCGGCCCGTCCCTTGAGCAGGGCCAGCTCCACGCCGCGACAGTGGTCCAGGACGTAAATCCAGTCCCGAACGTTGCTTCCGTCTCCGTAGACGGGAAGGGGCTCGTCGTTTTTGGCCTTGAGCCGCATGAGGGGGACCAATTTCTCGGGGAACTGGTAGGGGCCGTAATTATTGGAGCAGCGCGTGGTGACGGTGTCCAACCCGTAGGTCTCGTGGTAGGCGCGCACGAAGTGGTCGGCTGCGGCCTTGGAGGCCGAATAGGGGCTGTTCGGCGCGAGGGGCGTGGTTTCGAAGAACTGGCCGTCCGGCCCGAGCGTTCCGTAGACCTCGTCCGTGGAGACGTGGAGGAACCTTTCGACGCGCGCCTCCCGGGCCGCTTCGAGGAGGTTCAACGTTCCCGCGACGTTGGTTTGGGCGAACACGGCCGGCCCGGCGATGGATCGGTCCACGTGGGTTTCGGCTGCGAAATTGACCACGGCGTCGAGGCGGCGCTCCTTGATCAGGGAGACGACCAGCGCCTTGTCCGCAATGTCGCCCCGGACAAAAGCGTAATGCTCCGAGTCTTGCTCGAGGTCTGCGAGATTGGCCCGGTTGCCGGCGTAGGTGAGTTTGTCGAGGTTGAGGATGAATGCGTCGGGGTGGGTTTCGAGAATGTGCAGAACAAAGTTGGTCCCGATGAACCCGCAGCCCCCGGTGACGAGCAAGCGCATACAGACTCCTTGGCGGCGTCGCGCAGTTCTCGGAAGGCGCGGCCAAGTCCTGCTATAGCCCCTCCGCCGGATCAGTGCAAGGCCGGGAGCGCGAAGCGTGACGCCTCGCGCTCCCGGCTCGGAGGAAAGAGCGGGGAGGAGCTACGCCTCCATTGGCGATTCGCGCAGCGCCTGGTCCTTTTCTGTTTGCTCCTTGCGCTTTTTCGCGATGTACTTGCGGGTGATGGCGCGCACGGCCTCGGTTTTGCCTTGGCGCTCCTGGGGGCTGAGGAAGGCGGTGAGCTTCCGCTCCAGCCTGTAGGGGTTCTGTTCCCGCATGATGGCGATGAGTCCTTCCATGACGAGTTTCTGGTTGAGCAGCTCGGCCTCGGTTTTGGCCTGAACCGCTTCGGCCATGGGGCTGAACACCAGATTGGCCAGCAACACTCCGTACAGGGTGGAGATGAAGGCCACGGGGATGTGTCTCAAGAGGGCCGATGTTTCGTGAATGCCCATGAGCAGGCCCACCAGGCCGATGACGCTGCCGGCCACGCCGAAGGCCGGGGCGATGCGGGCCATGGTCTGGAGCAGGCGGGCGCTTTGCAGCCGGCGATGCTGGAAAAAGGACATTTCCGCGCGCAGGCATTCGCGGACTTCGTTTTCCTTGTAGTTGTCGGCCAGATAGTCCAGTCCGTTGCGCAGGAATGCGGAGGAGGCGTCCTTAGAGGCCTTCTCCAGGCCGCATGCGCCTTCCACGCGGGACTTGACCGCCAGGTCGAGCAACTCGGCCAGGGTCTCCTCCTGGGAGGGCGCGGGCTTGGAGTAGGCGTTCCAGGCCACCAGGAGGGCGTTTTTGATGCGGTCGTAAGGATAACTCAACAACATGGCCGCCAGGAGTCCGGCGGTGACCACCAGGAAGGCCGCCAGATTGAGGTAGGCGAGGGCGTTGCCGGTCAGGGCGAAGCTTCCCGCGAACAGGGCCAGGCACAGGGCGGCGCCGAAAAAGTTTTTGTTGCTCATTGGATTCCTCCTGTCTGGTCCGGATCGGGGTCCGGAAGGATCACGATTTCGATGCGGCGGTTTTTTTGACGATTGGCGTCGCTGGTGGGCGGCGCCAGCAGTCCGGCGGCTCCGCGCCCGCTGACGGCGAACCTTTCGGGCTCCACGCCGTGCAGCTGCATGAGGCGCGCGGCCGCTCCGGCGGCGCGGTCAAGGGACAAGCCCAATTGGGCCGCGGGGTCGCCGTCGGCCTCCGACGAGTCGGCGTAGCCGACGACGTGGACCCGGCGGGGCGAGGCGGACAGCAGTTTGGCGGTTTCATCCAGGTAGGCCATGCCTTGCGGTTGGATCACCGCGCTGTTCTGGTCGAAAGCCAGAGCCCCGCCCAGGTTGACGCGAACGGCGCCGTCGGGCTCCATGGTCACGGAAACGCCGCCCTGGTTGGAGGAGTACAACAGTTTGCGGGCCTGCTCGTAGACCCGCCTGGCGGAGTCGGCCGGAGGCGGCCCCTGATCGGTGATCCGCTGGAGCAGGGCCTGAAGCGGCGAGACCTCGGCGGACTCGGCGGGCTGGCCGGCCTGGGAAAAGAGCAGGGCCGTGTCGCGTTTTTGACTGGCGTAAACGAAGAGCACGACGAACAGCACGAACATGACCATCATGAGGTCGGCCCAAGGCACGGACCAGGCCGAGCTGGACATGGCGTCCTGCGGGGGCTCCGGGACCAGCGGGAGGTCCGTTTCGGAATATTTGTTCTCGAAGAAATCCATGGCGCATCACCTCGTCAAAGAGTTGCTGGCCATGGAGAAGC
The DNA here is from genome assembly GCA_030156255.1 of Desulfovibrionales bacterium. GTDB lineage: Bacteria > Desulfobacterota > Desulfovibrionia > Desulfovibrionales > Desulfovibrionaceae > JASGMV01. The sequence goes on from JASGMV010000052.1 coordinate 26,295, forward strand.
AAAAGCCTTGCCAAGGTCCGATTGTGCTTGCGGCGCGCCGTGTTCGGGCGTCAGTTGCGGGCCTTGCGCCAAAAGAGCGACGTGGGAAAGGGGGCGAAGGGGGCGAGTGGTTCAGAGGACGACGTTTAGCCCGTCGTAGGCCATGCAGACGTCAAGGGACGATTCGTCCTCTTCGAACAGGTTGGCGTAGCGCCGGGTGTCCTCCAGGAATTTGTCCAGGTCTTCGTCGGACAGGGTCGGTTCGTGGTGGAACAGGCACAGGCGCTTGACGCGGGCGCGTCTGGCCAGCTCCACGCCGATGAGGTTGTTCGAGTGTCCCCAGTCCTCTTTGTCCAGGCAGGCGTCGGCGTATGTGTACTGCGCGTCGAAGATCAGCAAATCCGCATCACGAAAAAATTCCAAAAAGGGTGAAGTGAGGATGTCGATGTCCCACCGATGCTCGGCGTCCGTGGAGTAGACCACGGTCTTGTCCCCCGCCTCGATGCGAAAACCGTAGGACCCTCCCGGGTGCGGCTGCTCGCAGCTGAGGACGCGGAACCCCGCGATCTCCCGAACCGTGTCCGGGGGCAGCGGTTCGAAGGCGATGTCCGCGGCGAGCTGGTCGAAATCCACGGGGAAGAAGGGCGGGCTTTGTTGGATGCGCAGCAGCCTCTCCATCTCCGGGTGGCCGGCGTGGAAAACGATGCGCACGCCGGGCGTATAGGCCGGGATGAAGAAGGGGAGTCCCTGAATGTGGTCCCAGTGGGGATGCGAAAGCAGGATGTGGACGGCCGCCGGCATGGCGCCGCGGCGCAAAAGATCCAGGCCGAGGTCCCGCAGTCCGCTTCCCGCATCGCAGACCAGAATTTCTTCTTCCCCGGCGATCTCCACGCACGGCGTGTTCACCCCGTAGGCCGCCCTGGCCCAGAACGGCAGCCGCTGGTCCATGAAGGCTTCCAGATCGGTTGCTTCGTCCACGCCGCATCGAACCGCCTGCTCCAGCGCGCACCGGATTTTTCGCCGGATCATGGCGTGGTTCATGGTCGCCGGGAGCGACCCCCTGCATCCCCAGAAACGTATCTCCATGTCTCTTCCTTGCGCGCTTGATCCGCGGGGCGCCTCGCCGTGAGGCCGGACTCCCGTCGAAGCCGCTTTTCAGGGCCTGCCAGGATGCTTCTTCGCCATATGCCGCAATCGATCCGTAAAGACAAGGCGTTTCAAGGATTGGAGGGGAAGGGCGGCCGCGCCGAATT
>JASGMV010000053.1 GCA_030156255.1 Desulfovibrionales bacterium
AACCCCTTTTACTAAAAGGGGTTTTCCCCTTCCCCCGGTTCTCCGCACCGATATCCATGATCAAACGCATCATTCTGAAAGATTTTCTGGTCCACCGCCATACGGAGATCGAGCTCGGCCCCGGGCTGACGGTGATCGCCGGGCCGAACAATTCCGGTAAGTCGGCGGTGGTGGAGGGGTTGCGCTGTCTGGCGGCCAATCCGGTTCCCCAGTACTTCATCCGGCACGGCGCCAAACAGGCGCGAGTGTCGGCGGAGCTGGAGGACGGCGTGGTCGTATCCTGGGTGCGCACGCCGAAGTATGCGATCTATGAGGTCTTGAGGCCCGGCGAGGACGAACCCCAGGTCTACGCCAAGTTCGGCCGCACCCCGCCGGAAGACGTTTTGGACCTGCTGCGGCTGGACAAGGTGGATGTTGACGACAATCCCTCCAACGCGGTGGACGTGCATATCGGCAACCAGCGCGAGCCGGTCTTTTTGTTGGACAAGCCCGGAACCGCGGCCGCGGCCTTTTTCGCCTCCTCGTCCGAAAGCGCCCACCTGCTTGCCATGCAAAAGGCGCTCAAGACCAGAGTCCAGGAGGCCAAGAAGGAGGACGCCTTTCTGACGTCCAGGCTGGACGGCGTATGCGCTGATCTGGACGCCATGGCCGACCTGCCGCGAACCGAGGTGAACGTGGAAGGCGCCGAGGGCGAACTGGCTGCAATCGAGGCTCTGCAACGCGCGATACCCGATCTGGCCTCGCACGTCGAGGCGCGGCTGCGTCTTGCGCGAGTGCGCCAAAAACTTGCGGAGCGTTGCGGAAGTCTGGCGAAAACGCAACCGCCACCCGCGGCGGCGCCGGTTGCCCCGCTGGCCGGACTGCTGGCCCGCCTGCGGGACCTGGGAGAAGAGGCGGTCGGGTTGGAGTCCCGGGCTACAGCGTTGCACCGGCTAACGAATCCGCCGAGGCTCGCCGACGCCGCAGGCCTCGCGGCGGTGATTCGCATACGCTGCGGCTTTGGGGGCGAAGCAGAGCGTCTTGCGGTTCGCGGCAATGCGTTGTCCTCGTTGGGGGCGCCGCCCAAGTTGTTGGAAACCGAAGCGCTTGCAGGCGTTCTGGACCGATTGCGCCGCAGCGGGGAGAGGGAGCTTTCGCTTGCCCGTCGCCAGGCCCCGCTCTCGGAGCTCGGGCCGCCTCCCACCCTTGCGGCCACGGAGAATCTGGCCGAAAACCTGCGACGCCGCGCCGGGCTGCAACGCGAACTGGACAGTTTCGCCGGCTCGGTGAAGGCGCTTGCGGTGTTGCAATCTCCTCCGGACTTGGAGGACCTTCGGCCTCTGGCGGGACTGATGCGCCGGCTGTCCAGCCTTCTGGAGGAGCGCGGGGGGCTTGGGAAGAGACTTGCCGCGCAACAGCAAGCCTTGGAGGACGTCGTGGACCGGACGGCTCGCCGGTTGACCGAGATCGGCGCCTGCCCCACCTGCGGCCAACCTCTGGACGCGGAGGCTTTTCTCCGACGGGAGCACGGCCATGCAGATTCCTGAATGCAAGGGCCGCGGCTTGTTTTTCATTGCGGACCCGCACGTGGCCGCAACGCCGCCGGGCCAGCGGCTCGAGGGATACCAGGAGCAGGTTCTCGCCAAGATCGAGGCCTGCCTGATCCGCGCCGCGGAGCTGGATATGGTTCCGTTCTTCCTGGGCGACCTCTTCAACTGGCCGCGGGACAATCCCAACAGCCTTCTGGTGGAGCTGATCGCCATGTTTTCGCCGTACAAGCCCTTTGCGCTGGTGGGCAACCACGACAAATACCAGGCTCGGTTCACCTCCGACGTGTCCCTCGCCGTGCTGGAGGCCGCGGGCGTGATCCGGGTGATCTCGGAACCGGGGCCGGCGATGGTCTTGAACACGCCGCAGGGGCGCGTGCTGGTGGGAGGCTCGCCGGACGCCTCGCCTTTGCCCTCGAGTTTTTCCAGGCAGGAGGGCGACTACGTCGCCGTTGTCTGGACCGCCCACCACAACGTCGCTTTTCCGGACTTCAACGACAAACAGATACGGCTGAAGGAAATTCCCGGCGTGGACTACCTGGTGAACGGGCACATCCATCGCCCCCAGCCTTCCGTGCGAGCGGGGGCGACGCTGTGGTGCAATCCGGGCAACGTGGCGCGGTTGACCTTCACGCGCCGGTCCAAGGATCGCAAACCCGCCGCGGCTCTTTGGACGCCGGGATGCGAGGACCTGGAAAGGTGGATCGTCCCGCATTTGCCTTTCGAGCAGGTCTTTCCTGACCAGGAGTTTCCGCCCGAAGAGGCCGAGGAATCCGGGGCTTCGCGTTTCATGGAGGGACTGGAGCGCCTGGCCTGGAGACGGACGCGGGAAGGCGCGGGGCTCAAACAGTTTTTGCAGGCCAATTTGAACCCGGAGTCTCCCGAGACGGAAATCGTCTGGGAGCTGTATGAGGAGGTGATCCGTGGCTGATTTGCAAGCCAAAGACGAACAACTGGAGCGGGAGCTCGCCGAGCTGCGCGCCGAACACGACAAACTGCGCGACGAGAAAGTGCGCACCGAGCAGAATTTGGAAAACGTGCGCCGCCAGATTGCGGAGCTGGAGCAACAGGCCGAGCGGGAGTACGGCGTTTCGGATTTGGATCGGCTTCAGGAGATGCTTGATGACCGGCGGGCCGAGAATGAGAAGCTGGTGGCCGATTACCGCGAACACGTGCGCACCATCCGGGAGGAGCTGGAGAGGATAGAGCGGGGGCTGGAGGAGCCCGGACGGTGAGCCTCGCTCCCCCCGAACTTGCGGCCGAGGCCGCGGAGCTTCGCCGCCGGCTGGAGAGCCTCAAGGCCAGGGCCGAAGCCGATGCGCGCGACTACGCCGCCACGCGCCGCCGGAGGCTTGCGGTCCGGGAATTTTTGGACCTGGCCCCCAAGGCCAAGGACACGTTGGAGGAGCTTGCCGCCAACCTGTTCGGCGAGCTGTTGTCCGAGATCGAGGTCAACCTGACCTTCGCCATTCAGGACGTTTTGGGCCAGAACCGAGAGGTCAAGGCCCGTCGGGACATCAAGAACAACCGGCTCAGCATCCACTTCGAGATCGAAAACAACGGCGAGCCCGAGAGCGTATTGCACGGCCAGGGCGGCTCGGTCTGCAACATCTTGTCCGTGGGGCTCCGGCTCATCGCCCTGTCCCAGCTGGACCCGTCCCGGCACCGACCGTTTCTGGTGCTGGACGAACAGGATTGCTGGCTCAAACCGGAATTGGTGACCAAATTCATGAAGCTCGTCTCCATGACCGCCAAACGGCTGGGCCTGCAGGCCGTGGTCATCAGCCACCATCCCATCGACCACTTCGCGGACCGGGCCGACGCCGTATACGCGCTCAAACCCAGCCGGGACCAGGGCGTGGAGGCGGTTCGTCTGAAAGGCGGATCACAGGACGATCCGCAAGACTGCGAAGATTCCTTTTCCTCGACATAGACGCGGCGCTGAAAGCTGTTCGGCCACAGCTGGCAAGGCTTTTCGGAGAGGGTTGCGATCTAGGCGCCGAAGGAACGGCGCTCGACTGCAAGCGAGAGCAAGGGAACGGGCTGTCCGGACTCGGCGCGGTTTTGCGGACGACGCCAGCGCCGGAGGATTTTCAGAAATACGGGAGAGGGACCTTGCGGCAGGCCTCCCGCGCCATGGGAGCGAAATCAGCTCAGCCGTTGGCGGCGTCGAGCTTGCGCCGCAGCGCTTCGAGGGTTTCCTCCTCGGTGTCGGGAGCGGACTCGAAGGCCATGGAGAGCATGGTCAGCAGGATGTCCTGCGGCATGAGCATGGTCAGCTTGCCGTCGTTGACGATGCAGTCGCCGCTGGAGGAAGCCTCGATCAGATAGGCGCGGCGGTCTTTGGTCTCTCCGTCGGACATGGCGATGCTGTAGGCCGTCCGCCCGTCGTCCGTGAGGTAGATTTTTTCCTTCGTCAGGATGCCGCACCATTCGTCGTAATGGGAGGATTCGGCAGTCAAGCGGCCTCTGAAACTGAGGTCTCCGCCGCTGTCATTTTGCAGCGTTACGTTTCTGAAGACCAGTTCGTCGCCCGATCCATTCCGTTTCGTCGTCATGGCCAATCTCCTGGGCTGGCGCCCTGAAGTCTTGCACCCTATCGCGGCTCGTTTTCGTCGTCCAAGGGGAGTTTGAGCTGCGATGGACCTTTCTCGGTTTTACGCCGCGCACGTAACGCCTGTCCGCCCTTGTCGAAGAACTCGAACAGAGCCGTTTCCGAAATTCTCCACTGGCTGCCCACCTTGATCGCCTTGAGGTCGGCTTCGCGGATGAGCCGGTAGATCGTGCGGGGGTGGACCCGCAGGATATCGGCCACCTCTTGGATGGTGTACAGTTGAGGTCTTCCAGATTCAGCCATGCATTCTCAATACACGCTTTACCTACGCTGTACAGCCATTAGCATTGTTGTTCAAAGTTTGTCAAACTTGTCCGTTGTTTTCATTTGATTGGTATTGTTGATCATTGTTGGTCGTCACAAAAAAATTTCAACCGCAGGCGAGACTGCGGAGAGTGTGGTGCAGGGCTGTGGAGGGATGCAGGAAAACCGGGTTTCGGCTTATGCCGCGTGCGCCAATTCCATCAACCGGGAACTGGCGCACTGCGAAAAGCGATATGCGGCAACTGAAAAGCTCGTCTTTTCAGTTCATTATGGCTCATTTTTTTACAAAATGCCTGGGGAGAGGGAGTGGGGAAAGGAGGTCTCCTTTCCCCTTTTTTTCAAATAAAACGGCTCAGAAACCGCCTTGGGCGTCCCGGGGCCAAAATCCGTTGTATCCGTAACAGAGCCGGAGCGTGAACTTGCGGGCCGGCTGGCCGCGGTGTTCGGTTTGGATGTGGATGGGCGGGCTGATATGGTCGAACATCTGCTTCACTTCGGCGTCCACCTGGTCCTGATATCTTTTTTGCACGTAGATGGCGTCCCAGCCTACTTTGTCCACGGGCCCGGGCCAGAGGTCGTATTGGCTCATGCGGCGGTCGATCCAGGCGCAGTAGGTGCGCGGTTGGCCGGGAGCGTAAAAGGCCAAGGCCGCCGTGAGGTCGTAGTTGCTGCTGAAGATGAAGACGTTGTCCGGGTTGGAGAAGCTGTCGTTTTCAACGCGTTCGATCGTCTGGCCGAGGTCGGTCCAGCCTTTGAGGCGATTCGCGGGATTGAGGCCGGCGGGGATCGGCAGACTGTTCTGTAATACGACCAAGGCCAACAAGACGCAGGAGCCGATGGTGAATCCAAGCAGCCATCGCCGCAGCCTGCGCCCGGCCGATCGCCAGCAGTTCTCCAGCGCCAGGCCGGCCAGCAGCGCCGCCGAAGGATAGCAGACCGCGCCCCAATTGCCGTACACGTTGGTGTGGGTGGACCAGAAGAGAATGAACGCCCACAAGGGGAGAAAAAAGATGATCAACAGCAAATCGCGTTTGGAGGCCAGCGACTCCTCCGAACGGCGCGTCCATATTTTTTTGAGGCCGCCCACCGCCCCGGCCAGCATGAAATAAAGCCACCAGGGGTAGAGCAATCCGACCTGGGCCCCGAAGTAGGGAAGAAAGTGCTTGAGATGGAAGAACGGCTCGGGGTCGGCGTGCTCTACGCCCACCAGCCGGGTAACGTGGTGAAGGCCCACGAAGTCGTTCTGCATGTTCCAGATGAGCACCGGCAGCAGGCCTGCGGCCGCCCCCGCGAGAGAGGAAATGAGCAATTTGCGCCAGTAGCCGCGTGGCAGGCCGGTTTTGAGGCTTGCGGATGCGGCGAAAGCCAGCGCCAGCGGAATGGCGAAGAGCATGGTGTACTTCGCCAGCGTCCCGAGGGCCATGCAGACCGCGTAGACGGCAAAGGGCCAGGTCGGGGCCTCGGCCGCGGACTGCGACGCCCGGGAAGGCTCAAGGTCCGGTTTGGTGTGGGAGGCCGCCAGCAGGCAGACCATCGCCGCGGACCAGAACAACAACAACGGGCTGTCCGTGGTCATGAGCACGCCCAGGCCGACGAACAGAGGGGCCGTCGCCAGCACCGCAAGCGCCCACAGCCCGGCCTTCGGGCGTTTGAAAATTTTGGCCGCGCCAACATACAGCACCGCCTGGACGCCGGTTCCGCAAAGAATGGAGCCGAAGCGCGCCCCAAGCTCGGTGTTTCCAAACACCATGGTCCACAGCTTGATGATGTAGGCGATGAGGGGGCCCTTGGAGTAGTAGGAAAGCTGAAGGCTTCGGGTCCAGTCCCAATACTGCGCCTCGTCCTGCACCAGGTCGAGTTGGTGGGAGGCGACGAACCAGAAACGGATCAGGGCCGAAGCCGCAATGATGGCGGCGGCGTAAAAATGGTATCGCTTGCGTTGCTCCATGGAAATTTCCGTGGTCCCTGTGTAGCCCAGCCCGGACGAAGTGTCCATTTCGTGCGGCGGGGCATCGTTTTTTTTGTGTGAAGCGCTTCAGGCGGCTCGATCCTGCGGACCGTTGCGGAAAAAAATCCGCGTTGCAAAAGATAGAACGCCCTTGTCCGCCGGGGATCAATCGACCGGCGTGCGCGTGTTGGCCGCAGCCTTCCGCAATGTCTGGATTAAAGTCAAGGGTTCAACGCCGTGGCGCCGTTGAACAGGATTTGCCACAACCGCTCCAACGCATGGCCGGTGTTGTCCTCGTCCTGCGGGTCGGCCTCCACCAGGGCTAGGGCCTTTTGGTAGACGCCCCGGGGCCTGACCAGAATGCGCTCCCTGGACACCAGAAAATTACCGGTCGCGGCCGAGGCGACGAATTTTTCCGGCGGGGGGGTGCCGAAAAGCTCCCGAAAGACCCGGCCCACGGGGATGTCCTTCCCGTAGCCCCGCCAGCGGCCCTTGCTGTCCGGATCGCGCATCTGATGGGGGCGTCCGAGCTGGTCGCAGACCATGCGGAACCACGCCAGACCCAGAAACGGCCTGCCTCTGGCCGCCGCATCCAGGATCGTTCGCCGAAGCTCCTGGGCGGTTCGGGCCTTGGCGTGCTCGAAAGGGGCGCCTTGCAGAAAGACGGTGTAGTCCGGGAAGTCCGGATAATGCGCCAGAATATGGGTCAGGTAGGTGTGCGCCTCGCGTCCTATGTTGGGCAACGCAACGGCGCCGGGCAACGGTTCGGGCCCCTTGTTGTAGATTCGGTAAGGCAACCCCAGCTCACCCAGCCAGGATACGTCCTCGCGGTAGCGGGCCACGACGGCCAGGAACGGTTCGGCCTTGGCGGTCGGCTCGTCGCTGCGGGTCACTCGCCCTGGTACTCCACCTGAATGCGGCGAGGAATGGTTTTGGAGGTCTTGGGTATGAAGATCTCCAGAACGCCGTTGCGGAGATTGGCCGTCACGCTTTCCGCGTCCACGATGTCCGAAAGCGTGAAGCTGCAAACATACTCCACGTTGCCGAATTCGCTTTCCAGCAATCGTTCTTCGGGCTCGAACCGGTAATCCGTCCGGCCGGAGACCATCAGCTCCGCATCCTTGACGTCCAGTACAAGGTTTTCGCGGCTCACGCCTGGCAAGTCCAGATAGAGGTAGAACCCGTCCGCCCTTTCCAGGATATCGGTGGCGGGTCTGAAGCGCGGCAGATTTTTTTCGTCCGGGCGTTTGCTGTCTTCCGGCATGGCGGACTCCACGTTAACCGTGTTGGACGAGGATTTTTCGCGGGCTCTTGGGCTGCGCCTTGGGCAGCACGACGGTCAGCAGGCCGTCGCGCAGCAAGGCGCGGACGTTGTCCGCATCCACCGGAGCGCTCAGGGCCACCATTCTTTGGAATCCCCCGGCCGGGCGCTCCTGGCGGAAGTACCGTCCTTTTTCTACGCGCCGCTCGCCTTTGACGATGAGATTTTTTTCCGTAAGCACGAGGTCCAGGTCGTCCGGGCCGACGCCTGGAATCTCGGCCCTGACGTAAATGGCCGAGGCGTTTTCACTGAGATTGAGCGGAGGATACGCAAGGCTTTGCTGGCTCAGGAACGAAGGTTTCCATAATTCGTTGATCAGCCGATACGGCCGGCCGAATCCTCCGAAGTCGATGACCATGCAAGCCCTCCAAGTCTACAATGGAAAATGCCTTGCCGCCGGGCTGGTGTCAACCGACGCTTGAGCCTGTCCACTGATCCAGGCGAACGGCTTCTTCGATCAGCAGAATGGGAATTTCTTCCTTGACGGGGTAGACCGCTTTGCATTCGCTGCAGACCAGTCCGTCTTCGTTTTCTGTCGGCTGCAGGCTTTTCTTGCATTTCGGGCAAGCCAGCAACTCCAAGAGTTCCTTGTTCAAGGCCATGCGGTTCTCCTTGTGGCGAGAGCGCGTTTGAGGCGCTCTCTGATGATTTTCGAAGCCGGGAGGCGACGCTGCGTCTCTCTTGGTGAATATATCCTCGCAGGCCCCAAACGACAACCCTGGCGATGGAGCGGGGGCATGGGCGTTCGATTTCGATTTCACGGGGCGGGCGTGTGGCGAAAGCGTGGTGAAGAGGCTATAAGGTGGAAACCATGGCGCGTATTGATTTGCATACCCACTCCACGGCCTCGGACGGCACGTTCACGCCTGCGCAGATCGTTCGGGAGGCCGAGCGCGTTGGGTTGGCCGCCGTGGCCTTGACCGACCACGACACGGTGGACGGCTTGCCCGAATTTCGGGAGGCGGGCAAGGGCTCCCCGGTCCGAACCATACCGGGGTGCGAGCTGGGCGTCTCGTCCCGGGTGGGCTCCATGCACATTGTGGCCTTGTGGGTTCCCGAGCATTCGGCGCGTCTCGCGGAGGCCTTTCGGGAGCTGGCGGAAAAACGGGCGCTGCGCAATGCGGCGATCATCAGGAAATTGCAGGAAATAGGCGTTCGCATCAGCATGGAGGAGGTCGGAGCCCTGGCCAAAGGGACCGTCGGCCGGCCGCATATTGCGCAATTGCTGATCGCGCGGGGCTGGGCCTCGTCCATGGACGAAGCCTTTGCGCGGTTTCTCGGGACGCGCGGCGCGGCCTATGCGCCCAGAGCCAAGCTTTCGGCCGAAGAGGGGCTGACGCTTTTGGCCCAGGAGGGGGCCACGGCCATCGTGGCCCATCCGGGACTGCTGCGGGTTTCGCGGGATGAGCTGGCCGCGGAGTTGATACGCCTCCAGCCATACGGATTGCGCGGCATAGAGGTCCACTACAGCGAGCATCGGCCGGACACGGCGCGGGCCATGGCCTCCATCGCCAACCGGCTCGGGCTGTTGAAAAGCGGCGGCTCGGATTTCCACGGCGACGTCAAACCGGAGATAAAGCTGGGTGTCGGCCGGGGGACCCTGCGCGTCGACGCCTCCGTGCTGGACGACATGCTGGAGGATCGCGCCAGACGCGGGCTTTGGGTTTAGTCCGCAAGAGGCAAGCAGGTTACACTTGCGCCGGGCGGCTTCCATGATGGGGCGCGGCCTGATATGGGCCTTGTATGCGAAAATATACGCCCTCTCTAAGACGGACGGTCTCGATGGCCTTGCACCTGGCCGCCTCCGCCGTCTGGTTGTTGTCCTCCGGCTGCTCCTTTCTCGCCCCCACGCCGAAGAACGTCACGTTGGAAGGCCGTCTGGCCGATTTTCCCACTGTCGGGCTGCCTCTGCGCGCCCCGGCGGAAATTCTGTTCGACGACCACCAGCTTCCTTTTATTGTCGCCCATGACGACGAAGACGCGCCGCTGTTGCTGGGCATGGTCCAGGCGCATTTGCGTCTGGGGCAGATGGAGTTGCTTCGGCATGCGGCTCGGGGCCGGTTGGCGGAGCTGCTCGGTCCTTTCCTAGCCGATGTCGACGAAGGGTTGCGGCTGCTGGATATGGACCGCGCCGTCCCCGAGATGGAGCGGCGCCTTCCGCCCGAGACCCGGGAATGGGTCGTGCGCTTTGTGGAGGGAATCAACGTCTACAAGGCCAAATCCCGTCGGCTGGCTCCGGAGGCCGCCATGTACGGGGTCGAGGACAAGCCGTGGTCCGTGGCGGACGTGCTCGCCGTGGGGCGGTTGGCTGCGGCGGACGTGAATTGGTTGTATTTCATGTCGCTCTTGCCGTTGCGCGAGGAGCCTGGTTTTCCGGATTTATGGCGCCGGCTGCTCCAGGCCGGGCCGGCCGGGATGCAGGGATTGAACACGGGGCCCGGGCGCATTCCCGGATTTTCCGCACGCACCGGCAGCAACGCCTTCGCCGTGTCCGGCCGGTTGAGCGCGAGCGGGGCGCCGGTGCTGGCCTGCGACACGCACGTGGGGCTCACGCTGCCGAACCTCTGGCTGGCCGCGGCCGTGGAGTCGCCGAGCTTCCATGCGGCCGGCCTCTGCCTGCCGGGCCTGCCCGTGATCCTGGTGGGGCGCAACGACCACGGCGCCTGGGGCGGCTCCAACATGCTGGCCTTGTCCAGCGCGTTGTACGACGTCTCCGGCGTCCCGGAGTCGATCTCCCTGCGCAACGAGACCATCCAGGTCCGGTGGTGGCGGGATCGCAAGGTTTCCCTCCCCCAGTCTCCCTACGGGCCGGTGGTGAGCGAGGCGCCCTCGTTGCGGGACAAGCAGCTGGGACGGCTGGCCCTGAAGTGGCGGGGCCACGAGCCAAGCGACGAACTTTCGGCCTTTTTGGCCCTGAACCGCGCGAAGGACTGGAAGGAGTTTCGGGCGGTCCTTCAGGGCTACGCCGTGTCCGGCCAGAACCTTCTCTACGCCGGAACGGACGGGGACATCGGCCGGGTCATGGCCTGGGAGCGCGTCCCGGCGGCGGGAAGCGCCGCCCTGGAGATGGTCGCCGATCCGTCCGAGGCGGCGGGCTGGGCGGTGCGGGAGCGTGCGGAAGAACTGCCCGCCATCCACAATCCTTCCTCGGAGATGATGGTGACGGCCAACGACGTTCCCGTATCCTTCGATCCTCCGGCGTCCCTGTTCGGATATCCCGAAGACCGGCTGGAGAGGATCAAGGAGCTCATCCTCGCATCCGAGCCCCTGACGGCGGCCAAGGCCGAAGCCATTCAACAGGACGCGCTCCAGCCTTCGGCCTTGCGGCTGGCCAAAGCCTTCGCGGCCAGAGCCGGAGCGTTGCCGGACGAGCTTGCGCCGGCTGCGCAAGGGATGGTCCGCGAGCTTGAAAACTGGGACGGCCGCTACGCCGTGAACTCAACCGGGGCCGCGGCCTTGGAGCAGACGGCCTACCATCTGATCGTTACGGGTTACACAAAGCGCTACGGAGACAAGCTCGCCGCCTACCTGCTGAGTTGCCCTGCCGTGTACGAGCTGCTGACGGAGGATGTGGGGACTTTTGATCCGGCGATGTGCAACAAGGCGCTTGTATTGGCTTCTGAAGACAATACGAAATACAAAACGTGGGGGCAAATGCACAAGCTGGCTTTGTCGCATCCGCTGGCCCGGGCGCCGATCATCGGCTCCATATATCAATTCGGCCGGCGGCCCTGGCCGGGGGGCATGAATACGATCCAGAAAAGCGCCCACACGATCAGCCCGGGGGTGCACGAGGTGCGCTACGGCGCCAACGCCAGGATGGTCGCCGATCTTGGCGAGTCCGTGCTGCGGATTTGTCTGTTGGGCGGCCAGGACGGGTTTTTGGGAAGTCCGAACTTCATGGACCAGTTGGCGTTGTGGTCTTCGGGCCGTTATCTCGAACTGCCCTTGCAGTCGAGCAAAGCGCGGGAGTTGTTTCGACACGTCGTCGCACTGACTCCCGCGCCGTAACGTTGTGAGTGGTTGGGCCTCCGGCCCGGTTAATCGCTTCGGTGGACGAGCCCCATGACGATGTGCGCCAGTTTCGCCGCAAGGTAATCGCAAGCGTGCAGCCCCGGGATGGGCGCCAGCTCCACCACGTCGGCCGAGACGATCCGGCGCGTGCGCGCGACGTCCTCCAGCAGCGTCATGAGTTGCGGCCACATGAGCCCGCCCGGTTCGGGCGTTCCCGTGGCGGGCATCAGGGAGCTGTCCAGGGCGTCGATGTCCAGGGTCAGGTGGATGTTCTCCGGGAAATCGTCCGGCAAGGCCAGCTGCGGGCGCGGGGTGAACCACAGGTCCCGGGCGTCCTGAAAGGTGACGAGAGGGTTCTCCTTGCGAAGTTCGATTTCCTCCGGGCACAGGCTGCGCACGCCGACCTGGTGTACGGAGAAGCCCATGTCCACGGCGCGCCGCATCACGCAGGCGTGGCTTAACGGGGTTCCCCTGTAGCTGTCGCGCAGGTCCGCGTGCGCGTCGAACTGGATCACGCCCATGGACGGCGGGCCGCATCGGCGCAGGGCGCGCAGAACGCCGACGGTGACCGTATGTTCGCCGCCCAAAACGATGGGCAGGGCGCCGGCCTGAAGGCTTTTCTCGACGGCGTCGGCGATGGCGTCCAGCGCCTGGTCCTGGCCGCCGTCAAGACGAAGGGGGGGCGCCGTGTACACGCCCGCCTTGCCGGGGCAGGACACCCCGTCGAATATCTCCAGTTGCTGGGAGGCGTTCAATATGGCCGCAGGGCCGTTGGCCGCGCCGCCGCCGTAGGACACCGTCCTTTCCAGGGGAGCGGGAATGACGTGAAACCGGGCCGCCTCGGGTTGCGACGGCGGAATTTCAGTGGCCATGAAGGATTGCAATTCGTTGGACATAGATCAGGATAACCTGCTTTTGAAGTCGTTGTAGTTGAATTCACGAATGATCCGCAGGCCTTCTCCTTTGGAGAACAGGCCGATGGATGGAAGTCGGACGCCGTTGAAAGTGTTGGTTTTGACCATGGTGTAATGGGCCTGGTCCAGAAACGCTATTTTGTCCCCCGGCTGCAACGGCGCATCGAAGGAGTACTCCCCGGCGACGTCTCCGGCGAGGCAGGACAGGCCGGCCAGCCGGAACGTCCAGTCTTTTTCGCCGGGAAGTCCTGCGCCGGCCAGAGGGGGACGGTAGGGGCCTTCCAGAACGTCGGGCATGTGGGCGGCGACCGAGGCGTCCATGATGGCGACACCCATGTCGGCCTCCACAACGTCCAGAACGGTTGCGACGAGATATCCCGCGTCCAGGGCCGCGGCTTCGCCAGGCTCCAGGTAGACCTGCACGCCGTGGCGGGCCTTGAAGTCGTTGATCAGGCGAATGAGCAGGTCCACGTCGTAGTCGGGTCTCGTGATGTGGTGTCCGCCGCCGAAATTGACGTACTTCCGGCCGGCGACGAAAGCTCCGAACTTTTCTTCAAAGGCCCGCAGGGTGCGCTCCAGTGCGTCGGCGCCCAGTTCGCACAGCGTGTGGAAATGCAGGCCCTCCAGACCCTCCAGGCAGGACGGCTCCAGATGGGCCCGCCGCACGCCCAGCCTGGAGCCGGGGGCGCAGGGGTCGTAGATGGGGAGCCGGACTTCGGAATGCTCCGGGTTGACGCGCAGGGCGAGCCCCACGCCGCTCCGTGAAAGTTGATTGCGGTATTTGGCGAGTTGGGCCTGGGAGTTGAAGACCACGTGGCCGCAGAACTGCGCGAGCTCCAGGATGTCGCGGTCGCTGTAGGCTGCGGCGAAGGCGTGGACTTCGCCGCCGAATTCCTCTTTGGCCAGTCTGGCCTCAAAGGGCGAGCTTGCGCAGCAGCCGTCCAGCGTCCGGCGTAGTTGCGGAAAAACCGAGAAGGCCGCAAACGCCTTGAGGGCCAGCAGAATGCGGCAGTCCGTGGCCTGCTTCACGCGAGAGAGGACCGCAAGGTTTCGGGCCAGGCGGTCCTCGTCGATGATGAAACAGGGGGTGGGGGCTTCTACAAGGTCGAGTCCGTCGGGAAGACCTCTGTCCACGGCAATCCTCTCTGGTTGAGCTGCTCCATGAACGGTTTCGGATCGAACTGCTCCATGTTGAAGACTCCCTCGCCGCGCCAGGCGCTCGTGACCATCATCATGGCGCCGATCATGGCCGGTACGCCCGTGGTGTAGGAGACGGCCTGGGCGCCGGTTTCCGCGTAGGCCTGTTCATGGTCGCAGATGTTGTAGATATAGTAGGTGAGCTCCCGGCCGTCCTTGACGCCCTTGATCAGGCAGCCGATGCAGGTGCGGCCTGTGGTCAGCGGGCCGAGGGAGGCCGGATCGGGCAATACGGCCTTGAGGAACTGCAACGGCGCGATTTCCTTGTCTTCGTAGAGGACGGGATCGATGCTCGTCATGCCCACGTTTTGCAGCACTTCAAGATGCTTGAGGTAGTTGTCGGAGAAGGTCATCCAGAACCGGGCGCGGCGGATGGTCGGGATGTGCTTGACCAGCGACTCCAGTTCCTCGTGGTACATGAGGTATATCTTGCGGGGACCGAGGCCCTCCGGGAAGTCGTAGACTTCGCTGACGCTGAGGGGATCCGTCTCCACCCAGTCGTCGTTTTCCCAATAGCGGCCTTTGGCCGTGACCTCGCGGATGTTGATTTCGGGATTGAAGTTCGTTGCGAACGGCTGTCCGTGGTCGCCCGCGTTGCAGTCGATGATGTCCAGGGTGTGGATTTCGTCGAAGTGGTTCTTCGCCGCGTGGGCCGTAAAGACGTTGGTCACGCCCGGATCGAATCCGCTGCCCAGCAGGGCCATGATCCCGCGTTCTTTGAACCGCTCGTGGTATTCCCACTGCCACTGGTAGCAGAACCGCGCCTCGTCCGGAGGTTCGTAGTTGGCCGTATCCAGATAATCGACGCCCGTCTCCAGGCAGGCGTCCATGATGTGCAGGTCCTGGTAGGGCAAGGCCAGGTTGACCACAAGGTCGGGTTGAAAGCTTTTGATAAGGGAGACCAGTTCGGGGACGTTGTCCGCGTCCACCTGTTCGGTGCGGATGGGCCGGGGGAGGGCGGCGGCGATGGCGTCGCATTTGGACTTGGTGCGGCTCGCCAGGCAGATTTCCGAGAAGACGTCCGGGGCCTGGGCGCACTTGTGGACAGCCACCGTCCCGACGCCGCCTGCTCCGATGATGAGCACTTTGGACATGCCGCCTCCTTTCGGTCGTAGTATGGTTCAGCGTTCGAAATACGTGTAGCCGGCCAGCCCGGCCCGGTAGGCCTTCAAAATGCGCCGGCGGTCCTGGGCGGAGATGCTCCCGGTGCGCACGGCGTTTTCCGCAATGTCGCGGAATTGCTCCATCAACGCCTTTGGGTCATACTCAACGTATGACAAAACGTCCGCCACACTGTCGCCTTCGAGCTCCCGCGCGAAATCGTAATCCCCATTTTCCTTGATGCGGATGGTGACGACGTTGGTGTCGCCGAGGAGGTTGTGCAAGTCCCCCAGGGTTTCCTGGTAGGCGCCCACCAGGAAGACGCCGAGGTAGTACTCGCATTCATCCTTGAGCTTGTGCAGTTGCAGGGTTCGGCGCATGCCGTGGGAATCGATGAATTTGTCGATCTTGCCGTCGCAGTCGCAGGTGATGTCGGCCAGCACGGCGCGCCGCGTGGGTTCTTCATGCAGCCGGTGGACGGGCATGATGGGGAAGAGGTGGTCGATGGCCCAGGCGTCGGGCAGGGACTGGAACACGCTGAAGTTGCAGTAGTAGATGTCCGAGAGGGCGTAGTCCAGGCCGTCGAGGGCTTTCGGGGGCTGCTTGAGAAGCTTTTTCGTTTCCTGGATGCGGGTCAGGATGTTCCAGAAGATGTCCTCGGCCATGGACCGCTGGCGAAGGGTGACGCGCCCGTGCTTGAAAAGTTGGCGGATTTCGTCCCGATAATAGATGGCGTCGTTGAAGCACTCCTGAACGTTGCGAATGGAGAACACCTCGCGAACCTCCATGAGGTTGCGGATGAGGTGATGGGCGTCCTCCGGGATTTTTTCCGGCGGCCGGGACGCGGTGAACCGGCATGTGTCCAGGACGTTGAAAAGCAGCACGGAGTAGTGCGCCACCACGGCCCGGCCCGCCTCCGTGATGATGGTCGGGTGGGGCAAGCCCTTTTCGTCCATGGTGGTCATGACCGCCTCCATGACGTCGATGCAGAATTCCTCGACGCCATAGTTGCGGCTGTTGGTGTAGTTGGTGTGGGAGCCGTCGTAGTCCACGGCGAGTCCCCCGCCCACGTCGAGGTAGCCCATGGCCGCGCCTTCCTCCACCAGGCCGGCGTAGAAGCGGCTGGCCTCCAGGGCGGCGGAGCGGATATCGCGGATATTGGGGACCTGGGAGCCCAGATGGTAATGGACGAGGCGCAGGCAGTCGAGCATGTCGACTGCACGCAGGCGGTCCGTCACCTGGATGAGCTGCGTGGTGTTGAGGCCGAAAATGGAGCGGTCGCCGCCGGACTCCTCCCAGTGGCCTCCGGCCTGGGTGGAGAGCTTGACGCGCACGCCGAGCAGAGGCCGCACGTCGAGGGCCTTGCTGCGTTCGAGTATCAAATCCAGCTCGCTGGGCATTTCCAGGACAAAGAAGCAGTTGTAGCCCATCTTGCGGGCGTAGAGCCCCAGGTCGATGAACTCTTCGTCCTTGTAGCCGTTGGTGATGAGCAGGGCTTCGGGGTCCTGGAGCATGGCCAGGGCGGCGATGAGCTCCGCCTTGCTGCCGGCCTCCAACCCGTGGTGGAAGCGGGAGCCGAAGGCCGTCATCTCCGAAATGACCTGATGCTGCTGGTTGACCTTGATGGGGAAGACGCCCCGATAGTCCCCTTTATAGCCCAGAACTTCCTTGGCCTGGTTGAAGCAGCCATGGAGGTGCGCGAGCTGGGCGTCCAGAAGATTTTCGATGCGCAGCAGCACGGGCATGTCGAGGCCGCGCTCCTTGACGCCTTCTATGACTTCCAGCATGGACACCGCCACGCGGTCCCCGTTGGCGTTTTGGCCCGGAAAGGGGGTGATGACCACGTTTCCGTCTTCGGAGATGTCGAAATAACCGCCGCCCCAGTTGCGGATGTTGTACAGGTCGGCGGATTTCTCGATGCTCCAGCGCTCCAGAGCTTTCTTTTGCATGCTTCCCACCCCCAAACAAATCTCCACTGACATTGCGGGAGCTGGACGATTATTCCCGCGCGCCGTGCAAGTCAAGAGCTATCTACGTGATTCCTCGCCAAGGTGCAAAGAGTCGGTTGGAGCGACCGGCGAGTTTTTTTCTTCGCTT
The DNA here is from genome assembly GCA_030156255.1 of Desulfovibrionales bacterium. GTDB lineage: Bacteria > Desulfobacterota > Desulfovibrionia > Desulfovibrionales > Desulfovibrionaceae > JASGMV01. Next base: position 16,997 of record JASGMV010000053.1, read on the forward strand.
AATTGTCACGCTTGGTTTACATGAGGAGGGGCCTGTTCATATATATCAGACTCTCACCCTGGAAAATCCTCGAGGGAGAGCAACCATTAGTTTCAAGGAGGAGGCCCATGAGCAAAAAGACTGTGCTGTTCGAAGCGGAAGAGAAAAAGCTGTGTTACGATGCGGCGGTGCTGCTGCGGAAACTCGGCGATCAACTGGCCCAAGGATACCTGGAGTTTCCCGGCCAGAGCGGAGCGGTTCGCATCGATGCGCCCAAAGACGTGATGATCGAAATCGACGCCAAGGAGAAGGTCAAATCCAAAGGGACCAAGTTCGGCCTGGAAATTTTCCTGGAGTGGTACACCGCTCCCCAACCGGGCTGCGATGAAGACTAGCTGAGGATGTCCCCGCGGCCGTTTTCGGCCGCGGGGTTGTCTGAAGGGGACGGTCCATGTTCGATTTTTTGCAGAGGCAAGCGGTAAAAGCCGGACAAGCCTTCGGCGTGGTGACGTACGTTGGGCCCCAGAAAGATTTCGCCTCCTCCATCCACATCATCACGTACAACGTCGATCAAATACAGGAGCGCACCGTCTCGGCGCAGGAGTTCTCCCTCACCGAGCTCCCTGAAAACTCCATGCGCTGGGTGCGCGTGGTCGGGGTGCACGACACCGGCCTGCTGGAGAGGATCGGCCAGTCGCTGCATCTTCCCTCCATGGTCCTGGAGGACATTGCGGACACGACGCAAAGGCCGAAATATGAAGAGGGCGAGGACTATATTTTTATGGTGGTCAAGGTCATCGGTTACGATGAGGAGGCCAAAAAACTCGCCGTGGAGCAGGTGAGCATTGCAATAACCCAGGGCGTGCTCGCGACCTTCCAGGAAAACGAGCGCAATGTGTTCGACGGCGTGCTGGAGCGGTTGCGCAGGGGGCGCCATCGCTCGAAGCTGGATCCGCATTATCTGTTTTTCAGTTTGCTGGACGCCGTGGTGGATCGCTATGTCGTGGCCTTGGGCGTTTTGGGCGACCATGTGGAGGATGTGGAGGAGACCCTGCTGGAAATTCAGACCGAAGAGGCCTTGATGAACATCTACGGGCTCAAGCGGGAGACCGTGTTCATGCGCAAGCAGGTTTGGCCGCTCAGGGAGGTTTTGCTCTCCTTGTGGCGTAAAAGGAAGTCCAAACACGTCAGCAACGAATCCAAGGCGTATTTGCGGGAGGTTCGCGACCATATCAGCCAGGTCATCGAGACCGTGGACTCCCTCAACGACGTGCTGACCGGCATGCTCAACGTTTACGTATCGGTCACGGACTTGCGCATGAACCAGATCATGAAGGTTCTCACCGTCGTGGCCACCATCTTCATCCCGCTGACCTTTGTGACCAGCCTGTACGGCATGAACTTCGAGAACATGCCGGAGCTGCACTGGCGCTGGGGCTATTACATCATCTTGGGGACCATGCTCGGCTTGGCCTTGATCATGCTGGCCTACTTCCGGATCAAAAAGTGGCTTTAACCTGGCGAGGCTTCCCGGCATACTAGCCGAAGGATCACGGGCCGTTGCGGATTGTCGCGCCGCCCGCCCCGCCTGATTCGCTGCGCGCAAGGCGCGTTGCGTTTCTTTGCTTGATTCGGCCGGGAAACCCGGGCAGAACCTTGGCGTTGAACCTGTTGACCTTCAACCGGGAGAGGCGATGATGATCAGACTTCCGATAACGCTGGCGTTGTTCCTGGCCGTGGTCTTCGGCGCGGCGGGCTGCTGCGGCAAAAATCCCCAGACCATTCTCGACAAATTCAAAGGACAACCGGTCAAAACCCTGCAGCAGGAAAACGACGACGTGGTGATGGAGAAGGATTACTCCTACGCCTTCATCGACAAAGGCTCCACGCCGAAGAAAGACGGCGGCGCCGTCTACGAATTCGACATGGTCTACCAGTTCTCCGGATCGTTTTGCGACGAGGAGACCGCCCATGTCCGGGCCGTGGCCGACCCCCAAGGGACGATCACCGAGATTTCCGCCGAATAGTTTTTTCCTGGCGCCGGCCGGGCTGAATTCGAGGCTTCCTCCCGCATTGGATAAAAGAGGGGGTGAGCCGGATCGCTCCAACCGAAAACGCCGCGAGGCGCGTGGTTTGGAATGCGGCGCCGGCCTCCTGCTTTGGGCTGCGAGGAGGCGGTCTGCGCTTTAAGCTCCCTCCGCCATGCTTTGCTGCAACTGGGAGCTCATTTCCGTCAGGGCCTGATTGAGGGCTTGTTGCAGATTGTAGGCCGCCGAGACGGAAAGCACGATGCGGTTGGACATGTCGGCTTCATTTTGCCTGTCGCGTCGGCGGTTGCCGAATTCGATGACAACCTCCTCCATGCCGATGTAGATGTTGAAGAGGTCACGGTAGACGTATTCCAGATTATCCGGGACGTGAACTTTCAAAGGCTGTTCTTCGGCCATGGAGAACTCCTGAGGGCGTTATGCGGTTGGTTGGCCGCTATTACAGGGCGACCAGGGCTCTGCTCACTTCGTCGATGATTTTCTTGGGGGTCGAGGCCCCGGCCGTGAGGCCGATGGAGGGGTGCTTTTTCAACTCGTCGAAGGGCAGTTCGTTCACGGTCTCCACGTGCAGGCAGGGAGTATTCTGCGCCTGGACGACCTGGACCAGGCGCCGGGTGTTCCCGCTGATGTATCCCCCGACCACCACCATGAACTCCACTTTCCTCGCGATGCGAACCGCCTCCTGCTGGCGCTCCCTCGTGGCGTCGCAGATGGTGTGCAGTACGGCGACGTCCAGGTCCCGCCGTGAAGCGAGCTCATTGGCGATGGCTTCGAAACCTTCCCTGTCCTGGGTGGTTTGGGCCGCCAGGCAATACGGATTTTTGGGGTTGAGAGGCAGTTCGTCCAGCATCTTCTGCTGGTCGAACAGGAAGGCCCCGGAGTCGGCGTAGCTGAGCAGCCCTTTGACCTCCGGATGATTGCCCTCGCCGTAGAGAAGCAGCGTGCGGCCCTTGCGGGTCTGCGTCTGGATCAGCAACTGCGCTTTTTTGACTTTGGGGCAGGTGGCGTCGGTAATGCGGACCCCTCGTTTGCGAAGCTGCTCCTCCACCATGCGGGGAACGCCATGGGCGCGGATCACCGCCGAAGCGCCGGAAGGGATTTCGTCCGGCGTCTGCGCCGTGATCACGCCTTTTGCGGCGTATTCCTCCAGCACTTGCGGATTGTGGATGATGGGGCCGAGAATGAAAATACTCTCGGCCGCGCTCTTGTTGATCAGGGAATCGAGTTTGTTGAGGGCAAGATCCACCCCCATGCAGAACCCGGCGGTTTCAGCCCGCACCACGCGCATAGCGATCCTCCTTGTCCGGCCGCCGTCTCCAGCGGAAAATCCGCCGGAAGGCTCATTGACCGGTAGTCTGCGGAAGAGTAAAGTACAAGCCTTTTGATGTAAACACGTCTCACCCAGGAGGGCCTTTCGGGCCATGGACATTCTCAAGCTTGTCGCCAATCGTATGTCGGAGACCTACGACTTGCATCGCCGCTTTGTGAACCCTCAACTCGTGCGCGTGCTGGAGGTCATCGGATTCAATCGCAATTACTGCGCCGCTGAGGGCGCGCACCTCACGGATGAAAAGGGCCAGGACGTTCTGGATTTTCTGGCGGGGTTCGGCGTCTTCAACATCGGCCGCAACCACCCTCAGGTCATCGACGTTTTGCACCAAATGCTGGACGCCCGGTGCGCCAACCTCATCCAGATGGACGTGGGCTGCATTTCGGGCCTGCTGGCCGAGACGTTGTGCAGCATTGCTCCCGGGAACATGGATGCGGTGTTTTTCACCAACTCCGGGGCGGAGAGCGTGGAGGGCGCCCTGAAGATCGCCCGGCAGGCCCAGCGCAAACCGGGCGTGGTCTACTGCGAACACGCCTTCCATGGATTGACCCTGGGCGCGCTTTCGGTCAATGGGGCGCCGGAATTCAGAGCGCGCAACGAACCGCTGCTGCCTCATTGCGAGATGGTTCCCTTTGGAGATCTTGAGGCCCTGGAAATCTCGCTCGCCAAAGGCGACAAGGCGGCGTTCATCTTCGAACCGATTCAAGGCAAAGGCGTTTTTCCCGCCCCGGAGGGTTTTCTCAAAGGGGCCCGGGAGCTGTGCGATAAGCACGGCGCTCTGCTGATCGCCGACGAGGTTCAGACCGGATTCGGCAGGACCGGGCGCATGTTCGCCGTGGAGCATTGGGACGCCGAGCCGGACATTATTACCGTGTCCAAGGCTCTTTCCGGAGGCTTCATACCTGTGGGCGCCGTCATCACCAAGCGCAGCATCCACGCCAGAGTCTTCGACTCCATGGAGCGTTGTTTCGCCCACTCTAACACCTTCGGGCAAAACGACCTGGCCATGGCCGCGGGGCTGGCCACGCTGGACGTCATCCAGTCGCAGAACCTGGTGGAGAACTCCAGAGTCGTGGGCGAGTATATCAAAAAGGGGCTTGAAGAGCTGCGCGACCGCTACGAAATGCTGACAGAAATCCGCGGCCGCGGGCTTATGATCGGCCTCCAGTTCGGCCGTCCCAAATCCATCGCTCTCAAGACCGGCTGGAAGCTTTTGCACTCCATGAACAACGATCTCTTTTGCCAGATGATCACCATGCCGCTGTTGGAAAAGCACAATATTCTGACCCAGGTGGCGGGCCACGGCCTGGACACCGTCAAAATTCTTCCTCCGTTGATCATCGGACAGGCGGAGGCGGACCGCTTCCTCATGGCCATGGAGGACGTCCTCAAACAGGCCCACCGTTTCCCCGGGGCGGCCTGGACCACCGTGAAAAATCTCGGGCTGAGAACGGCCCGGACCTCGGCGTAAGGCGTTCTTCGCCAAGCCCGGGAAGGCTGTTCGCGCGCAGGGCGCGAGGCATAGTTGAAGCGCCGCAGCGGATCACGGAGAAAACGGCGTTTTTCTCCGTGATCTTTTTTGAACGACAACTGCGACCCAACGGGTCTTGAGCAAGGAGGCGAGGATGCGCATGCGGGCGAGACTGGAGCAGGGGCTCCTCGGCGCCTTGTGGCGGATAGTCGCGGGCTCGCCGGCGGCGCTTTTGGCCGTGGCGACGCTTCTGGCCGTGGTCGCCGGGCTCGCCTCGACCATGTGGCTGCAGCTGGACAGCGACCAGGACAAGCTCGTCTCCCCGGATTTGCCCTACCAGCGCCGCTACCTGGACGTTCTGCACAATTTCGGCGACCAGGAGTACCTGTACCTCGTTATCCGAAGCGACGGCGGCCAGGACGGCGAGGCCAAGGCCGTACGCATGGCCGAAAGCATCGCAAAACGATTGCGCAACGAACCTTCGGCCATCGAGGACGTGCACTATAAGCTTTCGCCTGCGGACATGGGCCGGGAGGTTTTGCTCTACGCCGACCTTCCCGACGTCGAGGCCGTGGCCGAGGCATTGACGTTCATGGCGCCGGCCATGTCGGCATGGTTCCGCGACGGATCGCTTCCCGGACTGTTGCGGCAGGCCGCCAAGCTGCTGGACCAGGGACAACGGGGCGGCGCGTCTTTGTCCCCGGACCTGTTCGGCCCGTGCATGGACGGGCTGGCCCGGCTGGCGGACGCCGTGGCCGACGGACTGCAAGGCCGCAAGCCTCCCGAGGGATTGTTCGACTTCGCCGATGCGGCGCCCAGGTACTTCTTTACCGGCAACGGCAAGCTTCTGATCATGCGCGTCATGCCGGTCAAGGACTACGGCTCCATGGACGTGATCGGCCGTCCGCTGCGCGTTGTTCGAAAAGTTATCGAGGAGGCCAAGGCCGAGGTTCCCGGCGTCCAGGTAGGGCTGACCGGCCGTCCTGTGTTGGCGGCCGATGAAATGGACACCACGAATGCGGACATGACCCGGGCCAGCATTGTCGCGGTCATCGCCGTGGGCTTGCTGTTCTGGGCGGTGATGGGGGGCGTGCGGCGACCGGCGTTCATTATCGCGGCGTTGGTCATGGCCATCGCCTGGACTTTCGGCTTCGCCCTTCTTTTCGTGGGCAAACTGAATTTGTTGTCCATTGTGTTTGCGCTGGTTTTGGTGGGCATCGGCGTGGACTTCGGGGTGCACGTGGTCATGCGCTACAACGAGGCGGAATCCGAGGGCCTGCCGCCGGCCCAGGCGGTCCAGACCGCCATGATCCGAACCGGCCCTTCCGTTGTCCTGGGCGCCGTGACCTCCGTTTGCGCATTCTACATTGTGGCCGGATCGTCCTTCCTCGGGCTGGCCGAACTCGGGATCATCGGCGGCACGGGCATCTTGTTTTGCCTGCTGGCCATGTTGACCGTGCTTCCTGCGGAGCTGTTGGTGTTTGGAGGCGGGGGAGGCAAGCCCAAAAAGCCCCGGCGGTTGCGTTCCATGAACTTCCTGAACCCCACCCTGCGCCGACCCGGCGCCCTCTTGCTCCTGATCGTCGCCGTGACGGCGGCCTTGTCGCCGGGGCTCCGGAGGGTCCACTTCAATTACAACCTTCTCGAATTGCAAGCCAAAGGGCTCGCCTCGGTGGAGTACGAGCATCTATTGATCCAGGAGTCCGACGAGTCCACCTGGTACTCCATCCATACCGCCCGGAGCTTGGACGATCTGAAAAAGCTGTCCGCCAGGCTCGCCGCCTTGCCGGGCGTCGCCAAGGTGGAAAGCCTGCTGGACTATCTGCCGGCCGACCAGCCGGAGAAGATCGCCTTGTTGGAGGACGCGGACGCGTCGATGCACGACGTCCCTCTGCGGGTGCGCAGGGCGCCGGCGCCTTCGGCCGACGCGATGGACGCCGCTCTAGGGGATATGGCGAACGCTCTTTCCGCGTTGGCGGAAAAACTTTTCGCAGCCGGGGCCGTGGACGAGCTGGCGAAGTTGCAGCAGACGCAGGACGCTATCGACGGAGCAAGGAAGACGCTGGAGGGCGACAAGTCCTCGGCCGAACGGCTGCTGCCTTTGCAGCGCGTTGTGGAGCAGGACGTCGAATCGTCGGTCGCGTGGCTCCGGCGGGTTTTGAAGCCGGAGCCGGTGACGTCCCGAAACGTCATTTCCACAGTACGCGAGACCTTTGTCGGCAAGGACGGCGCATACCAGATCAAGGCCACGCCCAAGGAGAACGTCTGGGAGTTCGACAAGCTGCAGGACTACGTTCGTGAGTTGTATAGCGTCGATCCCGGCGCGACCGGCGCTCCGATTTCCGTGTTGGAGTCCTCCAAGCTGATGCGCTGGACCTTCCTGTGGGCCGCGGGGGCGACGCTTTTTCTTGTGGCGCTGCTTCTCTGGCTGAACTCCAGAAGCCTCAAGATCATGGCGTTGTCCATGCTGCCTCTCGCGGCCGGCTTGGTTTGGCTGCTGGAGTTGATGGGTTGGTGCGGGCTGCAGTTCAATTTAGCCAACTTTTTCGCCGTTCCCATTTTGATCGCCATCGGCGTGGACGGGGGGGTGCACTTTCTGTCCCGATGGAAGGAGATGGGCGAACACGGCTCCTTGTTTTCCACCAACACCCCCGCGGCGGTGAGCCTGAGCTACGCGACGACCATGATCGGCTTTGGAGGTCTGCTTGCAGCGCATCACCAGGGGTTGGCCAGCCTCGGGCTGGTGATGGTTGTGGGCTCTGGTACGGGATTGCTGGCGTGCCTGTTCGTATTGCCCGCCGCGTTGAAACTCTTTGGGAAGGGCCTATGAAAACGTTGCTGGCGGTGTTGTGGGGTTTTGTTGTTGCGGCGGCGATCCTTTCGCCCTGCGGGGCCTTGGCGGGCTCCCGGGAGGATATGGGGTTCGTGATCATCCAACCGGGCCAGCCGGGAACTCCGGAAGAGGCCAAACCCGTATTGGCCGCCCTCGGAGCCAAGCTTGGCGCCATGCTGGGCCTGAAAGCCCCCATGGAGGGAGCATATTGCAACGAACTGGGCCAGGCCGCGCCGCTCATCCGGGACCGCAAGCCGGTCTGGGGAATCGTCAGCTTGCCGTTCTACGTTCGCTATGCAAAACAGTACGGCATGACGCCCCTGGCCTCCACCCGCCCCGGCGGCAAGGACAAGGACGTGTGGCGTTTGATGGTGAAGAAGGGCTCGGTGAAGGACTGGAGGAATCTGTCGGGCGTTGTCTCCGGCTCCATGCTGCACCTCCCCGAGGCCGCTGCCTGCCTGTTGCTTCGGACCCCGGCCGCGAAGCTTCCCTTCAAGCTGGCCGGGACGTCGAGGCCGTTGTTCGCATTGCGGGCGGCCGCTCAAGGCAAGCAGGCGGGGGTGGTTTTGGATGCTCCCCAGTTCGCGGCCGTGGGCGCCTTGCCTCAGGCCGCGAGTTTGGCGGAGCTGCATCAGTCCGATCCTTTGCCCACCAGCCCGGTGGTCTGGTTCGGCGAGCCGGATGAGCGGGCCTCCTCCCTGGCCGCGGCGCTTCAGTCGTTGGGCGAAGAGCCGGAGGCGGCGGATTTGCTGATGCTTCTTCAGACGCAAGGATTCGGGCCTCCGGACGCCGATCTGGAGCGCATGGCGGCGGGAGCCGGCGATGGCGCGTGCTTTCATTAGCTTGGCCGCGTTGCTGCTGGCCGCCGGCTGCGCCGTGCACGGCGCGGCGAATGCTCCGCTGCGCCAGGCCGGCGATGGAAGCCTGCCTGAATTCGCGCCATGCCGGTCGGAGCAGGCGGATCAATGGGCGGCGGAACAGGCGCTGAACGCACGGCTGCGCGCTGCGGGGTGCTTCGCCCGTCTGGCGGAGGCCGAACCGGACGCCGGTCGGGGGCTCGCCTGGGCCAAGAAGGGGCAACGGCTTGCCCTGGACGGCGCCGAGCAGTATCCGGCCAACGCCACGGCCCATTACCTTGCGGCCTATTTGACGGGCTTGGCGGCGGAGCGCGAACCCGTTCAGGGCCTGTCGCTGGTCCCGATCATTCAGGAGCAGGCTCGGGTTGCGGCGGAATTGTCGCCGAGTCTGGATAACGGCGGCCCACATCGGATTCTGGGAGAATTACTCTTGCAGGCGCCAGGCTTTCCCGTTAGCATTGGCGACCCGTTTGCGGCCGTGGAGCACTTCCGTGAGGCGGTGCGGTTGGCCCCCGACCATGTCGACAACCGTCTGGGGTGGGCGGAATCTTTACTGGAGACGGATCAAGGCGAACAAGCTTGCCGCGTATTGGAGCCTGTTTGGAAGTTTGCGCAGCCAAGCAACATCAGCTCCGCATCGTGGAAAAGGGCCTTGAGATTGTTCAACAGCATTTGTAAGCGCATTCCATCGGAGTCCGGTGGAGAATAAGGACGACATCAGTGGGTATACCTGCGATACAAAAGGCCGCCATCGGTTCATACATCCTGAAAAATATATGCACGGGCAACCGGCGCTTTCCGCTGGTGCTCATGCTTGAGCCGTTGTTTCGGTGTAACTTGAAATGCATCGGTTGCGGTAAAATAGACTACCCGGAGGAGATCCTGAAGCGGCAGCTCAGCGTGGAAGAGTGCGTGGACGCCGCCATGGAATGCGGCGCTCCGGTGGTTTCCATTCCGGGCGGCGAGCCCTTGCTGCATCCCGACATGCCCCGTGTCGTGGAGGAGCTCGCCAAGCGGAAGAAGTTCGTTTACCTGTGCACCAATGCGTTGCTGGTCAAAAAGCGGATCAATGAATTCAAGCCCTCTACGTACCTGACGTTCAACATCCATCTGGACGCCATGGGCGCGCAACACGACAAATACACCGGGCTGGACGGCGTGTTCGACCGGGCCGTGGAGGCCGTTCGCCTGCTGCTTTCCAAGGGGTTTCGCGTCACCACCAACACCACGCTTTTCAACGGAGAAACTCCGGAAAACGCGGCCAAGCTTCTGGACTTCCTCGCCTCCCTGGGCGTGGAGGGCCTGACCATCTCCCCTGGGTTTGACTACGAAAAGGCCACGGGCGGCAAAGATCAGTTTCTGGAGCGCGAAGCCACCAAGAATTTGTTCCGCGGAATTTTTTCCTTGCAGAATGGGCGCAAGTGGCAGTTCAACCATTCCAGCCTGTACCTGGACTTTCTGGCCGGCAACCAGAACTACAGCTGCACGCCGTGGGGCAATCCGACCAAGAATATTTTCGGCTGGCAGCGGCCGTGTTATCTGCTGAACGACTCCTACGCCCAGAGCTATCGCGAGCTGATCGAGGAAACGGATTGGGAGCGCTATGGCGTGGGCAAGGACCCCAGATGCTCCAACTGCATGGTGCATTGCGGATTCGAGCCTACCGCCGTGGTGGACGCCGTACGGCGTCCGCTCAAGGCCATGGTGGTCAGCATGCGCGGGGTCAGGACCTAGAGCAGTTTAACTTTAAAGAAGTTTAACTGCTCGGCAAGGATTTGTCCGCAAATCCTTGCTGCGAAATGCTTGTAGGCGAGCTACGCTCGCCGTGAAGCAAGCATTTCAAGCGTAATCTGCTCTCGTTTGATGAGAACCGGAGGAA
>JASGMV010000008.1 GCA_030156255.1 Desulfovibrionales bacterium
CCCGGTATAAACTGTTACCCATGTCCCCGGTCACACAAACCACTTTTACAAAAAGTGGTTTCCCCCTTCCCCCCAGCTCTCAAAAGATGGATCGAAACCACTCCGGGATGCGTTGGGGTTTGCCGGATGGGTCCACGCAGGCGTGTTCGGTCATGCCTGTGGCGATGATGTCGGTCTTTGTTTCGTCGTAGATTTCATAGACGAAAATGATGGAGGCTCGTTTCCACTGGCTGATTCCGACCCGGATATACGCTAGGTCGTCGTAGCCGAGGGGTTTGCGGTAGCGGCATTGCGCCTCCCGCACCGGGAGCAGCAGGCCGCGGCGCTCTACTTCGGCGTAGCTCATGCCGTACTCACGGATGAACAGGCCGCGGGCTCGTTCGAAAAGATGTAGATATTCGCCGTAATAGACTCGTCCCATGGCGTCCGTTTCACCGTAGGAGACGCGGTGGGGGAGCCATGCGTCGGGCGTGGGGAAACTTCGCGTATCGGTCATTTCAGTCCCAGGGATTGCAGGACGAAGGGAAGCAGTTCGTGGCCTTCATCGATCAGCAGGTTCGAGGCGGCCGCGGTCTTTTCGTTGAACGCGGGCGCGCCGGACGCTTTGATCCCCGGCCCGGCCAGCAGGAACGGGACGGGATCGCTCACATGGGTGCGTTTGGCGATGGGCGTCAGGTGGTCGCAGGCGACGAAATAGGCCGCCTCCGACGGGTCCAGAGCCTGCATGACGGGGCCTGCGATGCGGGCGTCGAAACGTTCGATGGCCTCGATCTTGTCCTTGACGTCGCCGGCGTGGCCGCATTCGTCCGGGGCCTCCACGTGGAGAAACACGAAGTCTCCGCGTTGCAGGAAATCCAGGGCCGCGGCGACCTTGCCTTCGTAGTTGGTGTCCAGCAGGCCCGTTGCTCCGTCCACCTCCAGAACCTCCATTCCCGCGGCGCGGCCGAGCCCCTTGATGAGGTCCACGGCCGAGATCACGGCGCCGGACAGGCCGAAGGTCTCCCGGAAATTCGGCAAATTCAGCGGACGCCCCTGCCCCCAGGGCCAGATGGCGTTGGCCTTGGTCTGGTTGTCCGGCCGAGACAGGATTTCGTGGGCCTCGTGAACCAGGTCCCAGAGCGCTGCGCTTTTGGAGAAGGCCATCAAGTCCGGTTTGACGGACTGGTCCGTGATGTCGTGGGGTGGCCGGACGAGAATGTTCGCCTCGGGCTCCTTGGCGCCGCCCGGCTGGATGAGCAGATGGCGATACTGGATTCCGGGAGCGAAAGAGAACGCCTCCCCGCCAAGGAGTTCCTGCAACCGGTTGATGAGCGGCGTGGATTCCTCGGTGGGAATGTGCCCGGACGAGTAGTCGAGCATGCGGCCTTCGGTGGTCAGGTCCGTGACCTGAACCAGATTGAGCCGCCAGATGAGGTCGTCCGGTTGGAGCTTCAAGCCCTGGGCCGCGGCTTCGATGGGGCCTCGGCCGGTGTGAAGCTTGGCCGGGTCGAATCCCAGCAGGGCCATGTTGGCGATGTCCGATCCGGGGGGCATGCCTTGAGGGATGGTGCTCGCCCGGCCGATGACGCCGGTTGCGGCGAGCTTGTCCATGTTCGGGGTCCGGGCGGCCTCCAGAACGGTTTTCCCGTCCAGTTCGTCCAGCGGCCACCCGCCCATACCGTCGGCAATGAGAAAAAGCAGCTTCATAACCGCGCCTAAAGAATACGGAAAGCCACAGTGGGCTCCTGGATGAACTCCATGGCGTCGATGGCCCGCACGGCGCGGTCCACGTCGCTGATGCTGGATTCGTGGGTCAAAAATACGATGGGAACGCACCGCTCCATGGCTTCGCCTTTCTGCACGGCCTGGGCGATGGAGATGTTGTTGTCCGCCATGGCCTGGGCGATGGCCGCCATGACTCCGGGACGGTCGTCCACGGTGAAGCGGAAGTAATGTTCGGCCCGGGCGTCTTCGTGGTTGATGACGCTTGCTTCCGGCAGACGCCAGTCCGCGAAGCCGGTGTTGTCCGGCGCCCGGTTGGCGCGCGCCAGGGCCATGATGTCCGCCAGAACGGCCGAGGCCGTCGGCAGGGCGCCGGCGCCCTGGCCGTGCAGCATCACGGAGCCCACGCAGTCGCCTTCGACGCGCACGGCGTTGTAGTTGCCGCCCACCCGGGCCAGCAGATAGGTGTGGTGGACCAGGGCGGGGAGCACACCGGCCTCCAGCCGTCCGTCCACTTCGTTGACCTGGGCGATGAGTTTGATGCGGTAGCCGAACTCCCTGGCGACGGCGATATCCTGCCGGGTCACGGCTCGGATGCCCTGAACGTGAAGTTTTTCATAAGGGAAATGGACGCCGTAGGCCAGGCGGATGAGCAGGCAAAGCTTGTGGGCCGCATCGCCGCCGTCGATGTCGAGGCTCGGGTCCGCTTCGGCGTAGCCAAGGCGTTGGGCTTCGGCCAGGGCCTCGCCGAACTCCACGCTCTGGGTGGTCATTTGCGAGAGCACGAAGTTGGCCGTGCCGTTGAGGATGCCCAGCAGGCGCGGAATGCGGTTGCAGGCCAGGGATTCCTTGATGGTCTGGACGATGGGGACGCCGCCGGCCACGCTGGCCTCGAAGTACAGGCCGAGGCCTTTTTCCGAAGCCAGTTGGAACAGCTCCTCTCCCTGTTCGGCCAGCAGGGCCTTGTTGGCCGTCACCACGTGCTTGCCCGCGTTCAGGGCTCTGGCGATGAGATTCTTGGGCGCATCAATACCGCCCATCAGCTCCACCACGATATCGATGTCCGGGTCGTCGACGATGTCGGATGGATCGGTGGTGATCCGGATTCCGGAATCTTGGGCGAGGTTGCGCTTTTTCGAGGGATCGCGCACCAAAACGGTCTTGATGGACACCGGACGCCCCAACCGGTTTTCCACCCAGTTTCCGTTTTTCTGTAAAATGGAGGCAAGGCCGCCTCCTACCGTTCCAAGTCCGGCGAGTCCGATGCGTAAGCTGTTCATATTTCCCCCCATCAGGGACACAAAAGGTGGCGCATGCCTCTGATGGCTTGGTTGGTGCGCTGGCGGTTCTCCACAAAGGCGAACCGTACGTGTTCGTCGCCGAAATGGCCGAATCCCAGGCCTGGCGACACCGCCACTCGGGCTTCCTTCAGCAACAGCTTGGCGAACTCCACGGACCCCAGATGGCGGAACTGTTCGGGGATTTTCGCCCACAGGAACATGGTGGCCTTGGGCGGCGTCACCTCCCAGCCGATACGGTTCAGCCCCTCGCACAGGGCGTCGCGCCGATCCTGGTATACGTCCATGATTTCCCTGACGCATTCCTGGGGGCCGTTCAGGGCGACCGTCGCCGCGATCTGGATAGGCTGGAAGATGCCGTAGTCCTGATAGCTCTTGAGACGGGTGAGGGCTTGGACCATGTCCTTGTTGCCGCAGCAGAAGCCCACTCGCCAGCCGGCCATGGAGTAGCTTTTGGTCAGGGAGAAGAACTCCACGCCCACGTCCTTGGCGCCTTTGGCCTGCAGGAAACTCGGGGCCTCGTAGCCGTCGAAGGTGAAATCGGCGTAGGCCAGGTCGTTGATGACGTAAATGCCGTTTTCCTTGGCGAAGTCCACGATGCGCTGGTAGAATTCAAGCTCCACGCACACCGTGGTGGGGTTGTGCGGGAAGTTGATGATCAACAGCTTGGGCTTGGGCCAAGTCTGGCGGATGGCCACTTGCAGGTCTTCAAAAAAATCCCGATCCTGCGCGATGGGCACGCGGCGCACATCGGCGCCCGCGATGATGGAGGCGTAGGGGTGGATCGGATACGACGGGTCCGGCGCCAAGACGACGTCGCCGGGGGAGAGCATGGCCAGCGCCAGATGGGAAAGCCCTTCCTTGGCGCCCATGGTCACGACGACGTCCTCGTCGTGGTTGAGCTCCACGCCGTAGCGGCACATGTACCATTTGGCGATGGCCAGACGCAACCCGTTGATCCCCTTGGACGCGCTGTACCGATGGTTGACCGGTTTTTGGGCCGCTTCGATGAGTTTGTCCACGATGTGCTTGGGGGTGGGCTGGTCGGGGTTGCCCATGCCCAAATCGATGATGTCTTCGCCCTGGCGGCGCATTTCCATCTTCAGCGAGTTCACCGTGGCGAATACATAGGGCGGCAGCCGATGCATTCTTGGAAATTTGTCCATTGGAAGGCCTCCTTCCGATCTCTTGCGAAAGTGTTTCGCAGCATTAGTAGCCGCGGGCGCGGGTCGTGTCAAAGAGATTGTCCGAACGCAGGCTCCAAAAGAAACGCTCGGACGTACGTGGGAAACTCGGCCGAGGAGCGGTCGCCCGACCCGTAGCCTACGGCCTTGATTCGGCAAGGAGGCAGCGATCCGAAATCGTCGCACAGCGTGCGCAACACGGCTATTCCCGTGGGGGTGGCCGCCTCGCGGCCCAGGTTTGTGGAAAAGATCGGAACGGCGTCTCTGGCCAGCTCCGCCACGGCCGGCGCCGGCACGGGAAGCCGTCCGTGGGCGATGTTCACGAACCCCGAACCCACGTTGACCGGCGAGGACCGGGTGCGCGGACGGCCCAGGGCGTCCCAAAGCAGACAGGCGCCCAGGATGTCGGCCACCGTGTCCACGGCGCCGATTTCGTGGAAATGGACCTCGTCGATGCTGGCTCCATGGACCTTGGCTTCGGCCCCGGCCAGCATGGTCAGGGCTTCTTTGGCCTTGTTCGCCGCGGCCTCCGGCAGATCGGCGTTGCCCATCAGGCCCAGCAAATCGGCAAGACGCCGCAACGGTTGGCCCTCCGGTTGTATGATGGCGACGCCTTTGGTGGCGACGGACGCAACCTTGCGCTCGCAGACCTCGGCCCTGACGCCCGGGATGGAAAGCTGCGACAGCCCGTCGTTCAATACGTCGAGAGGCGCCCCGGCGTCGAGCATCGCCGCGAGGATCATGTCGCCGCTGGCGCCGGTTGCGGCGTCGAAGTAGAGGCTGTGCGTCGTCACGAAGTAGTCCTCTTGCTGTTGATGACGTGGGCGGCGTATCCGGCGCCGAAGCCGTTGTCGATGTTGACCACCACCACACCCGGCGAGCAGGTGTTGAGCATGGCCAGAAGAGCGGAGACGCCGCCGAAGCTTGCGCCGTACCCCGTGCTGGTCGGCACGGCGATGACCGGGCCGGGGCACAGGCCTCCCACCACGGAGGGTAAGGCTCCGTCCATGCCCGCCGCAACCACCACGGCCGAAGCCTGGGACAGGTCGTCCAGGATGTCCATCAGGCGGTGCAGGCCGGCCACGCCGCAATCGAAATGCCGAAGAACCCGGCTGCCGAAGAATTCCGCCGTACCTGCGGCTTCTTCGGCCACGGGCAAGTCGGCCGCGCCCGCGCTCAGCACCGCAACCTTCCCCGTGGGCTCGCATTTCCCGGCCGGGACGGTCAACAGTTGGGAAACGGGATTGTAGGACAGGCCTTCGACGTCGGCCACGGCCTGGGCGTGCTCCGGTCCGGCTTTGGTTCCCAGAACAGGCTGGCCTGCGCGGGACATGGCCAGCACGATTTCCCTTACCTGGTCCGGCGTCTTGTCCTTGCAGTAGATGGTTTCCGGCAGGCCGCGGCGCAGCAGCCGTTGGTTGTCCAGGCGGGAAAAGCCCGCTTTGAGGATGGATTCCCCCGTCAGCCGGCGCTTGAGGTCTTCGGCGTCGATGCGTCCTTTTCGGAACGCTTCGAGCAAACTATCCAGGCTGGTCATGGCGTTTTCAGCAATCCGTCAGGGAAATTTCGAGTTCGCGCGCCAGGCTTTGCAGGCAGGCCAAGTCGTCTTTTGTCAACGCTTGCCGGGCCGGGCGCTTCAGCGACAGCCCTTTCGACGAAATTGCGACGCGAACGTCTTCATATCCGAAAGAACGCAGTTGGTCCTCCGCTGCTTCCGCCGCGCGCAACCGCTCCGGGGTGAGGCGGACGCCGGGAGCGATGCGAGTCGCCAGGCAGGAGTCCGACGGAACGTCTGCGGCGGGATGGCCGAATTCCCGTAGCGCCTGGCGGACTTCCGCCTTGGTGATTCCGGACAGGAGCAAGGGAGAGATGACGCCTCGCTCTTCTGCGGCGGCGAGCCCCGGGCGGCTCGGATCGTCGTCGGCGTTGGTTCCGTCCAGAACCACGGGGTCCGGGATGGAGAAGAAAACGCGTTTTTTGCAAAAGTAGCAACGATTCGCAGGGTTGGCCGCAATGCGCGGATCCTGCAGCAGGTTCAACGGAAAGGCCTGCACCTTCAGTCCTGCGGCCTTGGCGTGCTCCACGGCCAGGGCCGTGGAGCGCGCCGAGGTGAAATCCATGGTGAACGTGATGATTTTCGCCCGTTCGCCAAGAGCCCTGGAGGCCAGGATGGCCGTCAAGACGCTGTCGACGCCGCCGGAGTAGGCGACGGCGGCCGCGCCCAGGGGCCGGATCAACTCCAGGGCGGCCTCGATTTTATTCTTCAGGTCCCTGTTCATGCGATGGTTGCGGCGCCTCGCCCTCGATTCGTGAAAAAGTTGTTTCCAATGAGTTCTCCAGACCGTCCGTGGTGAACAAGTCCGCTTTTCCGTCCGCGCCGATGGCGAACCGCACGAAGCTCGGCTCTTCGCTGGGCCAGGGGAGTTGGGCCTGGAAGATGTCGCGGTTGAAGTGGCGCAGCGCGATGGCGTCCTTTCTCGGCCCGAGAATCAGGGTGAGCTGGCCGCCGCGGTTGATGATCCGGACATCTCCGTAAATGTCGCTGGCGTAATCTCCCATGTAGGCTGAAATCGGCAAGGGCGGCGACGGATTCTCAGGCGCCGCGGCCGGCTGGTTTTCAGCCAGTTCCTTTTGATGCGCCTGCAGCGCCTTGGCGCTTAAATCCTTGACGTCGCCCCCATGCAGGGCGCCGAAGAACGTCTGCAGCACCAGCCTATCCTGTTCCCCGACCATGTTGCTGAGCATGACCAACCCCACGCCTTCCGCCGGTGAGAAGGCGGTCAGCGACGTCATGCCGAAGGTCTGGCCGTTGTGCCAGATGATCGGTCCGGGCCCATCTTCCAGGTAGACCCATCCTTGGCAGTAGTAAAGCTTGCGGCCGTTGGAGAGGCTCCCCATCAGCGTTTGCGGCGTACGCAAAAACTCCATGGATTCCTGCTTGATCACCCTGCCGCGGGGGCCGACGCCGTCATTCAGGTTGAAGCGCAGCCATTTCGCCATGTCCAGAACGTTGGAGTTCACGCCGCCGGCCGGCGCCAAAGTGTTCATCGTCTGTTGATACGGGGCGTCCCATGGCAGGGGTTTCGCCCCGGCGTCCGTCGGGACGTGTCCTGTGGCTGCGTCGGGGTTTTGGGCTATGGCCTCTACCCGGGTGTTGGTGGCGTCCATGCCCAGGGGGGCCAGAATGCGCTCCTGGAGCAGCGCTCCGTAGCTCTTGCCTCCGTAGGCTTCAAGCAGCGTGGCCACGGCCAGGAACGGCGCGTTCTGATAGGCGTACTGCGCTCTGAAGCTGGAGACCGGAGTCACGTCATACAGGGAGTCCAGAATATAGTCGGCCGAGTATCCCAAAGCGGCCAGCGAATCCAGAGAGTAGGGCGGCAGGCCCAGGTGTTGGGCCATGAGGTCCGAGACCTGGCAGTTGGCCGTGACCCAGGGGTCCTGCAACTGGAAAAAGGCTAGGTGGTCGGCCGCGGGATCGTCAAAGGCGAAGGCTCCCTGGTCCGCAAAGGAGGCGGCCAGCGTCGCGGTGAAGGCTTTGGAGCAGGAGCCGATCTGGAACATGGTGGACGGGTCCACGGGGTCCCGGCCGCCGGCTTTTCTCACGCCGAAGCCTTTGGCGTAGACCGTGGCGTTGCCGGACACCACGGCCACGGCCATGCCGGGGATGGACCAGTCGTTCATGATCCCGGGAATGGCCGCGTCCAGTACGGCGATGGCGCGCTCCAGGTCGGAAGGGCTTTCGGAAGCGGCGCTTGCGGGAGCTTGGACCGTCTCCGAGTCGGCCGATTTTTTCGGTTTTTGGTCCGGGCATCCGGCCAAAACGGCCAGAAGGACGCCGAGCATCACCAACCAAATCGCAGACCGACGAAATCTGGAGCCGCGCATGTCCACCTCCTTGTCAGTAGGCAAGCTTGCTGAGAGACTTGAGAATCAAGGTCAGGCCCATGGCCAGCATGCCGGTGAGGCCCATGCCGCACGAAAAACCGGCCAGGAGCACCGGAGCGTATTGGCGCCACTGCGCGCCGTATTTCTTTTCGAATACGAACCGGCCGAGCAACGCGCCGGCCAATTCCAGGAAATGGCCGTGCGGCGTGGTTTGCCCCAGGCCGCGGACCACGCCGTAAACCAGCAGAACGGGCAGTCCCAGAACGTTGAGCAAGGCGTACAACCCCAAGCCCAATATGGCGCCGGAGGCTACAATGGGCCCGGACAGCGCCTGGAAAAACAATGAGTTGCCTTCAATGGTGGAGGTCTGCATCAGCAGGGTGTTCAGCGCCTGCAAATGCCACATCTCCTGGGCGTAGGGGTAGGTGGACGATGGAATGGGCGCCAGTTTCCAGATGAACTGGGAGAAGAGAAGGCTTGCGATCATCACGATGGGAAAGGCCACGATCTCGGCCTTGATGACCCCTCGCAGGCTGGTCCCGGTCAGTTCGATTTGCCGGAACTGGACCGTGGCCTCGCCGTAATTGTGGATGGGAATGGGGGCGTACCATATTTCGATGCCCTGGTAGCCGAAGAATTTTGCGCCCGCGATGAAGCTGAACTCCCGGACCATGGGCAGGGAGACGAACTGCCCGGCGATGCCCTCCATGCGGGCGGTGATGTAGGAGATGATCGGGGTGTAGATGAAGCCGTAGAGCACGAAGAATATCCAAGGGAAATTGGGCACCAGCAGGACGCAAAATCCCACGTAGGCCAGGGTCGAGAGCACGTAGATGGCGATGGACACCCAGAAATTGATGTCTCCCCGGCTCGGGTGGGAGCGGAACAATTCGGACAGGTCGGTTCGCTCGCCGTCTTTGCGTTGCTGCCGAAAGGATTTGACGACGTAGTACACGCCGATGAGGCCGATGGCCGCTCCCAGGCCGATGGAAAAGCTCATGTAGAAGTCGAAGTTGTTGGCGAAAACCGTTTCAACGGTCTGCATGCCCGGCCGCCAGCGCTCCAGCAATCCGTGATGGTACAGGATGGGGTTGGCGGCGAAGGTGCAGACGACGCCGATGATGCCGCCGATGACCGCCCAGAACGGCAGCACCATGCCCAGAAACAACAGGCCGAGGTCCAGCTGGATGCCGGTCGCCACGGCGGGCAGGGCTTTTTCCGTGTACGGGGTCAGCTCGATCCATGGGATGGGGATCAGGCGGATGGTATCGGTGAAGAGGAGTCCGGACACCGCCGGCAACAGGACGTACACCGCCCCGAAGGCCAGGCCGATGACTCCGCCGATGGAGAATACTCTCCATTTCCAGCTCGTCGCCTTTTCCTCCGTGGATTCGGCCAGGGCCATGGTTCCCAGGGCGCCCACGGGGGCCATGGGGAAGGGCAGTTTCTCCACGTCGGACGTAATGCGGTACAGGGCGTAGCCCAGGCCGAAGTGATCGACGCGTTGGATGAGCTGGGCGCCGAAGAGCAACAGGATGGGGATCAGCCAGTCCCGGTGGAAGAAGGTCCGCTCCGCCAGGGATTCGGAGCCGGCCGCCGGCGCGATCCAGTGCGGGATGTAGTCCGTGATCCCGAGCATTTTGGCCGCGTCGGACTGCACGAGGTACTGCTGCCACAACAATCCTTGGAAGGGCGAGGCCAACGCCGCGCCGGCCATGTAGTAGAGCAGGAAGATTTCCTGCTGCTTCAGCTCGGTGTAGGAGCGTTTGGCGATTTCGGCGAAGAGGATGATGGTCACCCAGCGGGCCGCCGGACCGATGCCCTGGCCGATGACCAACTGCAGGTACATGGAGCCGGGCATCATGAGGAAGCCGATGAACACGGCTCCGATGATGGTTTTCCAGTCGAACCCCTCCTCGAATTGCTCGGGAGGTTTGATGAGGTCCCTATATTCTTGGAGTTCTTTATCTTCGTACATGGGATGCTCGCTTAGGCGCCGGTTCTAGGACGGCAGCACCTGATAGCTTTGGCCCAGCCACAGGCCGATGATCGCCCAGAATCCGCCCATGAGGAAATCGCCCACGATGAAGCCGATGAACAGGAACCGAAGCCGCTTGAAAAGCAATACGCCGCCGTAGCGCAGCGCCAGGGAGTTGCACAGCCAGCCCAGGAAAAAGCTGAACCAAAGGATGCGCATAGCCGAGCTGTAGGTGACGAGGTATCCGATGGGGTGCAGCGGCCACCACGGAAAACGCTGGTAGCACAACACCAGCAGCGCCATGACCACGGCGCCCGCGATGGAGTAGGTCACGACCCATTCCCGGGGGCCGGCCGGAGCTTCGATGAGCCGTTGAACGTTTTCGTACACCCCTACCGAGGTGGTGGAGGTCCAGTCCAGGTGCAACTCGCGCACGCCGTATTTATAGCATACGAACAGCATGGCGGCGAAGGACACGGCCACGGATAAAACGATAACGACCGACAGTCCGACAACGATGCGCCGTTTGTTGCGAATCGCTTCCGTGACCTTCGCGGCGTGGACCAGCGAGGGCATAAGGGATTCCCGCAGGTCCACGAACAGGACCTTCTGCATGGCTACGGTGAGCATGAGCCCGATCTGGCTCAGGAAGCCGGAGCCGAACAGGCCAAGCAGCCCGTCCGTGGGCGCCGCCGTCAGGGTGAAGTAGGGGATGCCGCCTTGGGTGATGGTTTTGGTGGCGACGAGCATGACCATGAAAAAGGCGCCCAGGACCAAGATCGCCGGGAATACGCCCATGCCGAAGTAGACGCACCAGCCCAGCAGCAGGATGAAGCCGATGATGACGCCCCACAGGCTGGCCCGGGCCGAAATCCATTCCGATGGGGTGGTTTCCTGCGGCTTGGTCGAGAACGCTTGGCCAAAGGTTTGAACCAGGTGGCGGCGCGCCAGCCAGACGATGAACAGGAAAAAGACTCCGTAGGCGCCGACCATCTGCGTCTCTTCCGGCTGGGCCAGGGTGGGGCCGAAGGTCACGCCCAGGGCCGAGGAGGGGATGGTCATGCCCAGCATGGACAGCACCCCGTAGAAGATGCACCCCCCCATGAAGAACACCCAGAAGCTGAAGGATATCTGGCGCGAGGTCAGGAAGGCGAAGCCGATGAAGGCCGGATAAATGTAGATTTTGAGCTTCTGGAAGCCGGAGAACAGACCGACCTTGGGGAAGTAGCCGCCGGCCAGGAACAACGTGGGAATTTCCGGCACGGAGGGGATGTAGAAATGCAGGCCGTTCACCGTGTGCAAAAAACAGGACAGAATCACGCCCATGAGCAGGTAACGGTTGGTGAAAAAGTCCCAGATGCGGCCTTCCTCGAAGGCGCCGGCCATGACCCGCGGGGCCTGGAGCAACGGGAAGTTCACCCGCTCGTTGATGATCCATTGCGTGGAGAAAAGGTTCACCAGGCAGAGCATGACCATGTAGGACAGCAGGATGAGCACGGACCACGCGATGAGCGGGGCGGCCCAGGCCGACCAGGGAATGGCCGCCATCACCTGCGAAAAGGACATGTTCGCTCCGCCCGCCAGTCCGTTGTACAGGGCCCGCACCGCGCTCGCGTCGGTGGGATGGAGCTTGGAGGACATGAGAGGGTGCAGGACCTCGGACCATCGGTTGCCCACGGTGGCGAAGTGGATCGGCGCGGTGATGTTGACGAAGAAGGTCCGGGCCAGGCCGGTGTAGGCCACGCCCGAGACCACCACCGAGAGAATCCAGACGGTGATCAGCTCCATGCCGTTGAGGAACGAGGAGCGCCGGAAAATTTTGACGTACAGGGCCGCGAACAGGGTCAGCCAGATGAGGATGAAGAACGGCGCCAGCGGAAAGTGCCCGCCGGCCAGCAGAGTGGCGCCGAGATAGGCGTTGTTGTAGGGAGTGGCCGCGCAGATGAGCAGGCCGCAGAAAACGCCCAGCCATACGGCCCGCCAGCGGATGGTTCCTCGCATAAATCGTTACCTTGTCGCTTCGGCTGCTTTGCGTTCGCCGGCGCCGGCGGCCGGCAGCTCGCTGCCGAGCCCGCTGAAGCCTTCGAGCATCATCTCGCTCAATTTACTTTCGTAAGCGTGTTGGTCTTCATGGCTCAGCGCCCGGAACACGAGCATCTGCTTGCGCACCGCGTTGACGAATCCCTTGTTCATGCGCCTCCAGGCGCCGATCTCTCCGGCTTCCCGGCGCAGCGTCAGGCGCATCTCCAGATAATCCGCCTGCTCCGTCGAAGGTTGAAAATCGAAGCGAATGTATTGCTTGACGCCGAAATCGAACGGCGCAAGCCAGGTGCGCGCCTCGAAGGAAATGCACAGTACTTCGTTCTTCTCCGGCGAAGCGCCTGCCTGGCGCGCCAGGCGATGCAACGGACGGTGTACGAAGCCCACGTCCGTGTCGTCCGAAGAGAACAAACCGTGGGAGACGTCCTTGTGGGCTTCGAAGTACTCCAGCAGGTAACCGGCCGCGCATCGCTGCTCTTCGATTTTGATCAGGAAGGGAAGCGCCAGCGTCATTTCCCCTTCTTCGTTTTCGGGCAGCCGCCAGGAGCGGTTCACGTCCGGAATGGCGATTTCCCCGGCGACTTTCGAAGGGTAGATCACGGAGACGAGGACCACGGCGATGACCAGCGCCATGGCCGCCACGCCGGCCAGAGACGAGTAGTTGGCGGTCATGCCGGCCCAGAGGGAGGTGCCCGAGAGCAGCCAGGCCGAAGTCTGGGCCAGCAGGTAGCCGAGCACCACGCTGATCACCGCGAAGGCCAGGGCTTCGGCGATGAACAGGTAGGAAACGTGGGTGGGCGCCATGCCGACGGAGGTGTAGACCGCGATTTCCTTTTTGCGTTCGAACACCGAGGCGATCATGGTGTTGAGCACGATCAGCGCCGAAATGACCAGGGGGATCAGGATATTGGGAACTCCGGAGTAGTTCAGCGAGTTGGAGGCCTGGTGGATGGCCGTGCCTGCGGGAGACCCTACGAAGATGGTCAGGCCGAAGCGGTCCACCAACTCCTGGATGAACGATTCGGAAAAAGGTCGGCCGCTGGCCGGGCTGGACGCCATGGAGACCAGCTCTCCGCCCATGGCCATCAGGGTGTCGAAGGGGACGATGATCGTCACCTCGGCCGGGACGTGTTTGTAGCGTCCCGTAAAGGCGCCCGTGTCGTCCCCGGTTTCGATGGCCTCGGCCTCGGCTTCGGTCATTTCCCTCGCCGTATCCGAGGGGAAGGTCACCGGCGTCATGGTTTCGCCGTCCAGGTCGTGGAAGGCTTCGAACTTTTCGCCGCTGAACAACCCGGCCACGGTGAAGTCCACGCCCCAAACCCGAACCGTATCGCCGGGAGAGGCGTTCAAGCGGCTCGCCAGGTTTTCGGGCAGCAGAATTTCATGGGCTTGCCCCTGGCCCAGCCAGCGGCCCTGCGTCAGGACGCCGCCGACGCCGCTCACGCCGGGCTCCCCGGACGAAAGCCCGATGACGCCCCGGGCGATTTGGGATAGGCCGCCTTTCCGAACTTCTATGCTCGCATCCAGGGTTGGGTCGTCCTCCTGGAGCCAAGCCCTGGGCGTGACGACGGCGGAGGAGGGAAACTCCGTCTGGGCGATCTGGAGCGACTCCGAGGGGAACGGAAGCCAGCCCAGATTTTTCATCATCACCCCGTTGTACGGAGCATGGTCGCTGAACTGCACGGCCGTATGCAGCCGCACGCTTTTGACCGCGGTGAAGCTCATGATGGTGAAGGTCAGAATGACCAGCGTGGCGCAGGTCAGGGCGGTCCGGAGTTTGCGGCGGCGCAGGTTGGACACGCCGATGACGAACGCCTGGGTAAAGGCTCGCCACTTGCTCACCTCCTGGCTGCGCAGTTGGCTGGCCCGAAGCTGGAGTCCGGCCATTTCCTTTTCGAATCGGAAAAAGATGATCAGCGAGACCATGACGGAGAGGCCCACGATGAAGAAGGCCAGAATGACCACGGTGGGGCTGGTGGTCAGCTCGAAGGCCGGGTGGACCATGTAGACGACGGCGATGGTGGCCAGCAGCAGGCCCAAAAATCCTATGATGCGCTTGTGGATGTCCGCGCTGCCGAAAAGCAGCCGCTCCATGCAGAAGGCGAAGGGCGCGAACAGGGCGATGTAGAAGAGCACGCCCATGAGCACGTCGCGCAAGGTTCCGTCCACGTCTTTGTAGACGCGGCTCGCCAGGGACAGCGAGGTGGAGGCTTCGCGCATGAAGGTTTCGTAATCCAGGTTGTCCCGCGCCTTTTCGGCTCGCTTCAAGGCTTGCCTGCCTTGCCGTTCGAGTTGCAGGATGCGGGCGTTGGCCACGCCCTTGTCATTCAGGTTCTTGATGCGCGGATCGAGCAGGCTCCACATGTCGTAGGCGGCCCGGTATTCCGTGGCCGGGATGATGGGCCATCTTTCAAGATTGTAGCCGACGCCCAGGGGTTTGCCGGGAACCGCATGGGTCAGGATTTCCTTTCTGTCGATGCGGTTGTCGGACAGGGCGAGCTTCATGGGGGCGCCCGGGTCCAAAAATACGCTCAGAATGGTGGAATCGCGGGTGTCCAACCGGCTGAACCAATAGCGCAGGGGTTCGGCCTCGCGCCTGGCGTCGAACAGGTCGATCTTGGTCATGTACCGGAACGTGCGCGGCGTGATCATGTCGAACAGCGTGGTCTGGCGGCAGCCGAACATGATCAGGTCGGTCTCCATGCGGGTGCGCCGCATTTTGACGCGATAGGCGTCCTTTCCGCTCTGTTCCTTGTCGATGGCCCAGACGGCGCGGCCGTCTTGGTCCGAAAACCTGTAGCCCTCCAGAACGACTTTGTGGACGGTGTGCTTGCTGTCCGCCAGGCCGCTGATGCGAAATTCGCCCATGGAGTCCACCATGGCGTAGAGGCGGGTGGGGCCCTGGTAGGCCAGCAAGACGGCTTCCGGAGCCGGCCGGTCGGGGAAGAGTTCTCCCTGTCGGATGAAATTGGCTCTGCCGACGAGGGTGGAGAAACCGTTCCGCGGCGTGCGGCCGGCCAGGGGCAGGCTGCTGTCGGCCACGCTTTTGACGAGTCGGGCGGCAAGCTCCGCCTGGTCGGCCGCGGCGCGCCGGTCCACCCGGTTCAGGGTGTCGAAAGGCGTGGCCCACCACTGCCGCATGTCGTTGACCGTGCACAGGGTCACGCCCACCACGCCGGCCATGGAGGCGATTTCTCCACCGAGCTGGGGTTTGTCCGGCAGGTAGGTTTGCCAGGGGCGGATGCGGCTGGGCCGCAAGGAGTCCACGAATTTGGCCCGGTCGCCCATGGCCCGCCTGGCCTCGGCCGAGGCGGCGTTCAGCGCGTCGTTGAGAACGCTGTAAGGCTGCACGCGGTTGACGTTTTCCACCAGTTCGTAGAACCACCCCTTGTTGAAGGCGCCGATGGCGTTCCCGTGGCTGGACAGATGCAGGGAGATGAAGGTGGCCCAGTCGAGGCCTCGAACCAGGGCGCGCGCCTGCTTTTGCGATCGGATGATCTTGAGTTCCGCCTTGGCGTCCTTCAGGATGTTTTCCTGCTCGCGGATCGCGTTGGGTAAAAGCTCCCGGAGCGCTTCGGCCTCTTCGGCCGTCAACTGCGCATAGTCCTGCTTCCACGAGATGCGGCGCAGCAGAAAGCGTTGCTCTTGCAGCCGCTCTTCCCTGGCCTTGGCCTCCTGGCCCGTCTGCATGCGCACCTGCATGAGCTCCAGGCTCAGCCGGTCCACCTCGTCCCGAACCTGTTTGTCCAGGGCCGCGTAGATGGCCGGCGCCTCGGCCGGCCCCGGATTGCGTATGGGATCGGCCTCCTGCAGGCCGTGCAGGGCGGACTGGGCGTGCGTCCGCAGCTCGCCGATCATCTCCTTGCGATCGTTCAACGAGGAGCTTTTCGCCGTGGCCGCGTAGAAGAATTCCCGCAACCCGGCCAGGGAGTTGGCTCCGCCTCCCGTGGCCAGAAGCAGCACGCTGCGCTTGGGCGGATGGGCGGAGAGATAGCGGCCCACGGCGAGCAGCGTGTCCGCGGATACGGCTTCGCCCGCGCCGGGAGCGTCGCCCAACACCAGCGGCGTGCTGTCGAAGCTGGCGTGGATCGTGAGCAAATCGTTTTTCAGGTTCGGATCGGAGCCGGGAATGAGCCCGTAGACGTTTTCGCCTTCCGCCTGCTCCCAGAGCACGCGGGAGAAGATTCGGGCCTCGTTCGCCAACAGCCTGGGGGCGGGGCCAAGCTCTCCGAACAGGCGTTCGGCTTGCTTTTTGTCCATGAAGAACCGGGGGAAATCCAGGGGAGAAAGTTCACGTTTCTCTTGAAGAAATCCTTTCATGGCCGGTCCGTCGTGAACGAAAATGAGAGCCCGCGCCCCGAGCGTGGCCGCGTTGAGCCAGTGCTTGCCCGAATCCAGGTCCATGAGCACGATGGCGCCTTGGACCTTTTGGCCTTTGAAATCCTTGAAACGGCCCTGGCCCGCGTAAATGACCGGTCCGGCGGCGCCGGTTTCAGGCAGCGTGCCGGGCGAGATGGCGTTGAGGCTCAATGGCTGCAGCGGGACGTCCACGCCTTTGGACGGGATGGACAAATGGGAGCCGTGGTCGCGCAGCACGGGATTGCGGAAATATTGGCGTCCCACATTCTGGGCGCCCATGGCCGTGAAGGCTTTTTCGATCATGTCCGCGGCGGCGGCGCATCCTTTCGACCCGAGGCTGCGGTCTTTGAGCGCCGCGGCCTGCTCCAGGAAATCGCCGCCGGCCGGCGCTGGGATGACAGTCGCCGGCAGCGCGGGCGTGGCCCAGACCAGGCAGGCGGCTAGGCAGAGGAGGATGCGCAAGACGTTTTTTCGCGCCATGGAGATTCCGCGTTTCGTTAATGTGCGTCGATGCCGCCGATGGTGATGTTCAGCTGGTCGCGGCTTTCGATTTTCTTGATGCGGCCGTCCTCGATCCAGACCACGCGGTCCGAGGCCGAGAGCATCTTGTAGTCGTGGGTGGCGGTGATGATGGTCACTCCGCGCTTCTCGGAGAGTTCCTGCATCAGGGCGATGATTTCTTCGCCCGTGGTCAAATCCAGGTTGCCGGTGGGCTCGTCGGCCAGAATGATGGCCGGGTCGTTGGCCAGGGAGCGGGCCACGGCCACCCGTTGCTGCTGGCCGCCGGAAAGCTCCTGCGGCTTATGGTTGTGGCGCTTGCCCAGGCCCACCAGCTCCAGCAGCTTGAGCCCCTTCTCAACGGCCTCGTCGTTGGGCATGCCGGCGAAGATCATTGGCAGGGTGATGTTCTCCAGCGCGGTCATCACCTGGATCAGATTGAAGGTCTGAAAGATGTAGCCGATCTTGCGGTTGCGCAGCCAGGCCAGCTCGAAGGCGTCCAGTTGGGCGATGTCCACCTCGTCGATGAAAACCTTGCCGGTGGTGGGTTTGTCCAGTCCGCCGATCATGTTGAACAATGTGGACTTGCCCGACCCGGAGGGCCCCATGATGGACAGGTATTCGCCCTGCTTGATTTTGAGGTCCACGCCTTTGAGCGCCTGCACTTCCACCTTGCCCATGCGGAAGGTTCGGGTGACGCCGCTGACGCGCACGATGGTGTGCGTTTCACTCATGAAGGCCTCTACATCTATGCGTTATTGAAGCGTGCAGTAAAACCGTTCGCCGGCAAGGCGCAAAAGGGAGCCGAGGCCGCCGCGCATCCGGACATGCGCGAGAGGGCGGCTTCTTCGAAGCAACGCAGGCGGCCGGCGATCATGCAGCGCCTTTCCATTATTCCTCCACCCGCATGGCTTCCACCGGACGCATCCGCGCCGCCACAATGGCCGGATACAAGACCCCGGCCAGGCTCAAGGCCAGTCCGATTCCCGTGGCCTCCAGCACGGACAGGCCGGCTGCGCTCCATGAGAGATGGGTCGCGGCCGCTGATCCGTATCGGATCAATCCGGTCAGGACGGCGGCCAAGCCTCCAAAAATCGCGCCGAGAAAGGAGCCGGCCACGCCCTGCATGGCGGCTTCCAGCAGGAAGAGCCGCAGGATGAACTGGTCCAGGGCGCCCAGGCATTTCATGGTTCCTATTTCCCGAAAACGTTCGGTCACGGCCATCAGTTGGGCGTTGACGATGCCCACGGCGCAGACCAGAAGCGACAGCGCCACGATCCAGCGCTCCTTGGGACCGCCGCCTACGGCCGTTACGCCCGGCGACACGTCGTAGCCTGCGTGGCGCAGCATATCCAGCAGGGCGGGCTTGCCGGACTCGAACAGCCCCTGGGCCGTGTCGGTCGTGACGAACACGAAGGTCACGAAGGAAACGGCGAGGGCCAGACTCAGGGCGGTGATGAGATTGCGGAAGAATCGGACCTTGAGGCTTTTGACGCTGATTTCCACGGACTTGCGAAACGGAAGCACCACGGCCCGGGTCACGCTTTGATCCGGCCCGCCGCCGCCAAACACCAGTCCGTCGCCGCCATGCTTCATGCCCGAATCGCTCCCTGGTTTCCAAGTCCGCCTTTAACGTTCTTCGACGCTGTATGTACACGCATTCATCTGGGTTGCAAAGTGCGTTTTTATATTGGTTTGTTAGGGAACGGCGCCAACTTGGCCATGGGCGCCGCGGCGACGGAGGGAAGGCTCGCCAATCCTTGCAGCAACCTGTCCAGAAAGGCGAAGGCCGCGTCGTTCATGACCTGATGGTGCAGCATGATCCCCGCCAGTCCTTCGCGCAGGGCCAGGAGAAGCTCGCCGAGCAGGTCGTCCAACGCTTTTTCCGGGTCGGGCTCCTTTCGCGTGTGCATGTCCACGTTGGCGTCCAGGGAGGCCAGTCCGGCCGGCGCCGCGGGTTTGGCGCCGCGGAAGCGTGAAAGCGCGCCGAATCTCCCATTGAGCAGTATCTCCAGGGTGTCGGCGTCCACGCGGTTCCAGGGAGGGGAAAAAATGGGTTGAAAGCGTTCGCCCAGCAGTTCCTCAAGCCGTTGTTTGCCCCGCAGGACGTCTCGCTGTTTTTCCGCTGCGGGCCTGCCGGGGCCGAATTCGCATTTCTTGCCCTTGGTCTCGTGGTTGACGTGCCGGAAACCGTGCTGATGCAGCCCGAACAAGGGTGGGGCTGCGTCCTTGAGAA
Organism: Desulfovibrionales bacterium; assembly: GCA_030156255.1. Classification (GTDB taxonomy): domain Bacteria; phylum Desulfobacterota; class Desulfovibrionia; order Desulfovibrionales; family Desulfovibrionaceae; genus JASGMV01. The sequence goes on from JASGMV010000008.1 coordinate 19,180, forward strand.
GCGCCTCGGCCCTGGTTTCGGTGAGCCAGGCCGGCACCACGGCGATGTCCAAAAAAGTCGCGCGGCGTTCGAACATCTCCAGCATTTTGAGGAAGTTTTTGCCTACGGCGGCCGCGTCGTCGTCACGGAAGAATATCGCGGCCTCGTAAGGGGCCGCCTGCTCCAGGCAGGCGTCAAGCTTTTGCTCCCAGGTTCGGGGCAAAGCCATCCAGAGGGGGCGCACCGGCGCATTCATCGCATTTCTCCCATCAGGTTGAGCAGCAGCCGCGCCGAGGTCTGCGCTCCGTTCAGATCGACCGGAGGCGGGCCCGTTCGGCGCGGCGTTGCGGCGAGCCTGTCCATGCGCCGGGCCAGAAGATCGGGCGCGAGGTCGGCGTCCTCCAGAACGGCGGGACCGCCAAGCCGCTCAAGCCTCGCCGCGCGCATGCGCTGCTCTCTGTTTTGTCCGAAGGGCCAGACCGCGGCCGGGATGCCGGAAGCGAGCAGGTCCATGGTGGTGTTGTAGCCGGCCATGGACAGGCTTGCGTCGGCCGCGGCGAGCTCCGTCGCAAAATCCCGGGAGAACCGCAGGACTTCGGCGCCCGGCAGGTCCTTGGCCCGGGTTTCAAGTTTCGAAAAGGTTGCTGCGTCCAGATAGGGGCCGGCGAACATCCGCAGCCGGGCGTTTTTCGTCTCCAGCCGGGTGAAGGCCTCCAGGGCGGCCGCCAACACCGGACCGCCCACCTGGCCGCCTCCGGCCGAAACGACGAACAGTCTTTGCCCGTCGGCCAGCCCCAGCTCCCGGCGTTTGCGGCCGCGGGCGCCCGAGGCCGCAGGCGTTGCGACGTAACCGGTGTAGCGTACGGGGCAGGCGATGTCGCCCGTGCGCGAGAAGGTCTCGTCCAGGGAGAGCAGCTTCGGGTCCGCGTGGATGAGCAGCAGGTCGAACAGCCGGTTCAGCCGGTCCAACACCCAGGCTTCGTACTTCTCCTGCTTTTTTTTCTCCACCAGCGCGTCGCGCAGGCTCACCACGGTTTTCACCGGGCCGAACCTCCCCTGGCGCGCGGCCGTAAGCAACGGGTCCAGTTCGAAGGCGAATCCTCGCCGGCCGAAGGGGAAGAGCTCCACCAAAAAAACGTCGGGCCGGATTTCGTCCATGGCCTGGAAGAGCTTTTCCCGACGCAACGCCTTGACCTCCTCGAGGTTCGTCTGCGGGTCCACGGGAAAGAGTTCGGAGAAATTTTCGTCCATGCGCAGGCCGGGCAACCGGATAGACTCGACGTGGTCCGGATACGGCAACGGCGCCTCCGGCCCTCCCGAGACGATGGACAACCGCTCGCCCGCAAGCTCCTCCGCAATGGCTAGGCTGCGGCGCAGGTGCCCGACGCCCAGCACGTGTTGGCAATAAAAGAGGATGTTCATAACTCGATGTTGAGTTCAACCACGCTCGGCTCCGGATGCATTCCGACGAGATGCAGCCGGTTGCGGCCGTGCAGAATGCTCGGCTCCTCGGGAAGATACCTGCGGCCAAGCAGATGGTAAATGATGCATTTGATGATCCCCTGGTGGGTGACGCACAGGATGCGCTCTCCGGGTCTGGCTTGGCGGCTCAGGGCGGGCAGGACTCTTTGGAGCGCCTCCCTGCGGGATTCGCCCTGGCCCAGGCGGAAGTCCCATCCCCGCCGGACCTGCGCCTCCAACTCTCCGGGAGATTCGGCTCTCATCGCCTTGAGGGATAAGCCGTTCCAAGACCCCCAGTCCTGCTCCCTGAAGTCGGGATCGATGCGGACCTCCAGGCCCAGCTCTTTGGCGATGATCTCAGCGGTATGCACGGCGCGGCCCAGGTCGCTGGCGCAGATGGCGTTGAACCCCTGCCGAGCCAGGGCCGGCGTCCAGGAACGGACGCGGTCGGCGCCTTTCGGAGTGAGCGGTGAATCGGACCAGCCCTGGATATGGCCGGTTTCATTGGCCACGGTGACGCCATGGCGCAGTAGGCCGATAATGGAGGAAGGTTCGTGCATATTTGTGATCCGTGCGCCGCGAATCGGCGTTTTCGTTTTTCTGTTGCGGGCAACCGGCCGGAGTCGTTTGCGTTTTCAAATTTTACGGGCCGGAAGTTCCGCGGAGGCGGAGGCGTTTTTCCGGAAGGGCGGCGAGGGCCTTCTGGAATCGCTCCATGTTGCGCCCGATATCGAATTCCCGGCGCACTCTGTCTGCGGCGGCGCGCCCCATAGCCTCGCGCAGGCTTTTATCGCGGATGAGCCGTTCAATGGACGCCGCGAGGGCGGCATCGTCGCCCGTCTCGGTCAGCAGGCCGGTCTCTTCGTGAACCACGGTCTCTCGGGCGCCGCGGCTGGCGCAAGCCGCCACGGGGAGCCCGGCGCATTGGGCCTCCAGGTAGACCATGCCCAGCGACTCTCCCAGGCCGGGGAACGCGAATACGTCTGCGGCGCTGTACCATTCGTAAAGCCGTTCGCGGGGAACCCTATCCAGAAAAATCGCCCGGTCTTGGAGCCGTTCGCAGGCCAATTTTTTCATTTCCGGGAGCGTGGGGCCGTCTCCGGCCAGAACGAGCAGAAATTCTTCGCGCACCCGGGACAGGGCCCGGATCAGCAATTTCAAGCTCTCGGTTTTCACGTCCCGGCGGAACCTGGCCGCGGTCATGACCACGGCGGTTTCGCCTGCGCTCAATTCCCTGCGCCGGCGCGCCCTCGCCGCGTCGTCGCGTGGGAAAAGCTGCGTCTCCACTCCCGGAGGAACGTAGAGCACCCTCTCCTCCGGCAGCAGTCTTTTCAGGTTTTCGAAATCCACCCGCTTGTTGGCCGTCGTCAGGTCCGCGCGGAGCAGGGCGCGGCGGTTCATGACGAAACCGGGCCAGGTCTTGGCCTTTTTTCCATATTTGGTGGCGTAGGAGCCCTGGAAAATGGCGTAGGGCAAGTCGAGTTTGTCGGAAATCCAGGGACCCAGCAAGTCCGGCGCCTTGTAGTAGCTCAGATAGGTCAGCCAGAGGTCGGGGGCCTGCCTTCGGGTTCGGTCCAAGGCGCGGGCGGCCTCCACCAGGGCTTTCGGCCAACCGAGAGGCCGAAGATACATCCAGCGGGCGCGCAGTCGGCTGGGCGTGAAGACCGTGTGCCCGGCGTCCTTGAGGCTTTGCTCCAGAAGCCGGCCGATGGTCCGGTCTCCGGAGGGCTCCGGATGGTCCAGCGGTTTGAGGGGAGCGTACAAGGCTATGCGCATGGGCGTCGCGTCTTGGCTAGAGGCCCAGGCTTCGGAAAATAGCCGAAATCTCCGGAAGAAGTTTGCGGTTGTCGAAAACTTCCTCCACTTTGGCGCGGCCCTGGCGCATAAGCTTCTCCCGCAGCTCCGGATCGGTCAGAAGGCGCCGCAGGTTGGCGGCCAAGGCTTGCGGGTCGTCGGGTTCGCAGAGCAGGCCGGTTTCTTCGTGAACCACCAGCTCCGGTACGCCCGACACGTCGGTGGCGGCCACGGGCGCGGCCATGGCCAAAGCCTCGGCCGCGACGTTGGGGATGCCGTCGCGGTCGCCGTTTTTGGCGATGCGGCAGCCCAAGGCGAAGGCGTGAGCCCGACGATAGAATTCCAGCACCTCTTCGTGGGGTTTCGCGCCGAGAAATCGACATACGTCCTGCAGTCCCAACTCGTCGCGCAGGGCCGTGAGCTGTTCGCGGTCGTCGCCTTCGCCGATGATGTCGTGGCGCACGTCGAGCCCCTGGTCGCGCAGGATGCGCACGGCGCGCAACACGGTGTCCACGCCTTTCTTGGCCGTGAGCCTTGCCACGGTGAGAACGAAATAAGGCGGTGCGGGGTTGGGATCGCGTTGCGGGGGCTGAAACAGGGAGAGGTCGATGCCGTGGTAGACGCAGTATATCTTCGTTCCGTTGGGGGCCAGGGAGACGAGCCGGGCCTTGTTGTATTTTGTGCAGGTGATCGCCAGCCGCGCCTGTGCGAGCTTTTCGACCAGCCGCTCGGGCTTCTGGGTGTAGATGTCCTTGGCGTGCGCCGTGAAGCTGAACGGCAATCCGGCGATTTCCGCGGCGCATTTGGCCACGGAGGTGGGCGAGTGGGCGAAGTGCGCGTGCAAATGGGAGATTCCCGAGCCGGGCAGGATTTCGCCTACGATGTATCCGCCTTGAAGAAAATGGCGCAGCGTGGCCAGCCGTCCGGTCTTGAGGATGCGCAGCAAGGCGGCGGCGAGCCCCTGCAGATAGCGTTTGGGCCTGCGCCCCAGCGCCTTCAAATTACCTCGCAGCAGACGCAGGACGTTGCCGCGGATGGTGGTGGGAAGATAATCCACCTTGGCCCGGATGCGCTTGACCGAGGCGTGGGTGAAGTTTTCCCTGGGATGGCGCATGGAGAGGATGCGAACCTTTACGCCGTCGCGTTCAAGACCGAGAATTTCCCCGGAGATGAAGGTCTCGGAGATTCGGGGAAAGCCCTTGAGGACCAATCCGAGGACCGGTTGGGCTTCCGGCTGGTTGGTCATGAGTCCGCCTTGCGCTGGAAAGCCTTGATGCGCTTCCGCATGACTTCGAATCCGGTGAACTTGAAGTTGTCCATGGCTGTCAGATACGGCTCGGGGTGCTCCAGCATGTCCACGATTTTGTCTCGCAGGGAGTCGGGCGTCAGGTCTCCGAAGGGCAGGAAATCGGCAAGGCCTTGGCGTTTGAGCATCTCGGCGCGAATGCGTTGTTCGAGTCTGGGCGTCTCTCTGGGGATGATAAGCCCCGGTTTCTTTTGGCTGAGAATTTCGCAGATGGTGTTGTAGCCGCCCATGGACACCACGAGGTCGGCCGGGCCGAGCAGGCGCTCCATGCGGCGATAGAAATGGTAAAAAGGCGCTCCGACTTTTTTGGCCCGCGCGGCCAGGTCCTTGCGTTCTCCGGTCGGCATGAAGGGGCCCGACACCAGCACGGCCCGGAAGGGAGGCTTCGGGTCGGCCTCCATGGCCTTGAGCAAAGTGTCCATGAGCGGATAGCCGTCCCCGCCGCCTCCGGCCGTGACCACCACCAGCTTGACCCCTTTGCTTTTGAAGCCGTTGTTGGCCAGGCGACGGCTGGCGTCCCAGGTTTTTCGGGGGATGTAGCCGGTGAAGACCATCTTCGACGCTATTTCCGGCGGGATGTCGTATTCCCGGATGGGGTCGTACAGCTCCTGGTGCCCGTACACCCATATTTCCGAATAGTATTTGTCCATGACATGGTAAACGCCTTTTTCGGTCCAATCCTTGCAAGTGCTTTCGGCGTCATCCATGATGTCTCGCAGGCCGAGTACGGCGCGGATGCGAGGGTTTTGGGAGCGCATCCATTTGAGCGTGGGCATGATTTCCCGCTTGAGGCCCAGCGGGGCCTTGTCCACGATGAACAAGTCGGGCATAAACGTTTTGGCCGTCGCCGTAATGATGGAGCGCCGAATGCGCAGGGCCTTTTTGGGGTCGATGCGTATGGAGTTCGGCAAATAGAGTTCGTTGGACTGCTTGATCATACCCGGGATGCGCACGAAGTCTATGCGCTCGGGGGCGTCGAAACGGCCCACCAGGGGCGAGCCTGTAAGAATCAGGATGTTGGCGGCCTTGCCCTTCAGGTGCGAGGCTATGGCCAGCGTTCTACGGATATGTCCCAGTCCGTAAGTGTCGTGGGAGTACATCAGAATATTGTAGGCGGGCTCAGAGGACATATATTTCCCGTCGAATCGAGTTTTCCCGGCCATGAAGAGTGCTCCGGGCCATGAGAACACAGACTTTTATCTCGAAAACTGCGTTGATGCAAACAGCTAAGATGACACTACCGCCGCTGCCGCCGGAGCTGCTTTCGTGAAACAGGCCTACAACGCCTGTCGGCGAAAGTTGGCGCCAAGCGAGCGCAAGGCTTTTTTTCGGATTTTGTCCGGCATTGACCGCAGCATCCCCGTGCTCGAAGTCGGCTGCGGCCGGGGCGGCAAACTGGCTTGGCTGCGCGAGCTGGGGTTCCGCGACGTTTTGGGCGTGGACGTGGACCGCCGCTCCGTGGAGCGGGCCAGGGCGCAGGGCCATAACGCCATGGTCGTGGATGAGCTGAAAGCCGCCGCCCCTGAACGTTCTTTCGGCCTGTTGGTCTTCGCTCACGTGATCGAGCATTTCGCTCCCTTGGATCTCGTCCCCTTTTTGGACGGCTGGCTCGACCGGTTGGCGCCCGGCGGCCTGGCGCTCATGGCCTCCCCGGTGGAGCATCCCGGCTTTTATCTGGACTTCGACCATATAAAACCATACTATCCACAAGGTATTATGGATTTTTTCGGGCCGGAAGCCGCCCAGACCCAGCTGCGCTCCCGGCAGGTTCTCCAAATGGAGGACATTCGTTTCAAGCGCGGACCGTTTCGTTTGCGCCAATTACGCTCTCTGTTGCTGAAAAGAAATGATGCTCCCGCCCATTTGTTCAATTTTCTGCTGTTGTTCGCCTTCGCCGGCACGGGGGGCTGGATCGGCCGTAGGGAGGGATGGCTCGGATTGTTTCGGAGCCTCGGGGTTCGCGCGTCGGAAGAGCGTTTTTGATCCCCGTCCCGGGGGGCGTCCGCGATACGGCTTCGTTGATCGGGACCGTAGCGCCGCCCGTGGGATTTCGTTCGTCGCCCACGGCCATCGAAAAACATTTTTCAATATCGAGGTAGCCTCATGCAAAGCACGCCTCAGGCTTTGACCATCGCCGGGTCCGACAGCGGCGGCGGAGCCGGGATTCAGGCCGATCTCAAGACCATGACCATGCTCGGGGTGTTCGGGACGTCTGTCGTTACCGCGCTCACGGCCCAGAACACCAGGGAGGTGCGGGCCATCGAAGCTCCGTCTCCGGGGTTCGTGTCCAACCAGTTGGCCGCCGTGCTGGACGATTTCGACATCCGGGCCGCCAAGACCGGCATGCTGTATTCCGCGCCGATCGTTTCGGCCGTGGCGGACGGGCTCGCCGATTGCGATTTCCCGTTGGTCGTGGACCCGGTGTGCGTGGCCCAGAGCGGCGCCAAGTTGTTGGACGACGCGGCGCTCGACGTGTTGCGCGGCAGGCTGTTGCCCATGGCCGCGTTGGTCACGCCCAACATTCCCGAAACCGAGCTGCTCGCGGGAATGGAAATTCGCGGGCGCGAGGACATTCTCGAGGCCCTGGGGCGGATTCTGGAGATGGGGCCCAAAGCCGTGCTCATCAAGGGCGGGCATTTGGATACGCCGGCCTTGACCGACTGGTATGCGGAGCATCCAGACCGCGTGTTGCCGCTCATGCAGCGTCGGGTGGGACGGGGCAGCCTGCACGGCACCGGCTGTACGTTGTCTGCGGCCATCGCCGCGCATTTGTCCTTGGGGCTGCCCATGGACCAAGCCGTCCGGGCGTCACAACGGTTTTTGCATCTGGGATTCCGGGGGGCCGCGAACATCGGCAAAGGGGTTGGCCCGCTGAACCACATGGCGCGGCTGGAGCAACTGCAGGCGGCGCCTGCGGCTTTGGAGAACCTGGCGGCGTTCGGCCGCCTCCTGGCCGCTTTGCCAGGTTTTTGCAGGCTGGCGCCCGAGGACGGCGCCGAGGCCGCCTTTTGCTTGCCGTACGCGGACGACCCGTCGGAGATCGTCGGTTTTCAGGGCCGCATGTCCTGTTCGACGACCGGCGAGCTGGTGGTTCCTCCCCGGTGCGAACTCGGCGGCGCGCCATTGGCCTCGGTGGTTCTGGCTGCGGCCAGGCGCCGTCGGCCGGAATTGCGGTGGATTTTGTCCCTTGCGGGAGACGAGGCCGTTCGCGCCGCGTTGGGAGAAGCCGGCTGGAGCGTGCGTATGTTCGATTGGGACGCCGCAGCGGCGGAAAGCACGCCGAACAAGGCGAATGTGTTGTCTCTCGGCGTTTCCAGGGTTTTGGATGATCAGGAGCAAGGCCGCGCGCCGCAGGCCGTCGGGCATGGGGCGGGTGTGGGCGTCGCTGCGCGAATTTACGTCATGGCCGAGGACGCGAACCGATTGGCGCAGAGCGTTCAAAAAACGTTGAACGTTCTGGCGCGAACGAACGCCGGCGTCTGACGTCCGCCGGTTTGGAACAGTTAGTTCGGCGAAACGTCACAGAAACAGCTTGTTTTTTGAACCGGATGTGCTAGAGCTGGTTTCGTGAAAATGAAGTTCGCGCCGGAGATGGGGTGGCGAGCTTCGGCCGTCCAAGCGCGGCGCAAGTCTTGAGGACCAATCTATGGATTTAATGGAACTTGGCAAAAAGCCGATTAGCGATGCGAAGCCCGCTGGCGAAGACGCCCGCTACGAACCCGAATTCGACGAGCTTCAAGCCGAAATCGACAAGCTCTCCGTGGCAACGGCCAGCGGCGAGCCCATTGACTGGAAAAAAACGATTAAATTGGCCGCCACCATCCTGGACGTCAAGTCCAAGAACCTGATGGCGGCCGCCTATCTCGCCGCCGGACTCATCCAGTTGCGCAAGGTGGATGGCCTGGCCCTTGGAGCGCAAATTCTCAAGGACATGGTGGTCAATTTCTGGGACACCATGTATCCGCCGAAAAAACGCCTGCGGGGTCGCGTCAACGCTATCGAATGGTGGCGTGACAAGGCGCTGGATTTCTTGCAGGCGTTTGAAGCGGACCAGCCGCTGCCCAAGGAAACCTACGACCGGCTTGTTGAAAATCTGAAGGACCTGGACGAAACGCTGGGCGAGAAGCTCGATTCGCCGCCCATGCTCCGGGAGCTGCAGGGATACGCCGAGAGGCTTCCTGTGCAGGCGCCCGAGCCGGAGGCGGCGCCGGAGCCGGAGCCCGACGCTTCGTCTGCCGAAGGCGACGCCGAGCAAGCCGCAGGGGCGTCGCCGTCGTCCGAAGAAAAGCCGAGCGAGCAGGCTGCGCCGGCGGCCGCTGCGCCGAGTCCGCAAAAATCCTCTGCGCCCCCTCCTTCATCCACGGGGCCGGCGCCCACGCCGACGGGCGACCATGCCTCGGACGCCAAAAAATTGGTGCGCTTCGGGCTGGACCAATTGGCCCAGGCCGCGGATTTCTATTTGAAGCTGGACGCCTCGAACCCCATGTCGTATCAGCTGCGGCGCCTCTCCGCCTGGCTTCAGGTGGAGGCCTTGCCGCCGGCTGAAAACGGCCAGACCATGATTCCTCCGCCGGACAGCGCCGTGAAAGCCGCCATAGAGAATCTGCTCGCCTCCCGTGAATTCGAGAACGCCATACTGGCCAGCGAGTCGCGGGTTGCCGAATTTTTGTTCTGGCTGGATATTTCACGGCTCACGGCCAAGGCTTTGGATGGACTCGGCGCGCGCGGCGCCGACGCCCGCCTGGCCGTGGAGCAGGAGACGGCGCAGTATGTGAAAAAATTGCGCGGCATAGAAAATTATACGTTTTCCGACGGCTCTCCCTTCGCCGACAAGGACACCAAGCTATGGTTGAAATCCCTCAATCAGCAGGCTGGCGGAGGCGGAGGCGGGGGGGGCTCCGTTGCGCAACAACGGATCGACGAGGCCCTGGCCAAGGCCCGCGAACAGTTGGGAGCCAAGAAGATCGCCGAAGGGCTGGAAGTCATGCAGCAGACGTTGGACAACGCAGGGGGCGGCATGGCCCGTTTCCTGGCCCACGTGGCCATGGCCCGGCTGCTCACCGAGGCGGGCAAGCTGGCCTTGGCCAAGCCTCACGCGGACTTGGCGGTGGAGGAAATTGAACGGCGCAATCTGGATGTATGGGATCCCGATGCGGCTCTGGGCGGTCTGTCCGCCGCTTACGACGTGTACTCGATGACCGAGGGCGACGAGGCCCAAGCCGTTGCAACGAAGATTCTGGAGAGGATTTCAAGAATATCACCGGCGTCGGCGTTGCGCATCTGCGGCGAAAGTTGATATACACTCTGCACCATCGGCTGGGTGTGAGGCCCTACTATTCATTTTTAAGGAGGTATGAGCATGGCGAAAGAAGGATCCGTGGCGCCCAAGGAAAGGGTGAACATCGTATACAAACCGGCCACGGGAGACGCCAAAGAAGAGGTGGAGCTTCCCCTCAAGCTGTTGGTGGTCGGCGATTTCACTCAGGCCGCCGACGACCGCATGGTTGAAGACCGCGATCCGGTCAGCATCGACAAGGACAACTTCAACGATGTGCTCAAGGCGCAGAATTTGGAGCTGAAGCTTAACGTGGCGGACAAGATTTCCGGGGCGGAAGACGAGGAAATGGGGGTCAGCCTGAAATTCGAGAACCTGAAAGACTTCGATCCGGACGCCATCGTCCAGAAAGTTCCGGAGCTCGCCAAGCTGATGGAGCTTCGCGAGGCGTTGAAGGCATTGAAGGGCCCCCTGGCCAACGTGCCGGATTTCCGGAAAAAAGTGCAAAGCTTGGTTTCCGACGAGGGCGCCCGGGAGCGGTTGCTCAAAGAACTTGGGATCGAGTCATAAGGAGGCATGGATATGGCGGAAGAGCAAACCAAACAAGAGCAAGCGCAAGCGGCGGAAGCAACCGGCGAGGCTGATCTCCTCAGCGATATTGTGGAGGCCACCCGGTTGAAGCCTTCGGATGAGGCCTTTTCCGTGACCAAGGCCGGGCTTCAGGCTTTTTTGGAGGAGATGGTCAAACCCGAGCGCCAGGGTGCGAAGGTCTCCGGGGGGCTGGTGGACGAGATGATCGCTCAGATCGACTCCAAGCTGTCCTCCCAGGTCAATGAGATTTTGCACAACGACGATTTCCAGCAGCTTGAGTCCACTTGGAGATCTTTGAAGTTCCTGATCGACCGCACCGACTTCAGGGAGAACATCAAAGTCCAGATCATGAACGTGTCCAAAGAGGACCTGCTGGACGACTTTGACGACGCTCCCGAAGTTCCCAAATCCGGATTGTACAAACAGGTGTACACGGCGGAGTACGGCCAGTTCGGCGGCCAGCCCTTCGGCGCCATCGTGGCCAACTACGAGTTCGGCCCCGGCCCTCAGGACATCAAGCTGCTGCAGTATACGGCCAGCGTGTCGGCCATGTCCCACGCCCCGTTCATCGCCGCGGCCGGAACCCAGTTCTTCGGCATCGACTCCTGGGCAGAACTGCCTAATCTCAAGGACTTGCACTCCATCTTCGAGATGCCGCAGTACGCCAAGTGGCAGTCGTTCCGGGAGTCCGAGGACGCCCGCTATGTGGGCTTGACCTTGCCCAAGTTTCTGCTGCGGCTGCCCTACGGACCGGACACCCAGCCCACCAAGACCTTCAATTTCAAGGAAGACGTAGCCAGCGGCGACGATGCTTTCTGCTGGGGCAACACGGCCTTCGCCTTCGCCAGCAAACTTACGGACTCCTTCGCCAAGTTCCGGTGGTGCGCCAACATCATTGGCCCTCAGGGCGGCGGCGCCGTGGAGGATTTGCCGTTGTACCAGTTCGAAGCCATGGGCGCGGTCCAGACCAAGATTCCCACGCAGGTGCTCATCTCCGAGCGTCGGGAGTACGAACTGGCCGAAGAGGGCTTCATCGCCCTGACCATGCGCAAAGGCAGCGACAACGCCGCCTTCTTCTCCGCCAACAGCTGCCAGAAGCCCAAGTACTTCGGCACCTCCAAGGAGGGCAAAGAGGCGGAGATGAACTACAAGCTGTCCACGCAGCTGCCGTACATGATGATCATGAACCGGCTGGCCCACTACATCAAGGTCATTCAGCGCGAAAACATCGGTACGTGGAAGGAGCGCCAGGACCTGGACCGCGAACTCAACAAGTGGATCAGCCAGTACGTGACGGAGATGGACAACCCGGCGCCGGACGTCCGCAGCCGCCGCCCCCTGCGCATGGCCCAGATCGAGGTCAACGACGTGGAAGGAGATCCCGGCTGGTATTCGGTTTCCATCAAGGCCCGGCCCCACTTCAAGTACATGGGCGCTTCGTTCACCCTGTCTTTGGTGGGCAAGCTGGATAAGGACTAGGCCGAGTTGGCTGGCGGGCAAAGCTGAGAACTATGTTGGCGATTCCTGGATGAGGTCTGCGCCCCAAGTGTCGCTTGCCAAAATAAGCCAGTCGTTTCAATTAATTACATGTTGGAATGAACCTTGCTAGAACTCATGCAGCGTAACAAACCCTTAGACAGGAGGAAACGATCATGGCTTTGACGGCGTACATGAAGGTTAAGGGCAAGAGCCAGGGCGACATCAAGGGCGATTGCACCCAGTCCGGCGACAAGAAGGACACGGTTCTGCTTTACCAGCAGGACCACAATGTGGAGATCCCCAAGGACACCCACACCGGTCTGCCCACTGGACAGCGGATTCACAACCCCTTCGTGATCACCAAGCACAAGGACAACTCTTCGCCCAAGCTCTTCCAGGCTTGCTGCAAGGGCGAGCAGTGCGACGTGGAAGTGGACTACTACCGCATCAAGCCCGACGGCACGGAGGAAAACTACTTCAAGATCAAGTTGGCCCAGGCGATTATCGTGAACATGCGGGAGTACACGCCCATGACGTTCCTCCCGGACAACAAGCCGTTCCACGACATGGAGGAAGTGGCCTTCACCTACTCCAAGATCACCTGGACCTACACGGACGGCAACATCGAGTTCACGGACTCCTGGCAGGGCGACTAAACCGCTGGTGCTTCTCTCTCCGGAACGGGGCCTTCCCGTTCCGGGAGAGTTTGATTTTTTCACTCTGGAGGTTGATGCGATGGCGGTTGCGGAATTTAACGTGGGCCCAAAGGCTCCGCTGGTGGACTACATCAAGGACTACGGTAAAAATCCGCTGGTGGACCCCATCAAGGACCCCATCACCGGCGCCACGAAGCCCGTTTCCTAAGTGTCCCGTAAGGCGTTTTGGGATCGATGTTGTACTGAACCGAACAGCCTAGCTTGACCTTCCGGCGCGCCCCTGCGCGCCGGAAGGCTGAACTTTGAGCGGAGCCCATGCGCGAAGATCGGCTTCTGGAGCAAATTCGCTATATTGAAGACCATCCGGACAAGCGGGGGTTGTCTGATCCCGCACGCGTGGTCGCCTCCATTCTGAGCCATTTGCGCAAGATATTGAATACGCGCCAGGGCAGCGCGCTGATAGCTGAAGACTACGGCGTGCCCGATTTTACCGATCTGGCCAGCAATTTTGGCCTCGACGCCATTCCGGACATCGAGCGCTCCATCAATCAGACCATTTTGAAGTACGAACCCCGGCTCAACAATGTGAAAGTGGTCTATGTGCCGCAAGCGAGCGACGTCTTGTCCGTGCCTTTCAAGCTTGAAGCGGAAATTCGATTGGAGGATCGCGTGGTTCCGGTTGTTTTTGAAACGGTGTTGGAAGCGGACGGCCGCATCAACATAAAGGAATAATCGCCAACATATTGCGCATCCATCGCCGACGATCTTTGGCGCAAGATCGAAAACACAGCCCGCCAACCATGTAGTTTCTTTTATTCGGATTCGGACAATAGAATAGGTTCTAAAACAGTAGTCTTCCTATGATCAACAAATACTATCAGCGCGAATTGACCCATCTGCGCGAGCTGGCCGTCGAATTTTCAAAGCTGCACCCCGCGTTGGCGCCTATGTTGTCCGGCCAGACCCCCGACCCGGACGTGGAGCGCCTGCTGGAGGGCTGCGCCTTCCTGACGGGCATGGTCAACGAGAAGGTGGACGACGAGTTCCCTGAAATCGTCCACGGCCTGATGCAGCTTATTTTCCCCCACTATCTCCGGCCCATTCCGGCCACCACGATCTTGCGCTTCACGCCCAAGCAGGGGCTCATGGAGACACTCAAGGTGCCGGCCGGCGCGCAAGTGGCCTCCATTCCCGTGGAGGACACCAGCTGCGTGTTCACCACCTGCTACGACGTGGAGCTGAGCCCCATGTCCATCGTGGACGCCCGCTTGACCCAGACTCCGGGCCGGCCGTCGACCATGACGTTGCGCTTCTCCATGGACGGGGTGGACCTCGCCTCCTGGAGCGCCAGCAAACTGCGCGTCCATATCGCCGGCGGCTACGCTGCGGCCGCGGACCGTTACAGCCTGCTGTTCAACAACGTGCGGGAAATCACGTTCCGACCGTTGAGCGGAGGCTCCCCGCTGACTCTTCCGAAGAGCGCGCTCAAACCCGTGGGCTTCGCGGACGATGAGGCCTTGTTGCCGTATCCGAGGCAATCGTTTCCAGGGTACCGCGTCCTGCAGGAATATTTTATCCTGCCGGAGAAATTTTTCTTTTTCGATATTACGGGCTTCGACGAATGGACGGACCGCGGCGAAGGGGGCGGTTTCGAAGTGGTTTTCCACCTGTCCGAAATCAAGGGGGAGCCGCCAACGATCCGCCGAGACAACTTTGTTCTCTTCGCCACGCCGGTCATCAATTTGTTTCCCTTTGAGGCCGACCCCATTCTCCTGGACCATCAGCGGCCGGAATATTCGATCCTGCCCAGCGGCGGCAGGCCCGGGCACTATCAGGTCTATTCCGTCAACCGGGTGGTGGGTTACGTCCAGGGCACGGTGGAGGAACGGGAGTATCTTCCTTTCGAGCTGTTCAACCCCCAGGTGGAGGCGCGTCCCGTCTACACCGTGACCCACCGGCGTTCGGCGCTCCACGACAAGACCGATCTGTTTCTCTCCGTGGCTTACCCCCCGGGCATGGGCGGGCCCACTCTGGAGACCTTGTCTTTGGATATCATGTGCACCAACGCCTCGTTGCCGGAAAAGCTGCAACTGGGCGACATCTCCAGGCCCACGGAGACCTCTCCGGGACTGGCTTCGTTCGAAAACATCCGCCCCCCGACGTCTCCCGTGCAGCCGCCTTTGGGCAAGAATCTCTTGTGGCGCCTGCTTTCCCATTTGTTTCTCAACTATCTCTCCGTGGCCGACATGGAGAATCTGCGGGCGCTCATCAAACTGTACATCTTCACCGAAACCCGCGACCGGGCCGTGGTGCTGGCCAACACCAAGCGCGTGGACTCGATCACCAAGATGACCGTGGACGTACAAAACCGCATCGTCGGCGGGGTCATGATGCGCGGGCAGCAGATCGAAGTGACCCTGGACCGGTCCAGCTTCGCCGGCGTCGGGGACATGTATCTCTTCGGGGCCATCATGGACTATTTCCTGTCCGGCTACGCCGAGGTGAATTGCTTCACGCGTCTTTCCATCATTGATTCCCAGAACAAGGAGCGTTTTGCTTGGCCCGCAAGAATTGGCGACCGACCGCTGATGTAAACGCCAACCTTCTCGGACGGCCGCAGGCGTTTTCCTTTTTTCAGGCTTTGCGCCTGTTGCGGCTCATGTCCGGCCGATGCTCCGGCGAAGCGTTGCAGGAGTTCTACCGGGACAATCTGCGCATCCGCCCGTTTTTGTCTCTGGCCTTTCCGCCCACCGACGTCCAGGATTTGTCCACGGAGCAGATGGATTCCGGTGAGCCGCGCTACCATTTGACAACCAACTTCCTGGGCTTGTACGGCGCCGACTCCCCGTTGCCCACCTTCTACACCGAGGAACTGCTCGAGGAAGCCTCCGAGGACAAGTCGGTTTCCCGAGACTTCCTGGATATTTTCAACAACAATTTTTATTCATTGTTTTTCAGGGTCTGGTCCAAGTACCGCCTGATGGTGAAAGTCATCGAAGAGCAGGACGAGGCGTACCTCGAACGGCTCTTCAGTTTGCTGGGCGTGGGCCACCGGGAGCTGCGCGAGGACCTTCCCGACAGCTACCGCATGTTGCGCTACATCGGCCTGTTCACCCAGTATCCGCGTTCGGCCCTGGGGTTGAAGACCCTGCTGCGCGACGCATTGGACGTGGAGCAGGTGGAGGTGGAGCAGTGCGCGCTGCGGCGGGTGGCCATTCCTGAGGATCAACGCTGTGTTGTGGGCGTTTCCTGCGCGGCTTTGGGCGAAGACGCCTGGCTTGGCGAATTGATGGATGACCGGATGGGAAAAGTGCGGATTCGCTTGGGCCCCATGCCCGAGGAAACCTTTCATCGCCTGTTGCCGGATCAAGATCGCCGGCGATGGGCGGTCAGCCTCGTTCGTTTTTTTTTGATTGCGCCGCTTGAAGTGGATTTGGAGTTGCTTGTCCAGCCTGAAGAGGTCCAGACAACGCAACTGGGTCGGCAACGATGGTCG
This sequence comes from Desulfovibrionales bacterium, assembly GCA_030156255.1. Classification (GTDB taxonomy): domain Bacteria; phylum Desulfobacterota; class Desulfovibrionia; order Desulfovibrionales; family Desulfovibrionaceae; genus JASGMV01. The sequence goes on from JASGMV010000008.1 coordinate 35,217, forward strand.
CAGCTCGGCTATGACACCTGGTGTTTCGGCGATCGGTTGGACACGGCCGAGGCGCCCTTTCCCAACGTGGGCGGCGCCTGAGCCATGCTCAGGCTCGCAAGGATATTCAACCCAAGGGGGCAAGCATGGTCAATGTGGACATGAAAGCGCTACTTACCAAACTGAACGGCTTCTGCACCAGCACGTTGCACAATGCGGCCGGGCTGTGCGTTTCCCGCACCAACTACGAAGTCTCTGTAGAGCACTTTCTTTTGAAATGTCTAGAGGATACGAATAGCGATCTGCCCATCATCCTCAAGCAGTTCGAAATCGATCCGGCCCGGGTGCTCTCGGCCTTGAACGACGCCTTGGAGGATTTCAAGGCGGGCAATGCGGGCAAACCCGTGTTTTCTCCCTTGTTGATAGAACTTTTCGAAAGCGCCTGGCTCATGGCGTCCGTGGAGCTGGGAGAACAGCGCATCCGTTCCGGCTCGGTCTTGATGGCTTTCCTGTCGAAGCCCACGTTCTTCGCCTCCGGCCGGTACGTGGAGCTGCTGCAGGGCGTCAGCCGCGAGCGGCTCGGCAAGGATTTCTACGCCATCGTCAAGTCTTCCTCCGAACAGGCGCAGGCCAGGGCCGCAGCGGCTCCTGCGGGGCCTGCCCGGGCCGGCGCTCCCGGCGCGGAAGGCGATGGCGGTTTCATCCAACGTTTTTGCCAGGATTTCACGGCCAAGGCCAAGGAAGGCAAAATCGACCCGGTCTTCGGCCGCGACAATGAAATCCGGCAGATCGTGGACATTCTGGCCCGCCGGCGCAAGAACAACCCCATTCTGGTGGGCGAGCCCGGCGTGGGCAAGACCGCGGTTATCGAAGGCCTGGCCCGGCGCATCACCGAAGGCGACGTTCCCGAGATGCTGGCCAACGTGCGCCTGCTGGGTCTGGACATGGGCTCTTTGGAGGCCGGCGCCGGCATGAAGGGAGAGTTCGAGAATCGTCTCAAAGGCGTGCTGGATGAGATCAAATCCAGCGAGACGCCGATCATTCTCTTCATCGACGAAGCCCACACTCTGGTGGGCGCGGGCGGCGCGGCCGGAGGATCGGACGCGGCCAACCTGCTGAAACCCGCCCTGGCTCGCGGCGAGATCAAGACCTGCGCCGCCACCACCTGGTCGGAGTACAAGAAATATTTCGAGAAAGACCCGGCTCTGGCCCGCCGTTTCCAACTCGTCAAGCTCGACGAACCTTCGGTGGAGACCTCGGCCCTGATCCTGCGCGGACTCCGGGACAGCTACGAGTTGTCCCACCGGGTCATCATCCGGGACGACGCCATCCAGGTTGCGGCCGAGTTTTCCGACCGTTACATCGCGGGCCGCTTCCTTCCGGACAAGGCCATCGATCTGCTCGACACCAGCTGCGCCAGGGTCAAGGTCAATCTTTCGGCCAAACCCGGCGCGTTGGAGGACAAGGAGCGCTCCATCCAGGCGCTGGAGCGGCAGCTGCGGGCCATGGACCGCGACAAGGACAACGGGGTCAAGATCGACCAGGAGAAATACCGGGAGATCGAGGACAGGATCGAAGCTTTCAGAAAAGAGGCCGAGGAGCTGCGCGAGCGCTGGCTCAAGGAGCAGGAGGCCGCCCGCAAGATTCTGGACATCCGCGCCGCCATCCAGGCCAAGCGCGAGGCCGAGGCGAGCCCCGCGGCCGCGCCGTCCGGTGATGAAGCTACGGAGGCCGAAGTGGAGGAGGCCGAGGCCAAGGATATCGAAGCCGCGGAAAAGGCCGAGGGAGAGTCCGCAACCGACGACCTCGCCGCAAACATGGCCAAGTCCCTGGACGAGCTGTTCCAGGACCTGGACGCCGCGGCCCAGGCCCTCAAGGACATTCAGGGTGAAGAGGCCCTGATCCAGATCGAGGTCAACCCCGATCTGGTCGCCAAGGTCGTTTCGGACTGGACCGGTATTCCTCTGGGCAAGGTCGCCCGCGACCAGGCCCAGACCGTGGCCGACCTGGAGAAGCGCCTGCAGGATCGCATCAAAGGCCAGGACCAGGCCCTGCAAGTCATCAGCGAGGTCATCAAGTCGGCCAAGTCCGGCATCAAGAACCCGGACCAGCCCATGGGCGTCTTTCTGCTGGTCGGGCCTTCGGGCGTGGGCAAGACCGAGACCGGCCTGTCCCTCGCCGACCTCCTGTTCGGCGACGAACGCTCCATCGTGACCATCAACATGTCCGAGTTCCAGGAAAAGCACACCACCAGCCGGCTCATCGGATCGCCTCCGGGCTACGTGGGCTACGGCGAGGGCGGCATGCTCACCGAGGCCGTGCGCCAGCATCCGTACTCCGTGGTGCTTCTGGATGAAGTAGAGAAGGCCCACTTGGACGTCATGAACCTGTTCTACCAGGTTTTCGATAAGGGCACGCTCACGGACGGCGAGGGCAAGGAGATCAATTTCAAGAACACCATCATCATCCTGACCAGCAATTTGGCCACGGACGTGATCCAGGAGATGACCGGTTCGGGCGAAGAGGTCCCGTACGACGCCGTCATGGGAGCGGTGCGGCCGATTCTGTCCCAGCATTTCAAACCGGCGCTTCTGGCCCGCATGACCGTGGCGCCGTACAAGAGCCTGAATCCGGACGCCATGCGGATGATCGTGGAGCTCAAGCTCGGCAAGCTCAAGAACATGCTGATGAACAACAACAAAATGGCGCTCGACTACAGCGGCAAGGTGGTGGACGCCATTCGGGACCGCTGCACCGAAGTGGAGACCGGCGCCCGCAACATCGAATACATCCTCAACGGCAACATTTTGCCCCAGATGTCGCAGCAGATCCTGGGCTCCATGACCACCGGGCAGATGCCGAGCAAGGTCAAACTCGACGTTGACAAAAGTGGCGAGTTCAAGATGAAATTCTCCTTCGACGCATAAGATGCGGGGGGAAAAACCTTGAAAAGGGTTTTCCCCCTTGCGCTCCCCCTTCCTGAACGTATTCGCAGAAGTCTTGGAAAGGGGACAGGAGGCCTTTTAGCAGAAAGGTTTCCCCCGGCAAGACCTCCAACCAGACACAAGGAGCTTGCATGAGCAAGACCGTTTACATCTCGGTGCTGGAAAAAGAGGAAAACAAGGGCAAACAGATATTCCAGACCGTCACCCGCTACGGCCTGACCGCGGCCGGCCACTTCTGGTCGGACAACCTGCCCGAGATGGAATGGGCCGCACCCATCCAGGAGATGATCGATCCGCAGGTGGGCGTCTGGGTGGTCATCGGCTCGGTCAAAACGTTCGAGGCCGAGTCCGTCCGCATCGGATTGTCCCTGCTGGCCTTGGCGCTTCAGGCGCGTAAGGGATTCAAGTTTCCCATCATCCTGTGTCCGGACGACGGAGACCTGGACAAGGCGTCCCTGCCCACGCCCCTGGCCGACGCGGACGTCGTGACCTCGGCCGCGGCTTTGGGTCCGAAACTCGCGGCCAAGGCCAACATTCCCGTGCGCCCCGTGGACTTGGAGTACCGCCTGGATCTGCATCCCATCCCCAAGCTGGGGCTTTGGGTCGCGGTGGGCCCGGGCAAGGGCCATGCCTGGAAAGGCGCGCTGCTCGGCGTGGACGACGGGGAGATCACCAGCCACGGCGTCGGCCCCAGCGGCCAGGTGCCCGAACGCTGCGTCCTGAACTATCCCATGCAAGGCCTGAAGCTGAACCTGAGCGACACGGAGTACACGGCTTGGGCCGTCCAGAACGAGTTGGACGATCAGACGTCCTATTATTGCAGAGTGTACGGCAACGCCAAAAGCTTCGTCTTCGGCCCGCTCCCGGACGAGGACGAGGGCGAGCTGTTTACGGTGAAGTTGGCGTAGTTTTTCCCCCCGCCAGTGAATATCCGGCCCGACCGGCGTAAATTTTTACGACGGTCGGGCCGGTTGTTTTCCGCTGAGGCTGACCGGGAGGAGCGCCCCGTGCTTGATTACGATTGGGCCATTGGTCCGCTTTTTTTACCGCCGCCTTTTTGCTCAACATTGCGCCTGCCCGGAGATCTCCTTTATTCTGAGCCACACGGTCCAAGGCGGCAAGCGCGCGGGGACGGCGGCCATGCTCGGCGTCTGGACCGGAGCGTTCGGGCACGTTTTGCTGGCGGCGCTCGGATTGTCGGCCATTGTGGCCGCCTCGGCCACGGCTTTTTTCGCCGTCAAATGGGTAGGCGTCGCCTACCTCGCTTGGTTGGGCTTCAAAGCCCTGATGTCGGACGGAGCCTTCGCCCTGGATCAGAACGTGGAAAAAACGCAGATTTCCGCAGTGTTCCGACAAGGTGTTTTTATCGACTTGTTGAATCCCAAAGTCGCTACGTTTTTTCTCGCCTTTTTGCCCCAGTTCGTGGTTCGGGGCGCGGGACCGGAGTGGGTGCAACTCCTGGCGCACGGCGTGCTGATTATCGTTGTCGCCGCATTTGTCGAACCGCTGCTTGTCCTGCTGGGCGACCGCTTGACCTGGCGGCTGTGCGCTCCAGCCGGTCGTTGCGCGTCTGGCTGGACAGGACCCTTGGCGGCGTGCCTATCGCCTTGGGGATTCGGCTCGCGATGATCGAGCGATAGCGGGGCGGGCGTTTATCGCCGGATGCACGGCGACGCCAAAAGCTTCGTCTTCGACCCGCTTCCGGACGAGGACGAGCAGTTTACGGTGAAGTTGGCGTAGCTGGCTTCAGTCGTTTGAAGATAAAGCTCGGGCGTCGCGCTTGTTGCGGCGGCCGGGCTTTTTTTGCCCATCATCTTCTCCCTGCCCTCTGGCTCCACCAAACCCCGCCCAGCACGAGGGTGGAAGCCATGATTTGCGTGGCGTTCAGCGTCTCGCCCAGGATGATCCAACCAAGCGCGGCGGCCGCCACGGGCACAAGGTTGACGCCGATCGAGGCCTTGCCCGCCTCCATCCGACTGATTCCGTAGTTGTACAACCCGAAGGCGCCCAGCGTGACGACGGCGCCCAGGTAGATGAGGGCGAGCCACACCGTCCAGTCCAGGCTGGCGAGGCCCTGTTTCCAAAGCATCCACAGCCCTGGTGAGAAGAAAACCAGGCCGCCGGCCATTTGCAGCGCCGTCAAGGTCAGCGGCTTGTGCGTGCTGGTCAGCCTTTTGAGCAGCACCATGTAGCCCGCGGCGCAGGCCATGGCCGATAGCTCCAGCATGTTGCCCAGCAAGGGATTCGAGGCGTGCTCGGAGCTGTCGCCGGACAGGGAGAGCCAGCCGACGCCGATGATGGACAGGGCCAGTCCCGCCAGCGTGTTCGCCCGAAGCCTTTCGCCGAGGAACACGGCCGCGCCCACGGCGACCATCAGCGGGACGAAGGCCGCGATGATCCCCGCCTGGCTGGAAGTCGTATATTGCAGCGCATGGGATTCCAGCACAAAGTACAGGCACGGCTGCAGCGCGATCATGGGCGCTATGAAACGCCAGTCCGCCGGTTTTCTGGGAAGCGGGCCGAGTTTCGGCGCTAGACAGGCCGCGACCATGCACGCCATCAACATGCGAACGCCCATGACCGACCACGGATTCAGTGCGCCCACGGCGATCTTCATGGCTGAAAAGGAGCCGCCCCAGAGCAGAACCGCTCCCAGAATCGCCAGATACGGCAGTACGGAAAACGAGGGCGCTTCACGCTCCGGGGTGTGCGTTTTTCGGGAATCGTACGTTTGTTCGGATCGCAACGAAGCCTCCTTTGCTGGAGGCAGCTTGGCGGGAAACCGGGCCGTTTGTATGGTAGAATTTTGTCATCCGGCGCGGTTTCTCCAGGCGGTCCGGAACCTGCCCGGCGTGGCGCCGGTGAGGCTGCGAAACGTCTTGGTGAAATGGCACTGGTCCGTAAAGCCGGTTGCAAGCGCGATTTCGCTCAAAGGCGTTTCGCCGCTCTTCAACAACGACGAGGCCCGGTTGATGCGTTGTTGGGTCAGATAGGCGTGCGGCGTCAGACCGCAACTCTTTTTGAAGACGCGGATGAGGTGATATCGGCTTAAGCCTGCGGCGTTCGCCAACTCCTCCAGGCTGATCTTCTCACCCAACCGGTCGTTCAAAAACTCCACGGCGCGCTTGACCGCCCCGGGTTCGTGGGGGCCGGAATCTTTGGGCGAGACGTTCGCGTGTTTGGCAACGATTCGGACGCAGGTTTCCAGAAGGGCGGACTGCAAGGAAAGCGGGCCGCTTCCGTCGGCCAGGGAGCGATGCAGCGCGTTCAGCTTTTCGGAAAGCTCGCGGTCTTGCACGATGAGGCGACGGAACTCCGGCGGACGATCCTTGTCGGCGAGTTCTCGCAGCGCGGCTTTCATGGCCTCCTGGCCGATGTAAAACATCTTGTAGGTGTAGACGTTTCGCCGATACGGGATTCCGGAGTGGACCTGCCCGGGATTGAAGAGCGCCAGTTCGCCGGGTGTCGCCAGGCTTGCTTCCTGGCCGGCTTTGACGCAATAGCATCCCCCGATCTCCATGACCCCGACCCCGTACACATCGTCATGCGAGTGCAAGGGGTAGGCGTGCGTACTGTTGACCAGACGCTGGACGACCAGCGTTCCGGCGTCGTCGGTTCTCCAGCATTGCAGGTTGTCCGAGGCGTTCATGTGGATGTTCGCTCGTGGATGGTCAAGGAAAGTATCTCGATACCCGCTCCACGCCCGGATGTCTTGTAAAGAATTGCCGTCTTGAAGATTTCGAGGAAACCGTATGCGCCCCTGCGCCTTGACCCTCCGTGCGGCTCGCGTACAAGGAAACCATGAAGACGGGACCCGAACCTGAAGCTCCCAGCGGCCGCGGTTGGAGGCCGTTCACTTTGCCGTATCTGGAGCGCCTCGGCGTCCACGATCTCCGGCTCGTCGTCTTTTCCCTGGTCATCGGCGTGCTGGCCGCTACTGGAGCCGTCGCCTTCCGTTTTCTCATCGAGTTGTTCACGGAGTTGTTCTGGCCCGGCGAGGGGCATCTGGTCGCCCGCGCGATGGAGGCTCCGTGGTGGCTCATTGTTTTGCTGCCCACTGCGGCGGGATTGGCGGTGGGTCCCGTGATTACCTTTTACGCCCCGGAGGTGCGCGGGCCGGGCGTCAGCGAAGTCATCAAGGCCGTGGCCCACGGCAAAAGCGCCATGCGGCGGCGCGTGACGCCCGTCAAGGCGCTGGTCACCAGCCTGCTGCTGGGCGCGGGGGCCTCGGTGGGCCGGGAGGGGCCCATCATCCAGATCGGCGCCGCCGCGGGATCGACGTTGGCGTCATGGCTGCGTCTGGATTCGGAGAGAAAGCGGGTTTGCCTGGCCTGCGGGGCGGCGGCCGGCATCGCCGCGACGTTCAACGCTCCCCTGGCCGGCGCGCTGTTCGCGGTGGAGGTCATCTTGTTGGATATCCGGGCCGCATTCATCGCCAACATTATTGTCTCCGCCATTTCAGCGTCGCTCTTTTCCCGGCTTTTTCTCGGCGATTTTCCCACCATGGACCTGACCCATTTCGCCATCAGCTCCTATTGGGAGATGCTGATTTATCTGGCTCTCGGCGTGCTGGCCGGGATCACGGCCATTGTATTCCTCAAGGCCCTGGACTACAGCGACCGGCTTTTCAGCCGGATTCCGATACCGGAATGGACCAAGCCCGGCCTGGGCGGACTGTGCCTGGGCGTGATGGGATTGTTTCTGCCGCAGGTTTTGGGCGTCGGCTACGACACCGTGAACCTCGCCGTGGCCGACAAGCTGGTTTTGAGCATGGCCGTGATGGTGCTGGCGGGAAAGATCGCGGCCACGTCCCTGTGCATCGGCTCCGGCATGAGCGGCGGGGTGTTCGCGCCGTCCCTGGTTATCGGATCGAGCCTCGGGGCCGCGGTGGGCATCCTCGCCGGGACGTTCTTCCCCGAGTTGGGCGTGGTTCCCGGACACTACGCCCTGGCAGGCATGGGCGCGGTGGTGGCCGGCTCGACCCTGGCGCCCATCACGGCCGTGTTGACCATCTTCGAGTTGACCCACTCCTACAAGATCATGCTGCCGCTCATGCTGGGCTGCATCAGCAGCGCGGCCATCGTGCGGACTCTTTTCGGGTACTCGGTCTACGAGATGCGCCTTATTCGGCAAGGTGTGGACGTTGTCCGAGGCCGCGACATGGACGTTTTGCGGGACATGGAGGTCTCCCAGGTCATGAGCCGGGACGTTCCCACGCTTTCGGAGGGAGCAGCGCTGTCGGAGATCATCCAGAAGGTGCTGGAAACCGACTATCCGCACTTTGTGGTGGTGAATCGCGCCGGAGAACTGGCGGGCGTTCTGTCGGCCAGAGACCTGGCGCCCTGCCTGGGCTACGCCGCAGACTTGGAAGGAGTCGTGCTGGCCCGGGACATCATGATTCGCTCCGTGATCACGGTGACGGAAGGGGCGGACATGGCCGGCGCTTTGGAAATGATGGAGGAGCATCACGTAGGCTCTTTGCCGGTGATGTCCACAACCTCCCCCAAACGCGTGGTCGGACGGCTCAAAAAGGACGACGTGCTGCACACCTACACCGAGCGCCTGAACAAGTCCCGGCTGCTGTCTTGCCGGGGGGTGGGGAAAAAGCAAACGGAGCATGGAATACGGCGAACCTGAAATGCAGGACGCATCCCAGGTTTGCCGTACGTTACGCAAAAAATCGTCCGCCCGGAGGCGCCGGGCGGACGATCGCTTGGAGCCCACTGCGTTGGCGTTTCAAATTCGAACCTTGATGACCCCCAGCAGGTCGTTGGTGTAGACTCCGTCGCGTTTGTACTCGCGGTATCCGGCCGAGTGGGCGCAGCCGACGGCGAACAGCTTGTCGTTTTCGCCGATGAGCTGCGACGTGGACTCTCCCTGGCTCAATTGGCGGAAGGCGTCGGGCAGTTGCACCAGGGAGCCGGGCTGGATTTCGGCGTTGGTGGAAGAAACGACGAATCCCTCCGGCGTCACGAACATGCCCTCCGTCCCTTCGGACAGGGAGCCGTGTTCGTCTCTGGGCAGAGCGTCGTTCAACATGGATATGAACTGCGGCTCCGAGTCGAATACGATGCCGATGCCGCCGATCACCGAGTCGGCGGTCTTCAGCGATGTGATCGAGGCGTTGTAGATGTAGCTGTGCCGCGCCTTGTCGTTCATGGAGTAGAGGTCCGTCGGCTCGAAGTCAGAGACGCAATAGAGTTGGGAGTCGGTGATTTTCAGGGTTTGGTTCACATAGTGGGTGTTCAGGATGCGACCCTCGTGGTGGTAGTCGCTGGGATTGGAGCACGCCAGGATTTTTCCGTTGCGATCGTACAGGAAGAGATTGGTGTACACCGTATACAGATTGTTGATGTACGCCAGGATGTTGCGCATGCGCCCCCGATCCTCATCGTCGATGTGGGACTTTTCGAGAATGCGCCGGAAGTCGCCGGTCAGCGCCCACCACCGGCAGTCGTTGGCCCGCTCGTAGAGGTTGCGGTCCATGATGTCGATGGCCAGTTGGGCCATGAACTGCACGTCGTGCAGCCGGGACGAGGTCACCAGCTTGAGCAGGTCGCCGGTGGAGGTTTGAAAGACGTGCTGCACCTGGTCGCCGATTTTTTTGACTTCGTTCAGGACGTGGGGCAGGGCTTGCGCCTCGATTTTTTCGGCGGTCTCCGTTTGTACGGATTTCTTGGCGGCCATGATTTCGCCGTTTTGGACCACCAACTCCAGGTCGGAGAGAATGTTTTCCGAGGTCTCCTCCACCTGGATCAATCGGCCTGAGAAGATGGCGTTGCGGCGGATGGCCTGCTCGTCCAGCTGATGGCCGTTGGCTCCGTTGCTGAAGGCCGTGGACACGCGCTTGAGTACGTGGCCGTACCACGGCAGGCCGATGAATCCTTGATAGCCTTTGGTGGGCTGGGTCTTGGTCAGAAAGGATTCGGTCCCGAGCTTGACGAGTTGGAAATCGTCCTTCACTGCCATGGGGTATATCTTGCCGACCGGCGCCGTTGCGGGGTCGCTGGAGGCGATGGCCCTACCGGAGTTGTCGAGGATCATGGTGATGATGTCGGCGGAGGATTGCTTGAGGTTCTCGAAAATCATTTTCATTTCGCCGACGAAGTCGAAAAGCAGGCAAAGGACGCCGATGGGCGTTCTGGTCTCCGGATTGTGGATGGTCTGCGAATAGATGAGCACGTCCCCGCGCTCCGGCGCCAAGTCGCTTCCCCGGTAGGTTTCGACGTATTCGCTTGCGGCGAGCGTTTCCTTGATGAGAGGGTCCTGCGAGGCGGTGATGGGATTCGTTCTGTCCAGATGCGCGCAGACCCGGCCCTCCATGTCCAGAACGATGATCTCATAGTAGACCGTATATTTGTTGCGGTACTCCATGAGGCGTTCCTCCATGGCCGTGATGGCCTCGGGGCGCCTTGCGTCGTTGAGTAAAAACTGGACGATGTCGTCGTCGGTGGCCAGAAATCCGACATCGGCTGTGCGCTCGAACAGGTTGCGCTTCAGGATGTCCACGGCCACCTGAGACACGGCGGAAATTTCCAGGACGACTTTCTGGGCGTTTTCGAAGACGAGCGTTTCCACCAGATCCTGTTGCAGGGAGGCGAAATTGTCCTGCGTGGTTGAAATGAAGTCGATAAGGGTCTGCGCGATTCGGCTGCAGTTAATTTTTCCGGTGAGCGTGGCCCGGGTGAGCTGGCGATCTAGCCGGGTGAGCACGCTGTAGCAATTGGAAACAGACCCCATGGCCGGTAGCAAAATTTTTTCATGCCTTTTAACAAGTTCTCTATTCATGTCGAATCTCCAGTGAAGCGGTTGCGTCCGGGCGAAGCGGCCTCACCAAGCAGGTTGCATTGAATGTGTTATTGTTTTTGCAGCGAGATGAGCGCTGCAACGGCGTTGGGTAGACCGGTGGACGCCAATATTCTCACATTTGCAAAGCTAAACCTTAAAAAATCCGATCAAGTCTAACGGACGATTTTTTGATAGCCCGCAGCTCACACTTGTGTCAAAATGTTTTTCATGAAAATTTTGTGACGCTCGGCTTTTTCATAAAATTTATATGAATAGTATTGATGAGTTATATCACGATTAGAGCAGACATGGTGTGGAAATAATGGTACGTTTTGATGTTTGGCAAAATGAGTATTTTTTACATATTTGAAAAATATTATTTTATAAATGCGAAAAATACGAATTAATTTACCAATCACAGCTTTTCGAGCCTGTCAGTCGCAGAGGTTCACTGCTTGTGTAACAGCTCGAAACTAAACGTATTCATTGTCATATAGTTTTTTATATTTATACATTATTCTATAAATGCAACCTGTGTTCATAGAGAGCGAGGTGGTGAACGGCGCCGTGCGCCGCGTGCTTTCCCTTCCACTTGAAAAAACGATGTTCCGGCGTTTCTGTTGCTTTTGTAACACGTTTGCCTCGCAAAACAGGATGATTGCAAGTGGCCGCTAGCTGTTTACGACGTTTGGAGACTATGAAAAAAAAGGCGCCGAGGCGCCGCTGATCCATCATGGTTCTTCATTAGACTCGCCGATCAACCTGTAAAAACTGCGAACTGGCGTACACGTGTCCTGTCTTCGCATTTATGGTGTGCAGAGCAATTGGACTTTGGAAAAGCTCAATTACTCTGCGAGGATGTGCTCGCAAATTCTTGCTGTGCAAAGCCTGTAGGCGGGCTGCGTCCGCCGTTCAGCAAGCATTTCAGGCGGAAAATGTTTGATGGAATCGTTCGGTCCGTCTTGATAAAGCAAAAAGAAGGGCCGCAGTAGCGGCCCTTCGGATGAACTGGTGGTCTTCGCCGGGTGCGCCGGCTGGATGCGCAATGGCGAGAGCTTCAAAAAAGAAACTTGAAATGGGAGCGGCGTTTCAAGCTGCGTTCATGGAGAAAAAAGCGCTTTCTCCATGAGGTGTTCGCTTCGGCGCACGGCTCGATCATTTCATCGTCAGAAGGCGGAAGCGCTTTTAAGCAAGCTGCTTCAGCAGGGTTTCCTTGATAGCGTCGATGGTTCCCTCTCCGTCCAGCTCGATGTATTTGAAGCCGGCCTTGTCGGCCAAATTCTTGTAGAAGTACGCGGCGGCCAGCGTGCCGGTGTTGGTGTCGTAGTAGATGTCGTGGCGCTTGTTGATGGCTTCTTCGTCCTGGTCGTCGGCGCGGGCTTTGAGGGCGCCGCCGCACACCCGGCACTTGTCTCCGTCGGGTTTGATGGCGTCGATGAAGATGTTGTTGGGGTGGTTGTTGTCGTTCTCGCACAACCGCCGGCCCATGATCCGGTTCTTGGCCACTTCGCGGGGCAGCAGGATTTCAATGACGTAATCCAGCTTCACGCCGTCCTTCTGCAAAGCCTCCCAGAGCTGTTCGGACTGGTTCAGGCTGCGCGGGAAACCGTCGAGGAGCCAGCCGTTGGGGCTGGCGGACTTCAGCACGTCGAGCACCATGGGGATGGTGATGTCGTCAGGCACCAGCTCTCCGCGGTCGATGTATTCCTTGGCCTTCATACCAAGCTCGGTTCCGCCGCCGATGTGCTTGCGGAAGATGGCTCCGGATTCGATGTGGTCCAGGTCGTATTTTTTCTTGACCAGGGATCCCTGAGTGCCTTTGCCGCTGCCGTTGGGGCCAAAGATCAGAATATTCATAACTCCTCCTAGAGCTGGTGAAAAAGTTCACCGGTCTTACAATGCAACATCCAGCCTGTCAACGATTCGCGACGGAGCCGTAACGCGAAGGCTATGCAGTATGCGGGCTGCAGGCGTTTTTTCAGCGGTGGTCGAGGTAGAATTTGACGCCGTTTTTCAGAACCCGCGCTCGTTTGCCTCCCGGAAACTGCACCACGGCGCCGACGCTCGCGCTGGCCAGCCTGCGCAAGTTTTCGAGCCATGTCTGGCCGGGGCCCAGCTGGCTCAAGGCCTGTTTGTAGAGTCGCATCCGCAGCGCGGGGTGCAGGCCGGTCAGCGTTTCGGCTCCAATGAACAGGGATCCGTCGTCTTGGCGCTGCATCGAACGGTTCGCCAAATCGGCGTCCATGTCCCGCTCCATGCGCCCAAGAGCTGCAAGCCGGCCGGCCGCTTCGGGAAAGGATGGGTTCTCGTCTCGGATCAGCGGGAGAATATCAAGGCGAACGCGGTTTCTGAGGAAGGCGCGGTTCCGATTGCTGGCGTCCTCGCGCCAGGGAGCGCCCACGGCTTCGAGCAAGGCGCGCAGCCTCGATTTTTCGATTTCAAGCAACGGCCGAAGGATGCGGCGCTCGGGATCGCAGGCGTCCATGCCCGCCAGTCCGGGCCAGCCGGCCCCCCGGATGAGGCGCATGAGAACATCCTCGGCCTGGTCGTCCAGGTGGTGGGCCAGGGCGGTGTAATCCGCCTGCGTCGCCTCCCTGGCCCGTGCGAAGAATTCATAGCGCACGATGCGGCCGGCTTCCTCCAACCCCATTCCGCGCTTTTCGGCGTAGCCCGCCACATTCCTGCTTTCGGACAGAAACGGCAGGCCGAGCCGGTTCGCCAACGCTCGCGCGGCGTCACAGTCCAGCCCGGACTCGGGACGCAGACCGTGGTCCAGGTGGACGCAATGGATGTGCAGATTCAAGCGGGGCGAAAGGCAATGCAGGATGACGGTCAGGGCCGTGGAGTCCAGCCCGCCGGATGCGGCGGCGTTGAGGCGAAGGCCCTGCGCGCGTTCTCCCAGAAGCTCCAGGATGAATCGTTCGACGTCCAGGCAGAGCCGGGCCAGCGTCGGAGGAAGAGACTGGAGCGCAATGCTCACGCCGTTCTCAGGCTTGAACACCCAACTGGGCGCACACGTCGTCCAGGTAGGCCATCATGTGCGCGCGTTGTTCGGGCGTGGCCAGCTTGATGCACGAGCAGCGCAACCGTCCGCGGGCGCGCACCAAAAGCTCCAGGCGCAGGCAATCTTCGTCCAGCTCCAGCGCCATGACATGCGGCCCGCAGCCCTCGGCGTGCGCCGCCTGCTCCGCATCCAGCAGTTCCTCGGGCAGAGGGAGAAAAAATACGTCGCTCACGGGGCCGCCCAGCTCCATGTCCCGAAGCCTTTGGGCCACGGCTTCCAACTGGTCCGCGGAAAGTTCGTTGATGTAGTAGTAACGCATGAAAACTCCGGCGCGGCGGTTTTCGGACGCCCCGGGGCAGGGGATGCATCCCTTTTAAGGCAAAGGGCTTTTTGCAAAAAGCGCCTTCTTCTCCCCGGATTCTCCGCCCCGCGCATTGCTTGGTATATGAGAAGTTGCGGGGGGTGGCAAGGTGGTGTAGGGAGAGACGATCATTGAGACGTGCTGAACACAGGAGATCGCCATGGCCACCATCATGCCGCAAGGCGAACTGGCCAGGAAGGCTGTTGCGTGGATTAGCGACCAACAGCAGGAGTCCGAAAGAAAGCTCTCCTTTCTTATCGACGATGCGGCCATGCGCTTCAATCTTGGCCCCAAGGACGTGGAATTCCTCATTCGTTTTTTCGAGGAGCAGTCCAAAGAGGATTAGCCGCCTTTGACGCATCTTTTGCAGCGCCGGCTCCTGGCCGAGCTGTTTTTCAACTTTCTTTTGAGCGCAGGGGTGTTGTGCGCGCTGATTCTCGTCGGCCGCATGGTGCAGCTGCGCGAGCTGCTCATCACCCTGGAGCTGACCCCTTGGCAACTGGCCCGGTTGTTCGGATACCTGTTGCCGTTTTTCCTGCTGCTCATCCTGCCCATCGCCTGCATGGTGAGCGTGTTTCTGACCTTCCTGCGCCTCTCCACGGATCGGGAGCTGCTGGCTCTCAAGGCTTGCGGGCTCAGCCTGTACCAGCTTTTGCCTGCGCCCATCATCTTCAGCGTGTTGATCATGTGCGTGAATTTTTACGTCTCTTTCGAAGGGCTGGCTTGGGGCATGAACCATTTTCGGACCGAGGTCATGGAGCGGATTCGCGAGAAGACGCGCCTGGTCCTTCAACCCGGTGTATTCAATAAAGATTTTCCGAATCTGACCATCTATTCCAAGCGGGTGGACCCGAACAGCGGCGATTTGACGGGCGTGTTCGTGCGCGACAGGACGCGGAAAAACATCGACGTGACCATCGTGGCGGGGAACGGGCGGTTGAAAACGCGGCCGGATAAATGGGAGTTTTACCTCATTCTGGGCGACGGCCGCATTTACCAGCGCGAAGCCGAAAAACTGTCGGTGCTCAAATTCAAGGAGTACCGCATCCGGCTGCCGTTGCAGTTTCTCGTTCAAGGTTCGCAGATCGACGACGTGAAGCCCAAGGAAATGTCCTACGCCGATCTCCTGGCCGTCCAGGCCGATCCGAACTCGGCGAACAAGTATGACGAGACCTTCATGAGCAAGGTGCGGGTGGAGCTGCAAAAGCGCGTCGCCATGCCTTTGGGCTGCCTGGTGCTCGGATTGTTCGCGTTGCCTCTGGCCTGCGCCTTCCGAGGGCTTAAGCAGCACTACGGGCTCATTCTGGCCATCACGTTTTTCTTTATCTACTATACGTTGCTGTCCTTGAGCATGAGCCTTGGCGTCGGCGGCGCCATGCCCGCCTGGGTCGGGCTTTGGGGCGCCAACGCCTTATTTTTCGGCGCTGCGATCCTGGGCGTGCGCGTCACCTCCCGAGAGCGCAACGTGCGCTTCGTGCTTTGGTTGAAAGAACGCTTGAAAGGCGTGGGGAGGGCCGAAGCGTGATCCAGTCGCCAATCTCCCATCTGGGGCGTTACCTAGTGCGCCAGAACTTGTTTTTGATCCTGCTGTGCCTGGGGGCGGGCATCGGGGTCTATCTGCTCATCGACATTTTCGACCGGGTGGATAATTTTCTGGAGGCCGGGCTTTCCGTCGGCGTCATGGCGACCTATTTCGCCGCCAAAATCCCCCTCATCGTTTCGCAGGTGCTGCCCATGGTGTTCTTGCTGTCCATGGTCATCCAACTCGGCGTCATGGCGCGAAACCGCGAACTGTTGGCCTTGCAGGCGGGGGGACAGTCCGCCTGGCGGATGGCCAAATTTTTCTTGACCTATGCGCTTGTCTTCAGTTTGATCCAACTGGTTTTTTCCGAATACCTCGGGGTTGCAGGGCTGCAGATCACCAGCCGCATCTGGAAAGAACAGGTGCGGGACTCCGAGTCCCACGGCGTGGTGCACAATTTATGGTTCACCGAAGGCCAGCGGATCGTACGGCTTGGCGAGGCCTGGCCCGCCGAAGGCAAAGCCGCGAACGTCGAGATTTACGACATGAGCGGCGACGGCGCGACGGTGTTGGACTTTATGGCCGCCCGCCGGGCCGAGGCCGGCGACCAGGGCTGGACGCTGTACGACGTGCGCGTGCTGGATCCGGCCACCTTCGCCACGGAAAAGCGCGCAAGTCTCCAGTTGCCTATGAAGCGGCGGCTCGACGCCTACGAATCGGTCAGCCCGAAGGTGGACCCGGCCCAGATTCCACTGTGGCGCCTGTCCTGGGTCATCGACGAATTGCGGGCGTCAGGCTCCAACGTGGAGGGCCTGCAAACGGCCTGGCACATGAAATGGGCCTACGCCTTCTCCATTGCGACGTTGGCTTTGGCGGCTCTGGCCGTGTTCTCCTTCACGCAAAACATCTACGTGAATATTTTTGCGGCGATATTCGTTTCGTTTTTGTTCTACGGCGTCTACGTCGTCGGCGGCACGGCCGGCCAGAAAGGGTTGGCTGCGCCATGGATTGCGGCTTGGTTCGGCAACATCATGGTCACCGTCCTGGCGGGCTTGCGTCTGTTGTGGCGCTACCGGCCGCGCAGGCTCAAGCGCCGAGAGCCAGCTTCGTAAGGGCTTCGCGCAGGGCCTCCGCGCCGAGTCCGGTGGTTCCGGAAAAGAGCAGGGGCGGGTTTTGGCGCAGGATTTCCATCCATTGCTTTTGGCGATGCGAGCGATCTCGCTGCTTGCATTTGTCGGCTTTGGTCAGCACCGGCAAGAGCGGCAGGCGCGACTGGGTGAGAAAGGCGCCCATCTCCTGGTCGTTGGCTTGCGGTTCGATGCGGCAATCCAGGAGCAGGGCCACGGCCTTGAGCTCCGGACTGTTGACGAGAAATTCCTCGATCAACCGCTTCCATTGCTCGCGTTCGGCCTTGGACCGCTTGGCGTATCCGTAGCCGGGCAGGTCCACGAGCATGAATCCCTGGGGCTCCACCCGATAGCAATTGATGCTTCGCGTTTTGCCGGGCGTGGCGCTGATCTTGGCCAGGGCCTTGCGGCCGGCCAAGTGGTTGATCAGCGTGGATTTGCCCACGTTGGAGCGGCCGGCCAGGGCTACGTGCGGCGTTTGGAAGACCTCGCCCTCCAAAGCGGCGCGCAGCTGCTGCTGGGTGTAGATGGTGTCGAGCAAATGCAAATGGAAAGCCATGGCCCGGTCCTACGTTGAGAAGCCGGCCCGGGTCAAGCCGAAGCGGAGCGGAAAGTCCTTTGACAGGCCATGCAAAATGGTCTAAGAAATTTTTAGATAATCTCTTAATATTGGATATCTTATGGATATTTATGAAATTCTCGTCTTGAACGGACCGAATCTCAAACATATCGGCGTCCGCCAGCCGGAGATATACGGCTCCGAGTCTCTGGACGGCCTGGGCGGCCTGGTGGAGCGGCTTATGGGGCCGGCCAGCCGCGGAGTGCGGTTGGAGACGGCCCAGTCCAACAGCGAGGGTGGCCTCATCGACATCCTGGAGGACGCCCGGGAGCGCAAAATCTCCGGGGTTGTTTTGAATGCCGGCGCGTACACGCACACCAGCTTGGCCTTGGCCGACTGTCTGGCCTGGATCGGGCTGCCCTGCGTGGAGGTGCACTTGAGCAACGTCATGGCCCGGACGGACCAGCCGTTGCGGCAAACTTCCCATATAGGCCGCCACGTTGTCGGCGTTATTGCGGGTTTTGGCGTTCTGAGCTATGCACTGGCGGTTCAAGCGCTCTATCAGCACATTAAACACGGCTGAGGCCGATCCCCAGGAGCAACCATGTATCAGACCAAAGATTTCCGTCCCGGGCTCAAAATCGAGATCGACGGCAAACCTTTTGAAATAGTGGAATCTCAGCACGTCAAGCCTGGCAAGGGCGGCGCTTTCGTGCGCACCAAGCTTCGCAACATACTGACCGGCCAGGTTCTGGAACAGACCTTCCGCTCCGGAGAGAAAGTGGGCAGGCCGGACATCTCCACCGGCTCCATGCAATACCTCTATAAAGAGGGCAGTGATTTCGTGTTCATGGATATGGAGTCCTACGAGCAGGTCCACGTGCCGCCAACCCAGGTGGGGAACCGGTTGGGATACGTCAACGAAGGCGATGAGGTCGAGGTTTTGCTGTACAACGGCGGCGTCGTTGACGTGAACCTGCCCGCCTCCGTTGTTTTGGAGGTCGTGGAGACCGAGCCCGGCATTCAGGGCGACCGTGTTTCCGGCGCCACCAAGCCGGCGACCATGAACACGGGCCTGTCCGTCCAGGTTCCTCTGTTCATCGAGGCCGGGGAGCGCATCAAGGTGGACACCCGCACCGGGGCGTACATCAGCCGGGAGTAGAGGATTTTTTCGCCTGCACGGATTTTGTATGGGAAAGGCCCGGAAGAGTCCGCCAGGCTCCAGGGCCTTTTTTATTGCAGCCGCCTTGCGGCGACGCCTCCGTCGGGAGCCGTGAGGCGATCATTCAGGAAACCGCGCGAGGACGCATGAAGAAGCCTTCCGTCACTCCGGACGCCACCCGTCGCATGACCGAAGTTTTCGGGTTGACGCTTCTGTTTTTGGCCGTGTTTCTCACCGTGAGCCTGGCCACTTTCAGCCCGCACGATCCTTCGGTCAACCAGGCGGTGAGCGCCGGACGTAAGATTCACAACCTCGTGGGCGTGGCTGGGGCCTATGCTTCGGGCCTGCTGGTGGACGTCATGGGCGGCGCAGCCTGGTGCGTTTCGGCGTGGCTTTTCTATCTCGCCGCGACCCGTTTCGTTCTGCGCTGGAGAATCAAGTGGTGGCGTTGGCTGGGTTTGGTCCCGGCCGTGGTCTGCGCCATGGTTTGGCTGGCCATGGCCGGCGGGACGGATATTTTGTCCGGCGGCCTGGGTGGGGATGTGATTTACAGGACCAGTCGGCAATTTCTCCGGCCGGCCGGGACCGTTCTCTTGTGGTCCTTTGTCACGCTGCTGTCCATCTATGTCAGCCTGGGCGTCAGCTTGGGGTCGGTTGGCAAGCGCATCCTCAGTATTCTCAAGGATTTTTGGCTAAAGTTTTTGTCCCGATGGGAGCGTCGCAGCGCCCTGGCCCGCGAGCGCAAGGCAGCCGCCGAGGCCCGAAAGCGGGAGCAGCCCGACCGGAAGGAGACCAGGAGGAAAAAGGAAAAGGCTGCGGTGGGGAGCCTGAGTCTGGACGCCCCCCCCGCGACGTCCACGCCGCCTTCGCCGGCCTCCGAGCCGGAGCCCGAGTCGGTTCCCGTGCGCCAGAAGCCCGCAGCCAAGACCAAGCCCAAACAGGGCAAGGGCGAGCTGTCGGCGCCGGACATCGACTTTTTGACTTCGCCCCCCGCCAACCTGGCTCTCGAGGACCCCAAAAACGTCCAGGAGCGGGCCGAGCGCCTGTCGGGGTGCTTGTCGGATTTCAACATCCAGGGGGAGATCGTTTCCTCCATGCCCGGTCCGGTGGTGACCATGTTCGAGTTCCGGCCCGCTCCGGGGGTTAAGGTCAGCCGAATCGCCGGGCTGGCCGACGACATCGCCTTGGCCCTCAAGGCGCTGGCTGTGCGTATCGAGGCGCCGATCCCCGGCCGTGACACCGTGGGCGTGGAAATACCCAACGAGAAGCGGCAGGTCGTGTATCTGCGGGAAATTTTGGAAAGCGAGGCCTTCGGAAAGCAGGAGTCCAAACTGACCATGGCTTTGGGCAAGGATATCCACGGACGCCCCCAGGTGGCCGACCTGGCCAAGATGCCGCACCTCCTGGTTGCCGGCGCCACGGGCGCGGGCAAGAGCGTCTGCCTCAACTCCCTGCTGGTGAGTTTTTTGTACAAGGCCGATCCGGACTCCCTCAAGCTTCTGCTGGTGGACCCCAAACGCATCGAATTGGCCGTGTACGCCGATCTTCCCCATCTGGTGCACCCGGTGGTCACGGACATGGCCATGGCCAAGAGCGCCTTGGATTGGGCCGTGCACGAGATGGATCGGCGTTACGAATCCATGGCCCAACTCGGTGTGCGCAACATCTTGGGATACAACAAGAAGCTTTCCGAACTCGGCGACAAACGCCCCGAGGGGCTCGAAGAGCTGCAAGCCATGCCGTATCTGGTCATCATCATCGACGAGCTGGCCGACCTGATGATGACCCAGGGCAAGGACGTGGAAGCCTCCATCGTCCGCTTGGCGCAGTTGGCCCGGGCCGCGGGGATTCATATCATTCTGGCCACGCAGCGTCCGTCCGTGGACGTCGTCACCGGGCTCATCAAGGCCAACTTCCCCACCCGCATCTCCTTCCAGGTGACCTCCAAGCACGACTCCCGGACCATTCTGGACATGGTGGGCGCGGAAAAGTTGTTGGGTCGGGGCGATATGCTGTTCAAACCCGGCGGCGCCAAGCTCAAGCGCATCCACGGGACCTTTGTGGACGAAGACGAAATCGCCCGCGTGGTCGGCTACTGGAAGGATCAGCGCCAGCCGGAATTCGAACTGGACTTCTCCAATTGGTCCAACGGCGGCGGCAACGGCGATCCGAGCGATGTGGACGTCTCCTCGGACGATCCCATGTACCGGGAGGCCGTGGATTTCGTGCTGCAGCAGGGCAAGGCGTCCATTTCCCTTTTACAGCGGCGTTTTCGCATCGGCTTCAACCGGGCGGCGCGCTACATCGAACAGATGGAGCAGGACGGCCTGCTCGGCCCCCAGGAGGGCTCCAAGCCCCGCACAGTCATCGGCGGCGGCCGGGAATAATTGTGAGAAGATTTTCCGGGGGAGAAACTTTTTGTAAAAAGTTTCTCCCCCAGCTTTATCAAACAAAAACAGCCTCCCACCATCTTATGATTTCCTTGCCCACGTCGCGCAGGCGGGCTGGTTTCGCGCCTTCGGAGTCGTAGAACATCGCCCCGCGGACCGTATGCGTTCCGAGCCTTCCGAAATGGCCGAACACTTCGGTTCTGTCGGTTTTTGCCTTGAGGTCGAACCCCGGGTTTGGTTGGCAAACAAGGTCCGGGGCCATGTCGAAGCAAGGACCGTTGTAGAGTTCTTCGCGGGTCCAGACGCGCTCCATGACGCGCTCGCCCTGGTAGCGCAGCTCCATCAGGCCGGTTCGGATGTCTTCGGCCGCGCGCGCCGCCTCTTGCGGGTTCAACCGGCCGCGTCCGAACCGCTGGGCCGTGTGCAGGTAAATGCGGCCCGGGTCCAGGGCGAGGGCCGCGGACGCAGCAGATACCGCTTCGAAATCCCAAGGATTTTGCACCGGTCGGGTAAAGGAGAGCAACCCGGCCTGCCGCAGCCAAGCGTTGAGGTCCGCCTCCACGCGAAGTTCGGTGAATCCGTGGTCGGCCGCGGCCATCAGGCGTTTGGGGCCGGGGAGGCTGTCATAGGCTGCAAGGACCCGGCCCACGGCGGCGTCCAGCTCCCTCATGAACTCCATGCACCCGCCGTGGAGCGGGTGGGAGGCGTCGGCCACGGCCGGGTAGAGGAAGTGGAACAGTCGGTCGGTTTCCGTGAATACGACGACGAAGAGATCGAAATCGCGGTCCTTGAACAGCATTTCGAAAGCGCGAATTCTGGATCGCAAGGAGGCGAGCAAACGTTGGAGCAAGCCTTCCGGGCGCAGGGCGGCGCGGTCGGTGTCGGCCTCCAGAATATAGCCCTGCGAACGGAGCGCCGGCGCCAGAAAAGGCGGGTGCACGGCCTTGTTCAGGTCATGGGCCACAAAGCCCGAAACCAACATGCCGGGAATGGGGCGGGCCGGGTAGGTGTTGGGCAGGTTGATCACCTTGGAGCGCAACCCCTGTCGTCCCAACTTGTCGAAAATAGTGTCGATCCTGACCTGGTCGAAGTCCGCGACGGCCGTGGCGTAGCTGACCGGATGCAGCCGGGTGAAGCCGAAGACGCCGTGCTCCTCCGGGCCGGCCGCCGTGTACAGGGAGGTCCAGTTCACTGGCGAGAGCTCGGGCAACTCGGCCGCAACCGTTCGCGCCTCGGGCGCTTCGGCCAGGCGGCCGATGTGGGGCAATTGGTCGGACAATCGTTTCGCCAGGTCCAGCGGCAGGCCGTCCAGGCCGAGCAGGACCAAGCGCTTTCTCGTGTCGGTATGCATGGTCCGGGAGGGTAGCCGATGGCCGTGCGAAAAGCCAGATTACCTGCCTGCCTCGCTGCGGCGCATACGGATGTTCAGCACCTCCACGAACAGGGAAAAGGCCATGGCGGAATAGGTGTAACCCCGGCCGATGTGTCGCTCCAGAGCCTCCGCCGCCAGAAAGACGCCCGCCAGTCGACGCCCGGAACGATTCCAACGCAGTAAGCGTCAACAGGCGACAAGATTTTCCAGGCTAAAAAGGCGCATGTCCGTCTTCTTGGGCGTTGCTGGCCGGAGCATAGCCGCGGAGAACCAGAGGAGCAATCCGTGCTTCATGTTGCGGCGGGCTTTTACGCAGGCCATGGACTGCGATTGATTGAGCGCATATTGACAAGCGACGCACTCTACAAGTATGTTGTCCTCCACTGGCAGG
Organism: Desulfovibrionales bacterium; assembly: GCA_030156255.1. Classification (GTDB taxonomy): domain Bacteria; phylum Desulfobacterota; class Desulfovibrionia; order Desulfovibrionales; family Desulfovibrionaceae; genus JASGMV01. The sequence continues at coordinate 57,817 of JASGMV010000008.1, forward strand.
GCCATTCGGTCCTTCAATTAAGCAAGTAAGCAGCGGATTGCTGTTGAAACGGCAGGAAGGCGGCGGCGTTGTCGCCGCTCCATAGACGTTCGACGATACGTCGAAATCACCTATCTCAAGGAGGGTCATATGGCCACGGTGGAATTCGAAGGAAAAACTTTTGAGGTCGACGAAGACGGCTTCCTTCTGAAATACGAAGACTGGAGCGAGGAGTGGGTCGACTACGTCAAAGACAGCGAAGGCATCAAAGACCTCGGCGATGAGCACAAAAAGGTCATCGAATTCCTGCGCGACTACTACGAGAAGAACGGCATCGCCCCCATGGTGCGTATTCTCTCCAAGGTCACCGGCTTCAAGCTGAAACACATCTACGAGTTGTTTCCGTCGGGCCCGGGCAAAGGAGCCTGTAAGATGGCCGGACTGCCCAAGCCTACCGGCTGCGTGTAGTAGTCAGCTCAAAGTTTTTCGCTTTCCAGGCGGGGCTTCGGCCCCGCTTTTTTTTCACGCAAAACCGGCCCGACGCGCGTCAAAGGTTTTGGAAAGGCCGCCCAGTCATTTCTTCTTTTTAGCGGCCGCCTTCTTTTTCTTGTTGTTTTTCTTTTCCTTGCGTTTCTCCGCCAATTCCTCTTCCTTTTGCTCGAACAATTCGTTTTTCTTGCGTTCAAAGCTGATGGCCGTGCGCAGGGCGGCGACGGCCATGGCCAGAATGGATAAAATCAGCACCAAGCCTTTCTGGAAGTCCCATTTCTGTTTGACCACCAGGTCCACCATCCAATTTCCCTCCATCCCCCGGGTGAAATAGATGAAGGCCGGCACGGTCACCAAGGCGAGGCCCAAGCTGGCCAACTCCATCCACATGAAGTTTTTGCCGAGCATCAGCACGAACAGAGTGGAGTCTCTAATGATGCGCAGGGAAACCAGACGGCTTTGCAGCGTGGTCAGGCGTTCGTCGATCTCCGAGAGATATTTTTGCGTGTTCCGGAAGTTTTCCGCAACCTCGAGATGTGCGGTTTTGATCCAATTGAGCTTCTCCGCGCAAAAGTTGAAGTCTTTGTTGAACTCCAGGAGCAGTCTGGGGAAGGGAAACCAGGCCGCCTCCTTTTGAATGTCTTTGAGACGTTCGAAATGCATTTCGACCTTGATGTTGATGAGCTTGATTTCTTTTTCGACGCGCTCGTCGATCTGCTGCTGCAACGTGTCGCAACCGCGGGCGAGCTGGATGAAGGCCACGTAATTGCGCACCTCGGTCAATTCCGACAGACGCTCCACATAGGCGTGGGCCCGTTCATGGAATTCGTTTTGGGCGTCGAACCATTGGCCGACGTCGTTGGCGAGCTTGTCCAGGCGTTTTTTCTGTTCCTCGGCCATGGACTCCGCTTCGGTCCAGACCGACCACAAGGCGCCCATGAGGTGAATGCGGCCGCGGTCCAGTTCGTGGTCGATGAGAATGCGGTTGAACATGTTCGGGTCGCGCTGGATGAGATCGGTGAACATGCTTAACGCCTGTTCGGTGAACCCCATTTTGACCAAGCATACGCCTTCCCGGTAAACGGGTTCGAGCCAGCGGGGAGAGGTGCTCTGCGCCTGCTTGTAGTAATGGACTGCGTCGCGCAGCTCTCCGTCCGTCTCCAGGATTCTGCCTGCAACCATGTGGAAAAAGGACTGCTGCAGCGGCGTGTACGCCAATCGTTCGGCTTCCTGCCAGAAAAACAGGGCTTGTTGATGATCCTCGGTCTCCAGGGACAGATAGCCGCGCAACGACCGGGGTTGGTAGCTGCGGGCAAGCTTGAGAGCCGATTGTTTGAGCAGATTGTCGGCCTCTTCGTACTCTTTGGCGTACATATGGTCCAAGGCCACATGCAGATATTCGCTTTGGTCGGCCGCAATCTGCGAGATGCCGGCGGGCCAGTCCTTGCCCCGGCTGCGCCAGACAAGCCGCACCATGCGAAGCTGCTCCACGGCGTTGATCTCGAATATGGCCCGCAACAAGAGGGCTTGCGTTTTTTTCTGTTCGCCGAGCAGGAGTTCGGAGAGGGAGTTCAGCAGATTGTCCTTGTCCAGGCTTTCCTCCAACGCCATGAATCCCTTATCGATGTCTTCGATGGAGACGCGGGCCAGCTTGTTCCAGATGTTGGGATTCCATTTGGGCAATTGGCGGCTGGGACAGAGCGCCGGGGGATGGTTGCGCAATCCGCAGTAGAAGCATTCGTCGTACCCGCCGACCACAAGATTGCGTGGGATATGCACTTGAAGGCTGCCCGTCGCCTCCACCTCGTCCTGGCCGGCCGCCAGGCCGATGTTGCACCAGGAGTCTATGGTTTCGTCGCGCGGACCGTACTGTATTTCATTGATGCGAAAGTCGTCTCCCAGCAGGAAGGCCGTCTTGTATTGCAAATGGGGAAAGTCCGGGGCCAGCTTGTTCCAGTCCAGATTGAACTTGTTGGGCAAGTCTTCATTGAAATTGTGGCCTTGCCGGGAAATGGCGGCCATGACCACGGGCCAATACTCTTTTTCCTCCGAGTTGCGCACCTCTTTCAAGAGGCGCAAAATGTCTTTGCAAAAGGTGCGCAACAACCGCAAGCCGTCAATGGGAAAGATGACGAAATTATCTTTGGAGAGATACTTGAGCCCCAGCCGTTGGAGTACGGTCTGTATCTCCTGGAACACTGCGCGCCAGCCGGAGATGAAGGCCTTGTCCGACGGATTGCCGAGAGGCGTCATCGCCATGAACCAGCCCAGATCCGTTTCGTAATCCAATCCCTGGTCCGCGGTGAGCAGCATCCAATTGACGTTGGCCATGCCGGGCAACACCTTGGCTTCGCGCACTCCCAGGCCGTGGACGCTGTGGACCTGCTCCTTCATATTCGGGTGGACCCACACCTCGAATTCGTTGGCGGGCGAGACGTCCTGGTTGTGCATCTCCGATGGGACGGACAGGGACAAATGCAGGTGATAGTCCACCAGCAGCGTCGCCTGAATGATTTGGCAAAAGACCGGCATGGGGTTCAAACGGGCCCAGACCTGGAGCCGGGCGATAGGCCGGAAGACCTCTTGGGTGAAGAAGAACCAGAGCGCCTGGTTCGTCTCCTGCGCGAGGCAGAGTCCGCCGTAGTCGGTGAGGGTCTGGGCGACCGCGGAGCTGGCCGGGCCGGTCCATGTGAGCCAGACGCCGTACCCGGTGTAGATCATTTTGGACTGGTTGATGCTTGGCAGCTTGTCCAGTAGAGAGGAGAGGTTGGCCATATCGAAAGGCGCCCTTATTGGTTGCGTGTCGTTATCATGATGGGAGGCCCCTGATGAACGTTCAGGACATGATCGAAGCCATTCGGCGCGAGCCGGGGTTTGCGGACAACGTGGGTATGCTCGCGGCGCATAACGGCGTGGTGAGGGGCTTCTCTCGGACGCACCCTAGCACGGTGGTGGGGATCGAGGTCAAGCCGGACTATGGGCGCATCGAGCGGATTCGGCGCGAAATCGAGGCCAGACCGGGAATTTTCCGTGTCTTGGCGGAGGCCGAAGAAGGCCATTTGAAGCCGGGAGACGATTTGCTGCGCATGGTGGTCGCCGGAGATATCCGAGAGCGTGTGCTTCCGGCCCTTTCGGATCTCCTGGACCGGATCAAATCGGAGGCGATCCGGAAAAAAGAATTCTTCGAGACCTGAGTCTGCCTCGCGGAGGCGAGTGTTTTCTGGCGTATTGCGCAATCCGGTTCATGCTCCGTCGGCCCATTCTGCGCGCGGGGAGGCCTACATCAACTGAAGGATGGTCTGCAGAAGCTGGTCCATGTTCACGGGCTTGGAGACGTACGCGGTCATACCGGCCTCCAAAAAGCGCTCTTTATCCCCTTTCATGGCGTAAGCGGTCAGGGCTATGATCGGCAAATCCGGGGAGTAGGCCCGGTGTTCGGGATTTCGCAAGGCGCGCGTAGCCTCCAGGCCGTCCATTTCGGGCATCTGCACGTCCATGAGTACGATGTCGAAGGGTTGGCGCGTTAAAATTTCCAAAGCTTCCAATCCGTTACACGCGACGGTGACGGCATGGCCTTCCTCGGCCAGAAAATGCGAAATGTAAATCTGGTTGACCTCGTTGTCCTCGGCCAAAAGAATGCGCAGCGGGCGGCGTTCTTTCCTGCCCGCCGGACCGCTTCCGGACACAGCGGCTTCGTCTTGCGGGAGCCGCTCGGATTTTTCCAGCAGGACGGAGAAGGAGAAGGTGGAGCCGGCGTAGGGCTCGCTCGCCACCTTGATGTCCCCTCCCATGAGGTTGGTCAGCCGCTTGGAAATGGCCAGGCCGAGTCCTGCTCCGCCGTGGCGTTTCGAGATGGAGGGGTCCAGTTGGCTGAAGCTTTTGAAGAGGAGCGGCAGCTTGTCCGCGGCGATGCCGATTCCCTGGTCCCGCACCGAGAAGTGGAGTCTGACGGTTTCGCCGTCCGTCTCGCCCGGGGAGACTTCGATATCCACCGAGCCTTGCTCCGTGAACTTGATGGCGTTGGACACCAGGTTGCGCAGAACCTGCGTCAGGCGGCCGGCGTCGCCCCGTAATTGCGTGGGAACGCCGGGATGCATGGACAGGCGCAACCCCAGGCCTTTGTCTTGGGCCTGGGGCGTAAAGGAGTTGACCAGCGCTTCCAAGGTTTTTTCGAGGTTGAAGTGTTCGGGGCGTAATTCCAGCTTTTGCGCTTCGATTTTCGAGAAGTCGAGGATGTCGTTGATCAACTCCTGCAGGGAGTCGGCCGTGTCGCGGATGATGCACAGGTTGCGTCGCAGGTTGGGCGGGGGGGCCATGTTCAGCGACATGTCCGCCATGCCGATAACGCCGCCGATGGGCGTACGGATTTCATGGCTCATGTTGGCCAGAAATTCGCTTTTGGCCCTGGATGCGTTTTCGGCCTTGCGTTTGGCCTCCAACAGTTGCTGCTCCATGAGCTTGCGCTCCGAGATGTCCATGATGACCACGATGACGCTGTTGAGCTGGCGCACGTCTCCGGCGCCGGGAATGGACATGGTCAAGAGGTAGTCGAATTCTCCGCCTTTCAGGCGGGATCCCCTGTGCTCCAGTTTCAATCCCAAGTCGCCGCGCCATATCGCCAACAGCTCCCGTTTGAAGATGGCGCCGGTCCCTGGGCGATAAATCTTGTCGAAGCCGCCGAGCAGCTCCTCTTTGGAGGAGGCCTCCAAAAGCTGCACGGCGGCTTTGTTGACGCTGGTGATGGTCACCATGGAAACGGCCCGCTGCAGCTCTTCGGGATATTGGTCCAGGTAGGCCTCGATATCCCGTACGCCCTGGGCTTTCAATTGTTCGAACCAGTCCCCGACGTTCGAGAAGTCCTCCTCCCAGATGGAAACCGGCGTGTTTTCGAACAGATTGCGGTAGCGAGCTTGCAAGGCGCGCAGCGCCTCTTCGAAGCGTTTGCGGCGGCGAATGTCGGTGTGGATGCCGATGGAGCCCACGATGGAGCCTTTTGCATTCTTGACGGCGTTAGCGCGGACAAGCACCGGAATGGGGCCGGTTCCGGACTCGACCTGCGCTTCGCCGGTCCAGGAGACGCCGCTGATCAACGCCCTGCGGATGCGGTCCGACGTCTCCGGATCGTTGAGAAGCCCGAGGTGTCCGGCCAGCGGGTCCACGTCCTCCAGGGTGCGGCCGAACAACTGGTTGGCCGCCCGGTTCATGTACACCAAGCGGCCGGATTCGTCCGCGATGGATATGGCGTCGCCGGAGGCGTCCACGGCTTGGTTGACCCGGAGCAGGGCGGTCTGCATCCGCATGCGCTCCGTCACGTCGTGAACGATGCAGCATAAGATGTTCTTCCCGCCGCTGTGGAAAGGCCCGGCGTACACCTCCGCTTCTTTGCGCGGACCGTCGGGCAGGGCGTATTGAAATTGGAAATGCATGTGGTCCGCCTCTGCGGCGAGCCGCAGGGTGCGTTGGATTTCTTCCGCGGGCCGGGAGGTCAGCTCCGAAAGTTTCAAGGTTCGCAGTTGGTTTTGGGAGCAACCGAAAAACGTGCAGGCCGCCTGGTTGGCGTTGGCGATGACCCCGTTTTCAGGATCCACCAAAATGATGGCCGTACTGTTTTTTTCGAAGAGCCGGGCGTAAAATTCGCTTTTTTCCTTCAAGTCCTCTTCGGCCTGCATGCGGTCGGCGATTTCATGCTTGAGCAGCGCGTTGGTCTGGGAGAGCTCCTCGGTCCGAAGCTCCACCATGTGCTCGAGGCTGTCCCTGTGGCGCGCGAGTTCTTTTTCCGCCTCCGCGCGAGCCGAAATCTCCGTTTCAAGCTCCTTGTTGGCCTGGGAGAGGTCTTCGGAATATCGACGCAGACGCCGGGTCTGCTCGGCCAGGAGGGCGGTTTGGCTCAACAAGCGGCGCGATCCCTGCACGATGACCGCCAGGACAATGCCGGTCATGATGAGAAGCGTGCCCAGATTGCCGCGGAATAGCGACATGGCGTCGTTCAGCGGGATGGCGTAGGCCACCACGATGGACCAGCCGGGGACCGAGCGGAAGGAGGTGAGCTGTTTTTGCCCGTGGTCATGGAAGATGGCGGTCCGGGTTTCATTCCCGGCGCTTCGCAGGATTTGTCTGATAATCGGAGAGTGCTTGATGGATGCGCCCGCCCGGCCAGCTTGCTCCTGTGGGAACGAGGCCAACAGCCGGCCGTTTTGGTGCACGATCCAGCCCATGCCTCCCTGCCCCCTGGAGAGGCTGGTGAAGATTGCCTCAAAATAGCTCGGATCCACCATGCAGGCGGCCACCGCCTCGAGCCCGCCGTTAGGATCGCGGACGGCCCGGGAGACCATGATGGCCCAATCGCCCCCTCGCTCCATTTGGGTGGGAGGACCGACGTAAAGCCGCCTGTTTTCGTTGTTCCTCCATACGGAGAAGAATTCCATGTCCGAGACGTCCAAGCCCAGCGGCGCCGGAGCGCCGGTCGAACCATGGATGACGAGGCCGTGCGCGTCGGTGACGACAATGCCTTTTAATCCGGATGACTGCGCTTGCAGACGGTCGAGGAGGTTGTGCAGCCCCGGAGCCGGGACCTGCGGCGTGAGCAGCCGGTCGCCCACGGCGCAAAGCAGGCTGTCCAGATTGTTGACCGCCAATCGGAAATTTTCGTACAGGGCGCCGCCCGCGCCGAAGATATTGCGCTGGGCCAGACGCAGATTCGCCTTATAGTCCGCGTACACGGCCATGCCGGCCACAGATGCGAAAGCCAGCACCACGATTGCGGCCATCAGCAGGATGGTGCGTTTCATTGAGGCGGCGTCTTGTCCGCCCGGATATGCGTGCTCCTCCCGATACTCCGCCATGGCCTTCTTCCGGCGTGAGGATTGATTCGTTGCTTTCTCTTACTGTTACCTCATCACGGCGTATCTGGAAAGGGCGATTGTGCAACGATCACGACGCAGAATTTTCATAAGCGCAACCCGACGTTTTGCGGGTGCGTTGCAGCGTCGTTGTCCGTCCGAGGGCGGGCGTCAGAGCCAGTGAATATCCGGCAGGCAGGCCAGCGGTTGGTCGTCGCTGAAGAATCGCGGTTTGGCTCGGAAGGATCCGGCGCCTCCCGCGCGCCGCAATCGCCTGACCTGATCCAACCGTTTGGCGCCGATGGGATCGAAGTTCAAGGCCGGAGAACTCTTCGGGTCCTGCAGGAAGTTGACCACCACTTTGGCCGTCAGGTCCACCATGTTGAGCAGGTAGCCGTCCGGGTCCTGGATCGGCAGAGCCCGTTGGGCCATGAGCAGCGAGTTGTGGAAAGCTTTACGCTTGGCCACGGACAGCCCGGAGCGGACCAACCGTTTTTTGATCCGGAAGGGCCAGCGTTTTTTGGACATGACGGACAACAGGCATTGATCCGCGGCTCTGTTGGGTTGGCGCAGAAGGTTCAAAACCAGTTTCCGGTCCCAGGGCACCAGCCGGTCGGCCTGCATTTCAATGTAGACGTGGCTGAACTTGCCGGCGGTGGGCGTCGTAAAGAGCAGGTTCGGCACATAGAAGTTGTGGGCCACGATGTCTGCAGCCAAGTGGGAAAGATAACCGTAGGCGAAAGCCCGCACCTTGTCGTCCCTGGCCGAGGCCAGCAGGTCGAAGCCGACGCTCCAGTTATGGCTGTGTCCCGCCTTCGCCTTGACGCCTTTGCCGATGAAGATGTCGGCGCTCAAACAGCCGTACAGGAAAGCGTTGGGCCGCTTGGACAGCAAGTCGGCGAGAAAAGGAGAAAGCAGGTGCAGGTTCGAAAGAAGCTTGCCCCCGACGACCATATGCACGCCGGGGCCCCAGGCCCATGCTTCCGATGGCGAGCAGAAAAGTATGAGAAGCGCCAGACTGAAGAGCGCAGACAGATATTTCATGGTGTGTTTGAAAGCTTGCGTAATCTGCAAGTCCGTAAAGTCGAATTTCCTTTTCGTCGTATGGATCGAACGCCCCGGAAAAAAGGCGACGCCTTCCACAAGTACATTGGTTGCCACTATAAGAGGAAATTAATTTTTGGCAAGCGTCCGTTAGGGCGTTCTGCGCCCGAAACGCTTGTTTGAAGGCGAGCGCAGCCCGCTATAAGCATCTCGCGGCAAGGATTTGCTCGCAAATTTTCGCCGGGCGGGTTAATTTTGAAAAAGTCACCCCGCCCTTAGGCGGAAAACCGTTTTGTTTTGGTAACTCCTTCATAAAACTACTATACGTCGTATTCGTTGCAAGTCATGTGGACATCAAGCTCGGAAAGAGATATGAAATATTCTATAATTTATTCCGCACTGCGTCAATAGACCGCATCCGGCGCCATTACCCGTGCACTATATGAGTAGGAATCTCTCGCAGATGCTGCACCGTGCCGCAAAAACTTCAATAAATATTGAACGCACCATGTTTAAAGCCGTGGCGACGTCCAGTATCTTCTGTCTCGCGGCCGCTCTTATTCTTCAACTTTTTCTGGGGTATCAACAGGCGCGGCGCGATATGCTGCAACAGGTTGAATCCGTAGCCGATGCGCAAGTTGATATTCTAGCGAAGCGTTTATGGGAGCTTGATTACGATGCGCTTACGGCGCAGGCGCAGAGCATGCTCAATGCAAGAGGCGTTGCGGGCGTCGTTGTGCAGGAAGTCAGCGGAGCATTTGAACTGCGCCTCGGAGATTTTTCCTGGGACAAAGACGAGGTCGCCCAAATCACCTGCGAGAGAAAGCTGCATAGCCCCAATGGTCCGCTGGATATCGTTATCGGCGAACTCCAAGTCATTGGCGGGCCGGAGTCTCTTCAAAAGAATTTGTGGCGCGGCATGGCGGTATCCGGCGGAATTTTGGCGCTGTTCGCTTTCGCCGTGTCGTTTTGCATCATCCTGTCGTTTCGCAAGAACATAACGACGCCGCTGGCCGGGTTGTTGACGGCTCCGGAAGCGCCTTCCAAGCCCGGCGAGGTCTTCACGGCTTTGGAGAATTGCCTGCTTCGAATGCGTCGGCAGGCGAGGGAAGACGCCGGCCGCCTTGCCGGGCTGGAATGCGTGTTGCCTGGCGGAACCGTGGCGGCCCATCGAATCGACAGCGATTGGAAACTTGATTTTCTGGGCAAGGACGCGGCGAAGCTTCTTGGGGTGGATGCGGCGCAACTCCCCGAAAATTTGCTGGATATTTTCCATACGGATTTCCGGGACTCTATTAGCAGACTGCTTCAAAGCGCCGTGGACAATCCGGAGGCCAGGCGTTTTTGCCTGATGCAGCCTACGGGCGAACACACCGGCTGGCGGTTTCATGCGTTGGTGAGCCGCGTTGAAGGCGGATTGGCGGCTTACGGCGTGGTGCTCGATGAAAAAGGGCGGCTGTCCGCCGAAGCTCGGGCCGCCGCAATCCAGGCCGATTTAAAGGCCGTCATGGCCGCCAGGGCCGGCCTGGCCAAAATCGATGGCCACGGAAGGATTCTTGAGGCGAATAGCGAGTTTTGCGAAATGTTCGGCTATGCCCCCCCGGACCTCGATGGTCTCGATCTGAAGGACCTGAGTCTGTCCCAGGCCTCGTACAGCACATTTGTCCGCGATTATCTGGAAGAAGCAGGGGAGCGGGGGCTGGATGTTGAATATCGTTTGAAACGCAGAAACGGCCAACCTGTCTGGATCAGAATGCTTGCCCGTCCCTTCGGCGAAAACGGCGGGCCGTGGCTGGTATTTCAGGACATATCCAACCAGAAGCAATTGCAGCAGGAATTGGAAATTCAATCGACCAACTTGCGCGAGTCCGTGGAGCGGACCCAGCGGGCGGACAAAGCCAAGAATGAATTTTTGGAGACCATGAGCCATGAATTGCGGACCCCGTTGAACGCCGTCCTGGGGCTTGCGGAGCTTTTATTGCGGACAAATCCGACTCCGGAGCAACGCACACGGCTCAGGAACCTGCACGAAAGCGGCCAGACGTTGCTGAGAGTGGTCAACGACATCCTGGACTATTCCCAACTCGATGACGCCAACGTTGCTTTGCAGGATGCAGTCTTCAGCCTGACGCAACTGCTGGACTGCCTTCGCTTGGCGCACCAAGGCAGGGCGGCCGCCAAAGGCCTTGCGTTTTCGGTCTCGGCCGGCCCTGAAATCCCGGACTTGCTGGTCGGCGACAAGCGCCGGCTCTTTCAAGTTTTGTCCAACGTGAGCTCCCACGCCGTCAAATGCGCTCAGGATGGGGGCGTGCGCCTGGGCGTCAAGCTGTTGGACCGTTCGGCTGACGGTGTTTTGCTGCGTTTTTGCGTCCGGGAGGAAGGGACGGCGGCGTCTGTGCAAAGCGTGGAGCCGTTGTTCGAGCCGATTGCAGACGAGAAGGCGACGCCCCCGGGCGGGACCGAAGGCTTTGGCCTCGGTTTGAGCATTTGCCGACGCATAGCCGATCTCATGGGAGGGGAAATTCGCGTTGAAAGTTCTCCGGACAAGGGAACGATTTTTTATTTTTCGTTGTGGTTGCGTGAGGGCGACGTTTCTGCGGACCCGGCGACGGGAAGTTCAAGGCGGTGCGCCGGGAGCAAGGGCCGCGTTCTTGTGGTCGAGGACAACCGCATCAACCGCTGCATGATCCGAGAGATGCTGGAATTGGCGAACCTGGAGGCCCATGAAGCTGAAAACGGCGAGTCCGCTTTGGAGATGCTCGAACAAACCTCTTATGACGCGGTTCTTATGGACGTACAGCTGCCGTTCATGGACGGTTTGGAGGTTGTCAGACGCATACGGAGCAACCCGGCGGCCAGAGAACTACCGGTCATCGCCATGACTGGACATGCGTTGAACGGGGACAGGGAGCGCTGCATAGAGGCGGGCATGAGCGACTACCTCAGCAAACCCATCGGCGTCGATCATCTCTTGAAGGCGTTGTCCCGCTGGCTGGAGATGCAGGGTGCGCCCGAAGACGGCGCCGATTCGTTTCCGGGCCGGAAGCCGGAGGGCGTCGAGGAATTTTCCCCGGACTCCGGCCTGCGCCCCAATATCCAGCAGGAGCTGGCCGGAGAGTTTTTGAAGAAATATTCCGACGCTCCCCGGACCATACGGGACGCCCTGAACGTGGGCGATATCCCCAAGGCGTTGCGCTGCGCGCAGGCGCTGGAGGGCTTGTCCGGCAACCTGGGCGCCAAGCGTCTGCAACGGGCGGCGGCGCAGGTATTGAAGGATTTCCACCTCGGCCTGAGCGTGTTGGAGAATCGCCTGAACGCTTTGCAACAGGCTCTGGACGAGTTGGCGGACGAATGGGGGTATGATCGCGTCTGAAGGCGTCCCCTTGGTCGCCGCCTTGGTACTCTGGCTTTGTTTTGGTCGATGAGTTTAAAGTACTGCTTGAAGAAAAACCGTAAAAAGACGGTCGTCGGTGGACAAGCTGGTTCGCAACGCGGCCGAACGATGGGAATGGCCTTTGCACGTTACCTGACCTGCGCATGGCGCGTTGCGTTCAGGCAATTGAACGTTGCAACGTTTTTGCGACGTGGGGTTCGTTTGTCGGCGTCCGGCCCAATTCCCTTCAGCTTTTGTCAGAGCAACGGCGCCAGCAGCCGGGTCGCGGATTCCGAGAACTCCCTCATTTTTCCGACAGGGCGCAGATCCGCCTCCACGCACTGGACGCTCAGGGAATTGATCCATTGCCGCACGGCCTGGATATCCGGTTTGCTATACATCAAAAGCATGGCCTCGAAATTCAGGAACAAACTGCGCATGTCCATGTTGGCCGACCCAACCATGGCCAGGCGGTCGTCCACCACGAGAACTTTAGCGTGAATCATCGTGGGCTGGTACAAGAGGACCTTGGCGCCGGCCTGCATGATCTGCCGCATGTAGGTGGACCGGACCATATCCAGAAGTTTCTTGTTCGAATGCAGGGGGACGATCAGGGTGGTTTCAACGCCGCGCCGGGCCGCCAAGGCCAGGGCGAGGCTCAAGGATTCGTCCGGTACGAAGTACGGCGTCACGACGAGGATGCTTTCCCGGGCCGCGAACAGGGCGCTAAGCTCCGCGTGGTGCAGCGGGTCGCCTTCGACGTCCGGTCCGGAGGGGACGACCTGGACCACGGCGTCGCCGGCCCGATCGTCGTCCAAGGTTGGTATTTCCAGGGAAACGCCCGTGGCGAAGCTCCAGTCTTCGGCGAAGATTTCCGCGTAGTGGCGGACCGCGGGTCCCTCCAGAAGAAACGATAGGTCCTTCCAGCGCCCGGCGCGCGGCGCGGGGCCGATGTACTCCGTGGCGATGTTGGTTCCGCCCGCGATCACCTTGGAGCCGTCGAAAATTGCGATCTTGCGGTGGTTTCTCAAGTTGGTTTGACCGCGGAAGGGCAAATGCAGCACCGGCATGAACGTCGCAAAACGGCCTCCGGCTTTGATCAGCGGCTCCACGTGCCGATAGCTGAGGCGCAGCGACCCCAGGTCGTCCACCAACAGCCGGACATCCAGGCCTTGTGCGGCTTTTCGCGCCAACCGGTCGATGATGTCGAGCCCCACCGGATCAGGGGTCAGGATGAAGGTCATGATCCAGCAGCTTTTGGAGGCTTCGTCGATCTGCCGCGCCAGCGTCTCGTAAATTTGTTCTCCGGTGGTCAGAAGCTGAACCCGTGCGCCGTCGCAAGCTCCCGGAATGTCGTAGGCGCGCAGCAATTGGTCGATGCCCCTGATCTCGCCTTTCAATTCAAGATTGGCCTCGCTCAGGCGCATGGTCCCCTTGCGTCGGGCCTGCTTTTGAATTTTCCGGCCGCCGAAAATGAAGTACAGCGGCACCCCGACGTAGGGAGCGAGCAGGATGATCAAGAGCCAGGCAATGGCGCCGCTGGGAGAACGCCGCTGCATGACGGCTTTGACCGCAAAGGCCGCCGCCAGCAGAAAACCGACCAGCAACTCCAAATGAGCTAAAATGAACTCGCTGAAATTTAACAAGAATTTCTCCAAGGATAGTTAAGCGCGAAGTCGATGGTCTTTTTCCTTATAAAGTTCCTGTCGCGTTTTCGTCAACTATAAGAAGGCAGTTTGTGAAGATGCTTAGCAGGCTGTCCCAACATGGCGATCTGCTTCGTCGGCGAAAAAAGCCAAGTCGCTTTGTGTGCGTCATACATTGCGCGCCCTGGATTTTTTCACCTCCTCACATCGCATCATTTTTGAACGGCCTGCGCTCAGTGAGTTTTTCGACAGTCAGTCAGGAAAAAGGATACGCCAGCCCCTCCGTGGCCGAACAAGGGCAGGATGCGGCGACACGGGATTTGTCATCCGCGGCGCCGGAATCCGCTCGGAACGCGAAACATCCCTGTCTGATGCGATGGCGAAGCAGGGCGGTCGTTTGGTTTACATCGTCGATCCGGAGTCGGCGCCGGAAGGGTCGGCGTCGTTTTCCGGAGAGGTCAGGGGCAAAGTAAAGAAGAAGCTGGCCCCCTTGTTCTGTTCGCTGGCGGCCCAAATTCGGCCGCCCAGTCGGGTTATGATCTCCCGGCATATGGACAATCCCAACCCCGCGCCTTGGGGCTTCGCGGTGAGTTGGTCCCCAAGCTGCCGGAAGGACTCGAAGATGTTTTCCAGATCGTTGGGCGAGATTCCGGCTCCCGTGTCTCGAACTTCCACCAGCGCTTCCTCTGCTTCCGTGTCCAGGCGTATCAGGACGCCGCCCGACGCCGTGAACTTCATGGCGTTGTCCAGGAACTGGTCCAGGACCTGGGAAACCCAGGCGCGGTCCGTGCGCACGATGGGCGGTCGCTTGGCGCAAACCACCTGGAGGTCGAGATCTTGGGCCCGCGCCCGAGCCCGAAAGGCTTCGGCCCGCTCCTCCGCGAGGCCGAGGAGGTCTATGCGCTCGATGCTCCAGTCCACCTTGCCGGAAGTCAGGTCGGCCATGTCGATGACTTCGAGGATAAGCTTTTGCAGCCGGGCCGCCTCCGTATCGAGAATGGCCAGATTGTTTTTGACGCGCTTCGCCTCTCGGTACAGCTTGGGGTTGCCGATCGTTTCCAATTCCGGCAACAGCTTGATGCGGATAAGTTTGTCCAGAATGCTTGTAAACCCGCGCACCGAGGTCAAAGGCGTTTTGAGTTCGTGGGAAACTGTGGCCAGAAAGTCGGACTTCATGCGGTCCAACTCCTGCAAGCGGCGGTTGGCCTGCTCCAGGTCGTTGCTTCGGTCGAGCAGTTCTTGGGTCCGTTCGCGCACCGCGTCTTCGAGTTTCCGGTTCAACGCCTCCAATTCTTCTTCCGCCTGCCGCCTGGCCCGAACCATGGACGTCAGATGCGTGGAAAGCGTGGCCAGTTCGTCTTCCCCTCGGACCTGGAAGTTGACCGCCAGATTGCCGTCCATGACTTCCTGGGCCGTGCGTTCAATGGTGCGGATGCGATTGACAACGTAGCACTTGATGTAAATAAGAAGACCGGCCAGCAAGGCGCTGGCGCCGAACAGAAAGAGCAGCGTGCGCTGGGAATGGAATCCGGCCAGCTTCTCTCGCTGACGGCTGACGTCCGTAAGCAGAATCAGCGAGCCGAGGATTTTGCGCGAAGAGCCGTGGCAATGATGGCAGCTTGGCTGGTTGGGCACGGTCGTCATTTCAGCGAAGAACGGCCGATGGTCCAACGTCACGAACTGGGACGCGGAGCCGGACTCGGCCAGCGTCCGCAGGACGGATGCCCGAAATTTTTCCGACGCATACAGAGACAGGATGCTTTTTCCCTGTGTCTGTTTCTGGGTGGAGTAGGTGACATTCCCTTTGTGGTTGGTCAGAAAGACGCGTACAAAAGGAAAGCGTGACAACAGTCTGAATTGCTCCGTAGTTCCCGCGTCGTTACCGCGTTTCATGGGCTCTTCCACCGCGTGCTGGAGAAGGTCGGACACAACTTCCGAGGAGAGAGCCAATTCCTCGAACATATTTCGTTCGTGCCAAGAGTAGTCCACGATATAGAACAATGTGAACATTAAAGCGAAAACCGGCAAAGTAATGGCCAGAATTCTGTTCCCCATAGATCGGGGGTTTGTTACATCCCATCGGCGACGTGTCGGCATGAAGGCTCTCAAGGCAGGCCGACGGGGGGCGTGGAAAAGGTTTTCATTTATTTTGCTCCATACTGGATTTTGGTTTGGTTATTGTTAACAGCTTAAAATTGTTTCATACATTTTTTATCCAACGCCATGAGGGCATATCCGAAGAGGATAATGGGGACAATCGCCGCGCCGGGCGGCGGGATGGAGTGTAGCCTATTTTTCGGCTGGTGAAAACATCTACGTGATGAGGAGTTCATGCGCATCATCCAAGTGGCGAACGTTCGTTGGCACAATGCGACGGCTTGGTACGCCCTGACCCTGGCGGACTTACTACAGAACGCCGGGCACGAAGTCCTGATGGTTTGCCTGCAGGATACAGAACCGTATCAGCGGGCCAGGGATTTGGGCCTGCCGGTCACGAGCCTCAATCTGAACTCCAACAATCCTCTGTCGCTGGCCGCTGCGGCTGCGAATTTGGTCCGTCTGGTCAAATCGTTTCGTCCTCAAGTCGTCAACTGCCATCGGGGCGAGTCTTTTTTTCTGTGGGCGGGCCTGCGGCGTTTGGGTTTTCCCTACAAGCTCGTGCGCACGCGCGGGGACCAACGGTTGCCGAAAAGCGGCAGAATCAACCGGTGGCTGCATGATACGGTGGCCGACGCCGTGGTGGTCACCAACCGCCGGATGGCCGAGTATTTCCGAACCCGCATGCGCATCACGCCGGAAAAGTTATGGATTATCCGCGGAGGCGTCGATACGCACCGCTTCGCCTTTGATCCGGAAGGCCGAGACCGGGTTCGCCGGGAATTCGGTTTCACGGACCAGCATACGGTCATCGGCTTGGCCGGCCGTTTCGACGAGGTCAAAGGACAAAAGGAGTTGATCCAGGCGGTCTCCAAGCTGCGGTGGGATTTGGAGATGAAGAACGTGCGGTTGATGTTGGTGGGCTTCGAGTCCGCGGTGAAGGAATCCCGGGTGAGAAGCTGGCTGGCGGAGTATGATGTTGCGGACATCACCGCCGTCACCGGCAGAAGAAGCGACGTCCCCGCCTGTTATTCCGCTCTGGATTTGGCCGTGGTCGCCTCCTTGTACTCCGAGGCCATAGCCCGGGCGCCGCTGGAGCTCATGGCCGCCCACAGGCCCATCATTTCCACCAAGGTCGGCGTGCTTCCGGACCTTTTGGACCCGGAGGCCCTTGTGCCCCCGGGAGACACTCCGGCTTTGGTGCTCAAAATCGTCGAATGCCTCAAGCACGAAAGCCTGCGGGACCGTATGCTGTCCCGGCAACGCCTTACGTTGTCCCAACATACGCTTGAGGAGTTTTTACGCCGCAGCCTGAACCTTTACCAGGGCGTGCTGGATCCGGAGGCTTCATTGTAATTTTCCCCGCGTTTTATCATTGTCCCTCCTTTTCGCATTTGCGACTTCTTGACGGAAGCCGAGAGGAGACTTCCGAGAGAACGCGTATGCCCAAAGCATTCGAATACACCACGCCCGCCGACAAGGCCGCCGCCCTGAGCGAAATTTTGGAGTTGGCCCGGGAAAACGGACTGCAGGAAACAGAGCGGCTTAAGCAGGCGTATGATGATATCGACCGTCTTTTCAGCGGCGGCTATCCCGGATATCGCGCCAGCAACACCCTGTACCACAATTTCGACCACACCCTGGCGGTCGTGCTGGCCGCAGTCCGTTTGATTTCCGGTTGCCGCGCCATGCAGGAGCCGCTTTGCCCTGCGGACGTGGAGCTATGCCTCATGGCCGCCCTCATGCACGACGTGGGACTCATCCAAACCGAGGACGACACCACGGGCACGGGCGCCAAATACACCATCGGCCATGAAGAGCGCAGCATCGACTTCATGAAGCGCTATTATGCAGCCAACGCGCTTGGCGAGCGGAGGGCCGGGGAATGCGGACAGCTCATACGGTTCACCATCCTCTCCGTGGAGCCGTCGAGCGTCGAGATCGATCGCCCGGAGCTTCGCCGGCTCGGAAACATTGTGGGAACGGCTGATCTCTTGGGGCAGCTTTCGGATCGCGCCTATCTGGAGAAGTTGTTGCTGCTGTATCAAGAATTCGAAGAGGCGCGGCTTCCGGGATTCGATTGTGAACTGGACCTGATCACCAAGACCCTGGATTTCTACAATCATGTGGCGGAGGTTCGCCTCGAAAAGCAGCTGGGCGGCCTCAACAGGGCCATGCGCGCCCACTGCAAGGCCAGGCTCGGCGCGGATCGCGACCTTTACGCCGAAGCCATCGAGAAAAACATCCGATATCTTGAGTTGCTCGTCGAGGATTGCGGCGGCAATTACGATTGCTACCTGAACAACTTGCGGCGGGCTGGTATTGTGGACCAGTTGCGGCGCAGCAAGAGCTCCCGCGCCATGCATTGACGCTGTCGCGGAATCCGGCGTAAAAGGCGGCAGGCGACGGTTGTGCGCTTTTTGATGCGCCTTCCGGCTCAATTATTTGTCGAGCCTTTCGGATTCCGATTCCATGCAGCATCCACGACTCCAACAAGAAGCCTTGGGTTTGGGCGGCGACTTTACGGCCGTCTACATGTCCTTGCGCAACCTGCGCATGGTGGTGGACAAGCATCCCGACGCCCCTTGCCACGATTTCGTGGAGCGCGTGAGCCGGGAGCTGATGGACGTGCGCCATGCGGGACAGACCAACGCCCGGCTCATGTATCGGGAGGCCGCCCTTTGCCTGGCCATAGCCGCCCAGCGTTCGCCCGATCCCGCCGTCGCGGATCAGGCTTGGGAGGCGTTGCTTCATTGCGTTTTTGAATGCCGCGGCGTGAACCGGACCGAGGCGACCGCAGCCTTGGGCGAGATGGAGTTGGACATCCCCCGCGTGCGGGAAAGGATTCCCCGCTTGCATCCGCCCCAGGCGGAGCTCCCCAGGCTCATGGACCAAACCGGCGCGACGGGACCGCCCTCGTGGCATGGCAGGACCCTGATCTGGCCGTCCGGAAAAAACGTTATTTGCCTCAAAGTCCTGCGCCGGGAAGAACAGCTCATACAGCTGGCCAGAGAAAGCTGGTGGTCTACGTGGCTCGGCGAGCACGTTCCGGATGAGGATTTTCGTCCACCAAGCCCTCTGGACGTCGCGCCGCTCGGATTGATCCTGGCTCCGGGGCTTGAAGGCTGCCCGAACCCTCAACACGAGTCCGGAGCGGCGCTTATCTACCGCGCTTCGCCCGATTATTTTCACTATCCCAACGACGAACGGCCCGGGATGCTGCCCGATCCCGAGTCGTTTTTAGCCATGATGGAGCGCGCGGCCAGACTGTGCGGCCGGACCATCAGCCTTGGCGCGGTCCATACCGCCATCGTCCCCTTGTTCCACAACCGCATTCAGGTCCAGAGAAGGCATGACGCCGGCGTCTATAGGTGGCGCAGGCCGGGGCGTTTGGACCGCTGGTTGGACAGTTGCCGGCATCCGAATTTCGGGCCTACGGGCCTGCGCGATTTCGAACACATGAAGTCGGCCAGATCGGGCCGCAACCTTTTCACGGCGGCTGTCGAGCACATGATCGGTCTTTTGTTGACCGCGGGGAGTTATTTTCGAGCGAAGAACCCCCATTTGAGGGGATTCGACGCCGATGGACGCCCCGTGGACGCCAGGGATCTTTTTGATCCCCGCCTGCTGGCGCAGGCGGTGAAAACCGTGGTGGAAGGATATCAGCGGGGAGTGGCCGGCGCGGAGCCGGCCGTCTTGCCTTTGGGGATCGACGCTCTCGTCGAGCGCATGATTGAGGAGATGGGAGTGGACCGGCACATGGAGGAGTTCCTGCGGGTGGAGGACCAACTCGCCATGGACGAGGAAACCTTTCTGGCGACCCTTTATCGGCATGGCCTGAGCCCCGAGGAAGCGGCCGGCCGCGTTCGGGGCGAACAGGACATCCCACTGCTCACCGGCCCGCATCTCGGGCGGTTCAACGGGACCATGTGCTTGCCGGAGCTTGTGGAGTTTTCCTCCGTCAGCGCGGCTCTTTGCCTTTCCGTCAAACGCCGGCGGGCCGCCCCCAGCTCCGGCGAAAAACGACGAGTTTGAACGCCCCTGGCCTTCCGGCCGTTGAGGCGTTATCCATAGGAAAAGGGTCCGCCCTTAAAAAGGAGTTCAAAATGATCACGATCCATAAAAACGATGCGCCATTGAACCTGCATTGCCGCCAGTGCGGCAAGGACCTGGGCGCTTCCCGCACCTGCCTGCGCGTATTCCTGAAATGCCCGGCCTGCGGGGCGGCGTATCCGTTGGACGACTACGGGTGCGAAATCGACGACGACCTTGAGGAAAGGCTGGCCGACATACCGCTCAATAGGCTCTGATGGCTTTTACGTCGCTTTTTCGTATGATGAGGCTGTTTTTATTACTGGCCTTGGTTAGTTTTCTGCTGGGAGGGAGTTTGTCGTGGGCGAAGACCGCAGACCCTTGGGCCGGCCTGAAAAAACGCCTGGAGCAGGATGGATGTGACCGCGCCTCGTTGGATGCGGCGTTTTCCAATAAAGACATGGTGTTCGATCCTACTTTCATGGCGCGCAAGATCAATACGCTGCTTCGTATCAAGATGCAGGCGTCCACAAAAAAGACGAAAACCGAGGCGGCGCGCAACGCTACGCCGCAGCCCGAGGTGTTGCCGAATTTTCTGAAGCCCGAATCTCTGGGCAAGGCCCGGCTCTACATGGCGCAGCATCCGGGCTTGTTGGATTCCATCCGAGACAAATACGGAATCCCTCCGGAAATCATGACCGCCTTTCTTTTGGTGGAGACGCATTTCGGGACCAACGTCGGCAAGCGCAGCGCTTTGTTGACGTTGGCGTCCATGGCCGCGGCGGACGACTACAGCGCCATCGAACCGTACATCAAACCGCCGGGGCCTTTGACGCCGACGTTAAAGAACTATTTGAAGAAACGTACGATTCAAAAATCGAATTGGGCTTATGAAGAGCTCAAGGCGCTTTTCGGCTACGCGAAAATGCTCGACATATCGCCTGCCGAGATTCCCGGCTCCCCCTACGGCGCCATTGGGATATGCCAGTTCATGCCCACCAGCGCTCTTGCGTACGGAGCGGACGGCGACGGCGACGGCGACGTGGACTTGTTCGACAAGCAGGACGCCGTGCATTCCATGGCCAATTTTTTGAAAAAGAACGGTTGGCGGCCCAAACTGAGCGAAAAGGGCCAGCGGAAGGTCATCTACCGCTACAACCATTCCTGGCGCTACACCAACACCATTATGGCCGTGGCCGACAAACTGATGGAGCAGGAAGAACAAAACCCAAAATAACCACGAACGGGATTTTGTTGCGGCCGGCGAGTCCGCAACGGATCGAGTTCAAAACAGGGAGATGCGTATGAACAATAATCAATCGGTCTTGCCGCGGCCCAAACAGGTGTCCATTGCGGTCAAGCTGCTGTACGCCTGCATCGGGGTAGGCGTTTTGATCGACGCCGTGGCGCTGTTCCAGGCGGTGTCGCACTATCAGGCGGAGATGAGCACACCGCTGCTTTCTTTTGTCGTGGGAGCGATTTTAGGCCTGGGGTTGCTGTTCCTGCTTGCGTACAAGATTGCTCAAAGAAGAAACTGGGCGCGGGTCATCTTCTTTATTTTGTTCTGCTTCAGCCTAGTGACGGCGGCGACCACGAACTGGCAAAACATGTCCTCCAATAAGCTCGGCTTCGGAGGTCTCGCCGTTCAGATCCTTCTGCAGCTCATCGCCGTTGTTCTGCTCCTAAGCCGCGACGCCAGAGCATGGTTTGCCGGAAAGAAAGAGGAAAAATAAAGCGCCTCCGTGCGCCGCAGGTTTTCGGAGAAACGTCGAAAGCCGCGATTGCGATCAGGCGGCTTTTGGCGGCGATATGAAAAAACGGCGCAGAGCCCAAGCTCTGCGCCGTTTGACGTTGCATTCGCCGGGGGCGACGGCTACTTTTTGGCCGTTCCGTCGAGATAGGCGCGGATGCGTTCGACCGCGTTTTGCTCCAGATTGCGGAACCAAAAGGCGTAATCGTACTTGTGGTAAACTCCGTCCGGAAAGCTGCCCAAGGGGAGTTTGTCCGGAGGAGAAGCCAAAAGCGCGCCGGTTGCGGGGTCGCACTGTGCGCCGACGTAATGGGGGACTTCCCGTTCGATCTTGTCGGTTGCCTCGTTGAAGAACACCGCTCCAAGATTTTTGGACTTGTCCGCCTCCGCATTTGTCGTGGTCCAGATCAACGGATTCACGCAGGCCGCGCCGGGGCGCAGCACGGGCGAACCCGTAGCGCCGGGCGCCTGGGTGTTGTAGGTAATGACCACGCCGGTGTCGTCGGTTTTTTGGGCGATTTTAATCCATGGATATTGCTGCAAATCCTCGGGCGTGACGGAGTAACCGATGAGGTACGCGGCCACCAGCCTTTTTTGCAGGGCTGGCTCGAAAAACCGCCGGCGCAGCAAATCCAGCAGCACCACGGAACCCTGGCTGTCCCCGGCCAGGATGAACGGCCGGTCCGGATTGAGATACCTCAGGTAATAGTCGAAGGCTCGGTGGACGTCGTCCGCCCCGATGCGGAAATAGGGATCGTGAAACATGTCCTTTTTCGGATCCAGCACGGTGAAGGACACCTGCCGGTAGAACGGCGCGAACAGGTTGGCTGATGGGCTGAATACCCCGGCCTGGGCCGTCAGCAGGTGCTCGGCGCGCCGGCGCAGGTCCTTGCGCCGGATGTCCATGTTTTTCGGATATGCTTCAGGATAAATCGTGGGGTAGACGTAAAAGACGTCCACCGGCTTGTCGATTTTTCCCGGCTTGGCGGCCCAATCCGAGGCCTGCGAATAGTCGGGGCAGGGGGGAATGGCGTCTTCCTTCTGCTGCGCGGACCCCATCGCCGCAGCCTTGGGCGCGCAAAGGAGAACAGGGGCGAAGCACAAGACGAGAATCAGAAAGGGTTTTAACATGCAGGGATGCTCCTGGAGTCTGATGCGGCGGTGTTGATGGGAAAATAGGGCCGTTACAATCCACATTACGTAGAAGAAATGAGAGGGCGGGGCAAGGCGTAAAAAAACCCGGCCGAATCCGACCGGGCTTTTTCGCCGTGGTAGCGGGGGAGGGAATTGAACCCCCGACACTGCGGATATGAGCCGCATGCTCTAACCGTCTGAGCTACCCCGCCACGTCTCGCGCCTTGCGAGAAGGGGATTTATAGACAGTTTCTCAACGCTTGGCAACCTTAAAATTTCAACCTTTCTTCCGCGTCATCCAAAAAAGGCGCTATCGTCCCTGTCCTCCCATAAAAAAGATCGGA
>JASGMV010000054.1 GCA_030156255.1 Desulfovibrionales bacterium
AGGGAGGGGGACGTCCCCCTCCCTGAACCTGGTGAGGATCGTGTGAATGTGTTACCTATGTCCCCGGTCTAAACTGTTACCCATGTCCCCGGTCACACATTTTCCCCTTCCCCCGGACCCCCATCCCCTTTCCCTAAAATTTTTATGTAGGGAACCGTCCATCATCCGAAAAAGATATCTTTTCGGATGGTGGCTTGTGTCAACAGGCAACTGCGTTAATCGCCGTTACAGACATCTGCGCCGTTGTTTTCCTTGTCGATGGGGTAGTCGTCGTACTGAAGGACCGTGCGGCCGGTGCGGCCGAACAGCTCGACCAGATCCTTCGCCTTTTCGGCCAGCTCCGGCGTCAGCGCGCCGGGCGAAAGCCGCCAGCTCCAGTTGCCTTTGGTGGTGGAGGGCATGTTCATGCGCGCCTGCTCTCCCAGACACAGCATGTCCTGAATCGGGACCACGGCGATGTCGGCCACGCTGGCGTAGCAGAGGCGAATCATGTCCCAGCACACGCTTTCCTTGCTGACCTCTTTGCCCAGATACTCGGACAAAATGGCGACGTCCTCGGGCGCGGCGTCGTTCAGGAACCAGCCGAGAGTGGTGTTGTTGTCGTGGGTGCCGGTGTAGGCCACGCAATTCCGGGTGTGGTAATAGGGCATGTCCCGGTTGCCCGACGGCTCTTCGGCCGTGAACGCGAACTGCAGCACCTTCATGCCCGGCAGACCGAACTCGTCCTTGAGCTGGACCACGTCGGGGGTGATCACGCCCAGGTCCTCGGCGATCAGGGGAATCTCGCCGATCCGGGCCCGCAGTGTGTCCAGCAGTTCGAAGCCGGAGGCGAAAATCCAGTCGCCGTTGATGGCGGTCGGCTCCTCCGCCGGAATCTCCCAATAGGCGGCGAAACCGCGGAAGTGATCCAACCGGACCAGATCATAGAGACCGAAGTTGTGCTGCAGCCTATCCACCCACCAGCCGAAATTCTCGGCCTCCAGCATCGGCCAGTCGTACACCGGGTTGCCCCAGCGTTGGCCGGTCTTGGAGAAGTAGTCCGGCGGAACGCCGGCCACGAAAACGGGCTCTTTTTTCTCATCGAGTTTGAACAAATGCTGGTGCGCCCAGCAATCCGCGGAGTCGAGGGTCACGTAGATGGGGGCGTCGCCGATGACCTTGATTCCCCGTTCGCGCAGATAATCGCGCAGTCCGCCCCACTGCTGGAAAAACAAAAACTGAACGAATTTCTCGTACTGCGTGCGGGACCAGAGCCTGTTCGACCAATAGCCCAGCGACCCGGGATCGCGGTCGCGCACCTCCTCCGGCCAATGGGGCCAGGCCGCCCCCCCGAACTCCTGTTTCAAGGCGACGAACAAGGCGTAGTCGTCCAGCCAAAACGCGTTGGAGCGGCAAAAAGCGCCGAAGGCCTCGTTATGCGGCAGCGCCCCCTCGGCCCGGGCGAAGGCCTTGGACAACAATGCGCCCTTGACGCGCTCCGCCGCTTCGAAGTTCCCGGACTCCACGGGCTCGCATTCGGCCTCGCCCGGCGCCAGCCAGCCCGCCTCGACCATGGCCTCCGGGCTCACGAACAAGACGTTGCCCGCGAACGCGGAATAGCTCGAATACGGAGAGTTGCCCAACCCCGGCCCCGTGGGATTCAGCGGCAGCACCTGCCACCAGGTCTGGCCGGCCTCATGCAGCCAGTCCGCGAACCGGAACGCCTCGGGACCGAAGTCGCCCACACCGTATTTCGAAGGCAGAGAGGAGACGTGCAACAGCACGCCGCAGGTTCTTTGCATTTCGCACTCCTTCATGATCCTCGCATCCGCCGCGCTCCCGTGCGGATGACGCGTCTTCTCGTTCATGGCAGACATTCGCCGCGGTTGTAAAGCGCCTCCGCGGCGTCTCCCCGTACGTACAACCGCGCCGAGCGGGGAGGCAAATGCAGCATTTCGGCCTCCGGGGCTTCAAGGCCAGGGCCGCCCCATTTCGCGGAGGCGCTGTCCAGCAAGAGGCGCCAGCCGTCGCCCTCCAACGCCCGGGCCTTGGGAATGCGCGCCGGCTCCGTGGAGCAATGCATCAAGCCCGTAACGCAGGCCTCTCCCCGGCCCGGCCGGCTCAGCCTGACCAAGCCCGCGTCCAGGGCCTCGGCCCGACATCCCGCACGAGCGCCCGCCCCAACCTTGGCCAGGGCGCGCCGCAGTCCGATCAGAATTTTGTAAAATTCCAGCAACACCCGGCCCCGGCCGCGATTCCGCGCGTCCCAGCCCAGCACGGACTCCCGAAAGGCTGCTTCGCACGACGGATCGCGGTTACGGCCGTGAAAGCCCAACTCGCGCATCTCCCGGACTCGGCCGCGACGAACAACCGCGTTCAATTTTTTGCTATCGAAATCGACAAAAAAGTGAAACGGGTGTTTTTCGCCGTATTCCTCGCCCATGAACAGCATGGCCGGCCCCGGCGCCATGAGCGCGGCGAAGGCTGCGAGCTTCAGTCCCTCAAAATCCGTAATCCTCGACAATCTACGTCCGCCGGGCCGATTGCCCGCTTCGTCATGGCTTTGCGAGTAACGCATGAAGCAGTGCGGCCCCACGGGCGAACCGTCCGGATGCAGCGGCGGCCGGCCCCAAGTCGTTTGATAAAAATGTGAATATTGACCAGCCAACGTGAAGCCCTGCTCCAAGGCCAAGGCCAAATCAGAGGTCGCGCCGAAGTCGGCGAAATAGCCCGCCCGCTCTCCGGTGAGCAAGGCGTGCAGGGCGTGGTGAAAATCGAATCCCCACATGGCGTCCAAGCCGAATCCGCCCATGCGCGCGGGCCACACCAGCCGCGGGTCGTTGCGGCTGCTTTCGGCGATGAGCGCGAACTCCCGCCCGGTGCGGGACGACAGTTCCCGAACCTCCCTGGAAAGCTGCTCCAAAAAATGAATCGCCGAATTGTCGCGGATTTCCTGCACCGCATCCAGGCGCAGTCCGTCCAGATGAAACTCCTCCAACCATTGCAAGGCGTTGTCCAGGAAGTAACGCCGGATTCCATGGCTGTGCGGGCCGTCCATGTTCACGGACCGGCCCCAAGGCGTAAAGGCGCTCCCTTCCGTGCAGGGAAAAAACCTATGCTGCACGGCCCCTTCAGGCCCCACATGATTGTAGACCACGTCCAGGAGCACGGCGAGCCCCGCCCGGTGCGCGGCTCTGACCAACCGCTGCAACGCCCTTGGCCCGCCGTATCCCGCGTGGACCGCGTAAGGAAACACCCCGTCGTAGCCCCAATTGCGGCGGCCCGGAAAAGCCGACACGGGCATGAGCTCCACGGCGTCCACGCCTAAGGCCTTGAGCTCCGCCAACCGGGGAATGACGGCGTCCAGCGTTCCTTCCGGGGTGAAGGCGCCCGTATGCAGCTCGTATACCACCATTTCCGCCGAATCCAGGCGGGGAGTATGGTCTGCGTCCCAATCGAAACCGGCCGCGTCCACCACCTCGGACGGGCCGGACACGCCCTCGGGTTGTAACCGCGAGGCGGGGTCCGGCGTGGGCTCGCCCCCGTCCAAACAATAGAAATAGCGCGCGCCGGCGCCGATCTCAGGCGCGACTCCCTCGAAATAACCGCGCCCCACGGGCTGAAGGTCCACACGACGTACGGGAGGGCCAAGGATCAGCGCCTCGACCCGGCGGGCCAAGGGAGCGAAAACCCTGAACCAAACGCCCTTTCCGGGGTCCAAAAAAGCTCCGAGCATTGTGGGGGCCATGTCTTGCATGCGATAGCCTGACCGGGCCTCCAGGTAAAGGAAGAGTGAGGCCTTGACTTGGCTTAAATGTTGCATATCATTTTAGAACATGAACAACCAAGCAAGGAGGCGCCCATGCAGACATTCACGGACAACGCCACCAAGCAAGCAATTGCCGACGTTATTGGCCACGGCCCGTCGCTCCACGAGATCGACTTCGAGGACATCGCCATTTCCCCGTACGCCGTGAGCATGATCACGAAAGCGGCCCGGGCGGTCATGGACCAGCACATGCCCGGTTCGCGTTCCGAAACCCTGACCCCCAGTCAGGCCGTCGCCTTGTTCCTGGACCACCTCTATTGGGACGAGTACTCCGGCGGCCTCATCATGTGCTCGGACATGGAGGAAAAAGCGTTTTGCCTGCCGATCCCTAAAGAGCACTGGAGCGTCAACCAGCCCGTGTGCGTCCAGTAACACAGCCGGCGAAAAGCCGCGGTTCTTGCCATGGCCCCCCCTGCGGCGTATAGCGTCTGAACTGTACGCCGCAGGGAGCGCGCCATGGACCAATTACCGTGGTATGTCGAGGCCATCGGCCTGTTCGCCGGAGCTTGCACCACACTTTCCTTTTTGCCGCAAGTCATCAAGGCTTGGCGCAGCCGCTCGACCAAGGACATCTCCCTGGCCATGTTCGTCCTTTTCGCCGCGGGAGTAAGCTCCTGGCTGATTTATGGTCTGCTCATCGACTCGCTTTCCGTCATCCTGGCCAACGCCGCCACCCTGATTCTGGTGCTCGCCATGCTGGCGATGAAGCGGCGCTACGGATAATCGGCCAGCAACCAGCCCGCAACGGGAATCACCCACGCGGCGACGGCGAGAGCGACGTTCCACAATCCGGTCGGGGCCAGGTTCTTTCGAACCAGCCATGCGCAGGCCAGCCCCAGCGGAACCCCCGCCACGAAACCGAACAGGTGGGCCGTAAGGTCAGTGTTCTCCCCGCCGGAGCCGAGCATGGCCACCAGCCCCAGCCCCGCGGCCAATGGCGCGTACCGCAGCGTCCGGCGGCTCCCGCCGTCCAGGCAGCTTAATCCCGCGAGCATGCCCGCGGCTCCGAACACCGAGGTGGAAAAACCGATGGACAGGTGCCCCGGGCCGAGAATCCACGCGGTCAGGAGATTGCCGGCCACGCCGGACAAAAGGATGCACAGCCAACCAAGCCCCGCGCCCGTTTCCCGAAGCGCCAGCCAGGACAACACGCCGCCCACGACGAGATTCGACGCCAGATGCGAGACGTCGTTGTGCAAGGTCAAAGCCGTGGCGGCCCGCCACCACTCGCCGTCCAGGATCAAACGCGCGTCCGCCCGGCCGTGCTGCAGCCACCGCGACGCGTACAGTCCCCAACGGGGGATGGGCGTGCGCGTGAGAAAATGAAAAAAAGCAAGCAGCGCGAGCGGCGGCCAGACCGCGCTCCACGAAGCCCTGGCCCGTCGGTTTTCGACGTGGACGAGGGCGTCCGGCGACATCCGGTTCTCCGCCTCGAAACTGGCCACTTCATGCGCCGCGCGCTCCAGAAATCCCGGCGGCGCCAGCACGGCGTCCCGACCTCCGATCTTGCGCAACTTGTGCGGAACGCCCCGCGCCTGGAGCACCAGAGACCACTCACGCGCCCGCTTCTGAGCATCGGCCTGCCTGAACTGCGCCGCCTCGCCCAAAAGCTCCCTCAAATGAGCCTCCAGGTCCACCCATTGCGGACGCGGACGGAAGGGAATCCGGAAAAACGGCGCCATGCCTACGCCCCGTGATGCAGGCCGTTCGGCGGCCCGTCTGCCGTATTCATTGCAGCCTCTTCTTGGGCTGTCCTCAAACATTCAAGCATCAGGCGTCGTTCTTGCAAAAAAGCCGAAGGACTCCTTGACACGAAAATCGGCCAAAGCTAACCGGCTTGTAAAAAGCCGCCATGCAACCAAGAAACGCCCAAATGAACGATATTCTTATTATCGATTCCGATACGTCCTTCCTGTCCAAGCTTGCCGGGCGCCTGGAGGCGCGCGGCATGCAGGTCCACACCGCCGCCTCCGCCAACGCCGGTCTGGCGCTTTTCCAAACGAAGCTCCCGAAAAACGTGGTGGTGGAGCTCTTCCTGCCTGAAAAGGACGGTATCGAAATTCTGCAGGCCGTGAAAAAGTCTTCCCCGAACACCAACGTCATCGTCCTCTCCGGCAGCGTTTTTTTCGACGACTACACCTGCCTGCACGCAGCCCGCATCTTCGGCGCCACGGCCACGGTGGGCAAGGAGAACGACCTGGACGCGACGCTGGACAGGGTGGAGGCCGTGCTCACCACCCCCGGCGTTTTGTTCCAGGAAAAGCGCAAGTATCCGCGCAAGCGCGTGGACATTCCGGCCATGGTCAGCGCGAATCCACCGCAAACGCCCATACCGTGCCGGCTCAGGGACCTGAGCCTCCAAAGCGCCCTGCTTCTGGTGGAAAAAAGCAATCCCCAAGCCGTCAAACTTCTGGGGCAGGATCGCCTGCGCCTCATGCTCGGCCGCTCCCGGAGCTGGAAAAACACCTTTGTCTGCGCTCCCTGCCGAGTGGTGGAGACGGAGCGGGACATCCAGTTGGGGTTGACGTTTTTTCCGTTGGACGAACGCAGTCTCAAGGAACTGAGCAGCTATTTGTAACGACCCGACCTAATTTTCAAAGTCCTCGGCCGAGAACCAGGTTCCGCGAACATGGGAGCTGAAGCCTTCCCGATAGTCCGGCTCTTCGCCTGCGCCGTGGTGGTAGGCGCAGAAAAAACGTCCGTCCGGCAGCTCGACCCAGCCGGAGTAGCCGTAGTCCATGGGCGCGGCCAACCGGTCGTTGGCCAGTTCCAGAACGTGGTCCCTGGCCCACTGGTCGGGAAGGCCCCGGGACGCGTCCCAGCTCCATTCGTACGTCCGGCCAAGACGGGGTTCCGCGATGCTCAACTGCAGAGACCGCCAGACGCAGCTCCCCCTGTTCCGCTCCCTGGCGCCGGCGCCGACCAGAACCAACCGGCTCAAGCCGGAGTCCAGCTCCACCGAAAGCGTCGCTTTGTGTTCGCCATCCACAAAAATATCCACCGAACCCGGCGCCCGCTCGAAACGCAGCTGATGGAAGGTCCCGGGGGCGAGGTCAATGACGGCCTCGGGCGCGGCGTCCTGCGGATGCGGCGCCGAGCGTTCAGCCAGGCTCTCGGCGACGATCCTGTCCGGAAAGATTCTCCACAGGCGCCCGAAATGGATGCAGCAGGCGTTGTCTTCGGCCGCGTCGACCCGCACCTCCACGGACAGGGAGGCTCGGGCGTGCCGGGGGTCGGTCAACGGACGCAACAGATACCGCACCAATCCCTGCGCTCCTCCCTCGCTTCGGACGAGCAAACCTTCCCCGGTCAGCACAGGATTGTCCGGGGAGGGCGACACGCCGTGCACCGCGAAATCGGAGAGCAGTTCGTCTTCCCCGCCCAACCAGGCGGCGGTTCCGCCGTCCGGAGCGACATTCCTGTAGGTGACCAGCAAACGGCCGTCCGAAGTCAGGCCCATGGTGGGGCGGTGCCCCACGAGGGGGGTCGGCCGGGGTTCGGACCACGTCCGGCCCTCGTCCGTGCTGCGGCAGGCGTACATGGGCTCGCCCACGCCGCTGTTCTCCCGCATCAAGGCCAGAATGTCGCCGTTTTGCAGCCTGGCGAGGGACGCCTCGCACAGGACGAGACGCCTGTCGTTGGTCAATATCGAGTACTGCCGCCAAGTCCGGCAGCGGTTGTCCGAATAGTAGACGATCTGCTCCGTGGGCCTCTGTCGGATGCAAGGCTCCGCGATCTCGCACCGATGCAGATGCCCCGCGGTCAAAAAACGCTCCGTGTCCAATTCGAGCACCCGGTCCAACAGGCCGTGAACCAATCCTTCCCCGCGATACCGCACAAAGGATTTACCATTGTCCAGGCTCCAGAAGACGCTCGGCAGGCGGTCCTCCAGCAGCACGATCTCGCCGTCGCTCAGTCGCTTGAGCCTCGGGCAATGGCTTTTCTGGGCGTCCAGCAGCAACGGCTCGGACCAGGTACGTCCGGCGTCCGTGCTGCGCCGGACCAGCAATTTCTCGCGCCTTGAGACGTGCCTGTCGAACTCGTTGTACACCACGACCAGAGCGCCGTCCCCGGCGAGACACACGTCAGGGAAACAGAGATAGTGTCCCTTTCTGCGGTCGATAACAACGTGGCGATCCGGCGAACTGCTGAGGCTCGGCATGGTGGACTCCCGAAGGTTTTATTCCCGGTTGCGGTCGTCGATCACCCGTTTGGTCTTGGCGAAGGTGCGGGGCAGCGACCCGGCGGGGACGATCTCCACATGGCTGGTCACCAGCACGCGGTGTTTGATCCGCTGAGCCAGCTCCCTGGCCGCGAATTCGTCCACGGACTCGTCCGCCTCCGCGCCGCGCTCCACGCGTAACGTCATGAAATCGAGTCCGCCGCTTCGCGTGAGCTGAACCTGGTATTCGGAGCTCAGCTGGGGCATGTCCTCCAAGAGCTCGGCCACCTGTCCAGGATAAATGTTCACACCGCGGAAGATGATCATGTCGTCCGAACGCCCGCTGATCACGTCGATGCGCGGCATGGTCACTCCGCACGAACACACGCCCGGCAGCATACGGGTCATGTCCCGCGTCCGGTAGCGGATCAAGGGCGCCGCCTCCTTGCACAACGACGTCACCACCATCTCGCCCGCCTGGCCGTCGGGAACCGGCTCCAACGTTTCGGGATCTACGATCTCGATGATGTAAAGGTCGGCCCAGTAGTGGGTTCCCTCGTGGGCCATGCAGTCCAGGCCTGCGCCGGGTCCGTAAAGTTCGGTCATGCCGATGACGTCGAAGGAGTCCTCCAGGCCCAGGGCCTCCTCGAACTTCCGGCGCATCTTGGGAGAATGGGCCTCGGCCCCGAAAATGCATTTTTTCAACCCAATCTTGTCCTGAAGCCCGGCCTTTTGCACCTCCTCGCCCAGCAAAAGGGCCATGGACGCCGTGGCGCCGAGCACCGTGGGCTTGAGGTCGGTCAACAATTGAAGCTGGATGTCCAGAAGTCCCGGCCCCACGGGTACGGCCATGGCGCCGAAGCGTTCGCATCCGAGCTGGAACCCCACGCCGGCCGTCCACAATCCGTACCCCACGCAGATCTGGACCCGATCCAGCGTGGTCATGCCCGAAAGCTCGTAGCAACGGGCGAACATGTCCTTCCAGGTGTCGACATCCCGCTGGGTGTAGGCCAGAACCTTGCGCTTGCCCGTGGTGCCGCTGGAGGCGTGGATGCGCACCACCTGGTCCTCGGGCACGGACAAAAGCGGCAGCGGGTAACCGGCCTTGAGGTCTTCGGCCGTGGTGAACGGCAGACGCCGCAGGTCGTCGAGTCCCTTGACGTCCCCAGGCTGAATTCCGGCTTCCTGAAATCTTTGGCGATAGAACGGGCTGTTCTCCCAAACGTGGTTGACGGTCCACCGCAACCCTTCCACTTGGCGATCAAAGATTTGCTCCTCGGACAATTCCGGAATGAACCTGTGCTGTTGCATCTTCTCCACCTATGCAGCCGGCCTTGCCGACCGGCCCGTTTTACTCTACTTTTCAGCAGGGGCCGCCTCGTCGGTATGCCCCAAAACGAAAAAGCCGTCCATGCCGACCATCCTACCAGCCTCTCCGACGTTTTTGGCCCTGGCCGGCCTCCTGGGTCTGGCTCTGGGCAGCTTCGCCAGCTGCGCCGTCTACCGCTACGTAGCGGAGCTCTCCATGCTCAAGCCCTTGCGCTCGTTCTGCCCGAAATGCGGCGCCAGCCTGGCGTGGTGGGAGAACATCCCAATCTTGAGCTTCATTATTTTGCGCGGCAAATGCCATCATTGCAAGGCGCCCATCAGCCTGCGCTACCCGTTGATCGAACTGCTCATGGCGGCCTGGACCGCGGCCGTGGCCTGGCGTTACGGATTTTCGGCCCAATGGCTGGCCCTCACGGCCTTCGGACTGTTGTTCATCGTGGCCAGCTTCATCGATTTCGCCATCTTCATTCTGCCCGACCTGCTCACCCTGCCGGGCGCCGTGCTGGCCTTTCCGGTCGCAGTGTGGGTGCTGGGCGTTTCCTGGGAAATGTCGCTTCTGGGCGCGGCCATCGGCGCAGGCCTGTTCTGGACCATCCAAATCCTGTACCGGGCCATCCGCAAACAGGAAGGGCTGGGATTGGGCGACGTGAAACTCATGTTGCTCATCGGCGCTCTGACCGGCGCCAAGGCCCTGCCGCTGGTCATCACGGTGGGGGCTTTCTCAGGGCTCGCCGCCAGCGTGGTCTACATGCTGCGCCCCGGAGCAAACGGCCTCAAAACGCGCATCCCCTTCGGCCCGTTCCTCAGCCTGGGCGCCATGCTCTACCTGCTGTTCGGCCGGGGATTGGTTTGATTGAATTTCCCCTTCCCCCGGCTCTTCTCAAACGAAAACTCTAACCGTCCGTTCTACGTCCGTCCTACTCCAAGGGCAGCTCCCACACCGATTGCTCCTTGAGCTTCTTGAAGCCCAGGCGTTCGTAAAAAGCCCGCGTTGCACGGCGCGCAACGTTGCAGCGAACTCGCAGCCGGGAGGCCCCGCGCCGCGCCGCCCAATCCCGGACGGCGGCGGCCAGCAACCGGCCCAACCCCTGGCCGCGTCCGTTTTCGTCCACCACCAGGCTGACCAACTCGCCGAACCGGCCCTCGGCCAGACGAACATCGAGCATGGCTTGGACGCAGCCCAAAACGCCGCCGAGGGCGTCCACGGCGACAAACACTTCGCCGCCCGCCTTGCGGATGTCCGAGATGCGAACGGCCGCCTCCCGCTCCGAGACTTTGTAGCCGAGCTGGGCCATCAGCCCGGACAAGGCTTGCGCGTCCTCGCCCGCGAAGGGCCTGATTTCGATCGAATGCGCCATGTCCGTTTCCTCAAAAAAGACGGCGCGTCCGCAATCCAGACGCGCCGTCTTTTCGCCTTCTATTTCCACCGCGCCATGAACGAAGCGGAATCGCCGCCGTCCTTGATGTGACGGATGAGCGCGCTGCCGAACACGGCCGCGTCAACCAGTCCTTTCAGCGGGACAAGCTGCTCCGGGGACTTGAGGCCGAATCCCAAAGCCAACGGGACGTCGAAAGCCTGCTTGGCCATCTTCAGATGCTCCAGCATCTCGTCCGGCAGGGCGTTGCGGACGCCGGTGACGCCCAGTACGGACACAAAGTAAACAAAGCCCGAGGAAACCGCGGCGTATTCGGCCAGCCGTTCGGCCGAGGTGTTCAAGCCCACCAGGCTGACCAAATCCACGCCGCCGGCCGCAAGCGTTTTGCGAACGTCAAACGACTCCTCCAGCGGCAAATCCGGAACGACCAACCCGGCCACGCCGGCCTCCTTGGCCCGATCCGCGATCTTGTCGAACCCGTATTGATAGAACGGATTCATGTACCCCATAAGCACGAGCGGCGCCTTGTAACGCCCCTTGCGCTTGGCGAGTTCGTCGAAAATCCAGCCCAGATTCACCCCCAGCTCCAGGCAGTGCAAAGACGCCTCCTCCACCACGGGGCCGTCGGCCACGGGGTCGGAGAACGGAACCCCGATCTCGATGATGTCGGCGCCGCCCTGGTCCAGTTGGTCCAATTCCTCGAAAAACCGATCCTTGTCCGGATATCCGGCCGGCAGGAACGGAACAAGCGCCAGCCGGCCTTCCTTCGCCGCCGCCCGGATGGCGGCTTCGAGCCCAGATTCGATCATTGCCGCGCTCATGAACGCTTCTCCTTGGATTCACGGGCCGCCAGGGCCTCTTCGATGATGAACGTGTCCTTATCCCCGCGGCCCGACAGACAAACCGCCACGTCGGCGCCCGGCTCGATCTTGTCCTTGTTGGCCAGCACCCAGGCCACGGCGTGGGAGCTCTCCAAGGCCGGCAAAATGCCTTCCACCTTGGTCAGCTCCAGGCAGGCGTCCAAGGCCTGGTCGTCGTTGGCCATGCCATACGCCGCCCGGCCCGAGGCGTGCAGCTCGGCGTGCTCCGGACCCACGCCCGGATAATCCAACCCGGCGGAAATGGAGTGCGAGGGCAGAATCTGGCCGTCCTCGGTCTGCAGAAGCGGAGTGTGCATGCCGTGCAGCACGCCGGGAGACCCCAGGTTCAGCGGAGCGGAGTTGTAGCAGCCGGGCTCGCCCGTGCCCGCGGCCTCAACGCCCACGATGCGCACCGAGTCCAGCGGAATGAATTCGTGGAACATGCCGATGGCGTTGGAGCCGCCGCCCACGCAGGCCACCACATAATCCGGCAGCTTGCCGACCTTCTCCATCATCTGCTGGCGAGCCTCCCGGCCGATGATCGACTGGAAGTTGCGGACCAGCGTGGGGAACGGATGCGGCCCGGCCGCGGTGCCGAAGCAGTAGTGCGTGGTCCGCTGGTTTTCGATCCAGTACCGCAGCGCCGCGTTGATGGCGTCCTTGAGGGTCCTGGTGCCGCTCTCCACGGGCACGACCTTGGAGCCCAGCAGCTCCATGCGCCGCACGTTGTGAGCCTGCCGGCGAACGTCCACCGCGCCCATGAACACGATGCAGTCGAGCCCCAGCATGGCCGCGGCCGTGGCCGTGGCCACGCCGTGCTGCCCCGCGCCGGTCTCGGCCATGATGCACGGCTTGCCCATCATCTTGGTCAGCAGCCCCTGGCCCATGGTGTTGTTGATCTTGTGCGCGCCGGTGTGGGCCAGATCCTCCCGCTTGAGCCACAGGTTGAAGCCCAACCGCTTGGACAGGTTCCGGCACAGATACAGCGGCGTCGGACGGCCTACGTAGTCGGCCAGCAGCTCATGCAGCGTATTCTGAAACGCCTCGCCCGGGACGATGTCCTCGCACGCCTTCTCCAGTTCGATGAGCGGCGGCATGAGCAGTTCGGGCACGAACTGGCCGCCGAAATCTCCAAAATATCCTTTCTTCACGAAAGCCTCCTGGCTTCTGGGGCCGAGCTTTCGGCCCGTATGAGATCAGCGCGCCCTCAAGGCCTCCAGGGCCGCGCGCAATTTGTCGATGTCCTTGGCGCCGGGAGCGGACTCCACGCCGGAATTAAGATCCACGGCCGAAGGATTGAGCTGGGACACGGCCTGCGCCACGTTGTCCGGGCCAAGGCCTCCAGCCAGCATCCACGGCGTCTTCGGAGTCATTTGGCCGATCCGCAAAGCGTCCAACGGACGACCGTGCCCGCCGCCGGACAACCCGGCGTCCAGCAGCAGCCGCGAGCAGACGGAACCGAAGCGGTCCGCCTCTTTCCGCAACTCCTCGGGATCGGCGCAGCGCTCCGGCCACAGGACCTTGATGACCCGATCCGGCCCCACGGTCCGGCAGAAGTCGAGGTCCTGCCCGCCGTGCAGCTGGGCCAGATCCAGACCCGCCTGGTCCATGATCCGCAACACTTGGTCCACGGACTGTTTGACGAACACTCCCACTTTGAGGGCGCCGGGGTCCCGGATCGACGCCGGAAACGCAGGGTCCACGTTGCGGGGGCTCGAAGGGTGGAAGATGAACCCCAAGAGGTCCACGCCCAGCTGCAGACAGGCGTCCACGTCCTGGCGGCGGGTCAGGCCGCAAACCTTGACCAGCACGGTCTTGCGCGCGACGGGGGTCACAGCCTTGCCTCCCGTATCAACGCCCGGAGCGCCTGGCCCGGATCGTCCTGGGCCATGAGGTGCGACCCCACCAGCACGGCGTCGTATCCCGCAGCGGCCATGTCGGCCAAGTCCTGGCCGGACTGGACGCCGCTGGCCGCGATCCAAAGCTCGCCGTCCTTCTTGCGGCCGATCAATCGGCGGGCGTTGTCCAGATCGACCTGCAGGGTGTCCAGGTCGCGGTTGTTCACCTGGATGATGCCGGCGCCCGCTGTTTGGGCCGCCTCCACGTCCTTTTCGTCGAAGGCCTCCACCACGGCCTCAAGCCCCGCGGCGCCGGCCAGCAGAATCATGCGCGTCAGTTCGGCCGGCTCGGAGAACATGCGCACGATGAGCAGCACGGCCGAGGCGCTCGTGGCCGCGGTTTGCCGGATTTGCAGCGGATCGAGTATGAAGTCCTTGCGCAGAAGCGGCAGGCCGGCGGATTGGGCCGCCTCCAGGTACGACAGCTCGCCCTGGAAATAATCCTGCTCCGTAAGCACGGACAACGCCGCGGCGCCGCCCCTGGCGTAGGACTGGGCGACTTCGGCCGGCCCGAGGCGCAAATTGATCTCCCCTTTGGAGGGGGAGGCCCGTTTGTATTCGGCGATGACCGCGCAGGGCCGTTTGCTTCGCAGGGCGTCTGAGAACAACGGTTTGGGCTCGGCGCTGAATTCCGGCAGCGCCCCCCGGCTCTCCAGTTTCCTCAGCGCTTCGATTTCGGCCTGCTTGGCCGCCCTGAATTTCTCAAGCATCCAAGATTCCTCCGGAGAGGCCCGAGGCGACCTTGTCCCGAGCGGTCGCGACGCACTCTTTGATCGGCTCCTGCGTGAGCAGGTGCAGACTCACAGCCAGGTTCAGCGCGACCATGTCCTGCATGGCCGGAGCGCCAGAGCCGGACAACACCTTTTTCAATGCGGCCGCAGCCTCTTCCTTATCCGTTACCCGGACCTCCCCGGGAGCGTGCGACGCGAACCCCAGGGCCGCCGGGTCCAAAACCTTCTTTTCCACGCCCTCGGGCGCGACCATGACCATTTCGTTGGGCCCGAACGTCGTCAACTCGTCGTAACCGCCGGCGCCGTGGACCACGGCGGCTCGCCGGACGCCTGTGAGCCGCAACGCCTCGGCCACGAGCGGCAGAAAGCCCGGCGCGGGAACGCCCAAAAGCTGGTGGGTGGGCCGGGCCGGATTGAGCAACGGACCTATCAGATTGAACAGCGTGCGCATGCCCAGCTCTCGGCGCACGGGCATC
The DNA here is from genome assembly GCA_030156255.1 of Desulfovibrionales bacterium. Classification (GTDB taxonomy): domain Bacteria; phylum Desulfobacterota; class Desulfovibrionia; order Desulfovibrionales; family Desulfovibrionaceae; genus JASGMV01. The sequence continues at coordinate 14,641 of JASGMV010000054.1, forward strand.
ACGTGGGCGAAGGCTGGATGGTAGGCCGGCGCGAACAGGAAGACGAAATTCTTGGCCGCAAGCTCCGCGGCCACGTCCTCGGGCGTCAAATCCGACTTGAACAGCCCCAGCGACTCCAAGGCGTCCGCGCTGCCGCTGGACGAGGACGCGGCCCTGTTGCCGTGTTTGACCACCTGATGCCCCATGTCCGCCAGGAACAGGGCCACGGCCGTGGAGCAGTTGAAGCTGCTCCGGTTGTCGCCGCCCGTGCCGCAGGTGTCGATGCGGTCGCCGGACAGATTCTCGAGCAGCTTGGAGTGCTCCAGCACCTTGCGAACGGCGCAGGCCAGCTCCATCGGCGTTTCGCCTTTGGCCCGCAGGCCCATCAAAAACGCGCCGCTCTGGGCCGGTCCCAACTGCCCGGTGAACAGCAAGCCGAAAGCCTCCTCGGCCAACGATTCGCTCAAATCCTCTCCCCGGGCCAATGTTTCCAAAATTTCTTTGAACGCTGCCATCTCGGCCTCCTATATACGGTCTTCAAGGAAATTCTTCAGCAACTGCGGACCCGCGGGAGTCAATATGGACTCGGGATGGAACTGCACCCCGGTCCAGGGCCGGTCCTTGTACTTCAAGCCCATGACTTCGCCCTGATCGGTCCAGGCCGTGGTTTCGAGGACGTCCTCAACCTGATCCGCCTTCACCAGAAGAGAGTGGTAGCGGCAGACCTCGAAGGGCTCCGGCAAGCCGGCGAACACGCCTTTTCCGTTGTGGTGCGCCATGGAGGTCTTGCCGTGCATGATGCGCCCGGCGACTTCCACGGGAGCGCCGGCGAAGCAGCCGAGGGTCTGATGCCCCAGACACACGCCCAGCACGGGAATGGAGTGCGGCGCCGCGGCCAGAAACTCCAGGCACAGCCCGGCGGCCTCCGGCCTGCCCGGTCCAGGGGAGATGCAGACGCGCTCCAGCGAGGGGTCCCTCGCCAATTCCATGACCTTGGGATCGCTGTTGCGCAGCACCAAGGGATCAGCGCCCATTTTTTGAAACTCCTGCACCAAATTGAACGTGAAGGAGTCGTAATTATCGATAAGCAAGAACATCGCCGTCCTCCTCGGCCGAAAGGATTTCCTTGAGCACCCGGGCCTTGTTGTTGCATTCCAGCCATTCTTTTTCCGGCTGGGAGTCGTAAACGATTCCGGCCCCGGCCTGCCAGCGGCAGACGCCGTCCTTGATCCACATGGACCGGATGGTGATTCCGGTCTCCACGTTGGCGCGGTTGTCGCCCACTCCGAGCCAGCCGATGGCTCCGGCGTAAGGCCCGCGTTTGCGGCCCTCCAGCTCGGCGATGATTTCCATGGCCCTAATTTTGGGCGCTCCGCTCACCGTCCCGGCAGGAAACGAAGCCGCCAGCACGTCCACGGCGTCGAGGCCTTCGCGCAGGTCGGCCTCCACGTAGGACGTCAGGTGAATGACGTGGGAGAAGTACTCCGGCTGCATGAAACGCACGACCTCCACCGTGCCGGCCTCGGCCATGCGGCCCAGGTCGTTGCGGCCCAGGTCCACCAGCATCACGTGCTCGGCGCGCTCCTTGGGGTCGGCCAGCAGCTCTTCGGTCAACGCCTTGTCCTCGGCCTCGTTCTTGCCGCGGGGACGAGTTCCGGCGATGGGCCGGACCTCGATGCGGCCCTGCTCGCTTTGCACCAGCAATTCGGGCGAGGACCCCAGCAGCGTCTCGCCGGGCAGACGCATGTAGAACATGAACGGCGAGGGGTTCACCTGGCGCAGCCGGCGGTAGGCGTCAAAGGGCTCGCCCTCGAAGGACGCCTCGAACCGGGTGGAGAGCACCACCTGAATGGCCTCGCCCTGAGTGATCATTTCCCTCGCCTTGGACACGGCCGAGCAATATTCCTCCCGCCCCGGATCGGCCGTGATCTCGCCCAAAGCGGTGCGGCCCATGCGCCGGGACATGCGGTTGTGGTCCAGACTCGGAAGCTCCGCCGGCTCCAGGCTCAACAGGCAGCACTGGTGCTTCAGATGGTCGAAAAGGATCAGCCGGCCCGGCAGGATCAAGCAGGCTTCGGCGTCGGCCGGGTCCATGAGCGGGGCCAGCTTGGGCTCGAAATGGCTGGCCAATCCGAATCCCAAGGTCCCGAAAAGCGCCCGGGTGGCGGCCGGCAGCTTTTCCTGGCCTTCGGGCGCCTTGACGTCCAAAAGCCGCAGCGCCTCCTTCAGGCCGGGCAGAAACTCCGAACCGTCCAACGCGGCCAGGGGGGCCAGCCGATCATCGCGCACGTCCACGGCCAGCCGGCCCTGGTCCTGGCGCAGGGCCAGCCTCGGGTCCCAGCCGATAAAGCTGTACCGACCCCAGCGCCCATCGACTTCGGCGCTTTCCAGCAGCACGCCCTCCGCATCGCCGACCAGCCCGAGGTACAGGCTGATGGGCGTCTGGATGTCGGCTGGCAGCCAGACCCCGTGTTGTCGCAACGTGATGGGTTCCATACACTCTCCTGTGTTTCGGTTTCGTCCCCGGTCCGCTTCAGGGGGTCGCCGCCGTAAAAAAAGCCGCGATCCCCGAGGGAGCGCGGCCTTTTGACAAAACACTGCATTAACGTTGTTACGCGCTCCCTCTATCGTCCGTACGCCACCACCAGCCAGCCATTTCGGCCAGCAAATCCAAATCTCCGCCCGCGGCGATGTCCAGGTACTCGCCAAAATGACGCACCGCGTCCTGGCTGTACGGGTTGGCCTCGGACAAGGCCACGAAAAGATCCTTATCCATGGTCAACATTTTGCGGGCCGCCTCCAACCGGCGCTCGAAGGACGGCGTCAAGAACCGGTCCACGCCCGGCGTCCTGGCCAGGCAGGCCAGATAGGCCACGGTCGTGGAGAAGTTCAGGCCCTGAATCTTGGCCACGGCCTCGTCATGCTCCTCGGCCGTGGTCATGAAGGGAAAAAATCCCAGCGCCTTGAAAAAATCCGACACAAGGCCGGCGGCCTGGTCAACGCGCCCCGGCGTCACCGCCACCCGGGGCTCGAAGCCCTCGGGGATCACCGGACCGAACAAGGGATGCGTCCCCACCACGGGTCCGCCGTAAACGGCCAGCATCTGTTGCAGGGGATGCACCTTCACCGAGCAGACGTCGGCCAGGATAGTCTTTTGATCCAGCAGCGGCGCCGTCATCCGCAGCACCTCCTCCATGGACCACAGCGGAACGCTGACCACGGCCAGGTCCGCGCCGTCGAAGGCGCGGCGCAAAGCATCGCCGGTCAGGGGACGGTCGAGTCCCCGGCTCTCCACCCCGGCCAGGCGGCAACGATCCATAATCAGACCGCCCATCTGCCCGCGGGCGCCGATGACGGCGACGCGCTCGATCATTTGCCCCCCCGCAATGCGCCGACGGCCAGAATCTTCCAATCCTCCCAGAATCCGGGATAGGATTTGGCCACGCAGTCCGGGTTGTCCAGTTTGACGCCGATCCCGGCCAAACGGAACAAGGACATGCTCATGGCCATGCGATGGTCGTCGTAGGTCAAAAAACGATGCTTGCCGTCGCGGGACGCGCCGGACGGATCGACGACCATACCATCTTCCGTGGTTTCAACATGCGCGCCCACCCGGCGCAGCTCGGCGGCGACGCCTTCCAGCCGGTCCGACTCCTTGAGCCGCAGATGGGCCACGCCCGTGATGCGCGTCTCGCCCTCGGCGAGAGCGGCCAGAACACCCACCGTGGGGACAAGGTCCGGGCAATCGGCCATGTCCAGCTCCACGCCGTGCAGGCCGGAGCCGGGAGAAATCGTGACGCCGCCGTCCTCGATATCCACTCCGGCGCCCATCAAGTCCAGGATGTCCAAAATCTTTCGATCGCCCTGCAGGGACTCCGGGTCCAACCCTCCCACACAGACCGGACGCGAGCCGATGGCGCCGGCCGCCAACAGATAGGAAGCGTTGGAGTAGTCGCCCTCGACCTCATATTCGCGGGGGGTGTACTCCTTGGGGCGGACGATGAACCGGACCTTGCCCGGCGCCACCAGCGTCAACTTCCGGTAATCGGCGTCGCTCCAGGCTTCGCCGTCATAGGTCTGCACCTGAACCTTGACGCCGAACGCCTCCATGACCTGAAGGGTCAGGCTGACGTACGGCCAGGAAACCACCTTGGACCCGCCCACCATGACGGCCGTGGGCTTGGCCGCGAGCGGCGCGGCCAAAAGCAGGCCGGACAGATATTGGCTGCTCTCGTCCATGGAAATGCGCAGCTTGCCTCCGGGCAGGCCCTCGGTCTCCATGACGAACGGCGGATAGCCCGGTTTCTCCTCCCATTGGAAATGGACGCCCTGGCTCTCCAAGGCGCCGGCCAGGTCCTTGATGGGCCTGTCGTGCATGCGCCCCTTGCCGAAGACCCGAAACGATCCCACGCCCGCAGCGGCCACGGCCGTGATCAGCCGGCACGTGGTCCCGGACTCCTCCACGTTGAGGTAAACGGGTCCGTCTTCGCCGCCAAGCGGCCCCTGCGCCATGCCGTACACCCGAATTTCCTCACCCTCGCTGAAGGTGGCGCCGCCTTCGGCCAGGCAGCTCATGGTGCACAGCGTGTCCCGGCTGTCCAGTACGTTCTTCAGCAGGCTCTTGCCCGGCGCCAACGCCGCGGCGATGAGCGCCCGGTGCGACACCGACTTGGAGGCCGGCGCTTTGAGAAAAATGGGTTGCGTCAAAGCCATGGTCCGACACTCCCGTCCTTACCGTTGAGTTTCCAGCTGCAGCCCCGAAGGGTAGCTGCCCAAGACGCGCAGCGTGTTGCATTCCTGGCGCAGCGCATCCAAGACCGTGGAATATTCCCGCCCGGACAAATCGCATTGCAGGTCGGCGAAAAATACGTACCGCCATTTTTCGGCCTGCATGGGACGCGACTCCAGTTTTGTCAAATTGATCGATCCCGAGGCCAGGATCTGCAGAACCTTGGCCAGGGCTCCCGGCCTGTCTGCAGTGGAAAACAGGATGGACGTCTTGTCCCGCACGCCTTCGGAACACGGTTCGGACCCGATGATCAAAAAACGGGTCCAGTTGTCCGGCAAATCCTCCAGGTGCTCGGCCAGGATCCGCAGCCCGTACATGTCCGCCAAACGGACGTGCCCCACCGCCGCGGAATCGGGATTGTCCGCCACCAGGCGCGCGGCCGCGGCCGTGGAGTCGGCCGGAATGACCCTGGCTCCCGGCAGGTTCTTCTTGAGCCACAGCTCGCACTGCTCCAGCGCCTTGGGATGGGAGTAGACCTTCGAGATGTCCGCCATGGACGGAGCCGTGGACAAGAGGGAGATGGAAACCCGCGCAAAGGCCTCGGCCTGGATATGCACCGGATACTGCATGAACAGGTCGAGATTCCGGCCCACGGAGCCGCGAATCGAGTTCTCCAGGGGAACCAGGCCGAGATCGGCCTCGCCGGTGGAGACGGCGGTGAAGATGTCGTCGAAATTGTTCTTGGGCAGCATGTCCACGGAGCGTCCCATGGTCTGCAGGCCGACAAAATAGGAAAAGGTGCCCTCAGGCCCGAGGTACACCAGCCGTTCGGGCCGTTGCAGCCGGCGGGACGAGGACAAAATCTCCCGGTAGATGGCCTTGAGGTGCTTCTCCGGCAACGGGCCCGAATTCATGTCCGCCAGCCGGCGCAGCACTTCCTGCTCCCGGAAGGGCTTGTAAACCTGCGTACGGTCCTCGGCCTTGATGCGCCCCACCTCCAGCGAGATGTCGGCCCGCTTGTTGAGCAGTTGCAAAAGCTCCCGATCAATCCGGTCGATGTCCTCCCGCAACTCTCCGAGGCGCTGCTCCATAGACGCCATGTCCCTATCCTTTTCTCACCGATGCGCGGGCGCTAGCCCTCGGTGATGTCTTCTTTGATTTTCATGCCGAAATGCCGGCCCGCGCTGTCCAGCCGGCACAGGATTTCGTCCCCCGGCTTGAGGGAGACGACGCTGACGGGATCGCCGCCGGGCCGCACCAACCGAATGGTCTCGGCGTTCTGCAAGAAAACCGCGCCCTTGGCGCCGTCCGCCTCGGCCTCGATGAGCAGCATGGGGCGAACCTCCACCTTGGACCGGCCCACCGTGGCCAGAGACGACGCGCCGTCGTGGTTGACGATCAACACCTCGCGGCCGGAGGACAGCTCCTCCAGATAGGCCGTCTTGTCTTGGGGCATGGCGGCGTAGGCGTGCACCGCCCCGGCGTTGATCCGGAACGGCCGCGCGGCCACGTAAGGGTTGGACTCCGTCTCCGCGTGCACCAAAAACGTAAACGCGCTGGAGTTGCCCACCAACATACCCTGGCCCCGCTTGAGGACGGACGTGGTGTCCACGCAGACCCGATGCCCCAGACCCGCAGACTCCACCTTGGTCACCACGGCCTTGGACAGGGGCATCGTCCCCTGGGAAAGCTTCAGCTCGGCCACAATGGCCTTCAAATCCGCCGCGGCCTCGGGCAGCACCACCAGATGGGAAGCGCCCCGCTCCAGGACGCCGGCCGCGACTTTGGCGGAGTCCAGACTGTCCACCTCCAGGGCCAGTTCGTCCAACTGCGCCAGAATGTTCTCCACGGGAATGATCTCATATCCCTTGGCCAGCAACACGCGCTCCCCGGCGCGCCCGGCGGCCACGGCCCGCTCCTCGTCGTCCTTGGAGGCCAGTTCGATCCGCGTGAAGTCCTCGGGAGCAATCAGCGCCACCCGCCCCAGCGCGGCGATGCGCTCGTGGTCGGCGGCCTCGGCGACGATTGCGTCCACGCCGGACTCCAAGGCCAGCGTCACCAATTTTTTGTCGAACGGCGTTGCTTGAAACAGTATGCTCTTCATGGCTCCATCCTTTATGTCATCAAGCCGAGAGGCGCAAGCTGGGCTATTGCGCCAACATGGTTGCAGCCTCTTCGGCGGGGACGTCATGGTGGACAATGGCGTCCAGCGCCCGGACAAGGGCCGTGGGGTCCTCGTGCTGGAAGATGTTCCTGCCCACGGACAATCCGGCCCCTCCCGCCTCGCACGACTCCTGAACCACCTGCAAGAAATCCCGGGTGCTGTTCATTTTGGGCCCTCCCGCAATCACCACGGGAACGCAGCAGCCGTCCACGACCCTGGAGAAGGACTCGGGGTCCCCGGTGTACGGCACCTTGACCACGTCGGCGCCCAGCTCTTCGCCTGCCCGGGCGCAATGCGCCACGATCTCGGGGTCGAACTCGTTTTCGATCTTCGGCCCCCTGGCGTAGACCATGGCGAGCACAGGAATGCCCCAATTGCCCGCCTCGGAGGAAATCCGCCCCAGGTCCTGCAGCATCACCGACTCGGAGGGGTCGCCCAGATTGACGTGGACCGAAACCGCGTCCGCGCCGAGGCGAATGGCGTCCTCCACCCCGGAAACCAGCACCTTGTGGTTGGGCGTGGGAGACAAGGACGTGCTGGCCGAAAGATGGATGACCAAGCCAACGTCCCGGCCGCGTTGCCGGTGCCCGCAGCGCACCAGGCCCTTGTGCATGAGCACCGCGTTGGCGCCGCCCTGGACGACGTCGTCGACCGTCTTCTTCATGTCCACCAACCCATAGATGGGTCCGACGGACACGCCGTGGTCCAGGGGCACGATGATGGTTCTTTGGGTTTCACGGTTGAAGATTCTCTCAAGTCGGATTGCTTTGCCGATATGCATGGTTGCCTCCCGCTTTTGCCCCGCCAGTCCCGCAGAGCCGGGACCGCATCAAACAAAAAGGGCCGCCGGCTCTCGCCGCGGCCCTGATCGGAGGCGTTGTTTGTCGCTCGTGGACTACACGAACAGACCATCCCCCTGGCCGCGGCCGCGGAAATACCAGTAATACCAGTAATAGCTGCTAAAGATGGCGTTGGCTTGGGGAAAGTTCATGTGGCGGTCATACCGGAGATCCACTGCAAAGGTCAAGGGGAAAATGGCGCAAAAGGGAGCTCGGCGCACATCACATTATTGTTAATTCGCACTCATTTTACCATTTTTTCTGCATTATAACATTTTTATCAACCATGCTCATTTTTGCCTGACATATTTGTTATAAAAAAAACAAATTCGGAGTTTTTTAAATTCTTGCCTCATAATATTTTTTAATAATTTCAACATATTGTAGAGGTGGCGCCCTTGTTGCTTTCCCGGCCTCAGTCGTCATTCGCCAACCCCCAAGGAGGAAATTGTATGTCTTGGAAATCCTGTCTCGGTTATGGCGCCGGCTCTCGGCGTCTTCCTGGCGCCGCCATCCTGGCTTCGGCGCTTGTTTCGGTGCTTGTCTTGGCGCCTTCGATCGCCTCCGCGCAGGAGATCGTGGTCGAAGAGCTGCCGTTTTTGTCCCAGGACAACGCCAATACTTTGTGGACCCTGATCGCCGCAATTCTGGTCATGTTCATGCAGGCCGGTTTTGCTTGTGTTGAAGCCGGGTTTGTCCGCGCCAAAAGCGCCGGCAACATCATCATGAAGAACTTCCTGGACTTCGCCGCCGGCTCCATCATCTTTTTCCTGTTCGGCTTTGCGCTCATGTTCGGTCTGGACGCCGGAGGATTCATCGGCACGTCCGGCTTCATGATCGCCAGCGACAGCGTCACCGGCGACATGTGGACCTACACCTTCTGGTTCTTCCAGTCGGTCTTCGCGGCCACCGCGGCCACCATCGTTTCCGGCGGCATCGCCGAACGCATGAAATTCTCGTCGTACATCATCATCACCATGATCGTCACCGGAATCGTCTACCCGATTTCCGGGCACTGGGCCTGGGGCTCCCTCTGGCTCGGCGATCCGGGCGCAGGTTGGCTTGAAGGCCTGGGCTTCATCGACTTCGCCGGCTCCACCGTGGTCCACTCCGTGGGCGGCTGGGTCGCTCTGGCCGGCGCCATCGTGGTCGGCCCCCGTATCGGCAAATACAGTTCCGACGGTCAGCCCAGGGCCATTCCCGGGCACAACATCCCCTTGGCCGCGCTGGGCGTGTTCATTCTCTGGTTCGGCTGGTTCGGATTCAACCCCGGCTCCACCACCACGGCGGACAGCTCCATCGGCCTGATCGCCATGAACACCTCGCTGGCCGCCTGCGGCGGAACGTTGACGGCCCTGCTCGCCTCCTGGCTGCGCTACGGCAAGTCCGACATCTCCATGTCGCTCAACGGCTGCCTGGCCGGACTGGTGGCCATCACCTCGCCCTGCGCCACGGTAACCCCCGGCGCCAGCATCATCATCGGTCTCGTCGCCGGCGTGCTCGTGGTCTTCGCCATCGAATTCATTGACAAGGTCCTCAAAGTCGACGATCCTGTCGGCGCGGTCTCCGTCCACGGCGTCAACGGCGCCTGGGGAACGTTGGCCGCCGGCCTGTTTACCCATCCAGAGCTCAACGACGGCGCCGGCGGTCTGTTCTACGGCGGCGGCATGGGCCTTCTCGGTGTCCAGGCCATCGGCGTGGCCTCAGTCTTCATCTGGGCCTTTGGCGCCGGCTTCATCGTCTTCTCCATCGTCAAGGCCATCGTCGGCGTGCGCGTCACGGAGGAAGAAGAACTCAAGGGCCTGGACCTCAGCGAACACAACATGGAGTCCTACAACGGCTTCCAGATCTTTACCAACGAGTAGGGCAAGGAGGGATATCGCATGAAATTGGTCATCGTATACATCAGGCCTGAGAAGCTCAACGCCGTGAAGCAGGCCCTCTACTCCAAGGGGATCTACTCCATGTCCGTGACCAACATCCTTGGTTGCGGCCGCCAGAAGGGCTTCACCGAGACCTACCGCGGCGTGGTCATGGAAATGAACCTGTTGAAAAAAATCAGGATCGAAATAGGAATCAAGGACGAGTTGGTGGATACGGTCATCGAATCCGTCAAGTCCGCAGCTCAAACCGGCAAGGAAGGCGACGGCATGGTCTTCGTGCAGGACATCGCCAAAGCCGTCCGGATTCGCACTGGAGAAGAAAACCTCTAGCAGAGTTCTGCAAATAAAGGGCGGCGCCCTGGCGCCGCCCTTTTTCAACCTTCTACCCCCCCCGCGCACCATGACTCAGCCGCTCATGCTCGACCTGGACCTGCCCCGGCTCCTTCATGACGAATCATTGGTAAGCTTCCTGCAACCTCTGGTGTCCGCCAAGCGAAAAGCGGTGTTCGGAATGGAGGCTCTTGTGCGGGGAGTGCTCCCCGAAGCCTCTCTTCTTCTGCCTCCGGGCCTGCTCTTTTCCCTTGCGCGGGATTTCGAAACGCGCTTGGCCCTCGACCGACTCTGCCGGAAAAAGGCCTTCGAGGCCTTTGCTCCCATCTTCAGAAAGCACCGGCACCTCATGCTGTCCATCAACGTCGACGCCTCCATCATCTCCGCGTCGACGCTCAATTCGGGACATGTCGTGAACCTCGCCAAGCAGTTCGGCGTGCCGCCGGGCAACGTCATCATCGAAATTATAGAATCCCGAGCCGCCGACACACATTCACTTTTCGAATTTGTCAAAGAATACAAGAAGAAGGGCTTTCTCATCGCCTTGGACGACGTGGGCGCGGGGCATTCCAATCTGGACCGCATCCCCGCCATCAAGCCGCACATCATCAAGATCGACCGCTCCCTGGTCAAAGGAATCCACGACCTCTTCCACCAAAGGGAAATCACCCGCTCGCTTGTGCGCATGGCTGGCAAGATCGGCGCCATGGCTCTGGGGGAAGGCGTCGAATGCGTCCCCGAAGTCGTCACCCTCATGGAAATGGGCGTGGATATTTTTCAAGGCTACTATTTCGGCTATCCCCAACCTGCGGACAAGCATCCCGCCGATGTGCGCGAGCCCATCGACGCCGTGGCCGCGGCGTTCAAAAGCCACACCGTGGAGAAAATCAACGCCCGCAAGCTGCAGTCCAAAGCCGACCGAGCCCTGGCCAAAGCCATTTGCGAACAGCTCTCCCACACGCCGAGCGAAATGGTGGACCTGGCGTTGTCCGAGCTCATCACCAAATCTCCTTTCCTCGAATGCCTGTACGTGCTGGACATGGCGGGCATACAGATCAGCTCCACCATCTGCAGCCCCGAGAAACTGGCTCAAGCCGTGCGCTTGCTCTACGAGCCGGCCTGCAAGGGCACGGACCATTCCCTCAAGGAATACTTTTTGCCGCTCAAGGCCGGGCTCTCTTGCTACACCACGGAATGCTACATCTCCATGGCGACAGGCAACAGCTGCATCACGGTGTCCATCGTGTACACCGACTGTACGGGGAAAAAACGGATTCTGTGCGCGGACATCCACCGCGACACCCTGTAAGGTCCGCAGCCGTCGGTGAATCGGGTTGCGCCGGCGAGGGACGCGGCGCGCTCCTGCAAAAAAGCGCCGACCGCGGCGCTTTTCGCCGTCTGCAGGCGCGCCATGCGCGCAGCGGGGAAGTGCAGGTAGGGGCAGATTATCCCGGCCGGCGCATGCTCGCGGCCAGCCAGTCGAAAACCAAAGCCGGCGCGGCCCGGTAGCCCAAGGCTTCCTGGGCCTCCTCCAGGGCCAGATGCAGTCGGCGCAGCTTTTCCAAAGAAAACGCGTTCGCAAGCTTCCCCGCGGCGCCGCCGGCCTCGCCCGCCAGGGCGCCGGCCAGCGCTCCCTGGCAGGAAACAAGCAATCGGCCTGCCTGCTCCGGGCTCAACGCGCCCTTGGCCAGAGTGCGGTCGAACCAGCCGCGCCCTGTTTCCCAGAACGACAGCAGGGCGTCCAGCCACTCCAGGACATCCTCGGAAGCCTCCGGCCGGCCGGGCCAGGCCAGGCCCAGGGTGAAACTTCGGGAGACGAGCGTCGGCAGCAGACGCTCGCGCTGCGGCGCAAGCAGTACGAAGGCATTGCCCGGGCGCGGCTCCTCCAGCGACTTCAAGAGGGCGTTCGCCGCCTCGGTGGTCAAATTCTGGGCCTCGAAGAGTATGGTGACGCGCACCCCGCCGCCGCGGGGGGGCTGTCCCCAGACCGGCCGCAGTTCTCGCACCTGGTCGATCTTGATGGTGTCGGACGCTCCGTCCAGCGCGACCAGATCGAGGTGCACCATGTCCGCGATCTGTCCGCAGGTCTGGCAGTTCAGGCATGGAGGATCGGCGGAGCCGCAATTGAGAGCCGCCGCCCAATACAGGGCCAAGGCCCGGCGGTCCGCGGCGCAGCCGCCTTCCAACAGCAGGCTTTGCGGCGGAGCATGGCGCAGCCGGCCTAACTGGCCGACCGTGCGCTGCTGCCGCTTGACGGCGGCGAGAAACTCCCCGCTCCACGCCATGGCTGCTCCTTCGCTCCAGGCGCCCCTTCCCAGGACTCCCATCCCCTTTCCCCAAAACTTTTTATGGGGGGGGAATAGGCCGTGAACCGAAAACAGACGCTTTTCCGTCTA
>JASGMV010000009.1 GCA_030156255.1 Desulfovibrionales bacterium
GACGCCTGGAGCGGGACACGGGATTTGAACCCTCGACTTCAACCTTGGCAAGGTTGCACTCTACCACTGAGTTATTCCCGCAGATGGAGGCGGCATCCGCATTTGAACCGGAGAATGGAGGTTTTGCAGACCTCTGCCTTACCACTTGGCTATGCCGCCGAATGCTGGAGCGGGAAACGGGATTTGAACCCGCGACTTCAACCTTGGCAAGGTTGCACTCTACCACTGAGTTATTCCCGCTCGGGAAGAGAGTTTCTACTCCCCCAAAACCCAACTGTCAAGATTACAACAGGAAAGAATATCGTTTTTCTCGCCCGACATTGCCATGCTCCAGGCAACGCAAAGCCTTCCGGAAAAGATCGCCGCCTGAACGCATTAAACAATTTTTATCGATTAATTTCAATATATTATTCAGGAAGCCATCTACCGCATCCTGTTGACTGAGTGGTCACTCCGGCGTATGAAGAACATGGACTGGACCTGCCGTGAGAATTGTTGGTCCGCCGCGCCAACACAACATGCAAACGAGGCCGTCCCTACCGCCCCCCGGATCGGACGACCAGTCTACATGCAGGGTCACGGACGGGCTTGGCCACGCAGGTCCGGTTCTCCACCTTCCGTCCGTTTTCCGACGCCATCTTTCGAGCATTTATCTTTTGCAATATATTTCAATCCATTGGCTGGATGGAGCAGCTTTTGCATAACCAGGGCAAACCCTTAGGGAAGGATCCTGTCGCATGCTGCTCGACGCCAATCTGCTGCAAACGCTTCTCGCCCCCGGAGCCGATTCCGGAGGAATGCTCACCAAAGGACTGCAAGCCGTGCAGTCCATGGCGAAGACCGAAGGAGCGGACCAGGTCGAAGGAGGGCCCAACGGGAAATTCCAGGCCGAGCTGCTCTCCAACATGCTCGACTCGCAGCTCATGCAAGGCGCGGACATATTCGGAGCCGGCGCCGCAGCCAGCCCCGCCGATCTCGCCGCGAGCTTCGAAAACAACATTTTTCAAAACTCCATGCTCCTGGACGTCATGGTCGCGTTGTCCAACGTTTCGGAAAGCCAAAACCACGGCGCGCAGGGCTTCAACACCCAGGGAGGCCTTGGGCAAACGGTTGCCCCCTCCACGTTCAACCGCGCCATGAAGGCCTTCGCCGCGGCGGCCAGGCTGGGCGATCCGTCGCAGGCGCTTCCTTCTTTCCCCACAGCGCCGCAGCAGGCGCCCGGCGCAGCTCAAGCGCTGCCAGAATTCCCGGAGCCGCCGGCCCAACTCGCCGAGTCCGACAATGAATTTCCTTCCGTCATCCGCCGGGCCGTGACCCCGCCGGAGCAGACCGGCAAAGCCGCCCCCGCCCCGCCGTCCTCCGCCCCCGAGACCATTCGCCCCGAATCGGATTCGCGCCCGCCCTCTCCGAATCCCGCGCCCACGGCCCTCGCCCGGAGCGAAGCGGCTCCAAGCGTGAGCGGCGAGCTTTCCGCCGCATTCGAATCCGGCAAACGCGGCGTCGCCGAAATCGGCTACGACCGCATGGGAGGAACCTCCTACGGCTCCTACCAAATATCCTCCAAGCTGGGTGTGATGGACAACTTCTTGGAATTCCTGGACCAAAAGGCCCCGGAGTGGGCCAGCAGGCTCCGGCTGGCCGGCCCGGCCGACACCGGGTCCACCCAGGGCGCCATGCCCGAGGCCTGGCGGGGCATCGCCTCCGAGGCGCCGGAAGCCTTTGAAAAACTGCAGCACGATTTCATCGCCCGCACCCATTACGCCACGGCCCTGGACAAAATCCGCTCCACCACCGGCCTTGACGTCTCCAGTTTGCCGGGCGCCATTCAGGAAGTCTTGTTCAGCACCGCCGTCCAGCACGGGTCAACGGGCGCGGCGCGCATCTTCGAACGGGCTCTGGATTCCCTGCCCGGCGGCAAAATCATCAACACCGCCTTGCGCAGCGTCATTGACTCGGTCTACGACGAACGCAAGGGACAATTCGGAGGCTCCACGTCCATTGTGCGCCGTAGCGTGCAGAACCGGCTCGAAAGAGAAAAGCAACTGGCCCTGTCCATGTTCGACGCCGAAACGACAAAGTCCTGAGAGGCCTCTTTCAGGACTCGGCCGCCCTCACCACAGATAGGCCGAAAACCCGGCCCAAAGCATGATCACAACGGGCGCAACCAGCCATCGGCCCAGAAAATCCGCCCGCCGCGCCAGGCGGCTGTTCTCTGAGTGCGGCCCTACGCCCAGCCAGCACAGAATCACGGACACGACGAGCCCGACGTCGGCCAAAGCAAAAAACACCCAGCCGTACGGATAGCCGATTTCAGCACTCCACCTCGCGCAGCACCAGACCTGGACCGCCAGCAATACGACCAGAGACAGATGGCTTTGGAGCAACCGGGCCTTGCGCCAGTTGGCCGGCCCCAGCAAGGCTCCCAGGCCAAGCAGAAGCGGCAAGGTAACGGGCAGCCAAAATCCCAGCAGGCGCCCGCGAAGCAAGGGGCGAACCATGACGAGCCGGCTCGCTTCAAAACGCTCCAACAGCCGGGGGCCTTCGCCGTCCGACGCCAGGGGCTCGTATCCCGAGCGACTCACCGAGCCCATCGCCCGATAACCCGCGGCGTCCATGGAGGCCTCTTCCCTGGTTTCTCCCATGAGAACAACAGCCAGCTCCGAAGCGGCCGACGGCGAACAGGCGACCGTCAACGGCAGCGCCGCCGGTTCGCCAAGCGGCAAAAAACCGGGCCAGATCAAGGGGAACTCCCTATCCACAAGAATGGTGCGCGAGCTCACTGCGTTCTCCCTGCTCCGGGACAGCGTCGCGCCTGCATGGATCAGGGAAATACCCGACGGTTCGAGCGTCAGCGCCTGCACCGGAGCATCGCCCGCCCACATAAGGCGAATCAAGACCTCAGCCCGGAACGTTCCGCGGGCCGGGTTCACTTGGCTGATGCGCTTGGGCTCCACCTTGATGCGGACCGCATGCGCCATACCGCCCGGTTGGGCTGCGCCCGCATCCGAAAATTTCCCGCTCCAGGGGGAGGGAAGCTGGAGCATGGCCGGCCGAAGCCCGGTTTCTCCGGATGAAGCGAACAATATCCTGCGCCTCGCATCCCCCGAGGGTTCAAAAGCCAACGGCCCCGTAACGCCCATGAGAGGCTCGGGACGGCGAGCCAACTCCACCAGGAAGGAGCGCACCCGCTCCCGGTCCGGGCCCTGGGTGTCGACGGCGCGCTGAAGAAGCCAGCCGGCGTCGCGTCCCAACGCTGCGGCGGGACTGGGAGGCGCGCCGAACCGTTGGAGAAAGGAGTTGTAAAACGCGGTGGACGCCAACGGCGCCATGTCCCAAAGAAATGCTGCGGATTCGTACACGCCCTCAAGCCCCGCCTCCGTCCGGAGGGACAGCCCGTCGCCCACGGCTACGACGTTTTGGGAAAAGCCGCGGCGGCGCAGGTCTCTTGCGAGCTCAAAGGACTCGTCGTAAGGCCCGAAGCAGACGACCGCGTTCGCCGGTTCTTCGGCTTTCTCAATGCGCCGAGCTGCGCAGCCGCTCAACTCCTCGGCCGCAGACACGCCCAGGCAAGCCCCATCCACGGCGAGGCCGGCCTTGGCCGCCTCATCCAGAAACAGATGGCCAAGCTGCGGCCACGGAGAGGCCGCGGCTGTAGCGACCAGGACACGCGACGCTCCCAAGGCGGAACTCGCGTAGCGAGCTGCGGCGAAGGCCATCCTCCGCGCCCCGGGCGTCATACTGAACGTCCTGCCCGGCGCGCCTTCCTCCGGAGCTGAAAATCCGGAGGCCGAAAGCATGACGAGGCCCGCCTTGTCCAACACCGTCGCCGCCGCGGCGCGGCAGGCGTAGTCCGTGGCCGCCACCACAGCCAACACGTCCGGATCCGCAGCCAGCTCCCGGGCTGCGGCCGCGGCCTGCTCCGGACTCCCACCGTCCGTTTTCAACACAAGCGGAAGGTCGGTCCCTGCGCGCAGGCCCGCAAGCACGTCATGGGCCGCGGACCCCGGAGCGTCCTCACGGGAAAGGATGACGCCGAGCTTGTCGTTGCGCTGAGCCGTAGGCAGCAAACCGCAAGCGGTGATGATCAGCAGGCAGAGCCCTGCAATCGCGGTAATCCATAACCGGCGCAATCGATTTTCCCCCTGCCGCCGCTCGACACTTTCTGCACGCTCTGCGCGGACTCCCAGGCCCGCCGTGAGGCGCATCCAGCCAAGTAGGCGACGCGCTGCACCATACCCCGTTCCGACGCGAATGGTAAAGCCCGGACAAGAGATTCTTCGATCTTGACAAAGTCTCTCTAGAGTGACAATAATTACTCACAAGGAGACGCTCCATGAAAAAATCTCCCGCCAAAAGCAAACGCCTCGGCCGCCTTGCAACCCGTGACAACCTGCTCGAAGCCTTGGGCCGCGTGTTGGTTCGGGACGGATTTTCCGCCGTAGGCGTCAACGCCGTGGCGCGCGAAGCCGGTGTGGACAAGGTGCTTATCTACCGCTATTTCGGTGGGATGCAGGAATTGTTGGCGGCTTTTGGACAAAGGGAGAACCTCTGGCCGGATCTTATCGAACTGACCGCCGGCGACCCCACGGGTTTCGCCCGGCTGCCGGCCCGCGACAAGGCCTGTCTGCTGGCGCGCAACTTCCTCCAGGCGCTCAGAAACCGGCCGGTCGCCCGGGAAATTCTGGCGTGGGAGCTCGTGGAGCGCAATGAACTCACATCGGCGTTGGGGGCCGCAAGAGATCGAACGGCTCTCCAGATTCTCAGCATGCTGCAGCCATCCGCGGGCGAAGACGCCTTGAAGGTGGATATGGAGGCGGCCCAGGCGGTGTTGACCGCCGCTGCGAGCTATCTGGTGCTCCATTGCGGAAGGACAATGCGCTTTGCGGGTCTGGAGGCAAACGGCGACGACGGCTGGATGCGCATCGGCCAAACCATCGACGGCATGCTGCTCGGATTATTGTCCTTCGCCTAGATCAAGTTAACTGCGAAAAAATCGACTGCTCGGCAAGGATTCCCCCGCAACTCCTTGCCGTGAAACAAGCATTTCAAGCGTATGATGCTTGAACGACGCTTGGCCGACGCAATCCTTTTCTTCCTTCCCCCCTCGAAATACGGGCCGGCCGCCTCTCGACCATCGGCCGGCCTCATGCTATAAGCCTCGCCACCGACGGAAACGCTGCAGGAACCGGCAGCAATATTCCTTTCTACAGCTTATACCTCAGGAGTGATCATGCCGCAGGAAGCCCCTCAACGGAACCTGGCTCTCGACCTTTTGCGGGTAACGGAGTCCGCGGCCATGGCGTCGGCCCGCTGGCTCGGCAAAGGCGACGGCAAACGCGCGGACGGCGCGGCGGTGGAGGCCATGCGCACCAGTTTCAACGCCATGAACATGAGCGGCGTGGTGGTCATCGGCGAAGGCGAGAAGGACAGGGCGCCCATGCTTTTCAACGGAGAGGCCGTGGGCGACGGCAAGGGCCCCGGATTTGACGTGGCCGTAGACCCTGTGGAGGGCACCAAGCTACTGGCCTTCGGCCGCCCCAACGCCATTTCCGTGGTGGCTTTGGCCCCGCGGGGGACCATGTACGATCCAGGCCCGTGCTTTTACATGCGCAAGCTGGTGGTCCCCCCCCAGGCCAAGGACGCCGTGGACATCATGGCGCCGGTCGAGGACAACCTGAAGAAGACGGCCGCCGCGCTGGACAAAGACGTGGACGACCTTGTGGTCTTTGTTCTGGACAAACCGCGCCACCAAGGCCTGATCCAGGAAATCCGCAAGGCCGGCGCGCGCATCCAGCTACACACGGACGGCGACGTAGCCGGTTCGTTGATGGCCGTGACCAACACCGTGGACATGATGATCGGAACCGGCGGCACGCCGGAGGGCGTGCTTTCGGCCGCGGCCATTCGCGGCCTGGGCGGAGAGATGCAGGGTTACCTCGATCCCCAGAGCGAGGAAGAGCGTCGCAACGTGATCAACGCGGGCTACGACCTGAAACGCGTCTTGCGCACGGAGGACCTGGTGGCCAGCGACGACACGTTCTTCGCCGCCACGGGCATTTCCGGCGGAACCTTCCTGAAAGGCGTACAGTTCACCGGCCACGGCGCCGAGACCTACTCCATGGTCATCCGCGGCAAGACCGGCGCGTACCGGGAAATCAAGACCCGGCACAATTTCGAAAAACTTATGGCCATCAGCTCCATCGACTACGATTAGCTCAACGCCGTTTCAAAGGCCGCGATTTGAAGCAGCGCTGGAAATACGAAGCGCTGCGCCGCACAAAGCGAAACCGCATTTTTGCCTTATGCGCTCAATCAAAACCACAGCATGCGGTCATGATGCAACAATGCTATAAACGGAGGCCGGCGCCATGATAGAAAACAAGATCATCCTCTCGCCCTCGCTGCTGTCCTCGGACTTCGGCCGGCTCGCCGAGGAGCTGGCCGCCCTGGAGGAGGCCGGGCTCGAGTGGGTGCATTGGGACGTCATGGACGGCCGCTTTGTACCGAACATCACCTTCGGCCCGCCGGTCGTCAAGGCGTTACGCAAGCATTCCAAGCTGTTCTTCGACGTGCACCTGATGATCCAGGAGCCGGACCGCTATCTCGCCGAATTCATCGACGCCGGGGCGGACCTTCTGTGCGTGCACGCCGAGGCCGTGACGCACCTGGAGCGCTGCGTCGCGGAAATCAGACGGCTCGGCGCCCAATGCGCCGTGGCCCTCAACCCGCATACCCCGCTGTGCATGCTGGAGCACCTGCTGCCGGAGCTGGATATGGTGCTGATCATGTCCGTAAACCCCGGGTTCGGCGGGCAGTCGTTTTTGCCCTTCACCAAGGACAAAATCCGCCGGCTGGCCCAGATGATCCAGGAAAGCGGAAGCAATGCGCGCATTCAGGTGGACGGCGGCGTCAGTCCCGAAAACATCAAGGAGCTGGCCGACCTGGGCGCGACCATCTTCGTGTCGGGCTCTGCCTTTTTCGGCCATCCCCCGTACGCAGAACGCTTGGCGACGTTCATGACGGCGGCGAGCATCGCCTGACCGGCGGGACGCAGTTCGAGATTGCACCGTCTTGGGAGCCCGTCGCTGGAAAACAGGACGTCTCTGGTTGACGGCCCGTCGCGACGGCGCCAGCTGTTTTCATCACCCGACGCCTTGGCTATTGCGCAGGCGGCGAAGCTTCATCTTTCGGATAGTTATAGGTGCACGCCTGGGCGCAATAGCTGGAGCCGTAGCTGAAAATCTTGGCGCAGCCATAGGCCCCGGTCTCTCTGATATAATGCGTCTGCACGTCGTAGCAGGCGCTACGGCAGGTTTGGGCGTCGGCGTACTCCTGCTGCAGCAACTCCCTGTACGCATCGCAAATTTCGTTTTTCCACGCGCACGTATCATCCTTTTCGTAGTCAGAGCTCATACAGCGCGCCCAGACCTGGCCGGGAGTCAGCGAAGCCCCCGCGACGCAGCCGCTTAAGGACCAAACACAAAGCGCCCCCGCCAACAAAAGCACAACCTTTCGCATGACCGATTCCTCCGCCGGGTCTTTTCCGACCCGCTTTTTCGGATGATAATCAGAATTGGCCGCCCCAACAAGCGGCAAACCTCAAAAACGACCCCGCGCTCCGCATCGCAATGCATGCGGGCGCCTTCAAGGGGGTACGCACCTCCGGCCGCTGCGTTTTTTTGCGGCGGGGCCGAGGCATCGCGTTGCATGAACAACTGCGGTCGAGAAAAATTCCGCCCACCGGGCTTCATCGGCCATTCGCGCGCCGGCCGACAAATGAGGAGGTCTCGCCAGGGGACGGCAGGAAAGCCGTTGCATTTTCCGAATCCGTAGCCTATTCTTGCTTCGATATTATTCTTTGTCGCACCACGCATGAAACAGACGCAACGATCTCACAGGGCCATGGACAAGGCGAACAAGCTTCTCTACGACTATTACGACCGCTCCATCGAACAAGATGGGCGGGATGAAGCGGCGCGAAAGCTGCGCCAAGTGGTCGTGCTCGGTGTGCACATCCTGCTGGAGACGCCCGAAGCGGCGCATTCTCCCAAAGTGCGCCGCGTCTTCGAGCATGTGCAGGGAGGTCGGGAGGAAGACTTCGCCGAACACATGGCCGTCCTCGTTCAGGACACGCACAAGGCGTTTGAGAAAAAATTCATCGCCGGCGTCAAGCTTTCCCAACAGGAGATCATCCTTCCTTTCCTGTCGGACGTGGATATCCCCAACACCAGACAAAACGTGAGCCGCTGGCGCAATTTTCTGGACCGCATCAGCCCCCGCAACCGGTTGGGCCAGGACCCTGTGACCCGTATCGCCGGGCGCATCCCCTACCGCAACGGCGTCTGGTTGTCCGACCTTGTTTTCCAAGCGGGCGCCGAGCCCTGTCCGCCGCCGGAAATCCACACCATCCACGGAGAACTCGTCTGCTCGGCCAAACGGCACCGTATTGCGACGCCATTGACCATCGAAGGCGACCTGCACCTGCTCTTGGACATGCTCGGAATTTCCGAATCGCCGGTCAAACAGCTCAAGGGCGCGCTGCACATCAACGCGCCCGTCCGCAAGCACCTGAAATTCGCCGGCAACCTGCCGCTGGGACCGGAGACGCTCATGGCTTGGGGGCTTCGCCCGGGAGCCCAACTCGTGCTCGGCGACCACGGACGCTACGTGCTGCAAGCAAAACAGCACGAAGGCGACATCGTCCACACCCTGGCGGAAGTCCTGGACCCGGCATCCACCCGCCGGACCGTCAGCATGCGATATTTATGGGATAAGGGCGCCGCCGCCTGGCGGGAGCTCAGTTCGCAGCTGCCCATGGACACCCTCAACGCCGTGCGCGTGAAACTGAACAACCTCGCCCACGCGCTGGGTCTGGGGCCGGAGTTTCTGCGCGACCACACGGACTCCATCCAGGAAAACATACGTAATCTTTTGATATTTTTCGATATATGTTTGGGCGTTTACACCAGGGGCCGAGGTTCGCCGCTTCGCGGGGGCGACGAGCCCACCGTGGCGGCCATGGCCGACGCGCTCTCCGGATTGGCCCGTCTCTGCCAGGCGGACGCCCTGGAGGACGAGATGGCCGTACGCAAGCGCGTGGAAAAAATACATCGGCAATTGGACGCCATTTCCGAGGACCGGCTGCAGGAACTCAAGGACATTTTCCTGGAGCCCCTCCCGGCCATGAATTTGAAAAAAATCCGCTGGGACCTCCAGTATCTCGGCAAACTTCTTACGGAGCAGTTGGAGTTGGAGGACGTCTTGACCTCGGCCGGCAAAACGCTTGTGTTCCTCAACAACACCTTCCTGTCCAAAGAGGCCAAGACCAAGGCGGCGCGGCTGATCGGCGGGCTGCGCAGGATTCTGCGCCAGATCGTGACCCCCGGGGAAGTGGATCCCATGCTCATCGCCCTGCTCAAGGCCAGGGACGACAGCCTGCTCAAGGCCCTGCGGGCTTCCCACCCGGACGAGGAAAAGCATTTGGAGGAGCTCGCCGCCAAACTCAACATCCTGGACATGCCCACCGCGCCGAAGATCGTCGAAAAATTCGACACCGCCCCTGAGGAAAGCGATTCGCCCGAAATGCTTGTGGACAAGGACTTCCTGCATAAATGCAGGGAGTTCCATCGCGCCTCGCTGGACGAACTGTTTCGCTGGATCAAGGACGACGGCGAGCCCTATTACGATATGGAGCGGCTGCGCCAGGCGCTGCTGGTCAACATGGAGTCCTACGCGGCGGACAGCCTGCGCAAGGGGCTCAAGGAATTTGAAGGCCAGCGCCCCAGCGAAGTCGCCCGGACCGTCTTCGACAGCCTGTCCCAGGTGGAGCCGATCATGGCCGCCTACAACCGCGTCATGGCCCGCACGACCGGCTGAACGCCAAACCGCTCCCTCGAAGCAATTTCCGCTTGCCCATACGACGGAAGCCGCCCAGCTATCCAAACTATCGTCTCGAAAAAAGGCGTAACTGTATCCAAAAACGCCGCTTCGGCGCCCGCGTCCCGTGCCTTAAAAGGCCAGCGCCAGCCAGATGACCAAACCATGCAACAGCACGGCGATCAGAAAAAAGTTGAACATTTCGGCGCAGTCACGAATGTCGCTCAGGCGCATATCCAGCAGTTCCCTGGCGATGCTCGTCGCATAATTGGGACAAAGCCAGGTGCTCTACGCCAAGTACATGGCGTAGAGCACCTAGGTGTGCTCCGAAAAACTATCGTTTTGGAAAAACTGCGTCTCGTAAGCCCAGTCGATGAACTGCAAGCCGATATCGATGAACGACAAGTCGAAAACGATGATGAGCCAACGTCGCTTATACTTCGAAGAGGAGCATCACACCACAACCTCCCGCCGACCGCTCTGCTCGCCCGTTACGGCTGTCGCTTAAAATCCTCTTTGCGCAGCCCGTAGCGGGCCATCATTTTGTGCAGCTGCCGGGTGCTGATCCCCGCGGCCCGGGCCGTATGGTCGATCCGGCCCCGATGCTCCGCCAACACTTTGCGCAGGTAGGCGCGCTCCACCTCCTCCACGCATCGGGCGCGGGCTTCGGCCAAGGTCCAGTCCGCGTCGATGGAGAATCCGTCCGGAGTTTTCGCGGCGTCAAAGATGTCGGCGGGAAAGCTCTCGGGCGTCAACAGGTCCGAATTCTCCAGAATGACCGCGCGCTCCAGGAGATTCTCCAACTCGCGGACGTTGCCCGGCCAATCGTAGCGCCGAAACGCCTCCAGCACCTCGGGGGCCAACCCCTCGAAGACGCCGTACCCCCGCGCCGCCAGCCGGTTCAGGATGGTCCGGCTGATGCTCTCCAGGTCCTCAGCGCGCTCCCGCAACGGCGGTATGCGGATGGGAAAGACGTTCAACCTATAATAGAGGTCCCGGCGAAAACGGCCTTCCCGGCAAGCGTCCTCCAGGTCTTCGTTCGTAGCCGCCAGCACCCGGACGTCCACGGCGATATCCGTTTCGCCGCCCACGCGCTGCATGACGCGGTCCTGCAGAACGCCCAGCAACTTGACCTGGGCCGCCGGGGGGATGGCCCCGACCTCGTCCAGCAGAATCGTCCCGCCCTGGGCGATCTCAAACTTGCCCAGCTTCCGGCGCGTCGCTCCGGTGAACGCCCCCTTCTCGTGGCCGAAGAGCTCGCTTTCCAGCAAATTCTCGGGCAAGGCCCCGCAGTTGACGCTGATGAAAGGTCCGCGCGACCTGTCGGAGCGCAAATGAATGACCCGGGCCAGGGCGGTCTTGCCGACGCCGGTCTCTCCCGTCAACAGCACCGTGGTCCGGGTGGGCGCCGCCCTCCGGGCCTTGTCGAACACGGCGGCCATGGCCGGAGAGCGGGTTCGCTCCGTCTCCTCCACCTCGCCGCGCCACGTCCCTTCGCGCCAGTAGGCCAGTTCTCCCCGCAGCCGTTGCTGATCTTTGACCACCTGGGCCACATGGTCCACCTCTTCGGCGGTCAAAGGCCAGGTCAGATAATCGCTGGCGCCGGACTGCACCGCGGCGACGCCCAAGGCCGTCATGTCCGCCGGGCACAGCGCGAAGACCGGCGTTGCGGGGCTTTGCTCGCCGCATCGCTTCAGAAAAGGCCCGAACCCTTCGGTCCCGCGCCCCGCCCCCGCAAGGCGCACGTCGATAAACGCCAGGTCGGGACGCTTCGCGCCCAAGGCGCTCAGAAAGGCCTCGGCGTTTCGCACGCTGGTCAGTTGATAGTCGTGCGAAAAAAAACGATGGACAGCGGCCAAATCCCGGTCCACGTCGCTCGCCAACAAAAGGCTCCGCATCTACCTGACTCCATTGACTTTTTCAAAAACGAATCTTCAGGAGGACGAGCATACGAAAAATATGGCGGCCTGTCATGCCCGCTCTTTCAATCAAACGACGCAACCCCCGGCAAGAACTGGAGATTCTGATTATTAAAAATCGGACTTTCGGGTTCCGATGCAAAGGCGTCCATCTTCCGGCTTCACAACGCGCCCGGATAAAAAACGGAACCCACGGTTCTTGTATTCACAAACACTCTATTTGTAATACTTAATAAAATTAACAAGATAAGTTTGGACTATTCTTTGCTGAGGGGGTGGCCCTTGCTTCGAATGCATGTATCTTTTCAGGAGAGCAGCAATGTCCGCTTCGGTTTCCCAGCAGCCCGCCAAAAGCGCCACGGCCTACCATCAGGCCGCTCTGCCCGCCCCCGGCCTCAGTCTGTCCGGCGGCGGACTGCCGGAATGGCTGGTTCCTTTCGACGCCGCGCGCAGCCAGCGCAGCCGGATGGGCGCCCTGACCCGCTCCACGGCGTGGAACCTGATGCTGCTCACCGTGGGGGCGGTCATTTACGCCCTGGCTCTGAACGCCATCGCCATCCCCCACGGACTCATCACCGGCGGAGCCTCGGGGCTCGGGCTGTTGTGCTACTATCTCTTCGGGGGACTCGACGCCCCGCAATGGGTGCTGCTGTTCAACCTGCCGCTCTATGTGGTGGGTTATGTTTTCGTCAGCCGCCGCTTCTTCTGGTACAGCCTGTACGGCATGGTCTGCACCATCGCGGCCATGCAGTGCATCCACTACACGGCGCCCATCCAGGACCCGTGGACCGCGGTGCTGACCTGCGGCGCTTTGATGGGCGTCGGCTGGGGCGTGGCGCTCAACTCCCTGGGCTCTCTGGGCGGATTCGACATCCTCGCCGTTCTGCTCCACCGCAAGTTCAACATCTCCATGGGCGGCTTCAACATCGTTTCCACGGTGGGCATCTTCGCCGTCGGCCTGGCCTTTTGGGAGCATCAGGCCGTGTTGTACTCCCTGTTCGCCTTTTGCGCCGCCTCCATGGTCATGGAGCGCTGCCTCGGCCTGCTGAACCAGCGCAAGCTCGTGCTGGTCGTTTCGGATACGCCCGAAGCCATCGCCAAAGAGGCGTCGAGCCGCCTGCACATCGGTTGCACCATGCTCAACGGACAAAGCGCCTACACCGGCGATGCGCGAAAGGTGCTGCTCATCGCTATCCACACCATGAAGCTCAAGCAGTTGGAGGAGATCATCTACGATCTGGACCCGAACGCCTTCACCGTGACCCAATCCACTTTGAACGTGCTGGGTTCGAGGTTCTCAACCCCCAACGAAAACTGACGACGTTTCTTTGCTGCGGAAAGGCCGAATTCTTGCACATTGGGTGCGCATGCAGGATTTGGCTTTTTCTTGCGCTTCGCATTCGGACCTGATAGCCCATCCCTGCAACAGACATTTTTGTATGAGTCTTCAGGGGGGAAATCCCGTTTCCAAGGATTTTCCCTTGCATATCCCTCTGTGCAAACAAGCAGGAGTTCGCCATGTTGCCTGTCGGCTCGCTGGTCAACGCCGGGGCCATCATCGTCGGGAGCGTCGTCGGTCTTTCGCTGCGCGACCGCTTCCCGGAGCGCATGCGCATCTTGATCTACCAGGCGCTCGGGTTGTGCGTGATGGTCATCGGACTGCAGATGGCCTTCAAGATGACCGAGCCGCTGCTCGTCATCTTCAGCCTGATTCTTGGCGGAATGTTCGGAGAAATCGTGCGGATCGACGCGCTGTTGGAGCGTTTGGCGCAACGCGTGAAAAAGCTCGCCAGGTCCTCGGACGGCTCCTTCACCGACGGGTTCGTCTCCGCATCGCTCATGTACTGCATCGGCTCCATGGCCATTATCGGAGCCTTTGACGAAGGACTGCGGGGCGATCCGAGCCTGCTTTTCACCAAGGCCATGCTCGACGGCTTCATTTCCATCCCCCTGGCCTCCACCATGGGCATTGGCGTGCTCTTCGCCTTCGCGCCGGTTCTCGTCTATCAGGTCGGCCTGACCCTGCTGGCCGGCGCGCTCCAGCCCTTTTTCACGGACCAACTCATCGCCCAGATCACGGCGGTGGGGGGCGTGCTCATCATGGGCATCGCCTTCGACATGCTGGGGCTCTTGACCATCCGACTGTCCAATCTGCTGCCTTCGCTCCTGGCCGCCGTTCTGCTGAGCTTGCTGCTGTAGGAAGTTTCTCCCTGAAACATTTTCCGCTTGCAGCGCCTGTTTAACGACGGACCCAAGCCAGCCCGCAAACATCTCACGCAAAGGTTGCCCGCCCCCTTGCCGAGCACAGTCCGACGCTTTCAAAGTCAACCTGCTCTCGGCCGGGAAGTCTGCTCCAGGGCCAACAACAGGCCGTACAACAACGCGCAGCACAGGCAAACCGAAACCAGCGATCCGAGCCGGATCGCCGCTTCAACCACGGGCATGGCGTGCGATGCGGCCTCGGCCAGCGCTTTTTGCACCGCAACCGCCGGCGCGGCCAGTGCGGCGGCGGCCGCGGCCGCATGCAGCCGCACGCCCAGGCTGACGCGCCCGATGCGAGGCCCGGCGGCGCCTATCACCAAAGCGTTGGTCATCTGCCCGGGAAACGTCAGAAACACGGAAGCAGCGGCCGCAACATGCGCCAAAAGCTCCATTCGAACGCCGAAGCGCGCCAGCAGAACGTGGACCAATCCGCCGGCCAGCAGGGCGAGCAGAAACACGCACAGCAGATCGAAAAACATGCGCGCCCCGCGTGGACTGAACACGGCCAGCACGCCGCAGCCGCCCCATCGCCCGTCACCCGTGCGGCGAGCCCGCATTCCTAACAACACGGGCGGGATAAACGCCAAAAGCGCCACGGCCTGAACCAATGCGCCAAGCCCGACGCCGCTGAAACTCCGTACGGCCGCCGCGGCCAACATCTGGGTTACGGCGGCCGCCAAGGAGCATTTGAGGCAGCACGCAAGAATGGCGGCGAAGTCGTCGGCTACAGCCAAAACGGCCTGCAAAAGCAAGGAGGCGGCGCCCAGCGCCGGTGGTTGGCGAGGCATGGTCCCATGATGGCGCAGTCGACCGGCCGAGGCAAGCCCCGCGGGAGCGGCCGCCGGCGGGCTGGGGGTCCGGCTCTTTTTCGGTCCTGCACTCCTCGGGCCGCCGCTCCTGGTCGTCCGCCGGCGAGAAGTGAACCGCCAGCGCGCGCACGAGGCCCAAAGCCAGGATGAGCACGCCAAAAGCCATGAGCAGCACCGCGTTCATCTGGTGGTTGAAAAGCGCCACGATGAGCTCCCGCAGTACGAAAACCAAGGCGGGCGTGATGAGCGCGTGCAGCCGGAAACGGTGGGTTTCGAAGTACTCCACAAAGCTGCGGAACAGTTCGATGATGACCAGAAAAGTCAGAATGTCGGTGATGACCCTGGTGAAGGCGGCGCCCATGGGTTCGCTGCCGAACAGCATCCGAGCGCCATATATGGTCTTGCAGAGTCCCAGAGCCATGACCACGATGATGTAAATGATCAGGACATCGACGAGAATCTGCATGGATTTACGAAAGATTACGATTGGCGCATACTTACTCATATATGAAAAGCCTCCGTACGTTTCTACCAAAGGCGGCTTGATTGCGTGTTGCCGTGGACGAAACGGCCTGTGGCGGGCTTTCGACAAAGGCACCTTGCCAGGACTCGGCAAGCTGGTCGTCACGTCCCGATGACGAATCGCCGACAGGTTGTTAAGCAAACGCGTCCATCGAGCGCAGCCTAAGCCTTATATGGGGAAATGACGCATTATCGATATGAAGGATCGGAGCAAACAGA
This sequence comes from Desulfovibrionales bacterium, assembly GCA_030156255.1. Classification (GTDB taxonomy): domain Bacteria; phylum Desulfobacterota; class Desulfovibrionia; order Desulfovibrionales; family Desulfovibrionaceae; genus JASGMV01. Next base: position 15,608 of record JASGMV010000009.1, read on the forward strand.
GTGGGCGTACGCGTCCTCGATAAACAAGAGAAGGCGTCCGGCCTGGGACGACAGGTCGGACGCCTTTCGCTGCGTCTCAATAGAAAGAATCAAACAGCAGGGCGCAGGAGCGCAGGGGAAGTCTCCTTGGCTAAGCGCCCGCGTCTGAAACCGCGTTCAAGGGCGCGAGTTAGAGCATATCACGCTAAAACTTTTTCCAAGTTGAACCGTTCTAAACCTCGAACAACATTTCCAGGTCCTCGCGGGTCAGGGACTTGAGAGCCGGCTGGCCCGGAATGATCGCCTCGGCCACGTCCTTCTTCTGCTCCTGCAGCTTCAGAATCTTCTCCTCCACCGTGTTCTGGCAGATCATCTTGTAGGCGAAGACCTGCCGTTTCTGGCCGATGCGGTGGGTGCGGTCCGTGGCCTGGTTCTCCACGGCCGGGTTCCACCACGGGTCGTAGTGGATCACGTAGTCGGCCGAGGTCAGGTTCAGGCCGGTGCCGCCGGCCTTAAGGGAGATGAGGAAGATGGGAATGTCCGGGTTCTCGTTGAAGCGGTCCACCTGCTCGAAGCGGTCCTTGCTGGAGCCGTCCAGATAGGCGAAGGGAATGTCCTTGATGGACAGCCAGGAGCGGATCACGTGCAGCATCTGCACGAACTGCGAGAACACCAGCACCTTGTGCCCGCCTTCCACGATGTCCGTGACCAGGTCTTTGAAGGCGTCGAACTTGCCCGAGGGCAGATTGGTCTCCACACCGGGCATGTCCAGTTTCAAAAGCCGCGGGTGGCAGCATATCTGGCGCAGTTTGAGCAAGGCGTCCAGAATGGACATCTGGGACTTGGCCATGCCCTTCTCCTCCACGGTCTTGAGAACCTGCTCTTTGAGCTTGGAGGCCAGGGCGTTGTACAACTCGCGCTGTTCGTCGATGAGGTCGCAGTAATGGACGGTCTCGATCTTGGGCGGCAGGTCCTTGGCCACTTCCTTCTTGGTGCGGCGCAGGATGAACGGCTTGACCCGGTTGCGCAAGAGCTCCAGGGTCTCGTCGTCTCCGTCCTTGATGGGCTTGACGATGCCCCGCTGGAAGGTGTGCTGGGAGCCCAGAAAGCCCGGCATGAGAAATTCGAACAAGGACCACAGCTCGAACAGGTTGTTCTCGATGGGCGTGCCCGACAGGCACAGCCGCATGCCCGCGTCCAGCCGGCGCACGGACTTGGCCGTGATGGTGTTGGGGTTCTTGATGTTCTGGGCCTCGTCCAGAATAACCAGATTGTAGGAGTACTTGAGCAACTCCTCCAGGTCGCGGCGCAGCAGCGCGTAGGTGGTGACGACCAAATCCGAACTCTTGATTTTCCGGAACAGGTCCTCGCGCCGGGAGCCGTAGATGATCAGCCGTGAAAGACTGGGCGTGAACTTCGCCGCCTCGCGGTCCCAGTTGGGCAGCACCGAGGTGGGCACGATGATCAGGTTGGGCCCTTTGGCGCCCCGCGAAATGCAATGCTGGATGAACGAGAGGGTCTGGATGGTCTTTCCCAGGCCCATTTCGTCGGCCAGGATGCCGCCGAAGCCGTAATCGCGCAGGAAGTTGAGGTACGACAGCCCCTGAACCTGGTACGGCCGCAACGTGGCGTTGACCCCTTCGGGCTGGCCCACGTCCTTGATCTGGCGAAAGCTGCTGATTTTCTCGCGAAGCTTGACGAAGTAGTCGTCGGTCTTGGCGTCGGGAATGTCGTCCAGCAGACGGTCCAGAACGGGAATTTCGTACTGTTGGAACTGCTTCTTGGGCGGCTTTTCGGGATCGAAGCCAAGGGTTTTGAGCGTCTGGCCCAGGCGGCGCAGCCAGGGCTCGGGCAGGCTGGTGTAGGAGCCGTCCTTGAGCTGGACGTAGCGCTTGCCTTTGGTCCAGGCCTCCCAGATGACCTCGATGGGCACTTTCTGGTCGTCGTAGGTAACGTTCAGGTCCAGCTCGAACCACTTCTCCTCTTCGTCCGAATTGATCTCGGCCGCGATGCTCGGTTTGGACAACCGGACCTTGTAGCGAGTGAGGTTCTTTTCGCCGTAGACGCGGTAGGCCTCCACCAACTGCGGGTAGTGGTCCAGAAGGAAATTGATAGCCTCCTCCTGCTCCATGAACCAGGCGCTGTTGGAGCGGGGCTGGAAGCCCATGGAGGCCAATTCGGCGAACAGCATGGCCTCCTCTTCGCGATCCCGGCGAATGAGGTAGGAGGAGCCCTCGAAGTGGTAGCTGCCGGTCTGCAGCTCGGGGTTGGGACCCGGCAGCGTGACCTCGCCGTGCTCGGTGTCGTAAACGTTCTGGATTTTGAGGGTCAGCAGGCTGCCTTCCTCGTCCAGGAACAATTTCGGATCGAAGGAGGCGGTCACGAAGATGGGCCCCATGCGCTCCAGGAAGTCCTCCTGGCCGTGCAGGTCCGAGACGGCGAACTGGGTCCAAACCCGGTCGATGAACTCGGAAATATCGACATGCGGGATGATGGGCGCTTCGGAAGCCATTTCCTGGACCAACTCCGGATCGAGCCCGGTCTGGACCGGATAGAATCCGTATTTCCAGTAGACCCACATGGGCAGCCGGCCGTAGAGGAAAATGTCCTGGCCGAGAATGGAGAACGGAGGCTTGCCCTCGCGGGCCAGCAGGATGTCGAAGGACAGCCCGTCTTCGGAAAGCTGGGGGGAAAGCTTGAGCTGCAGCGTCTCGGACTCTATGCGCAACGGCTTGTCCGTATCCTCGTGGAAGAGGTAGTACTCCCTGCGCACCGCCCGGAAAAACCAGGAGAGCAGCCCCGGCGGCAACACCACGCGATGGCCGAAATAATCGAGGTTGTGCCCTATCTGTTCGGCTACGAAAGGAAGCTGGGGAGAATTTTCGCACCAGCCTTCATTGTTGATGATCTGCTCCAGGGTGATCTCGTTCTGCACCTGCGAAATGCCGGACTTGTTCTGCCGGGCGCGGAAAAAGGCCACCTGGAGGCGGCCCGGTTCGGGATAGAACCGGTAGATGATGTAATGTTGGCCGGCCTCGGGCTCGAGCCGCGTTGCGAAATAGGGACGAAAGGCCTGGCGCCAGTCCGTGCGGGACTTGGGCGCCTCCTCTTCCGACTCCGCGCTCAGGGAGCCGAGCAGCTTCAAGGCCGTGGCGGAAACGTGCCGGCAGACGCCGGTGAACGAATCGGGACAATTGCAGTAAAAGTTCACCGATCCGTCGCGAATGTTGACGCCAAGCTCCGAAGCGTAATTCTGGAAGTCGTCGCCCTGGACCTGGCCGTCCACATCCCAGAATTGCTCGCGCTTTTTCAGCTCCACTTTCTGCACGCCGCCGGAGTCCACAATGGACTGAGCGCCTTCCAATATATATTCCGGAACGGTGTTCCGGACAAAATGGAGCAACAGCTCCCTGACTTTTTCCTCTTCCGAATAACTCATATGCGTACTAGGCCCATCGGGGCCGCGGCTCCACGTGTTTTTTTCTGCGCTCTACGCCGGCTTTTCGCGTGGGGCGAAGGAACGCCAACAGCACCATTTAATCAAATTTCAGGGGCTAGGCAAGTGGCGCTTGGCTTTTCCCTGCGGGTTTGACATACTTGGAGCGCTTGGCCCCAATATAATTGCTTGCGATTCTCGTCCATTGACCAATCCCGGGAGGAAAACTTGAGGCGACGAGCCCTTTTTCTGGCTCTTGTCATTGCATGGTGTTCGCTTCTCGCCTGCTCCGGCGGCGAGCGCGGCGGCGAACCCGAAGCGAACTATTCCTCAGCCCCCGGCCCCGCGGTCGACGGGGGGAGGATCGTGCAGGCCACGCTCGGGGAACCGGACAACCTCATCCCTCCCCTTTCGACGAGCGGTTCGTCCCACGCGGTCACGGAGCTGATCTACGTCGCGCCGCTGCGCTACGACAAGGACCTGCAACTGACGCCCTGGGCCGCGGAATCCTACCAGGTTCTGGAGGAAGGGCAACTCCTGCGGTTCAAGCTGCGCAAGGACATCCGCTGGTTCGACGGAACGCCCCTGACCGCCGACGACGTGGAGTTCACCTATCGGCTCATGACCGACCCCAAAACGCCCACGGCCTACGCCGAAGACTTTCTCGCCATATCCTCCTTCAACAAGACCGGGCCTTATTCTTTCGAGGTCCGATACGACAAACCCTTTGCGCGGGCTCTGGTCACGTGGGCCCAGGAAATCCTGCCCAAACACGCCCTGGAGGGCCAGGACCTGCTGGCCACGCCCCTGTCCCGCGCGCCCTTGGGCGCCGGACCCTACAAGCTGGCCCAGTGGGATGCGGGCGACAAACTGGTCCTCAAGGCCAACCAGGACTACTTTCTGGGGCGTCCGCACATCGACGAGGTCGTGCTGCGCGTCATCCCCGACCTGGCCACTCAATTTCTGGAGCTCAAGGCCGGCGGACTCGACATGATGGATCTGACGCCGCAGCAGTATCTTTTCCAGACCAAGGACGACTTCTGGCGAACGAACTACAACAAATACAAATATCTCTCTTTCGGATACACTTACCTGGGCTTCAACCTTCGCCGGCCGATGTTTCAGGATGTGCGCGTGCGCCAAGCCCTCAGCTACGCCATCGACAAGCAAGAGCTGGTCAAGGGCGTGCTGCTCGGAATGGGCCAACCCGCCATGGGGCCGTACAAACCCGGAACGTGGGTGTACAACGACAAGCTGACGCCCTACGGATACCATCCTGACAAGGCCGAAGAGCTGCTCGACGAGGCGGGCTGGACCGACTCGGACAAGGACGGCGTGCGGGACAAGAACGGCGAGCCTTTCGCGTTCACGATCCTGACCAACCAGGGCAACACGCAGCGCATCAAGACGGCCACCATCATCCAGCGCCGGCTGGCCGACGTAGGGATCAAGGTTCAGGTGCGCACCATCGAATGGGCCGCCTTCATCAAGGAATTCATCGACAAAGGCAGATTCGACGCGGTCATTCTCGGCTGGAACATCCTGCAGGACCCGGATTTGTTCGACGTATGGCACTCCTCCAAGGCCAAAAACGGGGGGCTCAATTTCGTCGATTACGAAAACGCCGAACTCGACAAACTCCTGGAGGAGGGCCGGCGCACCGTCGAACAGTCCAAACGCAAAAAAATCTATGACCAGGTCCAGGAAATCCTGCACCGAGACCAGCCGTACGTGTTCTTGTACGTTCCGGACGCCCTGCCCATTGTCCAGGCCCGCATCCAGAACATTCACCCCGCCCCCGCGGGCATTGGCTACAACTTCACCGAATGGTGGATACCGAAACAATGGCGACAGAGGCAATCACGACAACCCGCCCCTTGATCCGGATTACCGAGATCATGGACAAGGTCGGCTCCTACATCGACAATCCCGACCTTGGCCTGATCCAACGGGCGTACATCTTTTCGGCGAAGGCCCATGAGGGACAGGTGCGCCTGTCGGGCGAACCCTACCTCATGCACCCCCTCAACGTGGCGCTGATCCTGGCGAACATGCGCATGGACGAGGCGTCCATCGCCGCGGGTCTGCTCCACGACACCGTGGAGGACACCCACGCCACGGTGGACGAAATCGAGGAGCTTTTCGGCGAGAACGTCGCCGACATCGTGGACGGGGTGACCAAGATCAGCTTGATGGAGTTCGACTCCAAGGAGGCGGCCAAGGGCGAAAGCATCCGAAAAATGATCCTGGCCATGGCCGAGGACATCCGCGTGCTCATCGTCAAGCTGGCCGACCGGTTGCACAATCTGCGAACCCTGGGCTACCAGTCCTCCGCCAAGCAACGGGCCATCGCCCAAGAAACCATGGACCTCTATTCGCCTCTGGCCAACCGCCTGGGGCTCCACCACGTCAAGCTGGAGATGGACGACCTGTGCCTCAAATACCTCAAGCCGGACATCTACGAGCAGATCAAAAACGGCGTGAGCCACCGCTTCACGAGCTCCCAGCAGTACATCGACCAGGTCATCTCCAGGCTGGAGAAGCTGCTGGCCAAGAACAAGATTAAAGGACGCATCTTCGGCCGGGCCAAGAACGTCTATTCCATTTACAGCAAAATGGTCCGCCAGAGGCTGGACCTGGACCAGGTCCACGACCTCATCGCCTTCCGGATCATCGTGCCGGCCGTGAAGGACTGCTACGCCGTGCTCGGCCTCGTCCACGCCGAATGGATGCCGGCGCCCGGCAGGTTCAAGGACTACATCTCCATTCCCAAAGCCAACATGTACCAGTCGCTGCACACCACGGTCATCGGACCGGAGGGCGAACGCATCGAGATACAAATCCGCACGGAGGAGATGCACAAAATCGCGGAATACGGCGTGGCCGCCCATTGGCAATACAAGGAAGGCCCCAAAAAAGACGGACACTCCCGCGACGCCCAACGCTTCACTTGGCTGCGCCAAATCCTGGACTGGCAAAGGGAGCTGAAGGACCCTCGCGAGTTCATGGCCTCCCTGCGCTTCGACCTGTTCAGCGACGAAGTCTACGTGTTCACGCCGCACGGCGAGGTGAAGGAGCTGCCGGACGGAGCCACGCCCGTGGACTTCGCCTTTCTCATCCACACCGAGGTGGGAACCCACTGTTCCGGAGCGCGGGTGAACGGCAAGCTCGTGCCGTTGCACACCCCGCTCACGAACGGGGACACGGTGGAGATCTTCACGGACAAAAACCGCAGCCCCAGCCGGGACTGGCTCAAGTTCGTCAAGACGGCCAAGGCCCGCACCCGGATCAAGCAATGGATTCGCACCGAGGAGCGCGCCAAGGCCATCTCCCTGGGCCGAGAGATGCTCGAAAAGGAAGGCCGGCGCATGGACATGAACGTCGCCAAGCTCATCCGCGACGGGCGCATGGCCAAGCTGGCGGAAAAATTCTCCTTCACCAGCGCCGACGACCTCATGTCCTACGTCGGCTATTCGCGCGTCACGCCGCGCAAAGTGCTCCGGCGCATGTGGGACATGCTGCGCGGCGAAGGAGAGTCGCCGCAGGAGCCGGAGGAGCCGCCGCGCCAGGAGCGCAAGGACGGCCAGAAAACCCCGCCCAAGTCCGAAGCGGTGCTCATCAAGGGCGTGGACGACGTGCTGCTCCGTTTTGCGGGCTGCTGCAATCCGCTGCCCGGCGATCCCATCGTGGGCTACATCAGCCGCGGCCGGGGCGTCACCATCCACACAAGCGACTGCCCCAACGTCAAGACCTTCGAACCGGAGCGGATCATCAGCGTCTCCTGGGCCGGGGAGGAGGACGACCATCCGTACCCGGCCAAGATCAAGTTCAAGTGCAAAAACACCAAAGGCGTTCTGGCCCGGGTCTGCATGACGCTCGCCGACCAGGACGTCAACATCGCCTCCGGAAATTTCTCCTCCAGCGTGGACGGATTCACGGAAATGGAGTTCACCGTCGAGGTTCGCGACGCCGACCACCTGTATCGGACCATCTCCAAGGTCACGAAAGTGGATGGAGTGTTGGAGGTGAGCCGGGTATCCTGAAAACTACGGCATACTCATAATTAATCTCCACAGCGCTTCAGACAAGCTATGGCAACGCCTCCAACCTTTTTTTGCCATCCTCGCCAGGAATGGCGGGGCAGGCCATCCGAAGACGCCTCCCAAACTTGCGCGACATCCCGACGTGGAGAATTCTCCAAAAATCACTCTGGGCGGCAACACAACAACAAATTGCAGAAGAAGGGAACCTCATTACCGTTCGCCCGCCCTTGTCCACCGTCTTTACTCTTTCCGAGGGGCAGCGTATCTTTCCACCAGCTCGACGTAAGGCTCCAAGCCGGAAAGCACATCATCCGGCCAGGAAAAAGGGCCAGGGGCCGGCCCGGCCTGCACCTTTCGCAGCACGCGGCGAAGCTCTTCCACATCACCAGGATCCCGGACCAGATTTTCACGGGGGAGGAACCGGGCGCTTCCGTTGTTCGCGCTGGAAACCGCCCGGAGTCCGCAGGCCAGAGCCTCCAGCACGGCATTGGAGCAGGCATCGTAGAAAGTGTCCAGAATGAACAGGTCCGCGCGGTTGTAGAAGCGCAGCATGTCGTCCACCCGGCCCCAAAAGACAACGCGATTCTCCACACCGAGGCTTCTGGCGAGCCGGAGATATTTCGCGGGATTCCGCCCGCCTGCCACGTGCAGCACATGGTTCTCCGGCAAGCTGGCCAACGCATGTAGAAGCGGGCGGATGCCTTTAAGAACAAAGTTGGTGGCCGCTGTGGCCATGACAATGGTCCCCGGGGCGATGTTCGCTTCCCTGCGCCATGCCTCACGGGTTTGCGCGTCCACCGCATAAAATCGTTCCAGGTCTGGCTTGTTGTAAATGACCGTGATGTCGTCCCGGTTCAGCTGCGGGTAGGCCTCGATGATCCAGTCGCGCACGAGATCGGATACGGCAATGATCTTGTTGCTATTGCGCATACGAGCATTGTCCAGAAAATGAATGGCCCAATTGGCCGGAGAGAGGTGGCGGGAAAGCATTTTCATGGTCCTAGGCAAGCCCTCCGGCCACGCCAGTTTGGAAAGCCGCCAGAAAACGGACAGGGGGCCGCCGCCAATACGGAGAATATCCTGATGCACGGTCTTGCCCAAGCCGAACACCACGTCATACCCGCCTTTTCTTCGAGCCACCTCCGCGGCCGCGGCAAACCACGCCACCTTAATGAAACGCAAGCCTCCAAAGCGTCCGACCACCACGGGCGTCACGCCTGCAGGGGGGGCGGTTTCGCATCGGGAGCAAATGAAATCCACACGGTGGCCCCGCCGCGCCAGGGCCTCGGAAAGACGCCAAGCAAAACCTTCGGCCCCGCCGTAGCGGCTGAAACGTGGCATCATTACAGCCAGTTCAAGATATTCTCGTTCCATTGCTGCTCCTTCACAGCTGGAGTTGCCCCATTAAACCGGACACCCCAATTCGAACATTCCCGAACCGCAGCCTCCGACGGAACTCTTATGAGCCCACTCTCGGCGGCGCCCGCCGGCTCACACCGGTCAGGCTCCGACATCTCCTCTTTCCCGATGTATTCCCTGAACGACAGCATCCGCAAGTCGTTGTGCGGGTGTTTCTCGTCACCCACCGGCGGTCAGGCGCGTGAGAGCGTTCCGGCGCCGGAAAGGATCAAGGGACTCCAGGTCGAATACGTTGTCGCAGACAAGGGCTATGACAGTAACAGCCTAATAAGTCATCTCATCGGGCAGAATGTGAAGCTTGTTATTCCGCTCACAAAGAGTCGTCTCGCCCCGCGCGAATACGACAAACACATTTACAAAGAACGGCATTTCGTAGCGTGCTTCTTCTGCAAAATCAAAGAGTACAGACGACTAGCCACCCGTGACCAGAAATTGACAATTTTTATTGGGTAATGGTGACTATCGCTTCATACCCATCTGCTTGCGATAATTTGAAAACACGCCTTAGTTGCGCTTCAGCGTCAAGAAGCTTAGATTAGAAATCTATGCCCCTTTGTCTTGGAACTATGACGCCCAACCAAGCAAGGACGTACGGTGAGCATTAAAGGCAGGCTCATTTCCCATTTTGTCGGACTAGCCGGAGCGCCCCTGCTGCTGACCGCTCTGGTGCTGGCCTGGCAAGGCATGGTGATGCTCCACGACCAGGCCGAAGTCTTGCTCAACGGCGCCGCCAACAGCGCCGTACACCGAGTCGAATCCTACGTTGCAAGCCTCAAAGGGGAGTTGAGCCTGGCCGCGCGCCTGGTCACGGTGGACGCCCCGAAAGAGTCCGATTGGACCGCGAGCCTGCAGGTGCTCCTTCATGCAGGGCAACAGCAATTTTTCGGCTTGGCGATTCTCGACGAAAACGGCAAGGTCGTCGCCCAGGCAGGAAAGTTCTACGGTCCAGGACTCTCCCGCAAGCTCTCCCCCGGCGCCATGCCCGCAACCGCGGGAATGGATGAAGGAACCCCGGTTCTCACCATCGCGGAACCGTTGGGCGAAGGCCACTCCGGCTATCTCGCCGGCAGCGCCCCCCTGCAACTGTTGACCCCTCTCTTCGAGGACTTGAGTCGACAATGCCAGGGCGAGGTCATGTTGGAGAACGAGGCTGGCCTCGTTTTTCTCCAGCCCGGAGGCGGCGAACACGCCCTCGATTCAGAAGCCAACCTGCTTCAGGCCTTGGACATCGCCAGCCGGCGCAAGGTGAAGGAGCCGAACGCCGGCCTCGTGGTCACGGCCAAGCTGCCCTGGACAGTGGCCTTCCAGCCCGCCATCAGGGCGGCGCTCATCACCGCCATCGCGCTGTTCCTGTCCCTGGGCGTGTCCGCGCTGTTGGCCGTCTTCGCAAGCCAGCGCATCATCGAACCTCTCCAGTCCCTGGCCCAGGCCGCCAAACGCCTTCAAAACGGCGATCTCTCAGCCCGGGTCCAGGCCGAGGGCTCCGACGAACTGGCGACGACCTCCCAGGCCTTCAACGCCATGGCCTCCAAGCTCTCCAAAAGCCTGGACGGTTTGCGGGAGCAGGTGGCCATCCGGGAAAAAATGGAAGATCGGCTCCGGGCCAGCGAGGCCACGGCCCGAGCGCTCATCAACGCCTCCATAGAAGCCGCGTTTCTGCTGGACGAAAACTATCTGGTCCTCACAGCCAATCCCGTAGGCGCGGAGTTCTACGGGCAACGCATTTCGGACATGGAGCACCGCTTTCTGAAAGACTTTTTGCCCCCCGAAAACTTCGAGCAACTTCGCGCCAAAGCGGACCAGGCGCTCCAAAACGGCCGGCCCGTGCGGTTCGAACAAGTCACGGCGGGCCGCATTTTCGACATTCTGCTTTCTCCCATCCAGGGACGGGAGGCCAAGGAGGACCGGAAACTCGCCGTATTCAGCCGGGACATCACCACCACCCGCCTGGCCGAACAAGCGCAGTTGCTGCACAAAACCAGGCTGGAGGCCCTCGTGGCCCTGGCCCGCATGACCGACGCCTCCCATCGGCAGATCGCCGACTTCGCCCTGGAGAAAGCCATCCAGTTGACCAACAGCAAACGCGGCTTTTTGAGCCTGCGCGACGAGGCCACGGGAGACTTCTCCCCCTTCGCCTTCTCCCAGGGCGCCATTGAGGACTGCAAGATCGCGGACAAGACCAAAAGCCAGGATTGCGGCCAGGGAGGATTGTGGGCCGAAGCCATTCGGCGCAAGGAGCCGATCATCGTCAACAACTACCAACCCGGCGACAACGCTCTTCCCGAAGGGCATGTGACAATCGAACGCCTGATCGCCGCTCCCGTGATGGAGGGAGAAAAAGTCACCGCCCTGGTCGGCGTCTCGGACAAGGAAGACGACTACGACGTGACCGACTCCATCCAATTGATGCTGCTGATGGAAGGCATGATGCAGCACCTGCGGCGGATCTCCGCGGCCCAGGAGCTCCAGCGGGCCCGGGACGAAGCGCTTGCGGCCAACGACGCCAAAGGCAAATTCCTGGCTCACATGAGCCACGAGATACGCACCCCGCTTCAAGGCGTCATCGGCATCATCGAATCAAGCCTTCGATTCGATGCGCCGCCGGAGCTTGCGCGCAACCTGGACCTGGTGCGCGACGCCTCCCACTCCATGCTCACCATCGTGAACGACATCCTGGATTTTTCCCGCATCGAAGCCGGCAAGCTGGATCTCGTCGACGAAAACGTCGATCTGCCGGAGTTGCTGGACAACGTGATCGGACTTTTCAACCTCCTGGCCAACGACAAGGACGTGCAACTCAGAGCCCGCACAACGTCCGAGGCGCCCCGCCTGATCCGCACCGATCCGGATCGGTTGCGGCAAATTCTCGCCAATCTCGTCAGCAACGCCGTCAAATTCACCGAGCACGGCGAGGTGGAGATTGTGGCGCAAGCGACCTCGCAAATCCGCGAAGGACGCGTGGAGCTCGCCCTGTCCGTGCGCGACACGGGACCGGGCATTCCAGAAGCCGAGCGGGAGGCCATTTTCGAGGCCTTCCAGCAAGCCGGACCCTACGTCGCCAAAAGATACGGAGGCACCGGACTGGGGCTGGCCATTTGCGCCAGGCTCGCCAAGTTGATGCACGGCGACCTCACGGTGAAAAGCACCGTCGGGGAAGGCAGCACTTTCACTTTCCGGGCCGAATTCGAAGTCCCCGATCCTGAAATAGCGGAAGACGCTTCGCCGGAGCCCCCCGATCAGACGCCGGAACTCCCGACGTTGCGCATCCTGCTGGCCGAAGACACGTTGATCAACCAGGTGTTCATCGAAGACCTGCTGACCCGCGAAGGCCACGGCGTCACGGTAGCGGATAACGGCGTCCGGGCCTTGGAGGCCCTGGAGAAAGAACGCTTCGACGTGGTGCTCATGGACGTGCAAATGCCGGAAATGGACGGGCTCGAAGCCACCCGGCGCATCCGCGAATCCGGCGTCGGTCCCAATCCGGCCGACCTGCCCATCGTGGCGCTGACCGCCTACGCCATGGAGTCCGACCGCAAACGGATTCTGGAGGCCGGCGTCGACGAATACCTGAGCAAACCGGTCCAGGTGGACGAATTGATGCGAGTCATGGCCAAAGCCGTGGGCGCGACGCCCGACGCGACGCCCACCGTCCAGCTCCCGTCCCCGCCGGCGGACAGCCCCGCGGATTTCCTCGACGAACTTGCAGCCGAATTCGACCCCGAGACGGTTCGAGACTTGCTCGGCCGCTTTGAACGAAATTGCGACGCATGGCTCCAGGCCATGGACCAGGCCCTGGAGACGGACGATTTCGAGGCCTTGTCCTCCGCAGCGCGCGACTGGGCGGAACAAGCCGGAAATCTCCGGGCCATGGATGCGACCGAAGCCGCCCGCCGGGTGCAACTGGCGGCCGAACAAGGCCGTAAGCAAGAGTGCCGCGCGACCCTTGGCCGGCTGCATCAGACGGCCGCCTCGCTTTTGGAGAAGATTCGCTCGCGGGGGTAGCTATGAGCCGCGTGCTGGTCATCGACGATGACGAAATCTTCCGCCTGTCCCTCGGAGATATCCTGCGGGGCGAAGGCCACACTCTCGCCACGGCGGAAAGTATCGAACAGGGCCTCCGGCTGGCCGAATCCACGCCCTTCGACCTCGTGTTCCTCGACGTCCGGTTGCCCGACGGCAATGGGCTCACCTTGCTGCCCGGACTCAAGGCCCTGCCCTCAAGGCCGGAAGTGATCATCATCACCGGCTCCAGCGATACGGAAGGCGCCCAAATGGCCATCGAAGGCGGCGCCTGGGACTATATCGTCAAGACCGCCTCCATCCATCACCTCCGGCTGGCCTGTCTGCGGGCCCTCGAATACCGCAACAAGAAACTGACCTTGCTGCCCGTGAACGCCTCGGGAATCGTCGGCGGCGGCAAATGGCTGAAACGCTGCCTCCAACGCCTGGCCCGGGCGGCCGCCTCAGACGCGCCGGTGCTCATCCTGGGGGAGACGGGGACCGGCAAGGAGCTCTTCGCCAGGGCCGTGCACGCCAACAGTCCGCGAGCCGGCGGACCGTTCGTTGTGGTGGACTGCGCCGCTCTCCACGAAAGCCTGCTGGGCAGCGAGCTTTTCGGACACACGCGCGGGGCCTTCACCGGCGCCCTCGCAGACAAGGACGGCCTTGTGCGCCTTGCAAACGGCGGAGCCCTCTTCCTGGATGAAGTCAGCGAGTTGGCCCCGGAGATGCAAAAAAGTTTCCTGCGCGTGCTGGAGTCCAACAGCTACCGGCCTCTCGGCTCGGGCAAAGAGTACACCAGCAACTTCCGCCTGGTCAGCGTGAGCAACAAGGATCTGGAGGAGTTGGTCCGCCAGGGCCGCTTTCGGCAAGACCTGCTCTACCGCATCCAGGGGGCCGTTTTGCGGCTGCCTCCGTTGCGGGATCGCCCGGAGGACATCCCCGAGCTGACGGCGCACCATTTGGCCGCCATCCGGGGCCGACAAGGCCTGGAGCCGGCCTACGTCTCTCAGGAGTTCATGGACCTGCTGCAGCGCTACCACTGGCCCGGCAACGTGCGCGAGCTGGTGCGCGTTCTGGAAACCGCCTCGGCCCAGGAGCCCGGCGAACCGGAGCTGCGCTCAGCCCACCTGCCGGCCGATCTGCGGCGCCGCCTGGCCTGCGCGTCGGCCGGGGACGAGGCCTGCGCGCAAGGCTCCGCCGGCTTCTCTCCGCCACCTCCCGAGGGTTTGGGCTGGAAAACCTACCGCGATCAAGCTCTGAATGCGGCGGAAAAAGAGTATCTTATGCACCTCATGGCCACCTGCAAAAACGACAAGCGACAGGCCCAGCGCGTGTCCGGCCTGAGCCAATCCCGCCTCTACGGCCTGCTCAAAAAACACGGGCGCAGTCGCGGCTGAAGCGCTCATTTCCCGTTTCTTAGGAAATAATTCCTATTTTTCGGGAACTATCACTCCAAGCGGTCGGTCAATCCCGCATTTGCCAACAAATTCGCTCCGGCCAATTCCGGATAAACTTGGCAGGCTCTTTGTATGGCCCCAAAGAGTCGACGACAATCGCCCTGGGAAGCCGTCCACGCCGTTCGGTTCGCCCATGTGGACCCTTGCATTTGACAAGCGCCCGCCTCGCCGGCGCTCCACAGGTCGACAAACGCGCGTCCGGCGCCGGGGGCAAAATACCCCTCATCGCCCGACGGCTTTCCAGGCGTTTATGCAGGCGGGCGCGCTCCGCCCCGGGCGCGCCTCGCCTACAGCGAAACATCCAGGAGGCGGACATGCAAACTTGCCGTGTGCAGAGGCGGCATCGCCAGGATCTGATCTTTCAGGGAGAAATCCTCGCCCAGGCGAGCGAACGCGAAACCGACGAACGCCTGAGCCAATGGATGGAGGTGGCGCTGTACCGAACCAGCGTCGGCAAATACATGCTGGTCTCCAACCTGCATTGCGATTCCAACGGAGCGCACAAGCTTTCAGGCTGTCTCTCCTTTCACTCGCCCGACGACGTGGAGCAGTTTCTCCACGTGGAGCAGGTCGACCACGCCGACGTGGTGCGCCTGCTTTTGGAACGTGCGAGGAACAACACGGACTAACGTTTCTACACGTGGGAGAAGCGCCCGCGCTCTCGACGAAAACATGGCCAGGGCCTGCAGCGGTCCACCGCCCTCCGCTTCTCCCGAAAGCGGAGGGCTCTCTTTTGAGATTCACAGACATGCGGCGTGCGGGAAGTCGGCTTTTCGGCAGCCTGGGAGGCGCAACCAAGGCGCGACGGACGACGGACGGCTCGTGGAAGGACGCGTGGCCCCGCGCTTGGCTCTCAAGCGCTCATGCGATACATTCCCCGCATGGAAAATCCGATCATCGTCGCCAGCGGCCTGCCCCGCTCCGGGACATCCATGCTCATGCAAATGCTGCGCGCCGGGGGGCTGCCCGTCGTCACGGACGGCGTTCGCGCTCCCGACGAGCACAATTCGCGCGGTTACTTCGAGGACGAGCGCGTCAAAAGTCTTGAAAAGAACGCCTCCTGGCTGTTCGAGGCCCGCGGCAAAGCGATAAAAATCGTCTCCCCGCTGCTCCAGTATCTTCCCGAAGGACTGAGCTGCGTGGTGCTGTTCATGCGCCGCGACCTCGCGGAGGTGACAGCCTCCCAATCGCGGATGCTGGAGCGGTTGGAGGCGCCGCCGGACGCGGACTTCCACAACTTGGAAACCCTATTACGCGCCCACCTCCGGGAAGTGGAGCAGTGGATCAAGGACCGGCCCGACACGGCCGGACTGTTCATCAACCACGGCGAGGCCCTGCGCGACCCGAGACGCGCGGCCGGGACGATCCGGGATTTTCTGCAGGGGCTCGGCTTGAACGTCCGCCTGGACGTCGAGGCCATGGCCGCCGCCGTGGACCCCGCGATGCAGCGTCAACGCGCCGAGGAGCTGGATTCGAAACCGCAGCAGTCCGTTCTGCGCCTGCCCGCATCTCTTTACGCCAGACTCGAAGCCGCGGCCCGAAGCGCCGGCTTCGACAACACGGACGACTTCGCCGCCCTGTTGCTGGAGCAAGCCTTGGGGCCGCAGCCATCTGCGCAGAGCGCATCGCAATCCGAGGATCAGGCCATTCGCAATCGGTTGCAATCGCTGGGGTATCTCTGAGCGGTCATTGCAGTCGCCGGCGTGAACGCTGCGAACGCCCGGGGCGCGGACTCCGAACGCCCGCACGACCATCCGTGGACGAAAAAAACGCAGCCGGTTCAAAATAATTTCCCTTATCTCGCCGCGCCAAGGCCGAAAAGTCTCGCAGCCTCTTCCACGAGCCAAAAACAAGCCCTTCTCCGGCGCAACAAAGAGGCGTATCACCCGTTGAATCGGTGGGCGCTTCTCTGCTATGGAGAAGGCGGCGCATATCACCCTGGACGCCAGCAACAGGAGGCGACATGCTGCGCATACTTGTGGCTGAAGACTCTCCTTCCGCCCGGCTGTTTCTGGAAACCATCATGGCCGATTACGGCCGCGTCGAGTCGGCGGTCGACGGAGCACAGGCGGTGGAGCTTTTCCAGCAGGCCCTGGACGCGGGCGAACCTCATCACGTGGTGGTCCTGGATATCATGATGCCGGTAATGGACGGACTCTCCGCCCTGATAAAGATACAGGAGATTGGTCGGGAGCGCGGCCTCGACGACGAGGAACTGCCCAAATCCATCATGGCGTCCTGCCTGACCGATCCTGACCACATGATGCGGGCCCATTACGAATGCGGAGCGGACGTATACCTCACCAAACCTTACACGCAGCAGACGCTGGAAGAAGCGCTCGTCAATCTGGGGCTCATCGCCAATCCTCTGGGAGAAATGGAAGAACTATGATGAATATTCTCCTGGAGCATCCGGACCTGCGACGCCATTTTCTCCAAATCTCCGAGGGGTGCGTCTTTACACAGCCCACCGCCGTGAGCACGGTGCTGGGCTCGTGCGTCTCCGTGACCTTTTTTTGCCGCAGCACGCGCATAGGGGGCGTCTTCCACGCCCTGCTGCCGGAGAGCAGCTTGTACCGGGAGCGCGACAAAGAGTACACGCCCTACCGCTACGTCGACACGGCGGTCGAAAAAATCGTGCAACGCATGAAAGTTCTGGGCGCCCGGTCCATGGACATCGAAGCGAAAGTCTTCGGCGGCGCCTCCACCTTGCAGAACGGCGTGTCCGAAGTGGGGCGCAACAACGTCGCTTCGGCCCTGGCCGCCCTGGAGCGGGAAGGATTCGTCGCGGCTGCCTCGGACGTGGGCGGAACCGTCGGACGCAGGCTGCTCTTCTTCACCCACACCGGCGACGTCTACATCCGGCGAACCAAAGGTAGTTAAAGCCAGAGTTGTCTGATAAAAGTCGGGGGATGGAAAAACCCTATCTACTCGAAAAAAAGAATTTTTTTTGCGCTTCCGGAGGGGGGGCCCCCGTTCTTGGTGTAGACCCAAAAAATCAAATCCCAGAAACAGAAAAAGGGTTCACGGCTGAGTTTGCCGTAAACCCTTCTAATTTCTGGTGGGTCATGAAAGACTCGAACTTTCAACCAACGGATTAAGAGTCCGCTGCTCTACCAATTGAGCTAATGACCCGCTCTGTCGGGAGATTTCGTCCCGCGCGAGAGGAGATGTCTAATCCGCCCTCTCGCCTTTTGTCAAGAAAATATTTATCACTCCTTTCCATGAAGCGCGCATTCCCCTTTCTGATGCTCTTGCTGCTCGCGGTCGGCCTGCTTTTTCCGCCGGCCGAGGCCGTTTGCCAGGAAAACGCCGACAAGCTCCCCATGTCCACGACGTGGGGGCTTTTCCGCGCCAGAGACGCGGCCGGAGACGGGCGGATATTCGCTGTGCTCACCGTCGCGCCGGCCCCGGGATGGAGTTTCTACTCCAACGCCCCGGGCGACATGGGACGCCCCACGGAGCTGGCGGCGAACCTCGGCGACGGCGTTCGGCTTCCCGTGGCCTATCCCGAGGGGAAAACCAAGGCCGAGGGGAGCGATCCGGACGCGGTTTCGGAAATCTACGACGGCCCCACGCCGCTGCTCATCCTCCTGCCGGCCGATGTCCGGCCGCCCTTCACCCTGAACGCCCGGCTATCCTTGCTGCTCTGCTCCGACACGCGGTGCCTGCCCGTGGATGAAAACCTTATTTTCAGCGGCGCGGGTTTCACTCCGGACAAGCTTCCTTCGGTCCAGGACCAGCCCTGGCGGCGGCTGGCCGAAAAAGCCTTGACGGGCGCATCTTCGGGCGCAAGCGACCCGGAAAATGCGCAGCTTGCGCCGCAATATCTGCATCCCGGCCTGGAGGTTACGGGCCTTTTGCCGGCCCTGCTTTTCGGATTGCTCGCCGGATTGATCCTCAACGCCATGCCGTGCGTGCTGCCCGTGGTGACGCTCAAGGTCAACGCCCTGCTGGCCGGCGCCTCCGCGGAGCAGGACCATCATCGCCGCCGGTTGTTCCGGGAGCACAACCTCTTTTTCGCGGCCGGCGTATTGGTCTATTTTCTATTCCTGAGCGCCCTGCTGGGATTCACCGGCATGAGTTGGGGAGCCGTCTTCCAGAGGTCGGGCGCGGTCATGGCCCTGACCGCCCTGGTGTTCGGGTTGTCCTTGAGCCTGCTGGGGGTTTTCAATCTGCCGGTGGTGGACATGAAATTCGCCCGCGCAAGCAACGACCGCCCCAGGTCCCAGGCGTTTTTCACCGGCCTTTTGGCCACCCTGCTGGCCACTCCGTGCAGCGGTCCCTTTCTCGGCGGGGTGCTGGGCTGGGCCCTCGTCCAGCCGCCTGTGGTGATCGCGGCGGTCTTTGCGGCCATCGGGCTGGGCATGGCCTCGCCCTATCTGGTCCTGGCCGCGGCGCCCGGCCTGGTGCGCTTCGTCCCCAAACCCGGCGCATGGACCGAATATTTGGAGCGCGCCGTGGGCTTTTTCCTTTTGGGAACCTGCATCTATTTGATGTCCATCCTGCCGGAAAAACGGCTCATCGCCGCTTTGACGCTTTTGTGGGCCACGGGGCTGGCCGCGTGGATTTGGGGTATGGCCGGCCCGTCGCTCAGTACAACCAAGCGCGCGGGCCTGCGCCTTCTGGCTGCGGCGATCGTGGCCGGGGGCTTGCTGCTCGCCCTGTCCCCGCCCCGGGGACAGAACTTGTGGCGACAATTCGACCAGGAAAGCTTCCAGGCCGAGTTGGGCGAGACGCCCATCCTGGTGGAGTTCACGGCCGACTGGTGCCCCACCTGCAAGTTGCTGGAAAAGACCGTTTACACCCCTCGCAGGATGCAGCGGTTGCAACAAACCTACGACCTGCTATTGATCAAAGCCGATCTGACGGAATCTCAACCGGAAGCCCAACGGCTTCTGGAGCGTCTCGGAGGCAGGAGCATCCCCGCGGCCGCCATCTTTCCCTCCGGGAAGAACGCCTCACGTCCGCTGGTGTTGCGCGATCTGTTCAGCGCCTCGCAACTGGAGACGGCGCTGGAGCAAACCCTTGGGCGAAAATAAGGAGAAGCCATGTCCTTCAACATGTACATGCCCACCCCGATCCTGTTCGGTCTGGACAAGTTGGACGAACTGGCCGACACCCCGCGCCTGCCCGCGGGAGACCGGGCCATGATCGTCACCACCAACGGCGGGTCCATGATGCGGTGCGGTTATTATCAACGCGTGCAGAGTTTGCTGGGTTCGCGCCAAGTGGCCTCGATCCTCTGCGACCAAATCAGTCCCAATCCCGAATCCGACGAAGTGGAGGCCGCAGCCGCCGTTGCGCGCGCCAAGGGCGTCCAGTTCGTCGTGGGCCTGGGCGGCGGCAGCGCCCTGGACGCGGCCAAGGCCATCGCGTTGCTTGCGGCCAACGAGGGCGCCGCCATGTGGGACTACATGTCCGCGGGGTCGGGCAAGGGCCTTACGCCCGAGCATCCGGCGCTGCCCATGGTCGCCATTCCCACCACCGCGGGGACCGGAAGCGAGGCCGACCCCTGGTTCGTGGTCACCAAGTCCGGCTCCAGGGAAAAAATCGGCTGGGGCTGCGACGCCACCTTCCCGGCGCTCAGCATCGTGGACCCCAAGCTCATGCTGTCGGTTCCGCCCGGGATCACAGCCATCACCGGAATGGACGCCTTTTTCCACGCCGCGGAATCCTACCTGACCATCAACCGGCAGCCCGCCTCGGATTTGCTGGCCTTGGAGACCGTCAGCCTCATCGCCGGGCAGTTGCCCATACTCGTGGATGAGCCGGAAAACCTGGAGCTGCGAACCGTGCTGGCCTGGGCGTCCACCTCCGCCGGAATCTGCGAGGCCTTGGCCGGATGCACCGGCCTGCACTCCCTGGCCCACGCCGTGGGCGCTCTGCACCCGGAAGCTCCCCACGGAGCGGCCTTGATCGCCCTGTCGCGGGCGTGGTTCCTGATCATGGCCGAAGCCGAGCCCGAGCGCATGGGCGACCTGGCCATGGCCATGGACCAGGCGGCCGAAGACCCGGCCGGGTGTTGCGATCCGGCGGACTTCCACCCGCTTTTCACCTCCATGCTGGAGGATTGCGGACTCGGCGCCTTGGGCTTGGCGGACCTGGGCGTTCAGGAGGACGAGATCGAGGAATTGGCCGAAAACGCCTTGTGGACCATGCCCGCCCTGTTGGACGCGACCCCCGTGGAGCTTGACAAGGAGGACCTCATGGCCATTCTCGCGGCGTCCATGCATCCCGACGAAATGGAGCGCCTGTGAAGCTCAGGGCGGACCAGGCGCTGGTGGAGGCGGGGCTGGTTGAAAGCCGGGAGCGAGCCAAACGGCTGATCATGGCCGGCCAGGTCCTCATGGACGCCGGCGCAGGGCCGGTCCCGGTCGGCAAGCCCGGCCAACCCGCGCCCGACAATGCAACGTTCAGCCTCGTCGCCCCGGAGCGCTACGTCAGCCGGGGAGCGTACAAACTGGAGACGGCCATCGAGGCCTTTAACCTGGATGTCCAGGGCAAGACCTGTCTGGACGTCGGCGCCTCCACCGGCGGTTTCACCGACTGCCTGCTTCAAAACGGCGCGGCCAAGGTCTACGCAGTGGACGTCGGCTACGGGTTGTTGCACGAGAAACTGCGGAACGACCCGCGGGTCGTCAGCCTGGAGCGGGTGAACATGCGCAAGGCCGAGCCGGGTCTGGTCCCGGAGGCCGTGGACCTGCTGACCATGGACGTCTCTTTCATTTCAGCCCGAAAGGTGCTGCCGGCCTGCCTCCAATTCATGAAAAACGACGCACTGGCCGTGGTGCTGGTCAAGCCCCAATTCGAACTCGGGCCTGGACAAACCGACAAGGGCGTGGTTCATTCCGAGGAGTTGCAACGCCAGGCAGTGGCCCTGGTCGAGGAGTTCGCACAGTCCCGGTGCGGCATGCAGCGGGTCGGCGTGGTCCCGTCCAAGGTCAAAGGCCCCAAGGGCAACCAGGAATATGCGGCCTGTTTCGTGCGAAGGACATAACTCCATCAAGGAGGCGAGATGAGCGTCAACGATGCGGCGGCGGTGTTCAAGGCCATCAACGACAAGAGTGAAGAAGCCCGGGAGGCGGCCCTGTTCGAGGTCAAAAACCTGAAAAAGGACCTCTCCACCCTGGAGCGCATCCTCTCCGGAGCGCAAAAGAAGATGAGCGTCTCGCCTTTTGACATCGTGCATAGCGCATTCGAGACTTTTCATCATTTATGCGTGTTGCTGGAAAACCAGAAGCTGGCGGAGCTCATGGAGCAGGACCTGGGCGAGGCCAAGGCCCACGCCTTTCTGGAGAGCCATGGGGCGACGCTGCTGAAAAAGCCCAGGGGCTGGCATTGGATATCCCCGGACGGAGAAATGCACCTGCTCGGCAAGGCCGAAGAGCCGGACAAGGCCGCGGCCAAGCTGGAAACACTGGTGTCCAAGCTGGCCAAGCCGCGCAGAGGCGGCAAGGCGAAGTCCCAAAAATCAAATACGTCCGCCCAAAACGGAGCCGCTCCCCCGGCCGAGCCCGGCGAGCAACTCTCCCAGCAGTGAACTCCGCCCTTGCGCCATGCCTGAACTTTGATTAGGGAGCAAACTCCGGACCCAACATGTTTCGCACCATATTCTTCTATCTCCTCTTTACGCCGCTGACCTTGTCGTTCAGCCTGCTCTCCATCCTTGGCGGCGTCCTCGGCGCCCGCCGCCTGTCCTCACGGAGCGGCGGGACGTGGTGGGGCGTCTGCCTCGCCTGGCTGTGCGGACTCCCCATGGAAACGGACCTGGCCAAATTGCCGGACCAGGGTCCGTGCGTCTTCATGGCCACGCACCAAAGCCTCATGGACATTCCCATCCTGTACAGCATGCTGCGCAAGTTCCCCATCGCCTTTGTGGCGAAAAAAAGCCTGTTCGAAATTCCGGTGTTCGGCGCGGCCATGCGGGCGGCGGGACACATCCCCATCGACCGGTCCAACCGCCGGGCGGGGATGAAGTCCATCGAGCAGGCGGCCAAAGCGGCCCAGGAAGGGACCTGCCCGGTCATCTTCCCGGAGGGCACCCGCAATCTGGAGTTGGACCATCTGCTGGAGTTCAAGATCGGCGGCATGGTTCTGGCGCTCAAGTGCCAACTCCCCGTGGTCCCCATCGTCATATGCGGCATGGGCGAAGCCTTTCCCAAAGGGAGCCTGTTCATGCGCCGAAGAATCATTAAGGTCCGGGTGCTGGATCCGGTGGACCCGGGCGCCTATACGCTCAAGCAACGGGAGCAGTTCAAGGAAGACATGCAACGCCGCATGGAGGAAGCCTACCAGGAGTTACGGCGTGGAAACTGAACCGATCCTGACCATTACCCCTCTCGGCGGGCTTGGCGAAATCGGCATGAACTGCATGATGTTCTCCACCGAGAACTCGCTGGTCGTGGTCGATTGCGGGCTCATGTTCCCGGACGACGACCTGCTCGGCGTGGACGTCGTCATTCCGAGCTTCGAACCCATCCTGGAGCAGAAACACAAGCTCAAGGCCATTGTCTTGACGCACGGGCACGAGGACCACATCGGCGCCCTCCCCTGGCTGCTGCGCTATGTGGACGCCCCGGTGTACGGATCTCCCTTCACCCTCGGCCTCGTGGAAAGCAAGCTCAAGGAGCACGGGCTGGATAGCTACGTCCAGCTGAAGCCCGTGCACGGCGGGGATACGCTCAGCGTGAACGACCTGACCTTCCACTTCTTCCCGGTCTGCCACTCCATCGTAGAGGGCTTCGGCCTGGGGATCGAAACTCCGTCCGGCCGCGTGGTCCACACCGGGGACTTCAAGGTGGACCGCCAGCCCATGGACGGCTACGCCACCGACCTGGAGGCCTTCGCCCGGTTTTCCGAACCCGGCGTGCGGCTGCTGCTGTCCGACTCCACCAACGTGGAGCGCGACGGCTTCGCACTCACGGAGCGCGAAATCCTGGAGCGGCTGCGGGAAATTTTCGCCTCGGCCAGCGGGCGCATCCTGGTCACGCTGTTCTCCAGCCACATCCAGCGTATCCAGGAAGTCATCGACCTGGCCGCCGCCTTCGGCAGAAAAGTGGCGATCAACGGCAAGACCCTCCAGCGCAACATCGACCTGGCGCGGGACCTCGGCAAGCTGCGCGTTCCATCCGGCGTGTTGCTGCCGCTGGACGAAACCGCCCGCCTGCCGGACGAAGAGGTGGTTCTGCTGGTCACCGGCTCCCAGGGCGAACCATTGTCCGCGCTGACGCGGATGTCTCTAGGGCGGCACCGGCAACTTTCCGTCAAGCCCGGCGACCTGGTGCTGATGTCCTCCCGGATCATCCCGGGCAACGTCAGGGCCATCACCAAAGTCATCAACCGGCTCTACAAGCTGGGCGCCGAGGTGCTGTACGAACGCGTGCACGCCATCCACGCCTCGGGGCACGCCCACCGCGAAGACCTGCGCCTCATGCTGGACGCGGTGAAGCCGGAATGGTTCGCGCCCATCCACGGGGAATACCGCCATCTGGTCAAGCACAGCCGGCTGGCCGTGGAGTGCGGCGTGCATCCGGCCAAAGCTATCGTGGTGGAGGACGGCCAGCCGCTGCTGTTGACGCCGGACAACCTCGCCATTGGCGAGGCGATTCCTCTCGAATCCACCTTCGTGGACGGAAAAGGCGTGGGCGACGTGGGCGAAACCGTACTGCGCGAACGCCAGCTTTTGTCCGAGGAAGGTCTTGTCATTGCCCATATGGTCCTGGACGAGCAAACCGGCGAAATCCTGGACGGCCCGAGCCTCATCTCCAAAGGGCTGGTGTTCGAGCAGGAATACTCCCACCTGTTGGAGGACGCCAAATGCCTCCTGATGGACCTGTTCGAAGACACCCCTCCCGGCCAGACGGAGAAGCTGCGGGACCGCACGCGCAGCGCCCTGAGGCGTTATTTTCGAAGCATCCTGGGACGCGACCCCGTGGTGGTGCCGATCATCACCCTGGTTACCGTCTGAGGCTGGCGTGGATGGCTCTCCCTGCCGATCCGACCGGTCGCCGGATCGGACTTTGACGGCGCCTCCATCGGCAGGTTTTCAATATAATAACCGATTTCGCACCAGTGAACGTTGACCCCGGAGCCTTCCGGCTGGTACGCTAATTTCGTTTCCTAACGACAAACAACTTGCCGTTCCAACACAAAACCGAAAGAGGCGTCATGCGAGTCATCCGTGTACGGCATAGGAATCAAACTTTTTACGCTTCCCTGGTCGACGAAAAAAATGTCCAATGCCTAAACAAGAACCTTGATCTGAACGAGCCCATCCCTCTGAGCGAAATCCAGCTGTTACCGGTCGTTTGGCCGACCAAAATCGTCTGTATCGGCATCAACTACCGCGGCCATGCGGAGGAATTGGGCCTGCCTGTTCCGGAAGAACCGATGCTTTTTCTCAAACCGCCGTCCTCCGTCATCGGCAACGGACAGCCCATCATCCTGCCCCGGATGTCGTCGCGAGTGGATTACGAAGGGGAACTGGCCATTGTCATCGGCCAAAGCTGCCGGAACGCCAGCCTTGAAGACGCCAAAGCCTGCGTGTTCGGCTACGCCTGCGCCAACGACATCACCGCCCGCGACCTTCAGAAGCGCGACGGCCAGTACGGACGGTGCAAGGGGTTCGATACGTTTTGTCCCGTGGGTCCCTGGATCGAAACCGAAGTGGGAGACCCCGGCGCCCTGAACATCGCCACCCGGGTCAACGGAGAGATCAAACAAAACGCCAATACCTCGGACATGGTCTTTTCTCCCTTGGAGTTGGTGAGCTTCATCTCCCGGGTGATGACGCTGCTGCCGGGGGACGTTGTGCTCACGGGCACGCCGCCGGGCATCGGCCAGATCCATGAAGCGGACGAAGTTCGCGTGGAGATCGAAAACGTCGGCCTGCTGATCAACGTCGTGGCCTCGGAATCCGGTTCGACCGGCTCCGCCGTGCTCCAGTAACCGCTCGCGGGGGCCGTTTTCCGCAGCGGACGGTTTTTCTTTTGCTTGCCTTGCGTCTCCAGCTAGGGTAAATAACCCTGTTTTACAAATCACACGCTTCGGCGCGCCTGGGTTCCTTTCCATCGTGGAAGGGCGGCGATCAATTCCGAAGCGGAGGAAAAAACCCGGAGGACTTATGGCTTACGTCACCATGAAGCAGATGCTGGAGACCGGCGTCCACTTCGGCCACCAGACCCGCCGTTGGAATCCGAAGATGCGTCCTTACATCTTCGGCGCCCGCAACGGCATCCACATCATCGACCTGCAGCAGACCGTGAAACTGTTCCAGACGGCCCACGATTTCGTTTCGGACGTGGTTGCCGGCGGGGGCAAGGTGATTTTCGTGGGCACGAAGCGGCAAGCCCAGGAGTCGGTCAAGGCCGAAGCCGAGCGGGCCGGACAGTTTTACGTCACCCATCGTTGGATGGGCGGCATGTTGACCAACTTCCAGACCATCAAAAAGAGCATCGACCGGCTGAAGATGCTGGAAACCTGGTTCGAGGACGGCACCATCAGCAAGTTCCCCAAAAAGGAAGTGGTCATGATGGGCCGGGAAATCGAAAAACTGAACAACACCCTCGGCGGCATCAAGGACATGGACGCCCTGCCGGAAGCCGCGTTCATCGTGGATCCCAAGCGGGAGCAGATTGCGGTCATGGAGTGCCGGAAGCTGGGCATCCCCGTGGTGGCCATCACCGACACCAACTGCGATCCGGATATCATCGACTACATCGTCCCGGGCAACGACGACGCCATTCGGGCCATCAAGTTGTTCGTGGCCCACATCGCCGACGCCTGCCTCGAGGGCGACGCCCGCAACAAGGATATGGACGCGGTCAAAGCGCAGGAGCAGGCGGCCGAAAAGCAAGCCGAAGCAACCGAACCGGCCGAAGCAGCAGCAGAGATTCCGGCGGAAGCTCCCGAGGCTGCGGTGGAAGCCTCCGAGGCCGAGTAATTCGACAGCCCACTACAGCCATAAGGAGCTGATGATCATGGCGATCACTGCACAGCAAGTCAAAGCCCTGCGCGATAAAACCGGCGCAGGCATGATGGATTGCAAAAAAGCCCTGGCCGAATGCGGCGGGGATGAAGAAAAAGCTATCACCTACCTTCGCGAGAAGGGCCTGGCCAAGGCCGCCAAACGCGCCGACCGGGCCGCCTCCGAAGGCGTCATCGGCCTGTTCGAGTCCGCCGACGGAGCCACCGCCGCGCTGGTGGAGTTCTGCTGCGAGACCGACTTCGTGGCCAAGAGCGACGACTTCAAGGCCTTTGCGGTCAAACTCGCGGACAAGACCGCCGCCTCCCTGCCCGAAGGCGTGGCTCCCATCGCCGAGAGCGCGTTGGACGACACCGGCCTCAAGGGCGAGTTCAGCGGACTGCTGGCGGCGCTGGGCGAAAACATCCAGCCCGGCCGCAGCGCCAAGCTCATCGCCAAGGGCGGCATTGTGGGCTCCTACGTGCACAGCAACGGCAAGCTCGGCGTGCTGGTGGAAGTCCTGGCCGACAACCCCGTGGACGCCGTGAAGGACTTCGCCCACGACGCCGCCATGCAGGTGGCCGCCGCCAATCCCACCGCCGTCTACCCGGAGGAGCTTCCCCAAGACGTGCTGGAAAAGGAAAAAGCCATCTACAAGCAGCAGGCCATGGACGAGGGCAAGCCCGAAAACATCGCCGAAAAGATCGTACTCGGCCGGATCAACAAGTTCTACAAGGAAGTCTGCCTCAACGAGCAGCCCTTTATCAAGGACGACAAGAAAACCATCAAGCAACTGGCCGCCGAAGTCGGCAAAACGGCTGGCTGCGAGGTGAAGCTCGGACGGTTCGTCCGCCTGAATCTGGGCGAAACAACCGAGGCCTAGGCGAAGCTACGGTGAAAAACGGGCCTGCGAGGGCCCGTTTTTTTTCCGCTTCCGGGGGTCGCTCCCGAAAAGCGCCAACACATAACGACAAGGCGATTCGAATGGCCGATCTCGCATATACACGTGTTCTTCTGAAACTCTCGGGCGAAGCCTTGGCCGGAGGCGACCCTTTCGGCATCCAACCCGCGGCCGTGAACACATTCTGCCAGGAAATCGCCGAAGTGGTGAGCCTGGGAGCCCAAGTGGCCCTGGTCATCGGAGGAGGCAACATCTTCCGAGGCATGTCCGCCTCGGCCAAAGGCATGGACCGCTCCTCAGCGGACTACATGGGCATGCTGGCCACGGTGCTCAACGCTCTGGCCGTGCAGGACGCTCTGGAAAAGATTCACTGCAAGACCCGGGTCATGAGCGCCATCTCCATGCGCCAGGTCTGCGAACCGTACATCCGCCGCAGGGCCGTCCGGCATTTGGAAAAAGGCCGCGTGGTCATCTGCGCCGCAGGAACCGGCAATCCCTACTTCACCACGGACACCGCCGCCGCTCTGCGGGCCATGGAATTGAAATGCCAGGCGATCTTCAAGGCGACCCGGGTCGACGGCGTCTACGACAAGGATCCGCTCCAATATCCCGACGCCAAAATGTTCGACCATATCAGTTATCTCGAAAGCCTGGAGCGCCGGCTAAAAGTTATGGACTCCACCGCCATTTCGCTAGCCATGGATAACAACCTTCCCATCCTCGTCTTCAATCTCAACCGGCCCGGAAACATCAAGCGGGTGGTCCAAGGCGAACGGATTGGGACCATTGTGCAAGGAGGTCAAGAGTGAAACAGGTCATAGAGGAAGGAAGCTCGCGCATGGACGGGGCTCTGTCCAGCCTGCAGACACAGTACGCCAAGCTGCGCACCGGACGGGCCTCGACAAGTCTGGTCGATAACATCAAAGTAGAGTATTATGGGACTCCGACGCCGTTGAACCAGATCGCCTCCATCTCCGTCCCGGACTCCAGGACGATCACCATCCAACCGTGGGATAAAGGGGCCTTTGGCGACGTGGAGCGCTCCATACAAAAATCCGATCTCGGCCTCAATCCCATCAATGACGGCAAGATCATCCGGATATCCATTCCGCCGCTGACTGAAGAACGGCGCAAGGATCTGGTCAAGGTGGCCAAGAAATACGCCGAAGACGCCAAGATCGCCGTGCGCAACGTTCGCCGCGACCTCAACGAAACCCTCAAGAAGATGCAGAAAAACAAGGAAATCACCGAAGACGATCTGCACTCGGGCATGGATGAGGTCCAATCCACTACCGACGAATACGTCAAGACCGTCGATGAGGCGTTCGCGGAAAAAGAAAAGGAAATTCTGGAAATCTAGAGCAGTTAACTGTGAAAAAGTTGATCTGCTCTGTAAGAATTTGCGAGCAAATTTTTGCCGCGAAATGCTTGCAGGCGGCCCCGCCGTTAAGCAAGTATTCGAAGCGTAAAAACGCTCTAGAGGCGCTATTGTGGCTAATATGAACTTGCCGCGCCATGTCGCCGTCATCATGGACGGCAACGGCCGCTGGGCCAAAGCTCGAAACCTTTCCCGTAGCGACGGCCACAAGGCCGGCGCCGAGGCGGCGAAAGCCATTGTCGTGCGCTGCCGGGAATTAGGCATCCCCTACCTCACGCTGTACACATTCTCCAAGGAGAACTGGTCAAGGCCGAAAGAGGAAGTCAGCTTCCTTTTCGACCTGCTGATCCGTTTCCTCAATCGGGAGCTGGACACCCTTTTGGCGCAGTCCGTCCGGTTGCAGGTGTTGGGAGAGTTGGACGATTTGCCTTTCGGCGTCCGGCAGGTGGTGCATCGGGTTTGCGAGAAGACCCAGGGAGAAAAGGCCCTGACCTTGAATCTGGCGCTCAATTATTCCGGACGGGCGGAAATTCTGCGCGCCTGCCGCCGCCTGGCCGCCAAGGGCCTCCCTCCCGAGGAAATCACCGAGGAGGCCTTCCAGCGCGAACTCTACACCGCAGGCCAGCCGGACCCGGACATCATCATCCGCACCAGCGGAGAGCTTCGGCTCTCCAATTACCTGCTCTTCCAGGCGGCCTACTCGGAGTTCTACTTCACGGACGTGCATTGGCCGGATTTCACGCCGGCCCACCTCGAAGACGCCATCCTCGACTACCAGCAGCGGCAGCGCCGTTTCGGCAAAACCGGCGAGCAGCTGTAACGCCGGTCCCGATCCGATCTCAATAACGACGGAAACAACAAGACGCGGTCAGATCGGACCGCGTCTTGTTGTTTCGTACGACGGCGCCCCTTCTTTCAAAGGAGCCGAACGCCAAGGCATAACAATCTCAACTCAAGCGTTCCTGGAGCAGTTTAACTTTGAAAAAGTTCAACTGCTCGGCAAGGATTTGTCCGCAAATCCTTGCCGCGAAATGCTTGTAGGCGAGCTACGCTCGCCGCAAAGCAAGCATTTCAAGCGTAATATGGTCTAATGAAAAGTAATGTCACAACGCAAGGAATTTTCATCATCTCCAGTCACTACGACTTTTGCATGATAATACGTCTTGCCTTCAGGTGCAAATGCGCTGCAGGCCGGAGCTTGGTTGCCTTTGCGATGAATCTCAACGGAAACGACTCTGTAAATCCAAAATGCCAATTCATCTTGAAAGCCAGTACGTCCGGAATCGACGTCAAAGACTTTAACAGTATTCGCTCCTAAACCCTGAGGCTGGTTAACCCGATAAAGAACAGTAACATCACAGTTTGATTGATTATCAACATCCACCTTCGCCGCCCAGGACGATGAGGCGAACACCAAGACTGTCAACAGACCGAAGAAAAAAACGCTGGCTTTCGTTAAGGAGATTGTCTTGTTGAACATCACCATGTCCTCCCTTTTTCTTGAATGCTCTTTGAAGTCCGTTCGCCGAAGCAATGGGAACAACTCGTACTGCGTCTTGCCGCTTGTCAGGGAGATGAACGGTCCGTCTCGCCAAAGACCATGAATACCTTCGCACGGTCCCATAATTGTAACAAATTTCATACCAAGTTACACTGACTGGAACATCTTGTTTTTCTTGATATATCTAGCGAGAAAAATTCGGAGAGGGTTTTACGCCACCAAGGTTGGCGGGAGGCGCCAGCTAATTTGGCGTTCCCATGAACTGACGGGCTCACTTGGACCAGAGTAAACGCAAATTCGCAGCAATAACAGGAACAGAACCGCGTGACCCGCGGCCTTGACGGCGACAAAGCCGGAGGCGCATCGATGACCGCCGGTTCACCGGTCGGTCGCTATGTCATCGGCAGTTCGGGCGTGGTCCGGGATTTCCGGACCACGCCCTCCATATTCTCGGACTCAACTTGCTTAATGTCCGGAGTTCACGACGCCCGTGGCGGAGATTGTGATCAACATGACAACCCACAGCGCCATGCAGCCCCACAAAAACATTCTTTCTCTAAAATAAAAGAAAGCCGCCGACAAAAGCGCCGGCAGGGCCACACCGCCGCCCAGGACCAGCCCGAACTGCGTCAGGCCGTCGCCCAAGGTCATGTGCTGCATCCAGAAGTGCCCGCCGGGGAAGGAGCTTCCGGCCACGGACCACACGTCCAAAGCGCTCTTGCCCTCCCAAATGGCTGAGAACAAATAATGCGGATTCACCATATTGTTGTCGACATTCAAAACGGCCACGAGAGGGCCGATCATGCAAAGAAGCGCGGCGCAGACGCACAGCCAATAAACGACGTCGCCATAGACAATCTGCGCACGAGGCATTTTCGGTCGAAGAGGCATAACATTCTCCTTGCGCTCAGGCGGTCTTGCTTCGCCGGCTCCAGCCGGAGAGTTTCACGAGAACGGAAACAAGAATAACGGCGAACACCAAGCCGGTCACCCATACAGGCGGCTCGGGCATGACCTTCATGACGCTCAGAGCCTTGGTGATGAGTCCGTAACTGGTGAAAACCATCACGCCGATGAGCAGAATGCGGATGAATCCGGCCTTCACGCGCATCAGAATGTACGCTCCGACCAGCCCGCCCAGCACCTGGCCCACAAGCCAGGGCGCGGCGAACAAGGGGATGATGGCGCCCGACAGCAGGTACGGCCACAGGGCCACACAGTCGCCCATGCCCAACAGCACGCCGGAACAAGCCGCGGCCACCTTCAACGGCACGGCCATCACCAGGTTCAGGGCCGGCACGATGGCCCAGCCCGCGCCCAGGCCGAAGAAGCCCGAGAGCATGCCCACGCCCACAACGACCATGGCCAGCAGCCACGCCCGCGTGACCTTGTACTCCACGACCTTGTTCAGCGAGGCCTCGTAGTACGGCTGGGTCAGCTTCAGTTTCGCAGTGAACGGGTCCACCTGCTTGACCTCCGGCCACTCGATCTTCTGGCCGCCGAATACGAAGTATCCGGCCAGAGACAGAATGATCAGGCCAAGGGCCAAGCGAACCAAGCCTTCGCCAAGCGCGCCAAGATGCTCGGCCACCAACAGCGCCCCCTGGGCGCCAACAAAGGCGCCAATGCCGTAGGCCGTAGCGGCCAAGATGCAAATTTTTAAATTGGCCAGCCCCCGGCGCATGAACGGGCCGGTGGAGATCAAGCCGCTGAACATGGCAACCACCAGGCCGGTGGCGCGGACAATCAGGCTGTCGACGGACGTGAACGCAAGAAGTATTGGAGTAAACAATACCCCGCCGCCGATGCCGCCCATCACCGCAAGCAACGCAATGCCGAAACTGAGAAAAAAGGACCCCAGGAGAATCCCAAAGATCGCCATGCCGGACATTCCGCCCGGCGGCGGCTCCAATCCGGCCGAAACAAGGCCGATGCCCACGTAGGACAAGACCAATATCCCCACCATGACGAGGATTTCTAAATATGGACTTTTTAGGTATTTACCCATGAAACCAACCCCTTAATGTTGAATACACCAATACGGGGAGAATCTCGTGAATGGTGGCTTTCCCTTGCTGTTCGCCGCAGCAGAAAAACCGCCAGCGCCGTGCACGAAGATTCCCCGGCCTTTGGACACGATGGAGGCGGAGCGACCCCCCGCTACGCCTCGTCATGCTCGCAATGCCCTGAGGAGACTGCGAATTTTTTCACAAATGAATCGAAAACACAACGGATGTCAAGGGGGAATATTGGGCGGTCCGCGCCGCATCCGGCGACTGTCGGGAAGCGCCTCCGTCCGACGCGCTGGCTTGGTCGCAAGACTACATGCAAATATTTTTACTTCGTATCGGTAAAGTTGTCCGCTTCCCGCCAACGCGCCGCCGGGCGGCGGTGTAAATTGCATGGCGTCGGCCGGCGCCGTTTGCTTCTTGCACGGGATTCGCATTTTGCGATATCCTCACCTCTCCGTCTTCGCCGCCGGGCCCGTTTTGGGCCGCGGGCGGCGGTTTCGTCAACCAACCGCCGGAGGGCTACGTGGAGCATCAGGAAATAGCGTTGGCCGGGCGCATCACCGCCGATTTGACCCATGAAATGAAAAATGTGCTGGCGATCCTGCGCGAGTCCGTAGGCTTGATGCGAGATGTGCTGAACCTCGCTGGAGATGCGCAGTTTCCGCGCATGGAAAAATTCGAAACCGCCCTCTCCATGTGCGAAAAGCATCTACCCCGCGGCCTGGACATCACCAACCGACTCAACCGATTCGCCCACTCATCGGACGAACCGGCCGAGGAAACGGACCTGGGCGCCATGGTCAAGCTCGCCGCGGATTTGATGGCCAGACGAGCCAGCCTCAAAAAGCTCGCCGTGGAGGCCGACGCTCCCCGAGGTCCGGTCCTGACCTACGGCTTTCCCCAACGTATGGTTCTCACCGTCGCAGCCATGGTCAACGCCCTGATCGAGGCGGAGTTGCCCGAAGCCGAAAAAATCACCTTGTCCCTGAAGGCCAAACGCGGAAACGCCGTCATCCGGGTCATGGCCTCGCCGCTGCCGAAAGGCGAAGAGCCGACCATCGCCGCGCCCGACCTGGATGAAGCCATGAGAGCTCTGGGCGCATCCATGTCCGTGGAGTACGGCCGCCGCGAGGCCGGGTTGCGACTGGAAGCGCCGCTTCAGAGCCGCCCCGGCGCGTCATGACCTATCTGTCTCGAAATCGCTTGACGAAAGGGAAGCAAAACTGACATCCTAGTAGAGATTGCTCGATCCTGAGGAGAGCGAAGCGACAGGCTTTGCGTCAACTTCGGCGCAATGGGCGGCGAGCCCCCACGCCGCCCATCGCTTGATTTATTGTGCAGTCCGGATAACGGACCGGTTCATAATTATTGGCAAACACTCCCAGGAGGGCGTCATGCAAGAGTACAAAATTCTCGTAGTCGACGACGAAGAGGATTTCATCAAAGGCCTTTCCGAGCGCCTTGAACTCCGCGAAATGAAGGCCGACGTCGCCATGAGCGGCGAAGAGGCCCTGAAAAAGTTCGAGGAGGACGAGCCCGCGGTCATGATCCTTGACCTCAAGATGCCCGGCATGCACGGCATCGACGTGCTCAAAAAAGTCAAAAAGGCCTACCCGACCACCCAGGTCATCATCCTTACCGGGCACGGCTCCGAGAAGGACATGGAGGCGGCGAAAAAGATCGGCGCCTTCGCCTACCTGGAAAAGCCGGTGGAGATGGATACGCTGGTCGAGACCATGAACCAGGCCCACACCAAGTGGCAAAAAGTCAAGAGCAGCGTGGACACCGCCTTCATGGGCGCGGCCCTGGCCGCAACCGGCGAGCTGGACATGGCCCAGCAGGTCATGCGCGAAGAGAAAGGCAAAAAGTAGCAAAACAGCATTGAAATTCGACCCGGGGACGGCAGGGTTGGCCGGGGTATTGGGATCCCGGCCCCCCGGGTCGTTCTTTTTCATTCCCACCAGGCGAACTATCCATGGACCAACCTCCGCGCCTTCTTCTCGTGGACGACGAAGAGCGCTTCCGGCAAGTGCTGAGCAAGCGGTTGGAGCGGCGCGGATTGCCCGCCCTGCAGGCCCCGGACGGAGAATCCGGGCTCGCTCTGCTGGCGGAAACGCCGGTGGACGTCATGGTGCTGGACATGAAAATGCCCGGCCTGTCCGGACTCGACGTTCTGAAACGAGCCAAAGAGGATCACCCCGACCTGGAGGTGATCCTGCTCACGGGCCACGCCTCCACCCAGGACGGCGTTGCGGGTATCAAGGCCGGAGCCTTCGACTACCTGACCAAGCCGGTGGAGATTGAACATCTGGCGGGCAAAATCCGCCAAGCCCAGGAAAAAATTCTCCGCGAGCGGGAAAAACGCGAGGAAGCGGATTTTCGCGCCCGTATGGAGTCGCGCATGATCGCAGCCGAACGCTTGGCCTCTCTGGGCACGTTGGCCGCGGGGGTGGCGCATGAAATCAACAATCCCCTGGCCGTGATCAACGACGCCGCTGGCTGGCTCCAGGAGGTATCCAAGCAGACCCCTCCGCAGCCGCCCCTGGACAAATTTCTGGCCAAAGGGCTTGAGAAGATCGCCAACAGCGTGGAGCGGGCCCGTCTGGTGACACATCAACTCTTGAGCCACGCCCGCGGCTCCGCCCCCAGCCTGACCGAAACCGATATCGGTAAGCTCGGCGAAGAGGCCCTCCAGTTGGTCGGCAAGCAAGCGCGCAACAAATCCATCGAGTTGAGGGTCGACGTCCAGGGCGACGGGCGCGTCCTCTCCGACCCGAACCAGCTTCGGCAGGTGCTCATCAATCTGGTGACCAACGCCATCCACGCCACGGACAAGGGCGGCTCCATCGCCATCAAGGTGGAAGGCAAGGACAAATTCGTCGACGTCAGCGTTACGGATACGGGCAAAGGCATCCCGGAGGAAAACCTGCCCCATCTGTTCGAACCCTTTTTCAGCACCAAACCCGCGGGCGAGGGAACCGGACTCGGGCTTTTCGTCACCGGCGGCATCCTGACCCGGCTGGGCGGGGCCATCGACGTCTCAAGCACCGTGGGCAAGGGAACGACTTTCACCATCACCCTGCCCCGCAAGGGGCCGGAAAACGGCCTGTGCGCCCACACGGACCCATCGACCGGGGACAACTGGGCCTGCAGGCTCGGCCGCGCGCTGGAGAAGCCGACCCAAAAAAATCTGGGAAACGATCAAGCTCAGGAGGAGCAATCATGAGCCAAGCCCCCATCCGCGTGCTTCTGGTGGACGACGAAGAAGACTTCGTGGAAATGCTCTCTCTCCGGCTGGAGGCCTCGGGCTATGTGGTGGAGTGCGCCGCGAGCGGCCCCGAGGGACTCGAAAAGCTCGACTCTTTCGGTCCGCAAGTGATCATCCTGGATGTGAAGATGCCGGGCATGGACGGCTACGAAGTGCTCGACGAAGTGCAGCGCAAAAGCCCCGGCCTGCCCGTGGTCCTCATGACCGGGCACGGCGATGCGGCCAGCGGAGAGGCCCACGGCGCCTACGCCACCATGATCAAGCCGGCGGATTATCTGGAATTGACGGAAATCATCAACAATGCGGCGTCAGGCTGAGCCTTCATCGGACAGCAGGGCCTCGCTCATCCCGACCACGCATATCCCGGCCTTGTCCGCCTCGGCCAACGCCTTTTCCGCTTCGAAGAACAGGCTTTTGCCCGCCTCCAGGCCCAGGCAAGTCGCCTTGCCCTTGGCCATTGTGCGAATGGTCCCTGGGCCGGCGCTCGGCATGTCCGCCCGCTCCTCTTGCGAAGGCTTGAGCACCTTGACCACCACGCAGCCGGGCCCGCCCAATTCGCAGCCTCGGCGCACGGTCTTGTCCGTGCCTTCCAAGGCCTCCACCGCAGCCACGATGCCCTCGCGCACGACGACGCACTGTCCTATGTCCAGGCCGCCCACCGCCTTGGCCGTCTTCCAGCCGAAACGCAAATCCCGCCATTCGCGCGCATCGGGACGGCGCTTGGTGAGCACGCCTTCAGGGGTCGCCAGCTGGGGAACAAAGCCGTGCGGCGGGATGACGGCCATACCCTCGACTTCGAACTCCCGGGTCACGGCCTTGAGCAGGACGTCGTCCCCGCGGCCGGTCATGCCCCACAAAATGCGCCGGGCCCGGGGATCCGTGAACATGGCCCAGCCTCGGCTGATGGCCTTGGCCTTGTCGATGGTCCCGGCCATAGTCACCTGGCTTGCGCCCTGTTGTTTGAGGAAATCGAGCAGTTGGCTGAGTTGGCCGATCTTGAGAGCAACACCGGCGTCGGCCTGCCTGAGCACATCCATGTTGGAGTGCCCCTTGAAGGCCACGGCCGCCACCCGCAGGCCCTGCTGGCGGGCGCCTTGCAGCACCAGCAGAGGAAACCCGCCGCCTCCGGCCACAAGACCCAGGGTCTTCGGCTCATCGCTCATGCCCGCTCCTCTCGAGAGCCGTTTCAGGTTGATCGGCGCTTGGGAAAGGGGAAAAACCCTTTTCCCCAAAACTTTTTTATTGGGAAGCGATCAATAAAGTCGGAAAAGCGGACTTTTTAGCCCCAGGGATCATTTCAACGCTAACTGGCTATAATTTTAAGATTTTTAAAAGAGGATCCGGGGGAAAAAGTTTTTCCCCCGGAAAACCAGCTCAAAAAAACTTCTTTCTAGTAGTCGTAACCGTTGTCCTCACGAGTCGCTGCGGGCGCGATGCCTCGCTCGGAATGCCGAATGAAGTCCGTCAGACGCTTCACTTCGGGAATCCCTTCCGTCTCGCTTTCGGCGCGCTCCAGCGCCTCGGCGCGGGTCAGGCCGGAGCGGAAGATGATGCGATAGGCCTTGCGCAACGCCTTGCAGGCTTCGGGCGAAAAACCATGGCGCTTGAGCCCGATCGTGTTCGGGCCGTGCAGTTTGCCGCGGACGCCCGTGGCCAGCATGAACGGAGGAACGTCCTGGACGAATCCCCCCATGGCCCCGATGAACGCGTATTCGCCGATACGCACGAACTGGTGAATGCCGGTCATGCCGTTGATCACGGCGTGGTCGCCGATGTCAACGTGGCCGGCCAGCGTGGCGTTGTTGGCCATGATGACGTGGTTGTGCAGCGTGCAATCGTGGGCGATATGCACGTACGCCATGAGAAAACAATGGTCGCCTACGATGGTTTCGCCGCGGCCCAGTTTCGTGCCGCGGTTGATGGTCACATGTTCACGGATGATATTGGACTCGCCGATGCGCACCCAGGTTTCCTCGCCGGCGAACCCGAGGTGCTGGGGCTCCCCGCCGAGAACTGCGTGGGAGTGCACCTTGTTGTTCGCCCCCAGGCTGGTGAAACTCTTGATGCGGACGTAAGGCTCCAGCACGGTCCCTTCTCCGATGGAGACTTTATCCTCGACAGTGCAGAAGGCCCCGATTTCAACATTGGCCCCGATTTCCGCATCGGGATGAATGATGGCCGTCGGATGGATGACAGCCGTTGTATGAATGCTGGACATTAAAGATTCCCCTTATCCACCATAACCGCGGTCAATTCGGCTTCGGCGGCGATATCCCCGTCCACGGAGGCCACCGTGTGCATTCTAAACATGCTCATTTTGCGGTGAACCTTGTCGACCCGCAAATCCAATCGGTCGCCCGGCAGCACAGGCCTGCGGAACTTGGCCTTGTCGATGCCGGTGAACAGAAATACCTTGTTTTTGACGGCCTCGGCGCCCAGCATGGCGAGAACCAGCACGCCGCCGGCCTGCGCCAGAGCTTCCAGAATCAGCACGCCGGGCATGACCGGAAGACCGGGAAAGTGTCCTTGAAAAAATGGTTCGCCGATACTGACGTTCTTGTACGCCTGGAGAAATTCACCAAGTTCGAAATCGACGACGCGATCCACCAACAAAAAAGGGTAGCGATGCGGCAAGTACTCCATGATCTTGCGCACATCCATTATCTTGGGCTGATCAGCCATTCTTTTCATCTCCTGCGGCGTTGTCCTGGACAAGGCGCTCCACCGTCTTCTCCAGCTCGCGAACCCGTTTGGAAAGTTCCGGGAGCTTTCTCAAAACCGCTACGGTCCGTTGAAAGCGGCCTTTCTCCAGTTGCGGCGAACCGGCGCCTATAAAACCGTCCGGCAAGCTGTTGGTCACGCCGGTCATGGCGCCGAGCATGACCTGGTTGCCGATGGCGATATTGTCGGCCACCCCGACCTTGCCGCCCATGATGACAAAGTCGCCGATCTTGGTCGAACCGGCGATTCCCACCTGGGCGGCGAACAGGCAGTGCCGCCCGACTTGGACGTTGTGCGCGATCTGGACCAGATTATCGATCTTGGTTCCGGCGGCGACGACCGTGGTGGCCAGAGAAGCCCGGTCCACGGCGGCGTTGGCCCCGATTTCCACGTCGTCCTCCAGCCGCACGTCGCCGATTTGGGGAATCCGTTGATGCCCCGCGGGCGTATGGGCGAAACCGAAACCGTCTCTTCCCACGACCGCGCCCGGCTGAATGACCACCCTGGCGCCCAACTCGGTCCGGGCCATCAGTACGGCGGCCGGATAGATGGTCGAATCGGCTCCGATACGACAATCCTCCGCGACGTAGCAATGCGGAAAGATTTTGACCCGGTCGCCGACCTCGGTCCTGGCGCCGACGTAGGCAAAAGGATAGACGGTGACGTCCTTGCCGAGTTTGGCCTCGGGGTGGATGCAAGCCAGATCGGAGACGCCTTGGAAGTCGCCGCGAGGCGGCTCGAACCTAGCCACGATCCGGGCCCAGTCCAAGTACACGTTGGAGCTGACCAGCGCGCAAGGAAAAACTTCGGCGGCCGAGGCGTCCACCAGAAGGCAACTCGCCTTGCTTTCCTTGGCCTTGGCCAAATACTTGGCGGAGCCCAAAAAAGAGAGCTGCCCGCTTCGGGCGCATTCCAAGGTCGAGACGCCTGTGATCAGGACGTCCTTCCCCCGGTGCTCAAGCCCCAGTTCGCGGGCCAGCTCCGATGCGGAAATATCCATAAGCGCTACTTCTTCGCCTTGGCCCGCCAGACGCGGTTCAATTCGACAATGATCTGGTTGGTGATGTCGATGGAATTATCGATGTAAATCAATCCGGAAAACTGGCTGTTCTTGTCCAAAATAACGGTGTAGTTATTTTTCTTGCCGTAATCTTCAATGATGTCGAGAAGCGCGTCGAAGATCGGTTTGGACAAACGGTCCTGTTCTCCATCCATCTTGGTCTTGTAGGTCTTCTCAAGATCCTGATAGTAGCGGACCTTGCGCTTGAATTCCAGCTCCTTGTCCTGTTTGGCTTCCAGCGAAAGCACCAAAGCCTGCTTCTGCAGGTCCTCCCGCATCTTCTGAAGTTCCTGCTGACGCTTTTCCAGGTCGGACTTCATGTCCTCGAATTTGCCTTTCAACTGATCCATAGCGGCCACGCCCGCCTCGGACTTGCGGAAGACCTCCTGCATGGACAGAACGCCGATCTTCACGTCCTGGGCGAAGGCCGCCTGGGGCGCGGCCAAAAAGAGGATCATCGCCAAAAGCAACAGATTACGCATAAAGCTGCTCCTTAAAATTGACTTGTCGCGCAAAACGACGAGGAAATGTAGCCTTGAGCGGCGTTGCGCGCAACCCCTTCTTCAGCCCTTTCGGCGCTGCGCAAACACCGCCCCCCGTCAGAAGTCTTGCCCCATGGAGAACTCGATTTTGTTCCGAGGAGACCCTTCGAGGTCGTCCAGGCCATAACCGTATTCAAGGCGCAACGGGCCCATGGGCGAGTACCAGCGAAGACCAACGCCAACGCTCTTGTAGAGTCCGAGCAACAAGGGAGAGCCATCGTCCTGCTTGGTGTCCTCGAAGTACCACTGGCCTTCCTCCCAAACGTTGCCCGCGTCGAAGAAGGTCACGCCGACGATGCCGTTTTCCTTGCTGATGGGGAAGAGGTACTCCACGTTCATGTAGAACTCCTTGAGGCCGCCGATCCGGTCGCCGGTGGCGGGATCAATGGGAGAAATCTTATGCCAGGAGTAGCCGCGCACCGTTTCCAATCCACCAAGCGAGAACCGTTCGAACACTTCGACGTCGTTGCCGCCGATATTTTCGTGGACGAGCCCGATCTCGCCTTTGATGTGGAAAATGGTCTCCCACCACATGGGACGATAATACTGGGAGGTATAGATGTACTTGACGTAACTGTTTCCGCCCCCCAGAGGGCCGCCGCCCATCTCGAACCGAGCAGTGTTGATCGTACCGCTGGAAGGATTCTGCTTTCGATTGGTCGTGTCGCGCGTGGCGGCGACGTAGACGCTGCTCGACACGTTGGTGCCTTCGGAATCCTTGAGGGTTTGCGATGCATCATCATCGATGTCGTAGACCCTGTAGTCCTCCAGGTTGTAACCCCAATAGGCGCGCGTGTACTCACCGAGCGGATACGAAAAATTCAGTATTCCGCCCACGGCGTCTCTGGAATAGTCGTCGTACTCGTACTCCGTGGCGTACAAATCCAATCCGACGCCCAAAGGCGTATCCTCGTAATTCGGATTGTAGAAACTCAATACGCCGTTCATGGTCTTCTCGCTCCACTTTCCGGAGAAGCCCAAATTATATCCCTTGCCGAAAAGGTTGCGTTCCTGAATCTTACCGGCGAAAAACACGCCTTCGTAACTGGAGTAGCCGGCGCCGCCGCTCAACATGCCCGTGGACTTATCCTTGACTTTGACCTTGAGATCCATCTCGTTGGGATTTCCAGTGGGCGCGGGCTCGATGTCCATTTCGTCGAAGTAATCCAGCTTGCGCAGGCGTTCGGCCGAGCGCCGGAGCTTGAAACCGTTGAACATGTCCCCGTCGGCCAAACGCATTTCACGCAGAATGACGTTGTCGCGAGTTTTGGTGTTGCCCTGGATAACGACCCGGCGAATGTAGACCTTCTGATGCTTGGACAGCAGGTATTGAATATCGATGACGTTGACATCCGTGTGCTTGGTAAACGTCGCATCCGCCTCGGCGTAGGCGTAGCCGAAATTGGAGTAGTAGTCGGCCAGCAGCTTCATGTCCTCGCGCAGGGTGGACCGATCCAAGTACATGCTCTCTTCATCGTCTTCATTGACGTTGTCGAGGTCGATGACATCATAGAGCTTGTCCGTGCTTGTGATGAGGTCGCCGCCAAAAGTGACCTTGCCGACTTTATAGCGCGGCCCCTCCTGGACGTTGAACGTGATGTAGATGCCGTCGTCCCTGATATCGACCTCGGGCTGGCCCACCTTGGCGTCAATGAAGCCCCGGTTGGCGTAGAACGCCTGGATAGCGGCGGCGTCTCGGTCGAGCATCTCCTCCTTCAGCACGCCGGTCTGGGTGATCCAGGAGAAAATATTTCGCTCCGACAAGGCGAGTTCATCCTTGATGTCGTCTTCGTCGAAATTCTTGGCGCCCGCGATGGTGATGCCTTCGATGTACAGCTCGGGGCCTTCGTCGATCACGAAGCTCAACCGTTTCTGGCGCGGATCGTCTCCTTCGAGCTCATAGCTGACTTTGGCCTTGTAGTATCCTTCCTTGCGGTACATTTCACGAATGGTCGCCAAATCCTCGGACAAAGTCTTGGGGTTGAGGACGGATCCCCTTTTCGTGGTGACGGCGGCCAGGATGTCGTCAGCGTTGATGGCGTCCGCTCCCTTGACGCCGACGGCCTGAATCAGGGGCTTCTCCTTCACCTCGAAGACGACCGTCTTGCCGTCCCCGCCGTCCTTGAGTTTCACCCGGACGTCGTCGAAATATCCGAGGTCGTAGATACGTTTGAGGTTCGCATTGACCGTCTTGGGGTCGTAGACATCCCCTTTTTTGATGGACAAACGCATCAGCACCACATTCTTGTCCAAAACATTGCAGCCCACGACGTCCACATCGGCAATCCGTTGCTTTTTCAAAAGTTCGAGATTGACCTTCTCCACCAGCGCGTCGATAGCCGGAAGAAGATTGATGAGTCCGTCGCGGTTCACGAACAACGGCACGGGGGGCTTGAGGCCGAAAGCCTCCACCAACCGGGCGTCCAGGCTGATGGACTCTCCCACCTGGTTGAAGCTTCCGTACAGGGCGTACGTTCCGCCGGCCAGCAACGCAAGGTCCCGAGCCATCTGCAAATCGAGATACTCGATGTGCTGTTTGGCGATGATGTCGTCCACCCTGGCGCGCGCAACGACGTCGAATCCCGCTTCGCGCAGCCTGTCGGCCACCAGTTCGGGCAGGCTTTCCTTCAGATAGTCGAATTCGGGCTGCGCATTGATCCCGAAAGGCAGCACCACAATACGCACGTCTTTGGTCGCGGCGTTCGGGGCCGCCAACGCGAAAACCTGCAGCGCGAAGAATATGAACGAGGCGAAGAGCGCCGAAAGAACCGGGCGCCTAAACTTCGGCATAGAGTTCTCCGCTTCGAAGCTCCAAGCGCTTGTGCATCAGCGAAGCCAAATCCGCGTTGTGCGTCACCACGACGAGCGTCATTTTGAGCTTGAGATTGAGTTCCGCCAGCATGCGTCCGATATGTTTTCCTGTTTGTTCGTCCAGATTGCCGGTGGGCTCGTCCGCCAGGAGAACGCACGGGCGCAACAAAATGGCCCGAGCGATGGCGGCCCTTTGCCGTTCCCCACCGGAAAGGGTTGTTACCCTATGATGGGCCCTGGTTTCAAGGTCAACCATGGACAATGTTTCCCGCGCCATGGCCAAAGCCTTCTCCAAAGGCGCTCCCTGGATAACGGCCGGCATCGCCACGTTCTCTTCCGTGGTGAACTCCGGCAACAGATGATGGAACTGAAAAACGAAGCCAAGTTCGCGATTTCGGGCCTTGGCCCGCTCGTGATCCTTCAACTCGGCCGTGTCCCGGCCTTTGAA
This sequence comes from Desulfovibrionales bacterium, assembly GCA_030156255.1. GTDB lineage: Bacteria > Desulfobacterota > Desulfovibrionia > Desulfovibrionales > Desulfovibrionaceae > JASGMV01. The sequence goes on from JASGMV010000009.1 coordinate 58,551, forward strand.
AAAGGCCTGGCCGCCTGTTGCATCGTCCAGCAGCCCCATAATGTGCAGCAACGTGGTTTTGCCCGAGCCGGAGGCGCCCAGAATGGCCAACGACTCCCCCGACTCCACGCGTAAATTCACGTCCCGCAGCACATCGATCTGCTCGGAGGGCCCCTGGAATGATTTGCTCAAGCCGATCAATTCGAATACCGGGGAGGCCGTCGCCTCATTCATAGCGTAGCGCCTCCGCGGGATTCAAAGAGCTGGCCCGACGCGCGGGGTACAACGTCGCAAGGTAGCACAGCGCCAAGGCCGCAACGCCGATCAGGATCAAATCCGGGGCCTCCAGCTTCACCGGCAGATAGTCCACGGGGTAAACGTCCGGCGGCAGCTTGATAAACTGGTAGCGCTTGAGCAACAGGCTGACCGGAATGCCGATGGCGTAGCCCAGCGTGGTCCCCACCACGCCGATGAGGGTCCCCTGGAGCTGAAAAATTCTCCGGATGGCGCCGGCCTCGGCCCCCATGGACATCAGGATGGAGATGTCCCTCGTCTTCTGCATGACCAGCATGACCAGCGTGGTCACGATGGAGAAGGAGCCCACCAGCACGATCATGGCCAGGATGATGAACATGGCCGTCTTCTCCAGCTTGAGCGCGGCGAAGAGGTTGGCGTTCATCTCCTGCCACGTCTGGGCGTAAAGGGGAAATCCCCCCAGGGCGTTCACCAGCCGCTCCGAAACGGGGCCGACATCGTAGACGTCCTGCACGCGGACCTCCAGCACCGTGGCCATGTCCGCGCCGATTCCCAGGAGATCTCGGGCCGCGTCGATGGAGACGTAGGCCAGCGTGGTGTCGTATTCGAACATACCGGTGCTGAAAACGCCGGCCACCTGGAACGTCTTCACCTTGGGCGTGAACCCGGCGGCGCTCTTCTGCCCCGAGGGCGACAGCAGGTTCACCCGCCCTCCCACGGAGAGGTTCAGCCTGCGGGCCAGCTCCTTGCCGATGATAATGCCCGGGAACGACGTTTTTTTCTCTAGATCGGTAAACGAAGGGCTGTTCTCGGCCTTGGGGTCCATGGAAAGTTTCCAGACGGACCCGGCGGTCTTCGGGTCCACGCCCCGCAGCACCACACCCTTGACGCCGTTGCGGGTGGACAGCATCACTTCCGAATAAATGAAAGGAGTGACGGACACGACGCCGGGGACCTTGTCGGCCTTCTCGACCAACGGCTCGTAGCGCTGAATGCCGCCGGAATAGGACGCCACGTAGATGTGGGCGTTGACGCCCAGAATCTTGTCCCGCAAGTCCGACGTGAACCCGCTCATGACCCCGAGGACCACGATAAGCGCAGCCACGCCAAGCCCGACGCCCAGCACGGCGAAGATGGAAATCACCGAGATGAACGACTGCTTGTGCAGGGAGAATAAGTAGCGCCGGGCGACGAACGACTCGAAGCGCATGGACCCTACCCAGCCTCCGGCCGGAGCAAGGGGAAAAGAATGACCTCGCGGATGGAAGGCGAGTCGGTAAGCAGCATCACCAAGCGGTCCACGCCCACGCCCTGTCCAGCGGCCGGGGGCATGCCGTACTCGAGCGCCCGCACGTAGTCTTCGTCCATGAAGTGGGCTTCCTCGTCTCCGGCCTCCTTTTCCTTGACCTGCTCCAGAAAGCGAAGCCGCTGGTCAACAGGGTCGTTGAGTTCGGAGAAGGCGTTGGACATCTCCCGGCCGCAGATGAACATCTCGAAGCGGTCGGTAATGTCCGGATTCTCGGAATTACGCCGGGAAAGCGGGGAAATGTCCGTAGGGTAATGATAGATGAAGTGCGGCTGGATCAGATTGGGCTCGACGAGAAGATCGAAGAGCTTGGCCTGGACCTTGCCCAGCTTCTCTCCGTCCACGACCTTTTCGCCTCGCGCCTTCACGATGGCCGCAGCCTTGTCGTAGTCTTCGTAGTCTTCCCGGGCGAGCCCGCCGATCTTCTCCAGGGACTCATGGAAGGCCATGCGGGTCCAAGCGCCGGGGCTCAAGTCGATGATCTCGCCCTGGTACTCCACTTTGGCGCTGCCCACGGCCGTCTCCGCCACCTGGGAGAACATGCGTTCGGTGAGGTCCATCAAATCAATATAGGTCGCATAGGCCCAGTAGAACTCGAGCATGGTGAACTCGGGATTGTGCCGAGTCGAAATACCTTCGTTGCGGAAATTCCGATTGATCTCGTAGACCTTCTCAAATCCTCCCACCAGAAGCCGCTTCAGGTACAACTCCGGGGCGATGCGCAAATAAAGCCGCATGTCCAGGGCGTTGTGGTAGGTAACGAAAGGCTTGGCCGTCGCGCCCCCGGGGATGGGCTGCATCATGGGAGTCTCGACCTCGACGAAACCTTCGTTGTCCAGAAAATTCCTCAGAGCCCGGACAACCTTGTTGCGAATCTCGAAAATCTGCTTGGTCCGGGGCGTGACGATGAGGTCCAGATACCGCTGGCGATACCGGGTCTCCACGTCCTTGAGTCCGTGATATTTCTCGGGCAACGGACGCATGGACTTGGTCAGCAGCTCGACCTTTTCGGCTCGCAGCGTCAGTTCGCCGGTCTTGGTGTAGAAGAGCCCGCCCTCTACGCCCACGATGTCGCCGACGTCGAACTTTTTGCACGTCTGATAGCGTTCGGAGCCCAGATCGTCCCGGGCCAGAAAGACCTGAATTTGATCCGTAGCGTCTTTCAGATGGAAAAAAGTGACCTTCCCGAAGGAGCGCCAGGACACAATGCGCCCAGCGAGGCTGAAAGACTCGTCCAAGGCCTCCAGGGCCTCGGCGTCCATTCCTTCGACCTTTTTGACCAGGTCGGCTACGTCGATGCTCTTGCGGAAGTCGTTCGGGTACAGCTCAAGGCCGGCGTCGAGGAAGGAGCAAGCCTTGGCGACCCTGGTCTTGAGGACTTCGTTCAGCTCGTTATTCTCAAGAAAGGCCTCGAGCATAGGCTCGAACCGGCCGACATGCTCGGACTTGACTCCAAGCTTGATCTTTTTTTTCTTATCCCCGCTCAAAGCGATCTCACTTTGGTGTTACAAAAACGCGCCAATAAAGACTCGCATACCTATTCCAAATCCTTAGGCCCGTCAAGAAATCGAGGGTAATGGCGACCGCAGGGAAAAATGAATATTGGCAAAAAAATGAGTTGACGACGTAAGCCTGTTTGGATTAGGAATCTCCTTCTCGCACAGCGAGATATTCCCCGGTAGCTCAATCGGCAGAGCGGGTGGCTGTTAACCACTAGGTTCGCGGTTCAAGTCCGTGCCGGGGAGCCAGAAATAAATCCGTCCTTGGGACGGTCAATCATTGTAGACAAAGGCCCTGGGCGGACAACGCCCGGGGCCTTTGTCTGTATCGCGCCCTGAGAACAATATCGTTGTCTTCAGCCGCATAACCGACGACGCGTCAACGGGCAGGCTGGTTCCTCAAGGGCGCGTTTTCGACGGTTGGGCGGAGCCGTCGCCGAAGATCGCCGTTTTTTCCTCCTTGTTGATTTCTCACTTTACCAAACTGTGACAATCGCTTTGATCTATTGACTTTGATTTTCAAAGTCAAATACAAGGTCATCAGACGCAATTCAAACGCCAAGGAGCGCAAAATGGCCAAGACCCTGATCGTGTATGGATCGACTACCGGGAACACAGAATCCGTGGCCGAAACGATCCAGAAAATTTTGGCGGAGCAAAACGTCGATGTCGACCTGCAAAATGCGGCCGACATCCAAGCCCAAGACCTAGCCAACGGCTACGATGCGGTGCTGCTCGGCTCCTCCACCTGGGGAGACGAGGAGATAGAGCTGCAGGACGACTTCATCCCTCTGTACGAAAGCCTGGAGCAGGCCGGACTCAAGGGGAAAAAGGTCGCCGTGTTCGGTTGCGGGGATTCCTCCTACACCCACTTTTGCGGAGCGGTGGACGCTATTGAGCAAAAGGCCGAGCAGCTTGGCGCGGACATCATCGTCGGCTCCCTGAAAATCGACGGGGACCCGGACGACGACGAGACGGCCCAGTGGGCCAAAGAGGTGTTGTCCCACCTTTAATTAATGTGAGCCCATCCCATAGGCGTGGGACGCCGGGCCGCTTCTGACACGGAGGAGCGGTTCGGCGTCCCTAACGTTAGCGCCCTCGAAAAAATAAACCTTCCCCTGCCCCGCCGTGCTCCGCGCAACGCGGCCTTCCCAACAAGAACGGCCCGCGCAAGGTTTCGCCAGAGTTCCCAGCGCAGCCAATCCATACCCGCAACGAGCGTCCCCACGAGGGAGCCCTCTCTTCCGACGTGTTGCGCCGCTTCGCCGACGCCACGCAAACCGTACGTGCATTAAAATTATCATTTTCGTGATAACTGACCATATTCTTGACACTTAACCCATCAACATTATACAGATCAGTCACAATCACCAAATCCCAACCGGACCAAACGCCCGCCGCGTAATGGAGCTGCTCGATGCAAACCGGTATGAATTTCTCCGAATATGATGTTGGCCCGTTTTACGATGAAATGTTTTTACCGGACAACACGGCCAGGCCGGGAACGGAGCTCCTCAAAGAACGCATAGAAACGCTTCGCCTCGGCGAGTTGGCGGCGCGGCAAACCGCGGCCGAGCAAGCTTTTTACGACCAGGGCGTCACGTTCACCGTCTACGGGCACGCCGACGGGACTGAAAAAATATTTCCCTTCGATATCCTTCCCCGCATCGTACCGGCCAATGAATGGAGCCTACTGGAGGCGGGACTCAAACAACGCATCACGGCTCTCAACCTGTTTATCCACGATGTCTACCACGAGCAGAAAATCATCAAGGACAAGGTGGTGCCGGGCGAACTGGTGTTCTCGGCCCAAGGATATTTCAAGGAATGCATGGGGCTGAATCCGCCCCTCGGGGTATGGTGCCATGTCACGGGATCGGACCTCATTCGTGACGACAAGGGCGTGTTCCACGTTCTGGAGGACAACCTGCGCTCGCCGTCCGGAGTCTCCTATGTGCTGGCCAACCGCGCCATCCTCAAGCGCACCTTTCCCATGGTCTTTTCCGCCTCCAAAGTGCGGCCCGTGGACGACTATCCCTCCCTGCTGCTGGACATGCTGCTGGCCATCTCGCCCCACCGCTACGGCCAGGCCTGCGTCGGGCTGCTCACCCCGGGGGTGTACAACTCGGCCTACTACGAGCATTCCTTCCTGGCGCAGCAGGCCGGCCTGGAACTGGTGGAGGGTCGGGACCTCGTGGTCCACGACGGTTTCGTGCAGATGCGCACCACCAGAGGCCTCAAGCGCGTGGACGTTCTCTACCGCCGGGTGGGAGAAGACTTTCTGGATCCCCTCGTCTTCCGGCCCGACTCCCTGCTCGGCGCGCCGGGACTCATGGAGGCCTATCGCAGAGGCGCCGTGGCGCTCGCCAACGCCCCGGGAACCGGCGTGGCCGACGACAAGGTCATCTACGCCTACGTCCCGAAAATGATCCGCTATTACCTGGGGGAGGACGCCATCATCCCCAACGTGCCCACCTACCTGTGCCAGCGGGAGGACGACTTGTCCTACGTCCTGGAAAACCTGGACAAGCTGGTGGTCAAAGCGGCCAACGAGTCCGGCGGCTACGGCATGCTGGTGGGCCCCCGCTCCACCAGGGAGCAGCAACGCGAATTCGCGCAGAGGATCAAGGACAAACCCCGAAACTACATGGCCCAGCCCACCATCGCCCTGTCCCGCGCTCCGGTCATCGTCGGCGAGCGCTTCGAAGGCCGCCACGTGGACCTGCGGCCCTACATTCTCTACGGCGAGGACATCAAGGTCCTCCCGGGCGGGTTGACCCGCGTGGCGCTGGTCAAGGACTCTCTGGTCGTCAACTCATCCCAGGGCGGCGGCAGCAAGGACACCTGGGTCCTCTCCGACTAACACGCCGCAAAGGAGCCGCACATGCTCAGCCGAGTCGCTGAATCCGTATATTGGATGAGCCGCTATCTCGAACGCGCGGAGAACACCGCCCGGTTTCTGGACGTGAACTGGAGGCTCATGCTCGATTCGCCTGCGCCGGAACAGGAGCAATGGCAACCGCTGGTCATGGTTTCCGGGGACCAACGCGCCTTTTTCAAAGCCTACGACGAGGCTTCGCGGGAAAACGTGGTCCACTTCCTGACCTTCGACGCCAACAACCCCAACTCCATCATCTCCTGCCTGATGAACGCCCGCGAGAACGCCAGATGCATACGGGAGATCATCCCCACGGAAATGTGGGAGATCACCAACACCTTCTACCACGACATGGCGCAGGCGAGCCGCAGGCCCAACGACGTGGCGGACAACCCTTTCGATTTCTGCACCAACGTGAAGTCCAGGGGCCTGCTGTTGAGCGGCGTATCCGCCGACGCCATGGCCCATGACGAGGTATGGGACTTCTTCCGGATGGGAAAACTCCTGGAGCGGGCCGACAAGACTTCGCGTATCCTTGACGTCAAATACTTCACGCTACTGCCCAAGGATGCGGAAGTCGGCTCCACGTTGGACTACGTGCAGTGGACGGCCCTGCTCAAGGCCGCAAGCGGCCTGCAAGCCTACCGGCGCCGCGAAGGACGCATCTATCCGATCGCCATCGTCAAATTCCTCATGCTGGACCACGAATTTCCCCGCGCCGTGCTCTACTGCCTGGCCGAAGCCCAGGACCGTCTGCACGCTATCACCGGCAACCGCATCGGCCACTTCGGCAACCCCGCCGAAAAACAACTCGGCCTGCTGTGCTCCGAGCTTTCCTATCTTGCGGTGGAGGACATCTTCAGCCGGGGACTGCATGAATTCACCGACTCCCTGCAGGTCCGCATGAACAACGTGGACAACGCGGTCTATGAGACCTTTTTCGCCACATATCCGGCTATTGACGCCGGATTGGAACAGTGAGACAAGACGCCATGACATTCTGTCTCGGCATTACCGTGGAAGACGGCCTGGTGGGCATCGCCGACACCCGGATCATGTCCGGCAACGAACTGACCACCGCTCATAAACTCACCTCTTACACCAACGACAACGGGGCCATGTTTATCATGACCTCGGGATTGCGCTCGGTGCGCGACAAGACCATCACCTACTTCGAGGAAGTGATGGCCGAGACCGAAGAACCGCCCAACCGGCTCTACAAGGCGGTAAACGTCTACGCCGAACAATTGCGCCGCGTGGCCAAGGAGGACAAATCCTTCCTCGCCGACAGCGGACTCGACTTCAACATCCATACGCTGTTCGGCGGCCAGCTCACGGACGACTCCGAGCACAAGCTCTACCTGGTCTATCCGGAGGGCAACTGGGTGGAGATCACGTCCAGCGCGCCCTATCACATCATCGGAGCCAGCGGTTACGGCAAGCCCGTGCTGGACAGGACGCTCAAGTACTCCGATTCCCTGCATTTCGCCTTGAAGGTGGGATGCCTGGCCTTCGACTCCACCCGCATCAGCGCATCCGACGTGGATTTTCCCGTCGACGTCGTGGTCTACACCCCCAAAAACAGACAGCTCGTGGAGCACCGTTTCGAGAAGAACGAAATTATCGAAATCTCGGAATGGTGGCAGGAGCACTTGCGCGACCTCGTGTACGAACTGCCTTCGGTGTGGGTGGAGAATATCGCCTCCAAACTCACCGAAGTCAGGCGAAAAGCGGACAGACGCCGGCCCGAGAAGTGATCTATCGCATCCGGCATCTGACGCGCTACGTTTATTCTCGGCCGGTGTTCGTGGAGCCCCAGCAGGTGCGCCTGCGGCCTCGATGCGGGCCGGGAGTGGGTTTGCTGGATTTCGACCTGCGCCTTGCTCCCGACCCCGCAGGAACGTCCTGGATCAAGGACGCCGCAGGCAACGACGCCCTCTCGGTCTGGTTCGACGGCCTGACGCCTTCCCTAGAAATCATGGTACGGGCCACGGTGCAAACAAGCGCGGTGAACCCTTTCGATTATCTGCCCGGCGCAGAGGCGAACGCCCCTCCTTTGGTCCTGAGCGAAAACGACAGGGAGCTTCTGGCCCCCTGCCTGCTCCAACGCCATCCGGCGCCGCCCGAAGGCGACGAACTGGACCGCGTCCTTGCAGCCTTGCCCGGCGGGAAGACTTCGGTTCAGGCCTGCGTTTTGTCCCTGAACCAGTGGATATTTGAGAACATCGCCAAAACCGTCCGGACCGAACCGGGCGTTCTGGCGCCGCTGGACTCGCTCCGGCGCGGCCGCGGCGCCTGCCGCGACCTCGCCGTGCTATTCATGGAGGGAGTTCGGCGCATGGGCGTTCCGGCCAGATTCGTCAGCGGCTACCAGGAAGGCGACCCGGACAAGAAAGAACGCGACCTGCACGCCTGGGCCGAGGCCTACTTCCCCGGCGGCGGCTGGCGCGGATTCGACCCTACCCACGGCCTGGCCGCGGCGGACCGTCACATTCCCCTGGCCCACGGTCCCGCTCCCTCGGACGCCGCACCCCTGACCGGCGCCTTCCGCGGAACGAACGCCGCATCCCGCCTGGAGCACTCTATAGAAATCGCCGCCTCGAAGGAGAATCCGACGAAACCGTAGCGCACCCATCACGTCTTCAACGAAATTGCAACATCGCCAAAGACCTGGGCCGAACGGGCAAGCTCGCGGCGTTAAGGGACGTTACTCCAACACATCCGGATTTATACTGGACCTGATCTTTCTTTAAGCGGTAGGGTATGGCCTTTGAAGGCGATCCATGATCGCTCCCACCGAATGAAAACCGCAACCCAAAAACCGCCATGAAGATCCTCACCCCCGAACAAACCGCGGAACTCTTGCCCTACGAACCGTTGGCCCAGGCCATCGCCGACATCCTCAAAACCATGCGCGCCGGGGAGGCCTCCGCTCCGGAGCGGCTGCATCAATCTTTGGAAGGCGGCGGAGTCCTGCTGGTCATGCCCGCCTCGGATCGCACCATGGCCGTCATCAAGACGCTGAGCGTGCACGTAGCGAACGGTCAAATCGGACTGCCCGTGATCCAGGGCGAAGTTCTCGCGTTGAACGCCAAAAACGGCGAACGCCTGGGCCTGCTGGACGGCCAGGTGGTCACTTCTCGGCGCACCGCCGCCTTGAGTTTGCTGGCGGCCAAACACCTGAGCCCGCCGTCCCAACGCGAGCCGGTCATGCTGCTGTTCGGCGCCGGCGTCCAGGCGCAGGCGCACCTGGAGGCCTTCCGGCAGGAACTCGGCGTGCGCAAGGTCTACATCGTCACGCGGTCCGGAACGAGCGCCGAGCGCCTGGCGACCCAGGCCATATCCCGAGGGATGGACGCGACGGCCCTCCCCCCCTTGGGCGAAACACCCGAAAAAAATCTCAGAAACCTGCTGGCCGAGGCTCGCTACATCGTCATGGCCACCACCAGCACGGCCCCGCTTTTCTCGAACGAAACGGCCGAGGCCGTCCAGAACGACGCCTTCACGGCGGCTATCGGAGCCTTCAGCCCGGTCATGGCCGAGCTTCCCGCGGGCTTGCTGGCGAAAGGCCGAGTCTACGTGGACACCCTGGAGGCCACCCGCGCCGAAGCCGGCGACCTGATCCGGGCGGGCCAGGACTGGTCGCAGGTGACCGCCTTGGCCGACGCCCTGGACGCGCCCCGGCCTGAAGCAGGGCCGGTGGTGTTCAAAGCCGTGGGGCATGCGCTGTTCGACCTGGCCGCGGCGCGGCTGGCCTTCGGTTGAGACGGCGAACCCCGACCGTTTTTCCACCAGAAAAGGCCGACGCCCGTTGAAGACGCCGGCCTTTTCATTTGGTCCGCTTCGCGAACGCGCTCGAAATTTCGCGCTCAACGCCTGCGGTTCAGCAGTCCGAATGGGTGCAGATTCAAATTGCTCATGCTCAGGAATTTCACCTGGTGCTTGGCCTTGTCGCTCACCAACCGGTACGCCCCGATTTTGCAGATGTCCTGGATCACCATCCAAACCAAATTATAAATCCAGACGTAAACGATGTGCATGACCGGCAGCTTCGGCACGAGGACGCCGAAGCCCACCAGGCAAATGGCGAACACCTGCGTTCCGACAATGGACCAGAACAACTGCCAGGAAGGATACGGCGGCCGGAAAAAGGCCTTTTGCGTGCGGGTGACGAAGAGCATCAAATGGCCGCCGGCCACCAGTTGCAGAAAGAGCATGGACTGGAGCTGCGGCGTGGCGTAATGCAGAACCTCCCTGCCGACCCAGAGCATGCCGAAAGTCTCCACCACGGCCAGCACGCCGAGCAGGCTGGAAATGGACAACACCCGCCGCATGTCCCATCGCACGGGATTGGGGTCCAGAAAGGTGTTGTCGTAGGCGATGGTCATGATGGGAATGTCGTCCAGCAAGGCCAGCAGAATGATCATGATCGCCGTGAGCGGGTAGAATCCGAAAGCCAGCATGGCCAGCACCACGAAGATCATGATGTCGATGGTCATGGCGATGCGGTAGATGGTGTAGCTCATCATGCGCTCGAAGATGCGGCGCGCCTCCTCCACGGCCTGAATGATCACGGACAGTCCGGGAGCGGTGAGAATCAGGGCGGCCGCGGCCCGGGCGGCGTCCGTGGCCCCGGAAACCGCAACGCCCGCGTCGGCCTGTTTGAGGGCCGGAGCGTCGTTGACGCCGTCGCCGGTCATGGCCACGATATGTCCGCGGTTCTGCAAGGCCTTGACGATGGCGTATTTGTGCTCGGGGAACACCCGGGCGAAGCCTTCGGCCTTTTCCACGGCCTCCTGCTGGCCCGGGGTCAAATGGTCGGGATCGGCGTCTTCTCCGAAAAAGTCGGACGCGGCCTGCATGTTGGTCCCCATGCCGAGCTGGCCGGCGATCTCCCGGCCGATGGCCACGTCGTCGCCCGTGACCATTTTGACGTCGATGCCGTGCTCTTTGGCCTTGCGAATGGTCTCGGCCGAGTCCTCGCGGGGCGGATCGAACAGGGACAACAACCCCAAAAATTTCCATGCGTCGCCTTGCTTGCGGGCGACGCCCAGGGCGCGAAACCCCTTGGCCGCGAAGGCGTCCACCGCCTCCGAAGCTTTCTGCTTGTCCGCCTCGCTCATGTCCGACAAGTCGATGATGACCTGCGGCGCGCCCTTGGTGAAGACGACAGCGCCGTCCGAAGAGGCCAACTCGGCTTCGGTTCGTTTGGAGACCGGATCGAAAGGAACGAATCTCTTGCGTTCATAGCGCGAGAGCGCGGACTTGTCCGCCAACCCGTTGATCACGGCCAGGTCGATGGCGTCCTTGTCCTCCTCCTTGGAGGCCAGCGCGCCGCCAAGGATCAACTCCTGTGCGTCCTTGGCCTCGAACAGCACGGGCTCGCCCAGTGTCAGTTTGTTCTGGGTCAGGGTGCCGGTCTTGTCGGAGCAGAGGATGTCGATGCCGGCCATTTCCTCGATGGCCTGCAACCGCGACACGATGGCCTTCCGTTTGGACAGGGCCAAAGCGCCCAAAGCCATGGTCACCGACAACACGGCCGGCATGGCCACCGGAATGGAGGCCACCACCAGAATCAACACGAATTTGAACAGGCCGGCCCAAGGCTCGCCGCGCAAAACCTCCGTGACCACCAGAAGCAACGCCAGGGCGATAGCCAGAAAAATAAGGAAGTCGCCCACGCGCATGACCGCCTTCTGGAAGTGCGAGACGGCGCCGGCGCTCTCCACCAGCTTGGCCGTGCGGCCAAAAAAGGTGTTCGAGCCCGTGGCGGTGACCACGGCCGTCATCTCGCCCTGCTTCACGGACGATCCGGAGTAGGCCTCCTCTCCGTTCTTTTTTGTCACCGGCAGGGACTCGCCCGTCAAGGCGGCCTGATCCACGCTGAGATAATCGCCGTCCAGCAGCACGCAGTCGGCCGGGATCACGTCGCCGAGACGCATCCGGATGACGTCGCCCGGAACCAGGTTCTCGGCTTCGATCTCGGAAAAGGCTCCGTCTCGCAAAGCCCTGGCCTGGAGCGCAAGCTGGCCTTTGAGGGAGTCCAACGCGTTCTGCGCCTTGAATTCCTCCCAAAAGCCGATCAAGGCGTTGAATATGAGCAGCGCCATGACGATGGCGAAGTCCAGAAAATCTTTGTCCACCAGCGCCAGAACGGCCGCCGCTTCGATCATCCAGGGAATCGGCCCCCAAAAAAAGGACAAAAACCGCATCAAAGCACTTTTTTCCTCGGAAACCAAAGCGTTCGGACCATACTTTTCAAGCCTGGCCTGGGCTTCCTGAGAGGTCAGTCCGCCTTTCGAAGCGGAAAGCTCCTGCAGCACCTGTTCAACAGGCTTTTTCGCCTGTTCATCGACTTGATTGGCGCCCATGCATCCTCCTGAGCTCATACAGTTTTCATCGTCGTTTTCGGGCGGGCGATTGCGTTTTGAAAAACAGAAAATATCCTCCTTTCTCCTGCCACATTTTTCTATAAAAAAACACGCCGAATTGTTATTTCAAAGTAACAGTCTTCCATGCCGGGGTCGGCGCCCATGGCTCAAGCGGCTCCAGTCGGACGTCCCCGCGGCGTCCTTCGTCGCAAGAAACGAGAAACGCCATTTCATTTTCGGAAGTTAAAGTTCCTAATAGTATTGCGCTCTTTCATTTTTATTCTTTCATTGCAATGAACTAGGATATGGCGCCAAGATTGCTCAATTTATTTTTCCATCAATGCTCCGGAGAAGAATATGGGCGTCCTGCGCATGCTTCTGGCCCTGCTGGTGGCCAACTCCCACCATGAATACTTTTCGTTCGAAAGTATGGCCGGGCATACGGCGGTGCAGGCATTCTTCGTTATCTCCGGATTTTATATCGCCCTGATCCTCGACGAAAAATATAAACGCGGCGTTTGGACTTTTTATTCCAACCGCTTCCTGCGCATCTACCCGCCCTATTACGTCGCCATGCTGCTGATGTTGGCCAGCCTGTTGCTTCTGGACGCGCACCCTTTCGGGATGCGGGAGGACTTCTTCGAGGCCTTTGCGCGAAGCTGGCGGGTTTGGGCCGCCTACGTGTGGACCAACCTGGCTTTGGCGGGCCAGGAACTCTTCTTCGTCATGGGGTGGGACGCCGGAGGATCGCTGCATTTCGAAATCAGCGACATGGATCTGGATCCAGCCTGGCAGTTTTCGCTGGTCACGCAGGCATGGTCTTTGGGCGTGGAGGTCGCATTCTACCTGGCCGCGCCGTACATCCTGCGCGGCGGCCCCAAGCGCTTGGCGTATTGTTTCGCGGGGAGCCTGGGCCTGCATCTTTTGATGAATTTCCTTGGCTCGCAATACGCCGAAATCGGCGAACGTCTGACGCCCTGCGAATTGTACCTGTTTCTGTCCGGAAGCCTGGGCTTCCACCTCTACAAACGCCTCAGGCGCAGGGTTCTTCCCGCTTGGTTGGGTCCGACCTGCCTGACGGCCATGCTCCTGTACGTCCTCAGTTACGAGGCGATTCCCGAGTCCATAGGATTTCCCCTGCTGATCGTGGTGGTCGCCCTGGGAGCGCCGTTCGTTTTCCGCGCTTTTCGAAACAACCGCTGGGACCGGTTCGTCGGCGACCTGTCCTATCCGTTCTACCTAACGCACTTTTTCGCAATCGGCGTCTTCGAGACGTATTTCGACGAAGTCCCATCCCTCCTCTTGCTTCTGTGCCAGCTGGCCCTGGCCGTAGGACTGTACGTCTCGGTGGACCGGCCGTTGGATCGATGGCGCCAGCGCAGGGCCGACCGCCAAACGGTCATCCGGCCGCAACCCGGCCAACCGGCGGGCGTTGCACCCCTTGCGCCGGTCCCGACCGGCCGAAACCCGTGACGGGTCGCGGTTCCCGGCTCAACCCAACGAGCTCGAAAGCCTCCCATCCACCACTTGTGCAACGACAATCTAAAGATAGCGTCCCAAACATCCGATAAGAGACAAAAGAAAATATCCGCCTTTCGTTCACCTGCATGAATGATCGAGCATTGAATATGGAGGCTCGTTATGGAAATCAAGTCCATGGCGTCTGCATTGTCTCTTCATTCTTCTCTTATAAATCAGTCTACAACAAAGAATAATATGGATACAACAGAAGACACACATCAACAGATCAAGTCTTCAGATACTATGTTGTCAAACAATTTCTACGCGATCGATTATGAAGAATCAAAATACATTGCGGCTAAAAAATCATCATTCAAGATAGAATCACAGTTGACTCATTCAAAAAATAATGCCCTTTACAGCGTATTAGAAGCCGCTGGCGGCGTGTCCGCGACATATCAGGACGCCAATCCGACGATGAGCGAAAATGAAATAAAGAATGCAGTCAAAGGGGCTGGAGCAAAACAACAACTCCAGCACATTGAGGAAGAACGCAACAAGGCCGCTGACCAGCAAAAAGAAGAACAGCAAGACGGCGTGGAAGCATCTTCAACACTTGACGTGGAGAGCGCCGCCGAAACGTCGCCCGCATCGTCTTCATCAGCGGCGGCGGCTCCAGAAATTTCTACCGCTTCGGTCCAAAACCCGGCGTCCGATAAGCAGAATTCCAGCGAAGCGGAAACGCCAAGCAAACAAATCGCCTCTCTCGACATCATCGCATAGCGAGGCCATTCCCATGAGTATTGATCTTTCTTCCAGTATGACGCAGTCAGAGAGCGCTTCTTCGTTCAATTTGGATGCCGTCAATACGGAAATCAGCGCGGTCGGCGAAGAAGTTTCCGACAGCGGCGCCATCGTTGATTACGACGAAGACCAGGGCGATACGGTCTCCATCTCCGAGCAGGCTCTCGCCATGGCCCAAACGTCAGCTTCAGAGACGAACATCCACAGCGGCCCCACAGTGAGCGCCGCCCCCTCCGCGGACGATTCCGTCCGGGATAGAGACTCCCTGCTGCAAAAACAGATCAATGAAGTGAAGCGGGAAATTCAATATCTCCAGCAGAGCACGGAGCTGCCGGAGGACGAAAAACAGCGGAAGGTCATGCTCAAAGAGCAGCAACTCGCAGAACTGCAGCAACAGTCGCAGCACAAATCCGCTGAGCAAATACTGGAGGAATTGCACAACCGCCGCGGAACCCGCGCCGAATGGGCGGCTTGAGCCCCAGGAGGCGATAACCGCGCCCGCCTCTCGGCGCCAGCCTGCAAAACGGCAAGCGCCGCCTAAAGTTTTTTTCCGAATGTCCGAAAAACGCTGCAAGGGGGGAAAAATCCGGTCCGCCATGGGCGGCCAGGAGGTATATCCCATGAGCATCGATCTTTCCGGTTTATCGGGCGCAGACAACATTTCTTCCTTCAACCTCAGCAAAATATCCAAGAACGAAGAAGACTCCAACGGCTCCATCTACGACGACGAAGAGGGGGATACGGTCAGCATCTCCGAACAAGCCCGCGCCATGGCGCAGTCATCGCAATCTTCTTCCGCAGTGGATGTCGCCACCGGCGTCACCGACGAGGTCGCCGCCTCCACGAACAACTCCTCCGTCAAGGAAAAAATCGATAAGCTGGAGCAGGAAATCCAGGATCTCAAAAACGACACGGAACTGCCCGAAGACGAAAAACAGCAGCAGATCATGATCAAGCAGCAGGAGCTGATGCAGCTGCAACAGCAGCAAGATCAAAAGTCCGCCTCGGAGATATTGGACGGTCTGGCCGGCAGCGGCGGCACGCGCGCCGAAGGCATGTCCAGCAGCCTGACCTGATGAGCGTCCATTGCGCGGCGAGCCTGCCATTCTTGTAAAGCCGCTTGCGCCGGTCCCGACCAGGGTGTATGGATTCGGCCATGTTTCCCGATTCCGATTCCAGCCGAGCCCCTGGCCGGCCGCCCTTGTTCCGAATTCCAAGGATCGCTGAAACCAACCGCGGCGTTCGGGTCCGAACGCCGCGGGTCTACTGCATCGAGCGCCGACCGCATGCCGGCGGTGGTTGCGGCCGCCGGTCCGACTCGCTACGGCGGGCCTGCGGAAGCGACTGCCTTTTGATTCGCCCAACCGGCCTTGGCCCCGATCCATCCGCCGACGGCGCGGACGAGCGCGCTGCATGACCCGCTACATCTGCATCCACGGCCATTTCTACCAGCCGCCAAGGGAGAATCCCTGGCTCGAAGAGGTGGAGATGCAGGATTCGGCTCGGCCCTACCATGACTGGAACGAGCGCATCGCCATGGAGTGCTACGGCCCCAACGCCTCCGCCCGCATCATGGACAGCGACGGCTACATCGTGGATCTGGTCAACAATTACGCGAAGATCAGCTTCAACTTCGGCCCCACCCTGCTTTCCTGGATGCAAAGACGGCAACCCGACGTCTACCAACGCATCCTCCAGGCGGACAAGATGTCGCGCAAGCGTTTTTCCGGCCACGGTTCGGCCATGGCGCAACTCTACAACCACATGATCGCCCCTTTGGCCTCCAAACGGGACAAGCTCACCCAGGCGCTGTGGGGGCTCAAGGATTTTCAAACCCGATTCGGCCGCGACCCGGAAGGCGCGTGGCTGCCGGAAACCGCCGTAGATGTCGAAACCCTGGAGATTTTGGCCGAACTCGGAGTCAAGTTCACCATCCTGGCGCCGCGCCAGTGCCGCCGCGTACGGCGCATCGGAGATACGGACTGGATCGACGTCTCCGGCGCACGGGTGGACCCCGCGGCGCCGTATCTGCTCCGGCTGCCCTCGAACCGAACCATCACCCTTTTTTTCTTCGACGGACCCATTTCCCAAGACCTGGCCTTCGGCGATCTGCTGCACCGGGGGGAAAATCTTTACAACCGCCTCAAATCCGCGTTCACGGACAACGGCCGCGACTGGCCCCAATTGGTCCACACGGCCACGGACGGCGAGACTTTCGGCCACCACCACGCGGCCGGCGAAATGGCCTTGGCCTGGTGCCTCCATCTCATTGAAAAGGACGATTCCGTCCAGTTGACCAACTACGGAGAGTACCTGGACAAACAACCGCCAGTCTTCGAGGCCGAGATATTCAACAACTCCTCCTGGAGCTGCGTCCACGGCGTGGAGCGCTGGAAATCCGACTGCGGCTGCAACTCCGGCGGCCGGCCGGAATGGCGCCAAACGTGGCGCGCGCCCCTGCGCAAGGCCATGGACTATCTCAACGACGCCTGCTCCGAGATTTTCGAAAATCTGGGAGGCGCGTACTTCAAAGCCCCATGGGCCGCCCGCGACGCCTATATCTCCGTGATTCTGGATCGCAGCGACAAGAACACGGACCGGTTTCTGACGCAGTTCGCCGCGGGGCCGCTCAACGCCGACGACGGGACTCGCGCGCTCAAACTTCTGGAAATGGCCCGCTTCTCCCAGCTCATCTATACGAGCTGCGGCTGGTTTTTCGACGACATCTCCGGTATCGAAACCGTGCAAATCCTCCAGTACGCCGTCCGGGCCATTCAACTTGCGGAAGAACTCTCCGGCAAGTACATCGAAAAACCGTTCATCGAACTGTTGGCCGAAGCGCCCAGCAACGTCCGTGGAAACGGCGCCTGGGTCTACGAACATTACGCCAAACCGGCGCAGACGGACATGCTCCGCGCCGGCGCCCACTACGCCATTTCCGCCCTGTTCGAAGAGCGCCCGGAGCATTACAGCTTCGGCGCCTTCGAGGCCGTTTGCGAAACCATGAAAGCCCGCAGCGCCGGGCGATCGCATCTGATCACCGGACGCACGCGCATTGCATTCTCCACAACCCGCGAACAGGCGCAACTCCAGTTCGCCGCCCTGCACGCCGGCGACCACAACGTGACCTGCGGCGTCGGCTTTTTCCACGACATGGAGTCCTTCAGATCCATGGACGACGCGCTGGATACGGCCTTTGAACGCGGCGACATCACCGAGACCATCCGCGCCCTGGATGCGTACTTCGGCAAGCAGACCTACTCCGTGCAGCGCTTGTTCCGGGACGAGCAGCGCAAGGTGGTCAAGGAACTGCTGGGCCCTGCTTTCCGGGCGGCGGAGGCGAGCTATCGGCAAATTTACGAGGCCAACTATCCCCTGTTGAATTTTCTGGACTGGCTGTCCATGCCGCTGCCCGAACATTTTCTCCAGGCGGCCCGCTTTACGGTGAACACCGACCTTGTTCGGCTGTTTCAGCAGCAGGACGTCATTCCGGAGCAACTGGAGCGGCTGACCCGGGAGGCGGACCGATGGGGCTTGCCCATCGACCGGGAGACCATCGGCTATCTGGCCGCGGAGTGGACCTCCGGCCGCATGGAGCAACTCGCGGCTCGTCCATCCGACCTGGATTTGCTCCGCTCCATCAACGCGACCCTTGTCTGTTTCAACCGCCCGCCGCTGGAGCTGCGGCTATGGAAGTCGCAAAACATCTATGTGGAGCTGGGGCGTAAAATCCTGAACAAGTTGACGGCCCAGGCCGAAAAGGCCAGACCCGGCGCCGTTGAACGGCTCGAAGCCTTCCGCAATCTGGGAACCCTGCTGCGGGTTCGGCCCTCAGCCCTGGAGGACGGCGTGGGAAAAGGCAAACTGAATCGGCTTGCGGACCTCGGCAACATCAAGCTGGCCTGACATCTCCCAAGCAAACGCCTCTCGGCCTTCGCTCCCGAGAATCCATCGCGTGCGCCAAGTGCGGCGCTATCCAGACATACGGCGCCCGCGCAAGAAGCCGGCGAGCGTCTCCACCGCGCCCATGTTCGAATGGAAAACCGCCCTGAAGGTCCGCCGGACGACCCCCTGCGGCTATTTTCGGGAGCGAAGCGCGCCGGCGCGCTTCGCTCCCGGCTTGTCACTGTTTGAAGCCCTGCACCAACTCCGTCAAACGTTGGGACATGGAGGCGACGTCGGTGATGAGGCCGCCGGCTTCCTGAATGCCGCTGGTGAGCACGTGGGTGAGGTCGTTGATGTGGTTGACGTTGAGATTGATTTCATCGCTGGTGGCCGATTGCTCCTCGGCGGCCGTTGCGATGTTGCGCACCATGTCGGCGATGATGTCCGACTGGTCCACGATGTCGTCAAGCACCTTGCCGGCGCTCTGGGCTTTTTGGGCGGTATCGACGATCCGTTCACGCGCTTCTCCCATGGACTGCACAGCGCTGTGGGCGCCCTGCTGGATGAGATGAATGGCGTTCTCGACTTCCTCGGTGGCGCTCATGGTCTTTTCCGCCAGTTTGCGCACCTCGTCGGCCACCACGGCGAAGCCGCGGCCGGCGTCTCCCGCACGGGCGGCTTCGATGGCCGCGTTGAGCGCCAGCAGGTTGGTCTGGTCGGCGATGTCGTTGATCACGGCCACCACCTGCCCGATGTTTTCAACCCTGTCCGAGAGGTCCTGCAGGGCGCCGGCGAGTTGCTCCGTGGTGGAGGCGACATCCTGGATTTCGTCCACCGTAGCCCGAACCACCTTCCCGCTTTCCTTGGCTATCTGGTTGGCCTTGTCCGAAGTCTGGGCCGTCGTATCGGCGTTCTTGGCCACTTCCAGCACGGTGGCGTTCATTTCCTCCATGGCCGCGGCCACCTGTCCGACCTGCTCCGCAGTGGTGTCGACGCTCTCGGTCAAGTCGGCCATGCGCTTGCTCATGGCGTCGGAGGAGCCGTTGAGGCTTTGGGCCACCGAAGTAACCAGTTCCGCAACTTCCATAAGTTTCTGTTGTTGCAGCTCGATGTTTTTTCGAGCCTCTTCCTGCTCGGTCAAATCGATGAGAACCAGGATGGCGCCCGCGATGTTGTTCTCCCCATCGCGCAACGGGGAACAGTCGAAGTGCAGGGGGAACTCCGCTCCGTCTTCGCGCACGTAGCGGACCACGTCCGTGGCGGACGCGCCCGTGGCGATAACGTCGTGGACCGCCTTTTGGAATTGTTGCTCGCCCTTGAACAAATAGGCGACCTTCATCCCCTTGGTCTCCTGGTGCATGTCCAGAATGGCGCGTAGCGGTTCGTTGCAGAAGTCCACCTCTTCTTTTCGGTTGGCGACCATGAGCGGCGCGCTGATGCCCTCCAGGATGGACCGGCTGACCTCCAACTGGTTGATTTGGCGAACCATAGCGCCGAGGTTGTCGGCGAGGCCGGCCAGTTCGTCCGAGCCCGCCACGGTGAAGTCGGCGTGCATGTCGCCGTTGGCCACTTCTTCGCTCGTGGCGGCGATGGTTTTGATGCGGTTGATGACGGAGCGTTTCATGAACAGCAGCAGAGAGGCGAGCAGGGCCGCCATGCCGATCACGGATATGGCGGCGTTGCTCAGTTGATCGCTCCGCAACGCGGCGAATTGCCTGGAGACGTCCTGAAGCATGACCAGAGCGCCCAGGATGGGACGCGAAGAACCGTGGCAGTGGTGGCAGTCCGGGGCGTTTTCAATGGATTTGATCTCCACGAAATGGGCCTCCCCATCCCCGGTTATCACTTCGCCCATTTCGCTCGGCGCGGCCAGGGACTTGTCGACCATGGCCTTGAACGGGCCGCATTGATAGACGTCGTAAATGTTTTTCCGAATCAACTCATTGGAGGTGGAGTAGGTAATCTCGCCCCGGAAGTTGGTCAGGCAGATGGCGATGTCATCGTATCGGTTGGAGATTTTCGTGAACTGATCCTCGGTGCCCGTATTGTCGCCGAGGCGCATAGGCTCTTCGATAGCCATCTGAAGCAGGTCGGCCGTACGATGGGCGTTGACGCGAACTTCCTGCAGGGTCGCCTTCCGCTGCCAGTAGGAACTGGCCAAAAACAAACCGGAAAAAGCCGCTACGGTGAGAAGCGAGGTGAGCGCCAACACCTTGAGGCCGAGGGAGCGTCGAATTGCCAGCATTGGTCGTCTCCTTTTAGTGCGCTCCGCCGAACAACAGCGGTTTGAAGTCGAAGCTCTTGACGCGCTCGTTATTGTGACAAACTTCGCAATCCTTCAAGCTCAGGTCGGCTTTGATGAACTCCGGGTCGCCGCCGCTTTCGACATGGAGAGACCCCGGTCCGTGGCAAACCTCGCAACCGGCGTTGCCGAGTTCGGGCGTCTTTTCAAAACTCACGAAGCCGCCGGGCTTGCCGTAGCCGGTCGTGTGGCAGGTAAAGCAGTCTTTGAGCTCCGCTTCCGTGAGGTCGGAGGCCATAATTTTCACGCTGTGCGCCGAGGTGGATTTTTTGGAGTATTTCATATAGTTATTGAACTCTTCTTCGTGGCATTCCGAACAGGCTTTCGAACCTACGTAGGTGGCGGAATCCGTCATTGCGGGCTTCACCCCCGCGACGACGGCCGTCAGACAAGCCGCAACAAGCCATATGTATTTCAGCTTCAGTTTCATCCTCACATCTCCTCGTTATGGAAGTGGATGGATTCCCGTATAGAACTTAAAATTCCCCCACCGCATTGGGCAACCAGCCTCTCCGTGTCGCGCCTGGTAAAAACAGCTTCGTCCGCAGCCCGTTGTCGCCGCTCCAGTTTTATCCGCTCCTTCGCCGGATCGCCGGAAGACGACTGTCAACTCCCGCCCGCAGGGCTTTATGGACGAAGACGGTGAAGCGCTTTCGATCTCACGAACCAGACGGACACGGCGAATAAAACGGAAGGCCGGCTTTCGCCAAGTTCCCCACAGACGCCTGCAGTCCTCCATCGAAAAATTCTCAATCTGCTTTCCAAATTGTAAAGGATTTTTTTTGCATATCGGACCTGTTACAAGTCGTCAATCATTTCCAAAAAATAACATGGGAATAGATTGAATTTCCAAACAAATTCCAGGCAGGCTCGCTGGGAGCGCCTCTTTGCCGCAGCGACGGGCGCATTTTCCAAGCCGCTGCGTTTCTTCGAGACTTTCGGGAGAACGACGAAAATGCAAAAGGCCCGCCTCCGATCGATCGGAGGCGGGCCTTTT
>JASGMV010000055.1 GCA_030156255.1 Desulfovibrionales bacterium
CCCGCTCCAGGCGTCAAAAGGCCGGCTCCCATGGGAGCCGGCCTTTTTCTTTTTGCAGCCCGGTCCTGTCTGTCCCTTTCTTTGAAGAAGAACCGCGCTATTGCAGCATCGCCGCGTCGTACAGCGAGGGTTTGTCGTTGGCTTTGACCTGGGCGCGCACGGCCGCGTTCACCACCGCCGCGATGTCTGCAGGTTTGACGTCGCCGCCGGCGGCGTCCTGTTCGGGGGTGGACGAAAGCCACTCCTGGCAGAGTTCGAAGTTCGGATTGCGTTCGAGCGCGTTGGCGAAGCTTCGTCTGGCCTTGGCCCACTGCATGCGGTCGATGGCCTCCAGCCCTGCGCCGAAGTCCAAAACGGAGAGGAAGTCCAGGGCCTCGCCTGCAAGGAGGGGCTTCTCCTGCTCGGTCACGGGAACGCCTGCGCCGGTTGCAATCTGCAGGGCGGCGGCCTGCACCAACTGGTTGAACTTTCTTTGCGGAAAATTCAGATTGAACGTCGCCCGGATTTCTCCGCCCGGAGCGCTGATGATGGTCGGCGTCGCCTGCAATCCGGGATAGAGCCCCCCCACCACCACGTTTTCCGCCTGGAGCAGCAGCCCGGCGCGGGCCGCGGATTCCGGAGTGATCACTCCTTGGCTTCCCGGCTGCAAGGCTTCCATCAGTCCGAGGATGCGGAATCGGTCCAGGGCCTCCACTCCATGGATTTTCGCCAGATCGGCGATGATCATGGACTGCAGCGCCTTTTTCAGCGGGACAAGGTAGGCGTCGTCCGTGAAGGGCTTGAAGGCCGATACGGCCACGGCCCCGGGATGGAGGTCCGCCGCGCTCAGGGAGTCTTCCTGCTCCAGCGCCTGCTGGGCGAGCTGGCGTCCGGCCAGCATGCGCACCAGCGTGAGTTGCCGTTTGACCGCCGCCTGGACCATGGGCATGTTCGCGTCGGAGTAGGAGCGCCAGACGCGGGCGGCCGCGTCGCTTCGCCCTCCCATCAGATAGGCTTGGCCCAGGTACAGCGTAGCGAACCCGTTGGTCGGGTCGAGTTGGAGCGCCTTGGCCAGCTCGGTTGCAGCCTGGTCGAATTTGCCGTTTTGCAGCAGGGCGTAGCCGAGCCTGGCCCGCGCCTGCGCATTTTTGGGCGAGGATTGCAGGTACTCGCGGTAGTAGGGAACGGATTCAGCGTACTGGCCGTTGCGGAAATTCGTGTCGGCTTGGATGAGCGGGGAGCAGGCCGAGGCCAAAAGCATCAATCCCGTCACGGCGAGCAGTAAACGTCGGTTCATGGTCAAGCCTCGCTGGTCTTTCCCTTTGGGGGGTGTTACCGTAGCGCCGGGCGCGGCAACGCGCCTGTTGCGGACTATGGCTCAAATACCGGCCTGTGTCCAGACGATGTGGATTTTGATTCGGCAACTTTTTTGAATCATTGAGAATCAGAGGACGTTATGGAGCTGGATTACTATCAGGTGGACGCCTTCAGCAGCAAGGTGTTTTTCGGCAATCCGGCCGCGGTCTGCCCCTTGTCCGAATGGCTTGATGACGGGCTCATGCAACTTATCGCGGCCGAGAACAATCTGCCCGAAACCGCGTTTTTCGTGTCCTCCGGAGATCGTTTCGAGCTTCGCTGGTTCACGCCCAAGACCGAGATCGATCTGTGCGGGCACGCCACTCTGGCCACGGCGCACGTTATCTTCGACCTTATGGGTTTTCACGGCGGTTGCCTGTTCTTCGACACCAAGAGCGGAGAGCTGTCCGTGGAGAAGAGGAACGGCTTGTTGAGCATGGACTTCCCGTCCTGGCGGCCCAAGCCCATTCCCATGGCCGAGCGCATCGTCCACTCCCTGGGCGCGAAACCTGCCCGTCTGCTCGCCTCGCGCGACGTGCTGGCCGTGTTCGACGACCCCGAGCAGGTGGTCGCCCTGGAGCCGGACATGCGCCTGTTGGCGCAGTGCGACGCCACCTGCGTCATCGCCACCGCTCAGGGGAAGGATTACGATTTCATCTCCCGGGTCTTCGCCCCGGCCGTGGGCATACCGGAAGACCCCGTAACGGGGTCGGCGCACTGCACGCTGACGCCCTATTGGGCCGAGCGCCTGGGCAAAAGGGAGCTGCACGCCTTCCAGGCGTCGGAGCGCGGCGGCGAGCTTTTTTGCAAGGAGAAAGGCGACCGGGTGGAAGTGGCCGGTTACGCCGCTTGCTACATGAAAGGAACGATTTATCTGTAATCTGTAGAAGGATGGCGCTGCAATGCCCTACATCGAAGTGACGACCAACGTCGATGCTTCGCCCGAGACCGCCCGCAGTTGGAGCGAAATGCTTTCCGCCTTGGCCTCGGAGTTGCTGTCCAAGCCGGAAAGCTACGTCATGGCCTGCGTCAAGCCGGGGACGGCGCTGCTTTTCGGCGGATCCGCGGACCCGGCCGCACACGTGCGGTTGGACAGCATCGGCTTGTCTCGCGAGGCCTGTCCGGAGTTGAGCCGCAAACTTTGCTCTTTTCTGGAGGAGCGCCTTGGCGTGGCGCCTTCTCGGGTCTATATTGACTTTCGGGACCTGGATCGCGGCCGGTTCGGCTGGGATTCAAAGACGTTCGGGTAGTGACTGCGAGTTGTTCTTGATTCCGCCAATCTCCGTTTGCTTATGCACGGTGCTGTCGATGTGGACGGTTTTTGTAAAAAGCCACTCCTCGGCGACGCCGCTGCTTGGGGCTTCTCGTGCGGATGACTGGGGAGGCTGCGCTGGGAATGCTGAAATTTCGAGACCTTGTCTGGCCTTTACTCTTGGCCGCCTCCGGGACGGTTGTTCTGGCGGTCATCTATTTTTACTCGGTTCACACCGAGCACCAACACGCCTTGCGCATAGCCAGGGAGACCGGACGGGCGTTTTTCGACCTTGCGGTGAGCACTCGCGCTTGGAATGCACAGCATGGCGGGGTGTATGCAATCGTCAACGACAGAACCCGCCCGAATCCCTATCTCAAGGTGGAGAATCGCGATGTCCGCACCGCGGCCGGCCTGGAGCTGACGCTCATCAATCCGGCCTATATGACCCGCCAGATATCCGAAATCGCCGTTTCCAGAAACGGCGTCCTGTTCCACATCACCAGCCTGAACCCCATCCGTCCGGAAAATGCGGCGGACCCTTGGGAGACGGCGGCGCTGCAATCCTTTGAGAATGGGGTCAAAGAGCGCTTCGAGATGGTCGAAGACAGAGGCCCGGAAGCGGTTTTTCGCTATATGGCGCCGCTTTACGTGACGCAGCCTTGCCTCAAGTGCCACGCTGAGCAGGGGTACAAGATAGGCGACGTCCGCGGCGGCATCAGCATCGACACTTCGGCTGCTCCGGTGATGGCTTCGCTCGATGCGTCCGTGCGCAGGATGACCTACGGTTTTTCCATCATCTGGCTTTTGGGAGCGGCGGGCGTGGTGCTGAGCAGTTCGGTGATTTTGAGAAAAAAACGCATCGCCGAGGAGGCCAACTTGGCCAAAAGCCAATTCCTGGCCAACATGAGCCATGAGATACGCACGCCGCTGAATGCGATTATCGGCATGACCGACTTGGCGTTGGACTCGAACCTGGCGCCGGAGCAGCGGGAGCGCCTGGAGACGGTTAAAACTGCGGCCGACCATCTGCTGGGACTCATCGGCGACATTTTGGATTTTTCCAAAATCGAGGCGGACAGGCTGGACCTGGATCAAGCGCCGTTCAACCCCGTGGATTTGACGCAGGGCTGCATGGAAAATTTTCAAATCCAGGCGGCCGCCAAGGGAATCGAGTTGACCGTGGATACGGGCGATACGCCGGAACGTCTGACGGTCTTGGGCGATCCTTCGAGACTGCGGCAGGTGCTCGTCAATCTGGCGGGCAACGCGGTCAAGTTTACGGAGCGAGGACACGTTTTGATCCGCTTGCGCCTGGCCGGCTGGGACGCCTTCCAAGCCGCACCGGCGCAGGGCGAGGCTCTACGCCTCCACTTCACGGTGGAAGACACCGGAATCGGCGTGCCGCAAGACAAGCAGCAGATGATTTTCGAAGCGTTCAGCCAGGCCGACGCCTCGACCACGCGTCGTTTCGGGGGAACCGGTCTGGGACTGGCCATTTCCCGGCGCTTGGTTCGCCTGATGGGCGGAGACATTTCTCTTCAGAGTGAGGAGGGCGTTGGCAGCGCGTTCAGCTTCGACGTTGGCGTGGATTTCGATTCCGTGCAGCCCCCGGCGGGGCGAGACGAGTTCTCCGAATTCAGCATCTTGTTGGCGGACGACAACGAGACGGGCAGGGCGGTGTTGCGCCGCCTGTTGGAGTCCATGGGCGTTTCGGTTCGAGAGGCTGAAAGCGGGGAGCAAGCCTTGTCACTGCTTGCCGGCGCGGTCGCGCCGGATTTGTTGCTGCTCGACAGTCGAATGCCCGGCCTTGACGGACGCGCGGTTTTGGAGCTCCTCCGGGCCGATGGGGCGATGGAGCCGCCCGCCGTGTTGTTGTCCTCCTCCGGCTCCGCCATGCCTGTCGAGGAGCGAGAGCGCCTCCGCGTCGTTGCCCAGTTGAACAAGCCCGTGCGCTCCTCCCTTCTGGTCGAGTCGATTCGGTCCGCGCTCTGCAAGCGGGGCGGGGGCGACGCCCCCGTCGCGGCCGTTGGCGCTCCCGAAGGAACGCGGCCGTCCTTGCGCGTCCTGGTGGCCGAGGACAACGTCCTCAATCAGAAGCTGGTGGAGCAGATGTTGCACAGGAGAGGACACGAAACGACGATCGTCTCCAATGGCCTGGAGGCTATCCAGGCCCTGTCCGCACAGCGTTTCGATCTCGTGCTGATGGATTTGTCCATGCCGGTCATGGGCGGACTCCAGGCTATTCGCCGCATCCGCACCCGGGAGGCGGGGCTGGAGGCGGCGTCCGTCCGGATCGTCGTCATGACCGCCCACGCCATGTCCAAGGCCAAGAACTTGGCCATGCAGGTCGGCGCCGATGACTACATCACCAAGCCCATCCACATGAAGGCCTTCCTGCAGGTTGTGGAGAAGCAGGCGGAGCCGCAGGCCGCAGCCATTTCGTCCGCCTCGAATCGCCAGAGCCCGCTGTGGGATATGGACGCCGTGTTGGCGCGCGTCAACGGGGATACGGTTTTTCTTCGGGAGAGCCTGGGGCTTTTCGAACAAAGCCTGGACGGCATGGTCCTGGAGATCGGCGAGGCCATGGAGGACGGGGACCCTGCGACGTTGCGCCGCATGGCGCACAACCTTAAAGGCGCGGCCCTGAACATGGGGGCCATACGCCTGGGGCGCGCCGCCAAGGCCATGGAGCTTTCGCTGGCCCGGGAGGGCGCGGACGGGGTCCGCAGCCGGTTCGAGGAGCTCCGGCGTTTGTACATCGACACCGTGCAGGCCATCCATCGCGAGTTGGGCGTGGATTGATCCTCGCGCCGTTGCGGCTACAGCAGCCGCAAATTCCAGTTGAAGGTGGACGGCCGGGCGTTTTTGGCCAGCCCTTTGGGCAGCGGCTCGTGCAGGTGGACCAGCCACGTTGCGCCGGCCTGCCGGAGTTCGGACTGGAAGGCGGTCAAATCCAGGATGCGGTCCGGGTAGATCCAGTAGTTTTCGCCCTTCTTCCGGGCGAAACACAGCTCTCCCTTGGGACTCGACACCGGGGTTTCCGGAGAAAGCTCCTCGGCCAATCGCCGGGAGATTCCGAGGGGCCACAGGCCGTGGATCACCACGCCCGCGGGCAGCGGGCTTTGCTTGATGAACTGCAGCATTTCCTCTTTTGGCAACTCCACGCTGGCGAAGACGCCGGAGCAGCCGAGTTCGGCCATCTCCTCCACGGCCAGGGCGTTGGACAAATTGCAGTAGGGCCCGGCGATGAGGTTCACGGAGCCGTCGTCCGGAAACATGGCCGCCTGCCAGGGAGAACCGAGGACGAAAGTCCTGCCGTTGCGTTTCAGGGCCTCTTCGATGAGCCGGACGGTTCGGGCCTCGTCCTTGGGCCAGATGACCGGCGGCAGCCACCACCAGACGTCCCCGGCCCGGGTCCGGGGCGCGGTGTCCAGGGCCTTGCCGGACAGGATCAGGCCGACGATCCCTTCCCGTTTCCCTCGGGGGAAGCTGTCATGGATGTGCACGACGGCTGCCCGCTCCCTGGACTCCGTCCTGCGCCGGAAGGCCGGCGCGAAGCTTGAGGCTTCGGAAACGGAGGGGACTGCGGGAATCCGGCTTCGCAACGAGCTGATGAGGCGCATGAGCTCCGGCTCCCGACGGTCCACCAGGAAGATGTCCGCCCCCGGATTCGGCGCCGGGAGGCCTTTCTCGGGAGGGATGACGTAGCGTCCGCGTTTGGGCGCGGATTTGGTCACGCGCAGGGTCCGGTGCGCGGCGTCGTCTTCGAATCCGATTCGCAGCAGGTCGCCCGGCAGGAGTTTTTCCTTCGGAGAGAACGCATAGACAGGCTTGCCGTTTTTGGAAGTCTCCTTGCGCACTTTGCCGACGAGCAGGCCGGAGGCCGTGGACGTATCCGGCCGGACCACGCTGTGTGGTTTCTGGGGCAGGATCGGCCCGTGGGTGGCGGGCCTGCCCAAGGCCTGGAGCAAAAGGTCCTGGGCCGTCTTGCGGACTTCCGGGTCGCCCGGGTTGTCCCGCAGCATGCGGTAGGCTTTGACCGTGTAGAAAACGTAGTGCGGCCCCTTTTTCCGGCCTTCGATCTTGAGTCCCTTGATTTGGGGAATGCCGGCCAGGATTTTTGTGAGCACGTCCAGGGAGAGGTCCTGGCAGGAGAAAAGCCGCCGGGGCGCGACGTCTTTGGCGGAGCGGCCGTACAGGCGGCGGCAGGGTTGTACGCACCGGCCGCGCAGGCCGCTTTTGCCGCCGAAAAAGCTGGACCACCAGCAGCGCCCGGAGATGCAGTAGCACAGGGCGCCGTGGATAAAGACCTCCAGAGACAGGGATGCGGGGCAGGCCTCGGCGCAGGCTTTGATTTCGTCCATGTCCAGCTCACGGGGCAGGACCACGCGTTGAACGCCCAGGCGGGCCGCCGCGGCGAAGCCTGCGGGATGGCCCAGGTTGCTCAGGGTGGAAAGATGGAGTTCTCCCTGGAAGCCCGTTTGGCGCGCCAGGTTGACGGCGCCGGCGTCCTGGACGATGATGGCTTCGGGCCGTACGTCGCGGGCCAACCGGTCCAGGAGGCGGCCCGCTGCGTCCACGTCTCCCGGTTTGAGTAGGCTGTTGAGGGTGACGTAGGTCCGCATTCCTTGGCCGCGGGCCAGCTCGGCTAGGCCGGCCAACTCCGTCAGGGAGAAATTTTCGGCCTCCATGCGGGCCGAGAAATGCTTCAGGCCCAGGTATACGGCGTCGGCGCCGGCGGCGACTGCGGCCAGAAACGATGCGGCGTCTCCAGCCGGGGCCAGGATTTCCGGTAGGGCGCTTGCAGGGGCGTTGGGCTCTTTTTTCATGTGAGGATGGTTTTCCATGCCGAATACAGGGTTGTCTGGACAACGCGTCGTGGACGCAAGGATATTGGAAATTCGGGGCGTCGGTCAATCGATCGGGCCGGACGACGTGTTCTCCATGCGGATTCAAGCCGACCTTGGCGAATGGGCGCCGGGGCAGTTTGTCATGGTTCGGCCGCCGGGCTTCGGCCTGGAAACTCCGTGGGCCAGGCCTTTTTCCATTTGCGACGGCGACGCCTCCGAGATCCGTCTGCTCGTTCAGGCCGTGGGCCGGGGCACGCGGGAGTTGTCCCGGCTGCAAGCGGGCGCCCGGATCACGGTCTGGGGTCCGCTGGGCCGCTCCTTTCAGGTGGAGGACGAAGCCGTTCTTCTGGCCGGAGGCGTTGGGGTCGCTCCTTTCTTCGGTTATGTCAAGCGCCATCCGACCCCTTCCGGATTGAGGATGTTGTTCGCGCACCGGCCGCCCGGAGAACGTTACTTGATCGACGAGTTGGAGGGGCTTATTCCCGTGGAGCGGGTGGAGGAGCGCGCTCCGTCGGACATTCCTGCCATCGCCGAGCGCGTGCGCCGCGCCGTGGCCGAGGCCGGCGTCCGTTTGGTGCTGGCCTGCGGGCCGACGCCGTTTCTGAAGACGGTCCAGTCCGCGGCGCTGGCCTGCAAGGCGCGGGCGCAGCTTTCCTTGGAAAACCGTATGGCCTGCGGCGTGGGCGCCTGCCTCGGGTGCGTGGTGCGAAAGGTTTCGGGCCCGCCGACGCGGACCTGTGTGGAAGGGCCGGTGTTTTGGGCCGACGAAGTCGATTTGGAGGAGTCATGAGCCGCGTCAGCGTGGATTTCGGCGGGTTGCAGCTCAAAAATCCGGTGCTCACGGCCTCGGGGACCTTCGGTTTCGGCGTGGAGTTTATGGATTACGGCGACCTGCGGGAGCTTGGCGGACTCGTCGCCAAGGGGTTGTCTCTGCGGCCGCGGGAGGGCAACCCGTCTCCACGCATCTGCGAGACGGCCTGCGGCATGCTCAACGCCATCGGCATCCAGAACCCGGGCGTGGAGGTGTTCTTGAGGGACTACCTGCCCCGCTTGCCATGGCGGGAGACGGCCGTGGTCGCCAATCTGTATGCTTGCACGGTGGAGGAGTTCGGCGAACTGGCCGCCCTCCTCGGCGCCGAGGAGGGGGTGGCCGCCCTGGAGGTGAACGTGTCCTGCCCCAACGTGTCCGAAGGCGGGGCCGCCTTCGGACAGGACCCGACCATGATCCGCAAGGTGTCGGAGTCGGTCAAGTCCCGAGCCGGCGACAAGCCGGTTTGGGTCAAGCTTTCGCCCAACGTCTCGGACATCGCCGCCTGCGCCGGGGCTGCGGCCGAGGGCGGGGCGGATGCGGTATCGCTCATCAACACCATCACGGGGATGGCCGTGGACGTACGCACGCGCCGGCCCCGGCTGGCCAACGTGGTGGGCGGGCTTTCGGGGCCGGCCATCAAACCGGTGGCCCTGCGCATGGTGCATCAGGTGCGCCAGGCGCTGCCCGATCTGCCGGTGGTCGGAATCGGCGGGATCGCCACTTGCGAAGACGTCTTGGAGTTCATCCTGGCCGGCGCCTCGGCGGTTCAGGTGGGTACGGTGAACTTCATGCGCCCGGACGCCTCCTTTTTGCTGGCCAGAGGGTTGGAAGAGGAGATGGACCGGCTGGGCGTTTCGAATCTGGAGGAACTGCGCGGAAGCCTGCGCCTGCCGGCGCCGAAAATTTCCAGGCGTTAGGCCCTTGCCAAACGCGGAGGATTTGAGTAGGTTGCCTCTCTTCACGGAGAGGTGCCCGAGCTGGCCGAAGGGGCACGATTGGAAATCGTGTGTACCGCTAATCCCGGTACCGTGGGTTCGAATCCCACCCTCTCCGCCACAACTTTTCCATATTTAAGGGAAGCCGGGCGGCGGATGCGTCGTGAACCCCGTCAGGCCCGAGAGGGAGCAGCGGTAACGGTGGCGTTCGGGTGCTCGGCTTCCCTTGTAGAGGCGCGAATCTTTCGCGCCTCTATTTTTTTGGGCAATCCTGAACGACGCCCCGCATTTCAATCTCCGCTTTTGGACCTCCCTTCGCTTCGGCGCGCCTCGCGCCGCCAACTCCCGCCGCGGCCGGCCCGTTTTGGCGGCGATTCCCGGCCGTGCGGCCGGCCTGCAATAACGTGGAGCGCTTTGTGTTCAAAATCATGGAGTCGTGTGTTGACCTGCATATCTAATTGGCATAGGTATTCAACACAGGCTGATCATTTAATAATTATTCTACAATCAGGTAAGATTGGGAGGTACATCGTGGCGCGACTCGTTTCCTTCGCCGTTGCTTTGGCTCTGACCGTGATGATGGCGTCCACCGCCTTTGCGCATTTCGGCATGATGATTCCGGACCGGAATGTCCTGGATCAGGATCATCGCCAGGTGGAGCTGACGCTTTCCTTTTCCCACCCCTTCGAAGGGCATGGCATGGACCTCGTGACGCCCAAAGCTTTCGGGGTGTTCGCGAACGGCAAGACCACAAGCCCTCTGGACAGCCTCAAGCCGATCAAAGTGATGGACCATGCGGCCTTTGAGGCCGTCTATCAGGCCAAGCGTCCCGGGGTCTACCAATTCTACATGGAGCCCCAGGCCTATTGGGAGCCCGCCGAGGACACCTACATCATTCACTACACCAAGACCTTCGTCGCAGCCTTTGGCGCGGACGAGGGCTGGGATACGCCCATCGGGCTGCCCACGGAGATTGTTCCTCTGACCAGGCCTTTCGGGAATTACGCGGGCGGCGTGTTCCAGGGGCAGGTGCTCATCAAGGGCAAGCCGGCTCCCGGCGCCGAGATCGAGGTGGAATTCTACAACAAGGACGGCAAGTACAAAGCTCCGTCGGATTACCATGTCACCCAGGTGGTCAAGGCCGACGCCAACGGCGTCTTCACCTTCACCTGCCCCGTGGATGGCTGGTGGGGCTTCGCCGCGCTGAGCGAGGCGGACTATAAGATCAAGGATAAGTCTGTGGAGCTTGGCGCCGTGCTGTGGGTCAAGATGGATGGTTGGAAAGATTAGTCTGTAGTCGGACGACGTTCGAGGGTATTGCAGCCCGGATCGGCCTCTGTCGATCCGGGCTTTTTGTTGGGAGCGCGCCGGGACTTCACGTTGCAGGGTTGCAGTTGGTTTCGATCGGGGTGCCGGTTTTGTGAAAGAATTTTGCCAGGACGTCGCGCAAATCGTCGAAGTCCACCGGTTTGGCCAGGTAGGCGTCCATGCCCGCCTCCAGAAATCTGTTTCTGTCGCCGGGCATGGCGTAGGCGGTCAAGGCGACGATGGGGATGTAGGCGTTGTGCGATCCGGCCGCCTTGCTGCGGATGGCCATGGTGGCCTGGACGCCATCCAGAACGGGCATTTGGATGTCCATGAACACGAGGTCGAACCTGTCCTTTTTCAAAAGTTCAAGAGCGTGGCGGCCGTCCTCCGCCGGAACCACGCGGCACCCCAGTTTCTCAAGCATCTTGCCGACTGTTTTTTGATTGACCGGATCGTCCTCGGCCAGCAGGACGTGGAAGCCGGATTGGATCGGCGGCGGCTCGGCTTCGGGAGTGGGCGCCGTGGGCGCGTCGCCGACCTTGAAAGGAATGGAGACGTAGAACGTCGTCCCCCTGCCGTATTCGCTTTCGACGCTCATGGCGCCGCCCATGAGTTCGACGATCCTTTTGCAGATGGCCAATCCCAGGCCGGCGCCCTGGTAGCTGCGGGTGAAACTCCCATCCACCTGGGTGAAGGGCGAAAAGATGTCGTTCAGGCGGTCGTCCGGCACGCCGGCGCCCGTATCCGCGATGGTGAAAAGAATGAAGACCTCGCCATCGGAAGCGTTCGGCAACAGGGTTGCCTCCATGGATACGCAACCTTTTTCCGTAAACTTGAGGGCGTTGCCCAGTAGGTTGTTGAGCACCTGTTGCAGACGACCGGCGTCGCCGGCGAGAATCCAGGGGACCCGCGGATCAATGACGGATTTGATGGCCAGCCCCTTTTCCTCCGCCATCGGCTGGAAGAGTTGGAGGATGGAGTGGAGCGTGTCGCTGAGGTCGAAGGGTTCCTCGAAGAGGTCCAGTTTGCCGGCTTCCACGCGGGACAAATCGAGGATGTCGCCCATCAGCCGGGTCAGCCGCTGGCAGGACGTGATGGCCGCGTCGATGTATTCGCACTGTTCGGCGTTCAACTCCGTGGTCGCCATGAGCTGGAGCATACCGAGGGCTCCGTTGAGCGGCGTGCGGATTTCGTGGCTCATGTTGGCCAGAAATTCCGTTTTGGCCTTGTTGGCCGTTTCGGCTTCCTCCTTGGCCTGAACCAATTCCGCCTGAAGCTCCAAATGGGATGTGAGGTCGAACATGGAGATGAGCCACTCTTTTCCCAAGGGCGTGAGGTGCGTTTCAACCTTACGGAACTGTCCGTCCTTCCGGCGAATCATCCAGACGCGAGGGGGGTGTCCTTTTTGCGAATTCCAGCCCGGCGACACAGCATTTCGCCAAGCTGTTTTTATCGTTTCCCTTTGCGCCGGCTCCGGACAAAAGGCGCTCCACCAGTCCCCGCCGGCGGCGACGTCTTTGGTGGTGTAGCCGAAAGCATTGGTGAAAGCGTCGTTGCACAGGAGAATTGTTTCCGCTCGACTATCCAGAATGCACATGGGGTGCGGGGACTTGACGATCATCTCCCGGAATCTGCGTTCGCTCTCCAGGAGCTCCCGCTCGATTTTTTTACGGCTCGTGATTTCCCGGGTGACGCCCAGCACGCCGCACGGCGCTCCATCGTCGTCCAGAATGGGCGTGCTGACCACTTCCGTCCAGATCACGGTCCCGTCTTTGCGGATTTGTTGCAGCTCCATGGTCATGGCGGGTATTTCGTCAGGTTTTTTTTGCCAATGGGCGAATCGAATGGCGTCGGCTTGGCGGATTTTTTCCAGCGAGCTTGGCGGAAAGCGTTTTTCTTGCGGGAGGTTGAGCAATTCCTCGGGCGTGTACCCCAACATGGATTCCGCCGCCGGGTTGAAATAGGTGTAGCGTCGATTTTCGTCCATGGTCCAGATGAGGTCGGCGGAGCTTTTCGCCAGCAGCCGATATCTGGTCTCCTGGGTCTTGGCGACCTTTTCCGCGTGCTTTCTTTCTTGGATTTCCCGCTTGAGCGTCTCGTTGGCCAGCTGCAGCTCCCGGGTTTTTCTTTTCACGACGGTTTGCAGAGCAAGTGTCGCCGCCAGAAGGAGCATGGCGAGCAACAGCACGGCGATCAGGATGTGCTGCAGCTTGGAGCGGCTGGGCTGGGTGCGATCGAACCAGCGATTCATCGAGGTGTAATAACGGGAGGATTTGTCCGTGAGCAGCTTGGCGATGCGTGCGTTCAAAACCGGCAGCAGGTTTTTGGGGTCCTGCTTCGCAACGGCGAATCCCACCGGAATGGGGTTGAAAATCGTGGGGCTTTTTTGGACGGGGAATTCATGCTGCAATCGTTCGCCGAACATGCGGTTGACGACGCCGGCGTCCAATTGTTCGGCGGACAGATCCTTGAACAGGTCCAGATAATTGTCGTATTCCACCGGAACGTAGGACAGGTTGAATTTTTTCATCAACTCCTTGAAGGCTTGGGCGTGCGTGTCTTGTTTCAACAAGCCGATCCGCTTGCCCTCAAATTCGGGAAAGGAGGCCATCGGCTTGCCTTTCGGGGTGTAGACCCGAGCCCAGTTGATGATGAGAGGGGTTTCGGAGAAATCCAATTTTTTTTCTCGGCTTTCCAAGATCGCTGTGGCCGGCAGGATGTCGATCTCTGCGTTGACGGCGCCGTGGTAGACCGCCTCCCACGATCCCGAGACGAAGTCGAGGCTCCATCCCTCCGATGCGGCGATGTCCTTGAGGACGTCCGCGAACAATCCTGAGGGCTCGCCGTGGTCGTTGGTGAAGAGCAACGGAGGGTTTTGGTAGACCCCGACACGGAGCGTTTGCGGCGAAGCTTCGGCGTGCGCCGTTCCCAGGACGCAGAGTCCGGCCAGCAGGATCAAAAGCAGTGAAGCGCCGGTGCGAGCAAAATACCCCATATGCTTACCGCCTGTGTCGTTCTCGATGACGAGGCTCTGAATTCTTTCGTCCCGCTGCGCCCAGGGCTGTCGCCAGGCGCGAGGCGCAACATGGCGCGCCGTGCGTCATTACGGGACCGAGCCGGCTTTTCGTATATGAAGTAAGCAGTTGCTTGTCTCCCCCCCGATGCGGCTGGGAGGAATTTTAAGCATGTTTTGCGGGCTGTGTCTACGGATAGCGTATTATTTTAAAGGGTGGACGTTAGGTCCGTTGGAGCGCGGGTTTCCTCCATGGGCGCAGCAGGGAGGGCGGGGTTTGCAGGACCCCCGCGTTTGCTCGCAGCTTATTCGCCCTGGTCTTCTTCGAGCAGTCGCATGGTCATGGGGAACAGGTCGCCGGGCAGCGCGCCGACGGCCGAGCCGATGAGCGCCCCGAGAAAGACGCCGATCACGGCGTGTTCAGGCTGGTCGGTCACGAAAGGATAGAGGACGCCGAAGAACGCCCCGAAGCAGCCGCAAATGATGGATCCGCAGCTGGCGTCCTCATCGTCGCCCAATTTGGCGCCGCGTAGCCAGCGCAACGTGGTTTTCAGGTACAGTCCCGCGAAGCCTCCAAGAAAACAGGCCAGAATGACGGACGTGGCGCCGGCAAAGATCATCTGCAGCAGATCGTTTCCCGGCGTAGCTCCGGCGTTGCACACGCCTGCGGCGACTCCGAAGGCCATGGCGGCGATGAAGGATTGGTTGCGTAATTTTGCGGCTGTGTCCACGGGAGGCCTCCTTGCCAAGCGTCTTTCCGCCCGCCGCATGGTTGTTCGGATTCTGCGCGGGCTGTTGATAGTCGCATCGGTAAGGTCAGCGATTTCTTTACCCATAAATACAACAAAATCGGAGCGGAGCGTCGAGGCCGGCGTCTTGTAGACTTGGAGTCCGCAGAGAGGGGACTCGCCGCTTTCGCGGGGGCCGTAGCGCGGCGAGGTTTACCGGAGAGAAGCAACGGCCGCGGCGCTAATGCAGCAACACCAGGCCGGCCAGGCCCAACAGGCTGAAGAAACCCAGGCTGTCGGTGATGGTGGTCAGAAAAATGCTGGAGGCCTGGGCCGGGTCCCGGCCGAGTTCCTTCAGGATGAGGGGGATGGACGATCCCGCGAGCGAGCCCATGAGCATGTCGAAATAGAGGGCCAGGCCCATGACGCCGGCCAGCGCGATGTTCGAGGTCAGCATGAACACGGCCAGCATGACCAGGCAGGAGATGAACGCCCCGTTGACCAGGCCGATGCGCAGCTCCCGGATGACGGCGAGCCACGATTTCTTGCGGTCGAAGCGTTCCGTGGCCAACTGGCGGATCATGACCGCCAGGGCCTGCTGGCCGGTGTTGCCCGCCTGGTTCGCCACAACGGGCATGAGCACGGCCAGAATGGCCATCTGGGACACGGAGCCCTCGAACATGTGCACCACCACGGCCGACACCGCCGACGTAGCGACGTTGGT
Organism: Desulfovibrionales bacterium; assembly: GCA_030156255.1. Lineage (GTDB taxonomy): Bacteria > Desulfobacterota > Desulfovibrionia > Desulfovibrionales > Desulfovibrionaceae > JASGMV01. The sequence goes on from JASGMV010000055.1 coordinate 14,960, forward strand.
GATCAGCCACGGCAGGCGTTTTTTTACGGAGTAGCTCCAGGGCGAGTCCGTGGTTTCGTCCGCGCCCGCGCCGACCATGGCCTGCATGTCTTCACTGGCTTCCTCGTGGATGATATCGATGACGTCGTCCACGGTGACCACGCCGAGAAATTTGGTGTCGTCGTCGACCACGGGCAGCGCCAGGAAGTTGTAACGGGCGATGAGATGCGCCACCTCTTCGCGGTCTTCGTCCACGCGCACGGAGATGAGGTTCTGGTCGCTGATCATTTCGCTCAGCCGTTTGGTTCCAGGCTTGGCGATGAGCAGGTCGCGCATGGACAACACGCCGTCCAACCGGCCGGCGTCGTCCACCAGGTAGGCGTAGTAGGGAATTTCCTTGTCTTCGTCGTGAACTTCCTTGCGCATCTGGGGGATGGCCTGGTCCACGGTCAGGTTCTTGTGCAGGATCACGACGTCCGTGTTCATCACGCCGCCGGCCGTGTCGGGATCGTAAGCCAGCAGGTGGGTGATTTCCTCCCTGTCGTCCGCCTGCAGGGAGCGCAGCAGGGTGCGGCGGCGGTCTTCCTCGATCCCGTCCAGCACGTCGGCCGCGTCGTCGGGCGCCATTTCGGCCACGATGCGCGCAGCCAACCCCAGGTTCAGGCGCGTCAGAATGTCCTGCTGATCGTGCAGGTCCATCTCGGCCATGGACTGGGCGGCGTCCCGCACGGGCAACTGCTTGATGAACTTGATCTGCTCGTTGAGATCAAGCCCTTCAATGTGCTCGGCCGTGTCCGCCGGGTGCGGATTCTCCGGCAGCTCCGCTGGCGGGGCCTCGCGCAGTTCTTCGTCGGGCGGATGGGTCTGGTCGTCCATAGACATGCGGCCTGACTAGCTTAGATTTGTGATTTGGTCAAAACGGGAATGATAACTTACCCTCCCGTTTCCTATTTGTAACAATTGCCAAGGGTGCTTCGATGGTCCGTTCGCCGGCCGTTTCGCCTTGACCTTTGCGCTCGCCATGTATAGCTAGCTTCACAGACAAAGGATTCTTTCGACCCTTTTATGAGAGGCGCAACCACAGCATGTCCACACTTTTCGATCAATTTTTTCGGGCGGAGCGCAGAATGTTTTTGCTGGCGGGGATCAAGGTCGCGCTGAGCGAAGACGGCCCCGATTTGACGTCCAACGCGCTCTTCAAGGACGAGGATATCCTGACGGCGAGAATTGTCGCAAAGTCCGACACCGTCGTTTGCGGACTGCCGCTGATCCCGCTCGTTTTGGAGTTCGCCGGCGACGACGCGTGCGAGGTCCATTTGAACATGGAGGACGGCGACAAGGCGTCCTCCGGGGCGCTTTTGGCCATGCTGCAGGGCCCGGCCGCTGTCCTGCTGAAGGCTGAGCGGGTTATCCTTAATTACATGTGCCATCTGAGCGGGATCGCCTACCTGACGTCGCAGTACGTTCAGGCCTTGGAAGGGACGAAGACGAGGCTTCTGGACACCCGCAAGACCTTGCCGGGACTGCGCTATCCCGAAAAATACGCCGTGCGGGTAGGCGGCGGGACCAACCACCGGCTGAATTTGACCGACATGCTCATGCTCAAGGACAATCACATCGACCAGGCCGGCTCCATCACCAAGGCTGTGGAGGCCTTGCGGAGGACGTACGATCCGTGCCCGCCCATCGAGGTGGAGTGCCGCACCGTGGAGGACGTCGCGGAGGCGGCGGGGCTCGGCGTGGACCGCATCATGCTCGACAATATGGACCTCGCGACCATGGCCGAAGCGCTGAAGCTCGTTCCCGCGGGGATCGAGTCGGAGGCCAGCGGCTCCGTGAGCCTGGAGAACCTCCGCGCCATTGCGGAATTGGGCCCCGATTTCGTGTCCGTGGGCCGAGTCACCCATTCCGCGCCTTCCGCGGATTTGAGCATGCAGCTTGTCGTTATGTAAGGAAGATACGCCATGACTGCAAGTGAGAGAATCGACGCGGCGCGCGAGCGCCTGGGCGAACGGCTGGCCATTCTGGGCCATCATTACCAGACCGATGCAATCATCCGGCATACGGACGCCCGCGGGGACTCCCTGGAGCTGGCCCGGTCGCTGCCGGGCGCGCCGGTCGAGCACATCGTGTTTTGCGGCGTCTTTTTCATGGCCGAATCCGCGGCCGTTCTGGCGCAGCCTGGCCAGAAGGTCCACATCCCGGACCTTCAGGCTTCCTGCGTCATGGCCGACACGGCGCCGGCCGGGTTGGTGGCGGCGGTGCTCGAACGGCTGAACGAGTCCGGCCGCAAGATCGTCCCGCTGGCGTACGTCAATTCGTCCGTGGCGGTGAAGGCCGTGGTCGGCCGGCATGGCGGTTCGGTCTGCACGTCGGCCAACGCACCGGCCATGCTGCGCTGGGCCCTGGACCAGGGCGACGGCGTGCTGTTCCTGCCGGACAAGAATCTGGCCCGCAACACCGCCAGGGAACTCGGTCTCTCCGCCTCGGAGATCGAGGTGTTGGACGTGCGGGAAGGGGGCGCGAACATTCGGACGGAAGACTTCGCCGGAACGAGATTGTTCTGCTGGCCGGGCGTCTGCTCCGTGCATCACCGCTTCAAGCCGGAGCATATCCGCCGCGTCCGGGCCGAGGTTCCGGACGTGCGCATCGTGGTCCATCCGGAAAGCCATCCGGACGTGGTGCAAGCGAGCGACGCCGCCGGGTCCACGTCGTTTATCATCAAGTATTGCCGCGAAGCGCCGGCCGGAGCGAATATTTGCGTGGGCACGGAGGTGAACCTCGTGCATCGACTGGCCAAGGAGTTCGCGCCGGGAAAGCGCATTTTTCCGCTATTGGAAAGCGAGTGCGCCAACATGGCCAAGATCACCGAGGAAAAGCTGGCCGATACCCTGGAAGGGCTGGATGACGCCGAGCCTGTCAGGGTTCCCCTGGAGTTGGCCGAGCCCTCCCGGTTGGCCTTGGAGCGGATGCTGCAAGCCTGCGCCTGAGGCGGAAGGCGGACGGGCGGTGAAGCCAAATCGGCAGGCTGCTGAAAACGTCTATTCCTTCATGCCCACCAGACCCCGCTTGCCCAGCTCGCGCAGGAAGGCGGTCATGGACACCTCGGCCTCCTTGGGATGGAGCTTATAGCGTTCGGCGAACAGGCTCGCCATCCTGGCGACGCTGCGTTTTCCGTCCATGAGGTCCCAGCTGTAGGTTCCCATTGCATCCAGCTGTAGCTGTTTTTTGGGAGGATCGCCGTCTTTCCACAAACCGAAGCGTTTGGCGACGTCGGCTAAAAACGGCTTGAGATGCAGGGGGTAGGTGAGCTGCACCAGGCCGTTGTCCAGGCGCGTTTCCTCCACCGCAGGGTTTTTGAACGGCGAGCAGCGCAAGGCTTGGTCGCGTGACAGTTGCAGCGGGACGGTTTTTTTTTTGCGGAACCAGCTCATGTCGTGTGCGGGGTTGTCGTTTGCGGCGCGCCGGCCGTTCTTCGTCTACCATCAATCGGCCGGGGCGTCACCCGTGCGCGGCCGGAGCAAAAGCGGATGAATTTTTGGACGCCGTGACGGGAAGACCATGGAGCAATACGCAGGATACGAGCAAGGACCCATCAGGCCCCCCAGCGAGGCCAAGAGCCTGCTGCTGCGCGTGACGCGCAACTGCCCGTGGAACCGATGCGCCTTTTGCCCCGTGTACAAGGGGGCGAGCTTCAGCCGACGCCCCGTGGAGCACGTGCTCCGGGACATCGACGCGCTGAGCGCCTGCGCGGCGCAACTGCTCGAACTCAGGGACCGCGAGGGCCGCATTCTTCACAGCGACTTCCGCCAGTTGGCCTACGCCGCCGGCGCGGATCGCCGCGCCTTTCACGCCGCCTACCACTTCATCCACGACGGCATGGATTCCGTCTTCTTGCAGGACGCCAATGCGCTGATGGCCAAACCCGACGGGTTGGCCGCCATTCTCGGGCGCCTCAGAGAGGCGTTCCCAACAATTCGCCGCATGACCACCTACGCCCGCTCCCAAACCGCCGCCCGCATCTCGGACAAGGACTTCGCCAGGCTGCGGGAGGCCGGGCTGGGCCGCGTCCATATCGGTATGGAGTCCGGCTCGGACGCGGTGTTGTCGCTCGTCTCCAAAGGCGCGACCAAGGCGGCTCACGTTTTGGGCGGCCGAAAGGCCAAGGCGGCCGGCCTGGAGCTGTCCGAGTACTACATTCCCGGCCTCGGGGGACGCGCATTGTCCCGGGAGCACGTCAGGGAGAGCGCCGACGCCTTGAACCGGATCGATCCCGACTTCATCCGGCTGCGCACGCTGTGCATCCCCGCGGGCGCGCCCTTGGCTCGGGAGGTTCGGGCCGGCCGGTTCCGCAAGATGGGGGACGTGGAGACGGCCAAAGAACTGCTGGATTTCCTGGAGTCGCTGGACGGCGTGTCCAGCACGGTGACCAGCGACCACGTCTTGAATTTGCTGCCCGAGATCGAGGGACGGCTTCCGCGGGACAAGGAGCGCCTCACCGCCCCTTTGCGGAGGTTTTTGGACATGGATCGAGAGGAGCAGGCCCTTTTTCAACTCGGCCGGCGTTTGACGATCCTGGAGCGGTTGTCGGACCTGGACAACCCGGTTTTGCGGCGCCGGGTCCTGCAGGCTTGGGATGAACTGGGCGTCAGCGCGGAGAACGTGGACGGCGTCGTCGACGCCTTGATGAGCCGCTTCGTGTGACGCCGGGCTATCGCGCGGTGAACCGCTCCCCGACCCAGCGCATCAGGTCTTCGTCCCATGGCGCGAGGCTTTTCAGGCTCACGGCCAGAATGCGGTCCTTCTCCCGATCCAGCCGAACGTCCAGCGCGGCGAAGGGCTTTTTCCTGAACGCCCGCGCCATGAGCGCCGATTTGTAAGGGCCGACCGGAGCAATCCTGAACGAGGCAAAGTCCTCGGAACTCTCCGCCGGCGTCGGCTCTCCGGGCAGGGCGTCCTTGAAATGTCTGCGGGCCAGATCGGCAAGGGAGCCGCCTTGCAGCAGGGCGCTCGCGGGCGCAAGCCGTGTCAGCTCCAGGTCCTGCCCCTGCGCCTGCAGGTTCAGGCGAAACCGACCCGGCTGGAAGGCGTAGCTTTGCAATGCGAAACGTCTGGGCAGGCGGGCCTGGAGGTCGTAAACGTCGTACACCACGGCCTCGGGCGGTTCATGGTCCGTGTAGGATGAAAGCACCGCCGGAGCGCAGGCCTCTAGCAAAGCCTTGGAGTCCGCCTTGTTGGGCTGGGCCATGAACTGAATCACCGAGGCGCATCGGCATTTGGGGCAGAAAAGGGCCGCGCCCAGTCCGTTGACCTCGGGGCCTGTCCAGGTGAAGCAACGGGATTCGAATCGGCCGAGAGCCTGTTTCCAGGCTTTGGGAGCGGGCGAGGGGACGATGCGGACCTTGGAGGACTGCCTGATCTTCCTGGCGAGCCGCCGGAATCCCGCCTCGGTGGTCGGGTTGGCGCCCTCAGGGCTCCATTTCAGCTCCATGACCGGACGTTCGCCGTTGTCCAACTGCAGATACGTCTTGCCCATGGCGCTGATCTCCCAGCCCTCGGGCAGGGACAGGGCGATGGCGTTCCAGGCCAAAGAGACGGGGAGTCGGGCGGTTGTGGTCATGCCGGAGAGAGGCGCCGGGTCAGGCGGAAATATCCGGGTAGCGCTCCTGGATGATTCGACTGGTGCGGCGGACCGCGTCCTCCAGATCCGGCAGCAGGGCTCTGGCTTTGTCCAGGTCTTCGTTTCGGGCGGCGAGTTCGACGGCGTAGGCGGTTTCATGCACGGCGGACGCCTCGATGGTTCCGGCGCCGCCTTTGATGGAGTGGGCGATTTTCTGGGCGGCCAGGATATCCCCGGACGCCAACGCGCTTCCCAGCTCCGCAAGCTGCTCGGGGGAGGTGCGGACGAAAACTTCGCAGAGCCTTTTGAGCAAGGGCTCGGCCCCCTTCATTCGCTCCAAACCTTTCGTAAAGTCGATCAGCTGTTCGGGCCGGTCTTGGTCCATGAGAGAACTCGCGCGGTAGGAGGTTGTGGACGAAAAACCCGAGGGCCCCCATCCGTCTCGCCAAGTTTCATAGGGCGGCGCGGGTGATTTTCGAACAATCTTGAGCGGCGCCCAGAACAAAATTAATAATTAATACCTAAGCATAATGCGAATGTCGATTATTATTACCTGTAGGCCGTTTGCATACATGCGCTGCATATGAATCCGCCCGCGGCCGCTGCGTCCTGGCCTCTACGGACCCGCAGGAGGCGCGGCTTGACGCAATGTGCCGATTGTGGGACTCCGGTCTGCGCCGAAAAGGAAGTTTTTGAAGGGGAAAAGATGGGAAGAACGCATTCGCTGTCCGCAACGCACCGTTTGGTCTGGGCGGCCTTGATGGCGGCGCTCATCGCCGTGGGCGCTTATTTTCAATTTCCGTTGGGGCCCGTTCCCTTTTCCATGCAGCCATTCTTCGTGTTTCTGGCGGGCTTTGTCTTGGGGCCGCGTCTGGGCGCGTTGTCCGCCTGCCTGTATCTGGCGGCCGGCCTTGTCGGCTTGCCGGTGTTCGCCGGCGGAGCGGCCGGTTTGGGGTACGCCTTGGGCCCCACCGGCGGCTTCATGCCCGGTTTCGCGGCGGCCGCCTTTTTGTGCGGGCTTTCCGTCAAGGCGCCGGGCAAGGGGCCTTCGTCCTGGCTTTCCGGCATGTCGTACGGGATTGCGGGCTTGGCGCTCATGTACGCGATGGGCGTCGCCCGGCTGGTCATGGTGGTTCCGTCCCTGAGCGTCGCCGGTGGGATCGCGGCCATGTCCGGCTTCGCCGCTCTCGACGTCGTCAAGCTTGCGGGCGCCGTGGCCGCGGCCAGGCTGCTGGCGCGCAGCGGGGTGTCGCCGTCATGATCCGGTTGGAGGACGTCTGTTTTGATTATCCGGGCGGCGGGGAAGCCCTGCGCTCCGTCAGCCTGAAGGTTGCGCCCGGCGAGTTGCTGGCGCTCGTCGGCGCCAACGGCTCCGGCAAGTCCACGCTGCTTGCCGTGGCCGCCGGCCTGTTCGAACCCTCGTCCGGCCGGGTGACGGCGTCGGGCCTCGTGCGACTGATGATTCAGCAGAGCGAGCTGGAGATTCTGGGCGCCACGGTGGGCGAGGATTTGATGCTCGGTCGCGAGAAGCAAGGCGCCGAGGCCGAGGCCCGCGCTCGGGCGATGGCGAATGGCTTCGGGCTGGGGGACTTGTGGGACGCTTCGGTAAGCTCGTTGTCTTTCGGGCAACGGCGCAAATTGTGTCTTGCGGCGGCGCTGCTGGACGAGCCCGACGCGCTGCTGCTGGACGAACCTTTCAGCGGCCTCGATTATCCCGCGGAACGCGAGATGCGCCGGCTGCTGGCTGCCAACAAGAAGAAAGGCCTGGCGCAGGCGGTGGCGACCCACGATCTGGAGCCGTTGATGGATTTGGCCGACGTCGCGGCCTTGCTGGACGGCGGAAGGCTTATCGCCTGCGGTCTCGTGGAGGACGTGCTGGAGCGCGTGGAGGCGCACGGCGTGCGCGCCCCTTGCGCCTGGAGGCTTCGCCGGGGCCTGCCGCCGTGGGAGGACGATGGCCCGGCGGACTGAGAAATCCCTTGTGGCGGCCATGGATCCGCGGATCAAGCTCGGCTTGGCGCTTGCGCTGGGCTTTTGCTCCTGGAGGTTGACGCCGGCGGGTCTCGCCCTTGCCCTCGCACTGGTGGGCTTGGCGTGGCTGGGCGTGGGGCGCAGCCGCCGGGCGGCGTTTCCCTTGGGTCGGACCTACCTTCTCTTCGTTCTCTTTTGGACCCTGGCGCAGTGCGCCTTCGCGCTCATCGGCGGCGCGCCGTTTGAGGACGCGGCGGTCCGTTCGCTGCTGTTCGGCGTCCGGCTGCTGACTTTGGTCTTCATCGGGCTGGTTCTGGCCGCGGGGACGTCTACTCGGGCGCTGGGTCTGGCTGCGGCCTGGGCGGCGCGTCCCGTCCTCGGTCGGCGGGCTTGGAAACTGGCTTTGGGGCTCGCTTTGGTGGTCCATTTTCTGCCCATGAGCCTGCAAACCCTGCGAACGGCGCGGGCGAGCGTGCGGCGGCGCCTCGGCCGGAAAGCCGGCTGGCGCGGGATGCTGCTCGCCGTGCGCGCCGCCTTGCGTCAACTCGGAGAACAGAGCTGGCGTCAGACTTTGGCTCTGGCCTGCCGGGGGCTGGATCAGCCCGAGGCCTGGGAGGGTGGATTCGAACGCGGTCCCGGCGGCGTCCCCAAAGGAGCGGTCCTTGGACTAGTCGCGGCGGCGGTTATAGCGCTGGCGTTGGTTGTTTAGCAGGATGCGCCAGGCGAGATAGAGACCCACCAGGAGCAAAGGGATGTCCCGCAGCAGGGATTGGAGCATGCCGCTGCCTTCGGTCGAGGTGGTGAAGCAGCCGCAGGCGACGTCCACCCCGCGGACGACGTTGAATCCCAAGGCGGCCATAAACACGACGAGCAGGGCGTTCAGGAGAATGACGGCGCCCTTGGAGCACCAGTTGATGATGAGCGCCAGCCCGGCCATCACCTCGATCCATGGAAGGGTCAACGCGACGGGCGCGACCAGCGGGAGAGGCAGCATCCGGTAGTTGGCGACAATGCGCGCAAAGGCCTCGGGATTGTGAATTTTATCGATGCTGGCGACGATGAAGACGACGCCGAAGAGGATGCGCAGGGCGGGGAGCAGGTAACGTTTCACCATCCGGCCTCCATTTCTCCGCCGGCCATGGCCCAGCCCTCCACGCCTTCCCTCATGCAGCGCACGCTGGTGAATCCCATGTCCGCCAAGCGATTCGACTGCTTTTCAGCCGCCTGGCACACGGGGCCTTCGCAATAGACCACGATGGTCTTTTCTTTCGGCGTCTGGGCCATGCGCAGTTTGAGTCCGACTTCGGTGAGGCTCAAGGGCAGGCTTATGGCGCCGGGGATGCGCCCCTCGGCGAAAAGGGACTCGTCTCTGGCGTCGACGAACAGGGCTTGTTTTCCCGTCCATAGCTCCATGGCGTCCTTGGGCGTAATGATCGAGACTTTGGGGCCGCAAGAGCTGTCTTCGGCCGGCGGCCGCCACGAGAACCACGCCAACCCGTTGGGCCGCACGGCGTTGACTGCGACGGCGAGCAGCACTCCGAGCAGGGCCAGCACGAAGGCTTGGACAAGGACGGCCCGGATCAAGAAGGGGGAGCGCATTTTTTTGTAGTTCACGGCCAAGGTTCATACGATAATCCCGGGCCAAGCTCAACAAAAAGGGCGGAGACTGAGGCTGGCCGGGCGCAAGAGGAGAAGAGGCCAACAAATTGCGCTGGCGCCGAGGAGATTTGTTGACAACCCCGCCCGAGTTGCGTAAAAAATCTTCTTCCGCGTCGGGATGTAGCGCAGTCTGGGAGCGCACCTGAATGGGGTTCAGGGGGCCGGAGGTTCAAATCCTCTCATCCCGACCAGATATTTCCCTAAGAAATTGGACCGGTTAACGCACAAAGTTGACCGGTCCTTTTTTCGTTGCGGGGAACCATTTGGGGAACCACCTGCTCCCAGCAGTGTTGGAGAGAACTGTTTAAGCATTTGTAATCACTGTGTATGGAGATGTATGAGCAGGGAGCGGGGGGAACCATGTGTTCCCTGCTTCGAGGTCCATATTCCTTCACTCTTCTCACTGATATTCCTCTATTCCAAAAAGAGAAAGGAGGCACCCAGCGTGGACACCTCCCCTCAGTCGTCGTATTGACATCCCTACAGTTTTGGAAGCAGCGCCACAGCACGTTCACCGTCACCCGGCATGATGTTTCAATTACAAATATTCTTTTTCATCTTTTCTCTCTGACCATTCGTCGAATTCATCATAATAATAAGATGGGTCCAGTCTAAACTCCCATCCTTCGCCATACACTGCAGTCATATATCCATCAAATCTGGCATCATATAGTGCTTTATCACTTCTATATTTCCCATCTTTTGCTCGTATTGAATCAAGTTTTGCATGGCATTGTGCACAGACAACAGCAAGGTCACTTCGGCTTTCATTTCCTAGCGTTCGATAATGACGGTGATGCACCTCTAATTCATTTTTTTTAAAATTCCAGCCACAGCCTTCACAATGATAATTACCTCGATCTGGATCGCCGTTAGGTTCCTCCAAATATGTAGACTCTATTGCTTCATCACGAATTTTTTTCCATGCGGGGTTGGCTATATACTTCTCGTATTCTTTTCGCAGAGTTCTAGGAATCATGATTACTCCTCGCTTATGGAAAATTGCCGTCTAATTCTATGTGTTGCGCCACGGGGCATGAACTCCTGCTAATACTCCCTGGTCTTTTCTTGTGACCCCCATCATATAAAAAGAGAAAGGAGGCGCCCAGCGTGGACACCTCTCCTCAGTCGTCGTATTGACATCCCTACAGTTTTGGAAGCAGCGCCACAGCACGTTCACCGTCACCCGGCATGACGTGTCCGTACCGTGATAATGTCATGGATAGGTTGGCGTGCCCCATCAATGCAGACACGGTTCGGACGGAAGCGCCTTTGGACAGCAGCGTCGAGCAGAAGTAGTGCCGCAAGTCATAGCTGGTGATGTTGTCCGGAATCCCAGCCTTTTTGCAGGCAGTGCGGAAGCCCTTACTCAGCCTCGAAATGGGGCGACCATGGTACTCGATGATATACGCTGTTTTGGCTTCCTGTTGCTTCTGGCGCAGCGCCTCCAGAAACTCCGGCGACACAGGCACCTGACGCCAGGTTTTAGTTTTGCGTCCAAAGATGCGCATACAGCCATTTTCCCAATCCACATGGCGCCACTGGAGCGCAAGCAACTAGGACGCGCCAGTTCTCGCACCGGTATTGGCTGCGACTTGGATTGCCCAAGCTATGTGTGGAGCCGCCACCGCGATGAGCTTCTTAATATCCTCGTAGGTGAGCTCGAAGTACTTTGGCGCTTCCTTGCGCTTCGTCCAGAGCTCCAACGGATTCTTTGAGATGAAGCCATGCTTACGCGCCCACTCGAGCATACACTTCAAATAGCTGATGTTGCGGTCGATGGTGATCGGTGAGCGTCCAGCTTTGAGACGGTGGATGAGCCCCACCAAGTAGTGCTGGGTCAACTGCTCTGCCGGGACCGTGGAAATCTCCTTGAGCAACTCCTTATTCAGAAAGCGCGCAAAGTCATCAATCCAACTGGCCCGACCCGCCGCCTTTTTATCCGCATGCCACGCCACCGCGATTTGATCCGCATAAACGGGCTGTACCGGCTGAAATGGATTCGCTGAATCAGCCTGTTCCTTCAGCGACTTCTTTTTTTCGTTCAGTGCGCGGACATACTCTTCAGCTTCCGCCATAGCCGCCGGGCCTCTACCGAACGTGCGGGTTGTTTGTTTACGGTTTGCCAGTACCCTGGCTGTCTTTGACGACAATGGTTCCGTTTGCACGAGTCTGAACACTAGCCATAATTCCCTCCTTACAGTGGGATGGTTTGAACTTTGCGCTTCTTGGACTGAAGCTGTTGGGGCTTTTCCAGGAAGCAATGGGGATCGGTCATCCAGCGGTCCAGGTCCGTCACTG
>JASGMV010000056.1 GCA_030156255.1 Desulfovibrionales bacterium
CCCCCCCCCCCCCCCCCCCCCCCCCCCCCCCCCCCCCCATCTCCTAAAATCCCTCTTCCAAAGGCGGGTTCACGATGAAGTGGTGTTCGCAGTCCACGGCGGCCAGGGGCTCGCCCGCGTCCTTGACCGCGACTTTGCGCCCCTCCACGGACAGCCGGCCTTTGGCCAGCCATTGGATCGCCTGCGGGTAGATGCGGTGCTCGAATTTCAAGATGCGCTCGGCCAGCGCCTCCTGGTCGTCGTCCGGCCGCACCGGAACCGCCGCCTGGATGATGAGGGGCCCGTTATCCATCTTCTCGTCCACGAAATGGACCGAGCAACCCGAAACGCGCACCGCGTAATCCACCGCGTCGCCCGTTCCGTGCACGCCGGGAAAGCTTGGCAACAGCGCCGGATGAATGTTCAGGACCCTGCCGGGGAAGGCCTGCAACAGCACCGGGGACAGGATGCGCATGAATCCGGCCAGCACCACGGCTTGGCAGCCGTGCTCCCGCATGATCCGCACAAGCTCCGCGTCGTAGGCCTCCCGGGAGTTGTACTTGCGGTGGTCCACGACGGCCCAGCGCACCCCGTGCGCCCGAGCGCGCTCCAATCCATAGGCGTCGGCCTTGTTGGAAATCACGATGCGTATTTCGGCGTCCAAAATCCCGGCCTCGATCTTGTCGATCATGGCCTGAAGATTGGACCCGGCCCCGGAAACAAGCACGGCGATGGGCATGGGCATGGGGGAATCCTCATTGTCGGGGAGGGAGAGCCGGGGGGAAGGGAAAACTTTTTTCAAAAAGTTTTCCCTTCCCCCCGGGTCCCCCATCCCTTTCCAAAACTTTTATGCGGGTTGGATGACGCATGTCAGGCGTTGGAAAGGGCGTTGGCCACGGCTTGGGACAAGGCCGGGACCGTGTAATCCTCGGGCTCGATGTCCGGGGTGAATCCGTAGGAGGCGAGGGTCTTGGACGTGATCGGGCCGATGCACGCCAGACGCACGTTGTCGCGGGCGCGCTCCAACTCCGCCGGGGGAACGAGTTGGAAAAAGTTGCGCACCGTGCTGGAGCTGGTGAACGTCACGCAATGGATGGTCCCCTCGCGCAGGGCCTCCAGAATCGGCGCCGGGTCCTCGTGGGCCAGGGTGGTCTCGTAGGCCGGGACAACATCCACCGCTGCGCCGGCTTCGCGCAATTTCTCCGGCAAGACTTCACGGGCCTCAAGGGCTCTGGGAATCATCACCCGTTTGCCCGCAACGCCCTTCTCCAGCAACCCCGCCACCACCTCTTCGGCTACGTACTTGGGCGGAATGAAATCCGCGCGCACCCCGCGCTCCCGCAGGGCCTCGGCCGTGGCCGGGCCGATGGCCGCCACGGACATCCCTCCCAGAATGCGAGTGTCCAGGCCGACTTCGCCCAACTTGGCCCAGAAATATTTGACCCCGTTCACCGAGGTGAATATCAGCCAGTCGTAATCCGCCAGGGCCAGGACGGCCTGCTCCAGAGGCGATTCGTCATCCAGCGGAACGACCTGGATGGTGGGAAATTCGTACACGCAAGCGCCCAGGTCCGAGAGCAAACGCACCATGTCGCTGGCCTGCTCCCGGGCCCGCGTCACCACGACCCCCTTCCCGAGCAAGGGCCGTTTTTCGAACCAACCGAGTTTGGAGGCCAGGGAGCAGACCCCGCCCACCACGATGATGCTCGGCGCCGTGTATCCCAAGCGTTCGGCCTCGGCCGGCAGCTTGGCCAGGGTGGAGACCAGCGAGCGCTGGCGGCAGGTGGTCCCCCAGCGGATGATGGCCGCCGGAGTCTCCGGGTCCCGGCCGTTGTTGATCAGGTTTTCTGCGATCATGGGCAGATTCTTCACACCCATGTAGAACACCAGCGTGCTCGTACTCTTGGCGTAAACCTCCCAGTTGTGGCCCGAGGCCTCCTTGGTCGGATCTTCGTGGCCGGTGATGAAGGCCACGGAGGTCGTATGGTCACGGTGGGTCACGGGAATGCCCGCGTAGGCCGGACCCGCCGCGCCCGAGGTGACGCCCGGCACGATCTCAAAGGGGACGCCGGCCGCAACCAACTCCTCGGCTTCCTCGCCCCCTCGGCCGAAGATATAGGGATCGCCGCCCTTGAGCCGGGCGACGCTCTTGCCTTCCCGGGCCTTGAGGATGATCAACTCGTTGATCTTGTCCTGGGACAGCGTGTGGTCGCCGCCCTTCTTGCCCACGTACAACCGCTCGGCGTCAGCCCTCGCGTGTTTCAAAAGCTCGGGGTTGGCCAGATAATCGTAGACCACCACGTCGGCCTCGCGGATACACTCCAGGCCGCGCACGGTGATCAACTTGGGGTCCCCGGGGCCGGCGCCGATCAGATACACTTTGGACATGCGGCTTCCTTTGCTGGTTGCACTGGGGGAAGGGGAAACCCCCTTTTGTAAAAGGGGGTTTCCCCTTCCCCCAGATCCCCATCCCCTTTCCCTAAAATTTTATGGGGGGTATGGTATCGTCCGGAGATTCGGACGGTTCGTCAGCCGGCCAGGCTTTCAAGCCGCTTGCGCAGCGACGCCAATTTCTCCTGCTTCTCCACCAGCTCCGCCTCGCGGTCCCTCTCTTTCTGGACCACTTCGGCCGGCGCCTTTTCCACGAACCCTTTTTTGGAAAGCTTGTTGCGCACGCCGCCCAACTCCTTGTCCAGCTTGGCCATCTCCTTGTCCAAGCGGGCCAACTCGGCCGAGATGTCCACCGCGCCCTCCAGGGGGACGAACACCTCGGCGCCCGCGACCACGGCCGCGCCCGAGGCCTTGGGGCCCTTGATGTCGGGGCCGGCCTCCAGCCTGTCCACCCGGGCCAGGAAACGGATGAGCTCCGCATTCTCGCGGATGAAGGCCGCGTCCCGCTCTTCCGGGGTGCGGACCAGCATGGACAGCTTTTTGGAGGGTTCGACCCCCAGTTCGGTGCGGATGTTGCGCACCGCGCTGACCAAGCCCTGGAACAGGTCCATGCGCGCGGCGCAGGCTTCATCCCTGCACTGCGCCCGCCGCTCGGGATAGCTCGCCAGGGCGATGTCCTGGTCTTCGCAGCCCGGCAGATGCGTGTAAATTTCCTGGGTCAGGAAAGGCATGACCGGATGCAGAAGGGTCAGGGTTTCCTTCAAAGCCGTGTACAGCACGGCCCGGGTCACGGCCTTGGCGTCTTCGTCCTCGCCGTACAACACGGGCTTGGCCATCTCCAGATACCAGTCGCACAGTTCCCGCCAGATGAACTGATACAGGGTCTGCGCCGCCTCGTTGAAGGCGTATCCCTCCAATGCATGGTCCACGGCGTCCTTGACCATCTCCAGCCGGTGGAGAATCCACTTGTCGGCCAGGCTTTCGGCCTTGTCCAACAAAGCAGGATCCGGCTGCTCGGGCAGGTTCATGAGCGAGAACCGGGCCGCGTTCCAAATCTTGTTGGCGAAGTGGCGGTACCCCTCGATACGCGCCTCGGCCAGCTTGATATCCCGGCCCATGGCCGCAAAGGCGGCCAGAGTGAAACGCAGGGAGTCGGCGCCGTACTTGGCCGCCATGTCCAGCGGGTCGATAACGTTGCCCGTGGATTTGGACATCTTCTTGCCGAACTCGTCCCGGACCAACGCATGGATGTACACGTCCTTGAACGGGACCTGGCCCATGAAGTGGATGCCCATCATCATCATACGGGCGACCCAGAAGAAAAGGATGTCGAAGGCCGTGACCAGCACGGACGTGGGGTAGAACGTCTTGAGGTCCTTGGTTTCCTCAGGCCATCCCAGCGTGGAGAACGGCCACAAGGCCGAGGAGAACCACGTGTCCAGCACGTCCTCCTCCTGCGCCAGGTCCACGGCGCCGCATTTGGGGCATTCCGTGGGGTCCTGTTCGGCCACGATGAGTTCGCCGCACGCCTGGCAAGTCCAGGCCGGGATGCGGTGCCCCCACCATATCTGCCGGGACACGCACCAGTCGCGGATGTTGTCCAGCCAGTCGTAGTAGACCTTGACCCAGTTTTCGGGGAGGATGCTCGTGGCCTCGGGGACCGCGGCCCGGGCCTTGTCGGCCAGGGGGCGGGTCTTCACGAACCACTGGGTGGAGACGTGGGGCTCGATGACCGTCTTGCAGCGGTAGCACTCGCCCACGTTGTGCTCGTAGTCCTCGATTTTCTCGATGCGGCCTTCCTGCTCAAGCTCCTTGACGATGATCTCGCGGCACTCGTTGATGGACATGCCGACGAACCGCTCGGGCGCGGGGTCGCACATCCTGCCGTCCGCGTCGATGACCTGCGGCGCCTCCAGCTGATGCTTGCGGCCGATTTCATAGTCGTTCATGTCGTGGGCCGGAGTGATCTTCAGGCAGCCCGTGCCGAACTCCCTGTCCACGTAGGGATCGCCGATGATCGGCAGCTTGCGGCCCACAATGGGCAGCACGACGTACTGGCCCACCAGCCCTGCGTAGCGTTCGTCCTCGGGATGCACGGCCACGGCCGTGTCGCCGAGCATGGTCTCGGGCCGGACCGTGGCGACCACCACATATCCGTCGCCTTTGGCCAGGGGGTAGCGGATGTGATAGAGCTTGTCCGTGTGCGAGGCGTGCTCCACCTCGTCGTCGGCCAGGGCCGTGTGGCAGCGCGTGCACCAGTTGATGATGTAGTCGCCCTTGTAGACCAGCCCTTCATTGTAAAGACGGACAAAGACCTTGCGCACGGCTTCGGGCAGGGCGCCGCCCATGGTGAAGCGCTCCCGGGTCCAATCCACCGAAGCGCCCATCCTCTTGATCTGGTTGAGAATACGCCCGCCGTACTCCTCTTTCCACTGCCAGACTCTTTCGATAAATTTCTCGCGACCCAGGTCGTAGCGGGAGAGGCCCTCTTTTTTCAAAGCGCGCTCCACGACGTTCTGGGTGGCGATGCCCGCGTGGTCCGTGCCCGGAATCCAAAGGACCTTGCGCCCCTTCTGGCGGTAATACCGGCAGAGAATGTCCTGCAGCGTCAGGTTCAAGGCGTGCCCCATGTGCAGGGCGCCGGTGACGTTCGGCGGAGGAATGACAATGGAGTAAGGTTCGCCCGGATCGTCGGGATCGGGGCTGAACGTCTTGTTCTCGACCCAATAATCGGCCCATCGTTTGTCGACTTCGGCCGGTTCGTATCCTTTGGGCAGGCTCTGGCCCGTCATGCTGTATGCTCCTCTCTGGAGTATCGTGAACGAAAAAAACGGACGCCGGGCATAGGCGTCCTTGCGCCCAACCCGCCGCCGGGCTATCTTCGCAGCCAGACTAGTGAGAACGCCATCTATGTCAAGTATCCAATTATTCTGGGACGACGCCCACATCTGGGGGCTTCTGTTGTGGAGAGCCCTGTCGCACTGGGGCGTTCCGCGCCGGCTGGTGCGAGCGACAGAGATAGCCCACGGCGCGCTTGCAAGCAAGCCCCGGTCGCTGTTGCTGGCGCCTGGAGGTCTGGCCAGCGCCAAGTCCCGCAAACTTGGACCGGCGGGACTGGCCGCCCTGCGCGAGCACGTCCAAAACGGCGGCGCCTATCTCGGATTTTGCGGCGGCGCCGGCTTGGCCTTGAGCGATCCCGGCTGCGCCGGCGTCTGTCCCTGGCGGCGGCGCGGTTTTTCGAACCGGCTGCACCATTTCGCCAGCGGACACGTGCTGGCGGACGTCGATGCGGACCACCCCTTGGGGCCGCACGGCATGGGAGAGGAAATTCTACTGCCCGTCTGGTGGCCGGCCCGCTTCAAGGAGCAGCAGGACGGCGTGCAAATCCTGGCCAGATACAAGCGCCCGGCCAACGACTTCTGGATTGCGGACCTCCCCCTTTCCCAAGTCACGGACCAGACGCTTCAGGACTGGGAGCGGCTCTACGGGGTCAGCATCGCACCGGATTTCGAATCCGCCCCCTGCGTGGCGACCGGCTCGTTGGGCCGCGGAAGATACGTCTTAAGCTACTCCCACCTGGAGACTCCGGCCTCGCCCCAGGCCAACAGCTGGCTGGCGAGCCTGCTCACGGAATTGGGAGGCGCCTCTCCGGCCGCCCCGTCGCCCGTGCCGGCGTGGGATTTGGCGGCGCTGGAGCCTTGCTGGGAGGACGACGCCCTGGACCAGGCGCGCCGCGGCCTGGAGGACATCCTGGAAATGGGCCGCAACCATTTGCTGATTTTCTGGCGCAACCCCTGGCTGTTGGGCTGGCGCCGAGGCATACCCGGCTCGGGCCTGAACAGCCTCTACGCCATGGTCCGCGAGGCGCAAGCCGTAGAGCCCGTCCCCGAGGCCTTGGATTACTGGCGCGGCGCGGCGCAAGACTTCCGCGACCGCTTCGAGCTTTTCCGCAAAGGCGTCAGCAGCTACCTACTGGCCGAACGGCTGTCCATGACCCTGGCCGCGGACATGCCCTCAGCCGTATTCCCCCAGTCCCTCAAGGAGCAGAAGGGGGCCTTGTTCGGCCCGCCTCCCAGCTCCGGCGGACTTTACGCCGAGTTGATGGGGATGCTGGAGGAATTGACATACCGGCTGTTCCAGCCGATGGAGTGAAGCCCTCGGGAACCCGGCCGCGCTCAGGCCACGCAGTCCAAATCCCTGAGCAGGCAAGCGCCCCGGCGGGACAAGATATACCCCTTGCGGTGCTTCACCTCCGCCCCTTTGAGTTTGATGTAGAAAATATATCCCGAATCGTAGAGCATCTTGACCATTTTCTTTTCGTGCTCGGACAACATCTCTTTGGGGGCGATGCCGCCGTACTTGTGCGTTTGGGAAAGGTGGTAGACGTCCACCAAAATATCAATATGCTCCGGCTCCAGGAAATCTTCGACCTCCTCCAAGGCTTCGCTGTTTTTCGAAGGGCTCGTCAGGTCCACGCCTGACTCGCGCAGGCGCTCCCGAACCCCGTCGGCGAGCCGATACCCTTTCAGCGTCGAACCGCAAGAGGTGAAGATGATGCCTTTCTCGACCAGTGCGTTGTCTCTCAATTCCTGAAAGACATCAGGGTCGTAGAACAATGTTTCTTTATGGGGAAGCAGGCCGTGGTAGCGTTTCAGGCGAGAGAAGTTGTGAAGGTCCTTGAGAATCTCTAAATGCTTATCTGAAAACGCTATCCCAGGCCCTTGTTGTTGACTGGGCACGTGAGTCTCCGGCGTTGGTGCTGTTAACGAACATGATGCATGGAACGCAACAAACTGCGTCAAATTGAAAAATACTTGTAAATTGCCATCTATGTCAACCGGATGTTAAGAATTGTCATGAAATGTAACAAAATGATGAATCCTGTTTTTTTGGGTCTCCTATGCCTGGTCCTTATGCTCCATAGCATGCAGCTCGCCGCCTGCTCCGGCCTTCCCCCGGCCGGCGCCCATGCGCTTCGGAACGCATCGCTGGAAACCATGGCCGGCCAGATGGTCCTGGCCGGTTTTCGGGGAACAACGCTCGAGGATCAGGCGCCCATCCTCCGCGACTTGAACCGGCTTGGACTTGGCGGCGCCGTGCTTTTCGACCGCGACGTGGTCCTTGGGACGCGCACGCGCAACATTCTGAATCCGGAGCAACTGGCGCGGCTCACGGCCCGGCTGCGGAAGACGGCGCGCATCCCTCCGTTTCTCGGCGTCGACCAGGAAGGAGGGGCCGTGGCGCGGCTCAGACCGGAGCGAGGGTTTCCAGCCACGGTTTCCGCCGCCGCACTGGGGAGGGAAGGAAACCTCACGGCCGCTCGGCTGGCCGGCCGCAACATAGGAGAGACCCTGCGGCGAGGCGGTCTGAATCTCGACTTCGCTCCTGTAGTGGACCTGGATTTCGGGGACAAAAGCCCGGCCATCGGTCGGCTCGGCAGAAGCTTCTCCGCCGACCCGGAACAGGCCGCGGCCTACGCCCTGGCCTTCATCCGCGGGCTCCACGACGCCGGCGTCCTCTCCTGCCTCAAACACTTTCCCGGCCACGGCTCGGCCGGAGGCGACACCCACCTCGGATTCACCGACGTGACCGACGTCTGGAGCCGCAAGGAATTGGTCCCCTTCCGCCGCATCATCGACGCCGGCGAGGCGGACATGATCATGACCGCCCACATCGCCAACCGCAATCTGGACCCGGACGGTCCGGCCACTTTCTCCAAGGCCGTCATACAGGGACTGCTGCGCGGCGAGTTGGGCTACGACGGCGTGGTCATCACCGACGATCTTCAAATGGGCGCCGTGGCCCAAAACTACGGATTCGAACAGGCCGTGCGCCAAAGCGTACTGGCCGGAGCGGACATCCTTTTGTTCGGCAACAACCTGAGCTACGATCCGGACGTCGCGGCCAAAGCCCGCAACGTGATCCTCGACATGGTCCGGAGCAAAGAGGTGGACAAGGCGCGCATCGCCAAGTCCTGGGAGCGCATCATGCGGCTCAAGGCCAAGCTTGAAGCAAGGCCGGCGCATTAACGGTCAAGGGTCGGGGCTGGTTGCATCCTCCGGATCCGAACACCCGGCAAAGGCGTAGCGGTTGCCGCCGGATTTTTTGGCCAGATACATGGCGGAGTCGGCCCTATTCAGCAGGGTGTCGGCGTCCTCGCCGTCCATGGGGTAGCAACTGACGCCGATGCTCACGCCCACGCGGCACTGCACGCCGTTGATGTCGAAAGGCTCCTTCATGCTGTCCACCACGTACTGGGCGACGCACCGAGCGGCTTCCGGAATTTTCACCTTGCTCAGAATCAATCCGAACTCGTCGCCGCCCAGCCGCCCCAAGGTGTCCGAAGCGCGGATTCTTTTCCGAATCCGGGCGGCCGCCGCAGTCAGCACCTCGTCGCCCGCCTGGTGTCCGTGGGTGTCGTTGACCAGCTTGAAGCCGTCCAGGTCCAAAAACATGACCGCCATGTGATCGCCGTAGCGGGCGGCGTGCGCCAAGGCCTGCGTCAGGCGGTCGAAAAAGAGGTAACGGTTGGGAATCCCCGTGAGCACATCGATAGTGGCGCGATGCTGCAGGTCGATTTCGCTGAGCTTACGCTCGGTGATGTCCTCCACCAGACCTTCGATGTAGACGATCTCGCCCTCGGGGTCGCGGGCGAGCCGGGAGCTTTCGGATATCCAGATGACGCTGCCGTTGCGGCGGCGGACCTGGAGCTCATGGTTGGAGAGGTACCCGTCCAGATCCAGGAGAGAGAGATACTTTTTCCGTTCCTCCTGCGACAGAAACAAGTGCTCGCCGACATCCTTGACTTCCGCGATGAGTTGGGCCGGGCTCTCGTAGCCCAGAATGCGGGCCAGCGCCGGATTCGCCTCCAACAGCCGGCCGTCGGGCGAGCACTGGAAAATGCCCTCCACGGCGTTTTCAAAGATGGTCCGGTACTTCTCTTCGGCCCGGCGCAAGGCTTTTTCCGTACGCCGTTTCTGTTCGATCTCTTCCTCCAGCCTGCAACGCTGCCGGAAGACTTCAAGAAAAACCTTGGCCTTGCTTTTGAGCTGCTGCGGATCCACCGGTTTGAACAGATAATCCACCGCCCCGGCCTCGTAGCCCTTGCGCACGTGATCCTCGTCCTGATGGATCGCCGTTGCGAACACGATAGGCGGGGGATTGTCTCCTTTCAGCCGGCGGATAGCCCGCGCCGTTTCAAAGCCGTCCATGATCGGCATTTGCACGTCGAGCAAAATGAAGGCGAAATCCATGGACTCGGCCAGCTCCACGGCCCGAGCGCCGCTGTCCACGGCGTACACCTCCACCCCGTCCTCCTCCAGCAATCGCTCGAAGAGCATGAGGTTGATCTCGTTATCGTCAACGATAAGTATGTTTGCCGTTTGCAAGCTCATGACAACCTGACCGCACTCGCCGGCCGAGACGCGCCGGCGGTCCTCCAATCCAACCCTGGTTTGGGCACACTAACATGTCGCCCGCCAAATAAAAAGCTTTCGACAAAGCTGGCAATCCTTTTCGGACGCCCGTATCTTTTGACCTCAAGCTCTATTTTTCATACGAGAGCATCGCGGTTCGCGCCGCTCTCCAACAGAATCAAGCGAAGCCGCGGGTCTTCGCAGGCCGATGGACGGGGAAAAAGGCGCCTCCGCGCCCCTGATGCGGCGCAACGCGCAGAGCTGAAAAGACTGTACAGGATTCCACCCAATTACCGAAGCCCCGTCAGCCAGCGGTTCGGATCGTTTTGAAGAAATATTTTCGCATATTCGCTTCACCTTGCCTCGGTCTTCGGGTCCCAACAATTATTGCAAAACCGTTCGATTTCTAACGCAGCGACGGCGGGCGGCGCGGGCCTTGCGTTGCTCGCCATTCTCCGCCAAGATCACTCCGAAAGCCGCGCCGCCATTGTTCCGGCGACGGGCTTCGATGACGCGGAGACGCCGCCGGAGAAAACGCACAAACCCTTATTGCACTGTAGGCGGGTCGGACCGCCAAGGAGAGCCGCCAGCGTGTTTATCGCCCCGGCCTTTGATCTGAATCTGCTCAAATACATCAACCAGGACGCCCGCTGTACGCTCCTGGACGTCCTCATGCCGTTTGCGTCCAAGCCCGAACTGGCGACCATCGTCCTCGTTGCGGCGTTGATCTTCTTTCTCGTCCGGCGCAAGGTTCGGCCCGCCGTCTATATTTTGTGGATGGCGCTGTCGCTGACGGCGGTGGATGCGGGGACCCATGTGGTCAAGGACGCCTTTCACCGGGTCCGTCCCCTCAACTCCATCCCCGGAGCGATGTACTACGAAGATTCCGAGTGGCGGCACCTGCCTCAAGACTTCGTCCAAACCAAAGAGCGGGGCTCTTCGTATTTTTCCGCCCACGCCGCCAACTCCATGTGCCTGGCGGTCATGGCCCTATGCTTTTGGCGAAGACTCAACCCCTGGATTCTGCTGCTCCCGCTGATCGTCGGTTATTCGCGCGTCTATCTGGCCAAACACTTCCCCACGGACGTATTGGCCGGCTGGGCCTTCGGAGCCGTGGCGGGATGGGGGCTGTCATTCGTCTTCTTCCTGGGAAGCCGACGCCTGACGGCGCTCCGCGCGCCTGCGGCGGTACAGGGACAGCCCCAAAAGGCTGGAGACCAGGAACAGCGCAACGCTTAGCGTAATCTGGAGGCCTGACGAAACGTTCACGCCGCTGCCGAACAACGTGAAAACAATGGTCTGGGGCAGGTAGCCGACCAGCGATCCCAGAACGAAAGGCCTCAAGGGAATACGGCTGACGCCGGCGGCCAGGTTGACGATCAGATTGTTGCCGATCGGGAAAAATCGAATCGTCATGGCCGTGGTGAACGGCTGTTTGCCGACAAAGTCGTCAACGCGGCGAATTTTTTTCCCAAAGTAACGTAGAATAACTTCACGGCCCAAAAACCGGGCGGCGAGGGAGGCCGTCAGGCAGGACAGCCCCGAGGCCAGGGTCGCCAGCACCGCGCCCCAAAGAAAGCCGAAGGCGTAGCCGCCAAGAAAGCTGAGCAGCTGGCGCGGAGCGCCGATGGTCATGAAGAATCCGGCCACCGCAACGTAAAGCAAGGCCCCGGCCGCGCCGTGCCCGCGGATTCTGGCGTCCACCCAGCGCGTGTCCAGGGCGTCGAGCAACCCGGCCCAGCGCAGCAAATAGACGGAAACGCCGAGAATCAACAGCAGGGTCAAGCCCTTGAGAATAGGTTTGATCGATCTGGAACCGTTGTTCGAGCTCAATGCCGGCTCACGAGGCAAGGGTTGTGTTGGCGTAGGATCGACCGCAGGGCTGAAGCCGGGAAGTCCAAGGCGGAGGCCAAAGAAAGGCCCGGGTTGACAGCCATGCGCGGCGTAACTACTAAACGGCAATCGCATTAAACACAAGGAGAAAAAGAATGGCCTACGACATCGTTCTGGTCAAGCTCATCAACGGGGACCTCGTTCTGGGCAAAAAGAGCGAAGACGGAGCCATGATCAACGACCCGGCCTTGCTGCAGACCGTTCCTTCGCAGCAGGGGCTGCAGATGATCATCCTCCCCTTCGGTTATCCCTTCGAGACGGAAATCTCGGGCGAAATCGAGTTCAAGCACGTCCTTTACGAGTACAAAGACTGCCCGGAAGAGCTGAAGACCAAGTATCTGGAGGCCTCCAGCAACCTGACCCTGTCCACGGCCGGGGATCTGAAGAACCTGAATCTGGGCAAGGGCCCTGGCGGTCCCAATCTGACCAGCATCCTCAAGAAATAGCCCTGCCCGTCCTTGACGCGGAGACGCGGCTTCAACGCCGTAGGGGCCAGTTTTTCACTCTCTTGCAGCAGGAGACGCCATGAAGGTCCTCATCGTCGGGTCCGGGGGGCGGGAGCACGCCCTGGCCTGGAAACTCGGCCAGTCGAATTCGGTCAAAGAGCTCATCATCGCTCCGGGCAACGGAGGCACCGCCCAGGAAGGCGAAAACGTCCCGGTGCAGGCCGGCGACATCCCCGGCTTGGTGGCTTTGGCGAAAGAGCGCCAAGTGGACATGGTGGTCGTGGGTCCTGAAGAACCCTTGGTCCTCGGCCTGGCCAACTCCCTGGCGAACGAGGGCGTTCCCTGTTTCGGCCCGGACGCCTACGCGGCCAACCTGGAGGGCTCCAAGGCCTTCTCCAAGACCTTGATGGCGGAAGCCGGCGTCCCGACGGCGCCTTTCGCCGTTTTCGACCAGTTCGAGCAAGCCGCCGGTTTTGTGGAGCAGCAAGGCGCCCCCCTGGTCGTCAAGGCGGACGGCCTGGCCGCAGGCAAGGGCGTTGTGGTCGCCCAAACCGTGGACGAAGCGCTCAAGGCGCTGGAAAGCATCATGCTCGACCGGACCTTCGGCTCGGCCGGCGAGAGTGTGGTCATCGAAGCCGCCCTCCAGGGCGAAGAGGCCTCATTTTTGGCCTTTTCCGATGGCCGCCGCATCGCCCTGCTGCCGTCCTCCCAGGACCACAAGGCGATTTTCGAAAACGACGAAGGGCCCAACACCGGAGGCATGGGGGCCTACTCCCCCGCACCCGTGCTGCCCGCAGCCGATTACGAGCGCACCAGCAAATTGACCATCGCCCCCGTCATTCGGCAAATGGATAAATCGGGGCACCCTTACAAGGGCATTCTTTACGCCGGACTCATGTACACCCAGCAAGGGCCGCAGGTGCTGGAGTACAACGTCCGTTTCGGCGACCCCGAATGCCAACCCCTGCTCATGCGCCTGGACGCCGATCTGGCGGAGGTCATGCTCGCCTGCATCGAGGGCCGGCTGGACACCGTGGAGGTCAAAAATCGGCCAGAGACCAGCATCTGCGTGGTCATGGCCGCCAAAGGCTATCCCGGCGCCTATCCCAAGGGCATGGAAATTCACGGCGTGGCCGACGCCGAGAAGCTCGACGGCGTCAAGGTATTCCACGCAGGGACGGCCCTCCAGGACGGGAAAGTCTACTCCACCGGCGGACGCATTCTGGGCGTCACGGCTTTGGGCGCCGACCTGGCCGCGGCCAGGGACAAAGCGTACGAAGCCGTGGAGCGCATCCACTTTGAAAATAATTTTTATCGAAAAGACATTGGAGCCAAAGGGCTCGGGAGGTAGACATGCCGCGCGTAGCCGTCATCATGGGCAGCAAATCGGACGAAGAAATCATGCGTCCTTGCGTCCAAATTCTGGAAAAACTGGGAATCGACCACCTGTTCACCATATCCTCGGCCCACCGCACTCCCGAGCGCACCGAGAAGCTGGTCAAGGAGCTGGAAGCCGGAGGCTGCAGGGTGTTCATCTGCGCCGCGGGCATGGCGGCGCATTTGGCCGGGGCCGTGGCCGCCCGGACCATTCGTCCGGTCATCGGCGTCCCCATCTCGGGCTCGGCCCTGGGCGGCATGGACGCCCTGCTGTCCACGGTGCAGATGCCTCCAGGCTTCCCCGTGGGAACCGTGGCTCTCGACAAGGCCGGCGCCCGCAACGCCGCCTGGCTCGCAGCCCAAATCCTGGCCCTGGAAGACGAAAAAATCGCAGTGGCCATCTGCGACGCCCGCGATGAATTCATCAAAGCCGTCGAGGACGCCGCCGACAGCCTCTCCTGAGGCTGCATCCCTCTCCCTCAGCCGATTTGCGAAGGGGCCTGCGGGCCCCTTTTTTTCGGCCTCAAAGCCAGTTGGCCTGCAACCGCTTCATTCCCTTGGTATATGCCGTCTTGTTCCGGCAAGCATCAAAAACCCAACCACTCGGCCCTGCGGGCCAGCGTTTCCTTCCCCGCGAATTTCAACTCGCCGCCCTCCTGGCGGTACAAAAATACGGACATGCTCGGCCGGTGGTCGTCCGGGAAATAGCTGATCGGAGGCGCTAACCCCAGAGGGTTGTAGCACCGCAAAGACTCCAGCGCCGCCTTGATGGCAGGGCCGGAAATCTCTCCTTTCTCGCCGGCCCGGCGCACGCCTTCGGCGAGTACGAGCATGGAGACGAATCCCCGAGTGTACGGCGCGAACTGATAGACCTCGTTGGTGATCATTTCGATAATCTTCATTCCGGGGACGTCCTGGCCGTAGACGGCTGCGGCTTGCAGGCAGTAGGCGCCCTCGCAGGCGCCCTCGGCCAGCCTGAAAATGCTTTCGTCCGCACCCCAAATGTTGACGAAGAACGAGGTGGGCATCTGCAGCCTTTTGGCGTCGACCATGATGACCGCCGCGGACGCCGCCGTGCCGCCGAGCCAGGTCATGTCCGGCTTTTTGGCTTGCAGGGCCGCCAATTGAGTGGTCGCGCTCACAGCCGTGAGCCCGACGTGCTCCTCGCCAACGATGTCAAACCCCAACTCGCGGGCGTACTTCTTGCCGGCGGGAATGGGCGCGAGCCCGTAGGGATGGTCCGGATAAATGAAGGCCACGCGCGGATTGCGCTTCTCCGTCCAGCGTTCTCGAAAAAATTTGAGCGCGGCCCGCAACTGCGTGGAGTAGTCGGCTGCGATGAAAAAATTGTAGGGGGCCTTCACCGGGTCCGACAGGTAGGCGGAATAGGAGGCGGAAAAATAAGGCAACTTGTCCTTCGCCGCAAAGCGGATCAACCCTTCGGTCACGGCCGTCCCGAACCCCTGGTTGGCCACGATCCCTACATCGTAAACCAGCTTTCGGTACACCGCCAATCCTTGTCGGGCATCATAGCCCGTGTCCGCCTCGTAAAGCTCCAGAGGCCGGCCGGCCACGCCGCCACGGCTGTTGATCCAGTCCACGCAATCCCGAAGGCCCTTGGCGTAAGACTGCCCGGCCGAAGAGAAAGGACCGGACAAGTCCACCATGGAGCCTATCTTGATCGGTTCAATTTCGGAGCCAGCCTCCTCGCTCTGGGGAAATTCCTGCGCAGCGTGCTTTTTGATGGCGACAGCCTGCTCGTCCCCTTCGCCACACCCCTGCCCGAGAACGACAAGGAGGCTGAAACAAAACAAAGCCAACAAAATTCGCCGCATAGCTCCCCCTTGCGCTTCAAGTTTCGCCGACCGGATGCAGGATTGGCTTTTCCATCTCGTATCTTTGTAAGGCAAAGCCATACGATATGCAAAGGAACGGAGCGCCCCTCAGCCCTCTCCATCAGCCGCCGGCATTCCGACCAACTCCCCGGCTCGCTCTCGAATTCGACGGCCGGAAGAAGGCGAGCGCAAAAAGCGCCGACAGGCGGCCAGGAAATGGCCGCAAGACTCTATCGAGACCAGTAGAGACGGGCCGGAAGCATCCGACGGCGCGGCCGGACGACGCTCGACCGTGTCAGGCGATGATCTTGTTTGCGCGGGGCGGACGCGCTCTCCGGCGCACCGTCGCGGGATTCAAAACGAAAAGAACAACCACCGCCGGCCGGCGGCGTCGGGTCGAAATGAAAGCGCTTTGCGAAAGCGGGGCCCGCCAGCGGCGGGCCATACAGCAAAAGGCGTTTACGGGTGGTCCGCTACCGCCACTCTTCCATGAAATCCTCGGGGCCCACCGTCTTGTAACCGTGCTCCTGCAAGGCCGCGACAATGGGCGAAACGTCTTCGGTCTGCACCCGGATGACCACCAGGCGCCGCTCCTTGTGATAGAACGCTCCCAAGGAAATGATGTTGTACCCCATATTGGAGATGACGCCGGTCACCTCGTAGATGACGCCGGGGCGCTCTTCGGCCTCAAAGGTTATCCGGGACCCGCCCTGGCGGTGCCCCATCTCCTCCACCAGCACTTCGAGCATCACGCTGCGGTTGATGTAACCCATGACCTCGCCGCCGCCGGACACGGCCAAGGCGCCCAGGTTCATCTCGCTCATGAGGTCGGCCGCCGCCTCGATCTCCGTCTCCGGGGAGACCTCCTGGATGTCCTTTCGCAGAATCTTGTCCACCGTCAACTGGGACAACAAAGACTCGCTTTCCTGCGTTGCAAGGGACGGCTCCATCAACGGAAGCGCGGCGCGGATGTCCTCCTTGCGCACATAACCGACGAGTCCGCCGCCATCCATGACCAGGAGCATCCAGCGCCTGGAATCCTCCATAATCTTGTCTGCGTCCCGGACGAGGGTGTCCGGCGTCACTTCGCCGAAGTCCTTCAGCATCTTCAAGCCGACAAACATAGCAGGCTCCTTGTTGGCGAAAGCGCTCGCTAACCTCTCGCGAGCCACTTGAAAAAAACCTCTTTGGCCCCGCTCGTCAAGACTTTTCTGGAGAGGCGGGTTTGGCTGTGGCCGCAACCGGAGGCCAGCATTTCATTCTTCCGCCCCCCCGTCCATGAAAAACGCCGGAGGAGCTCCAGGACCCGCCAGCGGCCTCCTGAACGCCGAACAAAAAACTCCTTGCCGCAAAGCGCTTGTAGGTTGGCCGCGCCAACCGTTCATCAAATATTTCAAGTGGGAAACGCCATAGCAGACGCGCGCGCATTTCTCTCATCGCGTTCGGCCGCCGCCCACGCCAGGGTTGCGTCCGGGCGCTCCCGACCTTATTGATGCATTGGCCGGGCAGGAGCCGGCCGGAACGCAGAAAGCCGCCGAGGCGATTCTTGAAATATCAACCGGTTCTGGCTACACAAACCATCAACGCAGCCGCGGGCGCGCCGGCGGCGCCTTTGCGGCCCGGCCTTTTGTCCGGACTTCGACCGCCCGCAGCATGAATGTTACCGGCAACAAAAAAGGAACATCGAGGACGGCGCATTGAAGAAAAAGTACACCATCCGGGACGTGGCCAAGACGGCCGGCGTCTCCCACATGACCGTCTCCCGCGTGCTCAACGACGATTCCCTGGTGCGCGAATCGACCAGGGAAAAAGTTCTCAAGGCGATCGCAGACCTCGATTACGAACCGGACGCCAGGGCCCGGGCTTTCGCCACCCAAAAATCCCAACTGATCGGCTTGGTCGTGTCGGACATCAGCAACCCCTTTTACGCCGAAATATCGCGAGGCATCGAAGACAAGGCGTTCGAACACGGATACAGCGTCATTTTTTGCAGCACGGATGAACTGTGCCACCGCACCGAAGCCTGCGTGAAGCACATGCTGCGCACCGGCGTGGATGGATTCATCTTCACGTCCGTCCACCTGAAGGAGCCCGCGGTCGAAAAGCTCATCGCCGACAACGTCCCGGTCGTCCTGGTAAACCGCAAGCTGAAATCCTCCAATTATCACTATGTGGTCTGCAACAATTTCAAAGGGGCCTATGACATCACGCGATACCTGTTCAATCTCGGATACAGAAAAATCGCGATGATCTCCGGAAGCCCAAACCTTTCAACCGGCCTCGACCGCCTCAAAGGCTACCGACAGGCCCTGGAGGACTCGGGCCTGCCGGAGCGCCCGGAGTACATCATCCAGGGGCCCTTCACCCGGGACGCCGGCTATGCGGCGGCCAAAAAGCTGCTGGCCCTCAAGGACCGGCCGGAAGCCATTTTCAGCGGCAACGACTATATCGCCATGGGCGTCATGGACGCCGCGGAAGAGATGGGCGTCTCCATCCCCGAGGATTTGGCGCTTACAGGTTTCGACAACACCAAAAATTCCGCGCGGTGGAGCACCAAACTCACCACCGTCAGCCAGGAAATCTACGAGATGGGCAACCTGGCCGTGCAAATCCTGATCGACACGATCGACCGCAAGAACCTGGACTACGCCCACAAAGTGGTCCTGAATCCAAAGCTCATCGTCCGCGAATCTTGCAGAGCCAAACCGCGCAAGGAATAGCGGGCTGGCTTCGCCGCCAGTCCGAAGCGGGCGAGGAGGGTCGGTCGAATCTTGCCCCGGCGCATTCCGAATGCCTGGCGCTTTTGCGCACGGCGCCGCTCCCCGCCCGCGAAGTCTCCATCAAGGCTTCCTGCGGCCTCGACAGTCCCGGCGGATTCAGCTCTCCAGGCGCTTGTCGAAGAACTTCCATCTCCCTTTTTCATTAAGCAGCTTCGACCCCTCGTTGCACAGCAGGCCCAAGAACACCCCGCCGATCAAGGTGCAAATCGCGGGAAGGACCTTCCCTCCGTTTTGGGAGAACATCGAAGCGATCGCCCCGAACATGACGGGAACGGCCTTCATCTGCAAAGCCTTGGGCATGAGAAAGTGCACTGCGCACACAGCGGTCGTCAGCACGAAGATGACCAGCGCCGTGGACAGTTTGGCCTCAACGCCAACGTCGACAAGCCACCCGATGCAGTAAAGATAGGCCAAGCCCCATAAGACGCCGATCACGGCGCTGACGGCGTAATTCACGAACTCTTCACGCTTGGCGCCGCCGTTGAAGTAGATGGGCAGGGCCACGAAGGTCATCCAGATGACGCCATATCCAGCCAGCGGCGTCAGCAGATAGATATAGACGTACACCCCGCTCCAGAAACCTATCCAGATGCTCCAGTTCACGAGGTAGCGATTGGTCATGTCTCCCTCCGATGCTTGAGTAACGGGCGCTCAATGCGGTACGGCGTTCTACTCGGCGTTCAACGCAATGGCGCGTGGAGGCGATGGGATCGGACCACGAAAACCTTCCCGCTCCCAAGCGTCGCTCCAACCGAAATCCGCCCGCGCACGGCGGACGCGGTTTGCCTCCGCCGGCGCCCCAGGAACGGGTGGAGCGTACGGGCGTACGCCCCACCTTCATGAACCTGAACGCATTACGCCGCCAAGCGGCGACCCGGAGCTAGGAGATGACGATGGGGTCGATGAGCGACCCGCTTGTCCCCTTCATCTTGAGGGGCAAGGCGATGTATACGCCCTCAACGACCCCGGCTTCGCAGACTTCCTCCAAATCCAGCACCTCATTCATGAGAACGCCGTTTTGCATCATCCAGCGGTGCACAGGATGCTCGCCCATCAACATCTGCTCGTAGGACACCGTGTCCGACCCGGTGAGCACGCCGCCGATGGAGGCCATGTACTTTTCCGCCTCCAGGTTCGGCCCGGCGGCGTCCCCGCCGTAGTTGTCCATCTTGCTCTTGAAGTACTTGATCATGCCGGTGCGAACGAGGAAGGCGGTGGGAATCTCCGGCTTGGCCTCAACGCCCTGGGCCTCCATGCAGCCCCTGATGTCCTCGGCGGTGATCGCATACTTGCGGGGCAGGGTGACGTGTCCGCCCGTGTCCTCGCCGCCTTTGAACTTGAGCATGTCCAGCACCACGGCGCGCAGAAGGATCGGATGGAACTTGGAGCCGTCCATCCAGTTGCAGCCCCACCACTCCCGGGCGTCCTCCGCATCCACGTCCTGGCCCAGAATGACCTTGCCGTCGCGAATCTCTCCGATGTGGTTCAAGGCGTCTATATGGCTTCCGGCGTGCATGCAGGTGATGACCATGTCGTTGTACAGCGTGCCCGGAGGCGTGACGTCCTCGGTGTCGCCATGCCATTTGTAGGGCAGCACCCGAAACGGCGGATGCCCCGACCAAAGCGGCATATCCTCGCTACGCACCGTGCCGAGGTCGTAGACGTCTCCTTTTTTGACAAGGCTCAACAGATACGGGGTCATCTTCGGTGCAGGCAACTTTCCATAGGTCTCTTTCATGGCAGCGCTCCTTTCCTTGAAAGCTTTTTCCCTGATTGCAGCTCCAACGCTACTTGCCGTACCGCTCCACCCTTACCCTCGCCGTGATGGCGTGGGCCACCATGCGCTCGACCATGCATTGCCGGTCCGTGACTTCCCCGATCTTGGCGCTGGCCTCGGGCGTCATCCGCTGGTAGGTGCAGGTCTTCAGGAACTTGCCCACCCACAGGCCGCCGGTGAATCGGGCCGAACGGCTGGTGGGCAGGATGTGGTTCGTGCCGATGGACTTGTCTCCGTAGGCCACGGTGGTCTCCTCCCCGATGAACAGGGAGCCGTAATTCCGAAGCCTGTCAAAGAAGTAGGGGACGTCCTCCACGTGAATCTCCAGGTGCTCGGGCGCCCAGTCATCCATCAGGGCGATGGCCTCGTCCTTGTCGTCGGCCACGAGTAGGCGGCCGTTGGTCGTCCAGGACGCTTCGGCCACGGAGCGGGTCGGCAGCGTCTCCAGCTGCTTCTGCAGCTCTTCAAGGGCGGCCTTGCCGAAAGCCTCGCTGAGGCAGACCAGAATCTGGCCGCTGTTGGGATCGTGCTCGGCCTGGCCCAGAATGTCGCAGGCCACCAGGGCCGGATCGGCGCTGTCGTCGGCGATGACGCCGATTTCCGTGGGGCCGGCCAACAGGTCGATGCCGCACTGGCCGAAGAGTTGCCGCTTGGCCTCGGCCACGAACTTGTTCCCGGCGCCGCACAGCATGTCGGCGGGCGGGACCTCGTCCATGCCGTAGGCCATGAGCGCGAAGGCCTGGACCCCGCCCAGCACGAAGATGCGGTCGGCGCCGGCCTTCTTCATGGCGTTGATGGTGGCCGGATAGTACCCCTCGCCCTTGACCGGCGGGGTGCAGGCCACCACGGTGTCCACCCCGGCCACCTTGGCCGGGATGATGCTCATCTGGGCCGATCCGAACATGGGATAAACCCCGCCCGGCACGTAACTGCCCACGCAGGACACGGGAATGTGCTTGTGGCCGAGAACCACGCCGGGGCTGGACTCCACCTCCAGGGGATGCATGGTCGCCAGTTGCTGCTCCGCAAATCGGCGGACGTTCGCCTGGCAGAAGTCCGTGTCTTTGATGAGCTGCTCGTCGCACTTGCCGACGGCTTCCTCGATCTCCTTCGCGCTCAACTCGAAGCTCGGCGGATCCCACTTGTCGAACTCCCGGCTGAACTTGCGCACTGCGTCCATGCCGTCCTTTTTCAAGGTCTTGAGCATGTCCCGGACATACGTGGAAGTCTTTTCGTCCTCCTCAAACAACCTGTGCCCGCCATCCTTGATGATCTTCATCGCAACCTCCCTGGTCCAATCGGTTATGGAATGATCGCTTGCGCAAGGAGCCTGCCCGACGGTCGGGCCGCCCCCGAATCGCCGCTTCGTCGGGACCTCCCTATCCCTCCTGCGAGCCGGCGCTTTTGGATTTGCCGTGTCCAACCTTCACGGAGCGATCGACCTGTCGTCTCAATCATTCAAAAACGTCTCTTTTCTGAAGCAAAACGAACATTATCGTTAGTTGTTAACGGTAACATATTTGGAACAACAAATTCTGTCAAGATATTCCTCCGCTTTTTTAGAAGATCGAATAAATTTCGTTTCCGTTTAAAATTCGGGGAACTGAGCCGCGCGGCAGGTTGTGCGGGGGCTTCGGGGAAAAAATTTTTCGAACGCCGCAGGGCGAGGAGCCGCCTTGGAGCTGCTCGCCTACGGACTCCGAACCGAAAAGGAGGGGGGGGGAGATGAAGTCGCCGGCGGCTCGCTTGGCCGCCGTACGGCGTCGTTACGGACGCATGCTCTCGATAAGGGCCTTGAGTTCCTGGGCTGAACGGGCCAGGCCCGCCACGGCTTCGGAGGAGGTTTCCATCTCGCACTCGGTGGATTGCGCGATGGACTTGATCTCCTCCACCGCTCGGCTGATCTCATGGTGGGCCTGGGATTGCTCTTCGGAAACCTGGGCGATGAACAGGATTCGCTCGGCCGTGGATTCGGAGATGTCCGCGATCTCGGCCAGAGCCTTGCCGGACTGCGTGACCAGGGAGCTGGCCTCGCCCACGGCCTCCACGGCCAAGTCCGTGGACTCCACATTCTTTCGGGCGGCGGTTTGGATGGCCTCGACGCTGCTTACCACTTCCTTGGTGGCGTCCATGGTCTTTTCGGCCAGCTTGCGGACTTCGTCGGCCACCACGGCGAATCCCCGCCCCGCCTCGCCGGCCCGGGCCGCTTCGATGGCGGCGTTCAGGGCCAGCAGGTTGGTCTGGTCCGCAATATCGTTGATGACGCCGATGATGCCGCCGATGGCCTCGGCCTGGGCGCCGAGTCCGTGCATATTCTTTTTCAAATCGCCGGACAGTTCGCGCACCCTGGCGATGGCCACGGTGGAGCGGTCCATGATCTTGCGACCCTCCTGGGCCTTGTCCTTGGCCGTCTCGGCGCTCTGGGCCGCCTGCGTGGCGTTCCGGGCCGCCTCCAGCAAGGTCGTGTTCATCTGGTCTACGGAGGCGGAGGTCTCCGTAATGCGCTCCGACTGCCGCTTGGCGCCGCCGCTGACGTGGTCCACCTGCTGGGAGATTTCCTGGGCCGATTCCGACACGTGGTGCGAGATGGCGTCGGCCTGGGCGGCCATGGACGTCATCTTTTCATTCTGTTCGCTGACCAGCGCTTCCTTGCTGCGGATTTCGGTCATGTCCACCACCAGGGCGAACGCGCCGATGGCGTTTTCGTCCAGGTCGTGCAAAGGCGCGGCGTCCACGCGCACCACCAGGTCCGCGCCCGTGCGGGACTTCCAGCGCCGCTCCTGATTGCACACGGCGCCCCCCGTCTCCAGGCACTCATGGATGATGGCCCGCTCATCGGGCCGCCGCTGCAGCACCTCGCCCACGGGCCTGCCGATCAACGTCTCGCCCTCCGAGTCCATGCCGATGAGATCCAACAACGGCTGATTCACATATGTGACACTCCCATCAGTGTCCGCCACCACGCAGGGCGCAGTCATGGACTTGAGAATGCCCTCGGCGAAGCCCAATTTGTTTTTCAGTTCGGCCACCATATGTTGCAGCCCTTCGGACAAATCCTTGATCTCGGCCTTGAAGCGCCCCTTCAGCTCGGCGTTGAAATCGCCTTTGTGAATGGCGCCCACAAACCCCTGGATGCCGGCCAGCGGCGAAAGCAGCTCGCGTTTGAGAATAATCAAGGTCAGCGCAATGACGATCACCGCCGTGCCGCCTCCGATCGCGAAAGCCGCCGTTCGCAAGCTGTGCACCGACCCGAAGGCTTCGGCCTGGGATATTTCGGCCAACAGCGCCCAGCGCTTCCCGGCGACGTCCACGGGGGAAAAGGCGATCAAGCTTTCCAAACCGTTGCGATTCGCGGCGACCAGAGAACCGGTCTCGCCGCCGAGGGCGCGGCGCACGGCCGCGTTGTCCACCTGGCCGGCGGCCGGGTTCTTGAACGAGGCCTGGACCGTATGCTGCGCATCCTGGCTGGAGTCCGAACGCATCAACAAATCCGGCCCGACAAGAAAGGATTCGCCCGTCTCGCCCATGCCCGAACGAACGGTCATGATGGCGTTGATGTCCGACAACGGGATCCGAAAGGCGGCCACTCCCTGTATTTCACCGGTTCCGCTCCGGATCGGGGAGCAGACAAAGGCCTCGGGCTGGCCGCCCAGCGGCCTGTAAGGCTCAAAATCCGCAAACGTGACGGCGCCGGCCATAGAGCCCTTCCAGGCTTTGGCCAGATTGGAGTCGGCCAAAATCTTGTCGGACATGTTCCAGCCCAGATCGCCGCCCAGCTTCACCGTAAACAAAATCCAGCCGTAATCGTCGATGACCAAGGCGTCCTCATAGCCTTGAACCTCCACGAACGGCTTGAAGGCTCCGCCCAGGTATTTGTGCAAATCCTGGTACTCTTCGCCATCCACAGGAAGCCGTTTACCCTTTTCACCGTTCTCGGAGCCGAAGTCCCGAAGCATGACCAGGGTGTTGTAGACTTCCTTGACCTGGCTCAAGATCGTCACTTCCGTAACCCATTTGGCGGCCACGTCCTGCACGGCCGTGCGCTTGCTGTCGCGCACCGACTCCAACTGGCCGAAGGCCTGGGAGGACAAGCCGTCCGAGGCGACCTCGACGCTCAACAGGCCCATGACCAGCAGTGGCGCAAGCCCGATAAACAAACAAAAAGATATCATTTTCGCTTTGAGGCTCATGGCGAAAGACTCCATTCGCAAATCTTCGCATAAGTGCTATAAAAATGTCGTTTTGAGGTCTCGATGAAATAACGAACCTCGGCGCAAGCGCTGTTACGCAAGCGTTACAGTCCGGTAGATTTTCTCTGCACCTAGCCTGCAGCGTAGCCCGGATATGCGACAAATGCCGCCAAGGCGTCGCCTTTCGGAAAAGCGGCCGAGCCCAATTGACCCTTATTCATTCGTTTGATAAACATTTTTAGTCGCCCCCAATACATAGGCTTATGCAACTCCTTTTCCACGATGGAACGGAGCGTTCACGCCAACAAATTTTTACCTTGAAACCACGATGCAACTCCATCACACCTATCTCAAGCCAAGCAAGGAAGCTCGCATCCTGAGCATTCTCCAATCCGTGGCCCAGGAGCCGGAGACGTCGCAGCAGCTTCTTGGCCGCCGCTCCGGGCTGTCGTCCGCCATGGTCAACCACTACCTCAACGCCCTCCAACAGGAGGGGGTGATACAGTTTCAACCGATCAACGGTAAAAGCTTCAAATACTTGCTCACGGAAAAAGGGGAGCGGCGGCGGCGACAAATGTTCAACGAGTACTCCTCCGAGATCGTGCGCACGTATACCGCCCTGAAAAACACGATTCTGGAGCGCCTCTCCCCCCTCGCGGAGCGCGGCCTCACCCGGTTGGCGCTTTTCGGCGCCTCCGAAACCTGCGAAGTCACGCTTTCCGCCATGAGCGGAACCAGCCTTTCCGTTGCGGCCATTCTGGACAACGACCCGGGCAAACACGGCCAGTCGTTCCTTGGTTACACCATCTCCTCTCCCTCCATCCTCGAATCCATCGATTGCCAAGCCATCATCGTCACATCCTTCGGACATCGAGAAGAGATCATCCAACAACTGTCCCCGATCGCCGAAAGCAGGGGAGTGGAGGTCGTCGGTTTATGAGCTCCCAGCGCTCCATTCAAGTCGGAACGAACGTCCTGGTCGGCCCCGGGGAGCCTTGTTTCCTGGTCGCGGAGATCGGGAACAACCACCAGGGGGATGTCTCGCTGGCCCGCGAGATGGTCCACGCAGCTGCGGAGGCCAAAGCCCAGGCCGTCAAATTCCAAAAGCGCAACACCAAGGCCCTGCTCACCGCCAAAGGCCGGATGGCGCCTTATAACGGCAACGCCGCCTTCGGACCCACCTACGGCGAACATCGGGACGCCCTGGAGCTCTCGGTGGAGGACATGGCCCAACTCAAAGAGCTGGCGGAATCCCTGGAATTGGTCTTCTTCGCATCGGTCTGGGACATGGTGAGCCTGAAGGAAATGGCCGGGCTGCAGTGCGGCCTGATCAAGGTCAGCTCGGCGGACATGGTCAGCCTCCCCCTGCTTCGCGCCATCGGAAAGCTCCATATCCCGGTGTTCCTCTCCACGGGCATGAGCTCCCTGGAGGAGATCGACGCGGCCGTGGCCGAACTCAAAAACTTCCACGACCAAATCGTGCTGCTGCACTGCAACAGCACTTATCCGTGCCCTGAAGACGAAATCGGTTTGCCGGTGATCCGGCAATTGGCGCAGCGCTACCGCCTGCCCGTGGGATATTCCGGGCATGAGTCCGGTATCGGGCCTTCCGTGGCCTCGACGGCCTTCGGCGCCTGCGTGGTGGAGCGCCATTTCACCATGGACAAAACCCTGCGCGGCACGGACCACAAGGCGTCCCTGGAGCCGGAGGAGTTCGGCCGCATGGCGGCGATGATTCGGGAAGTGGAGGCGGCGATGCGCGTCACGGAAAAAAAGGTTTTCCCCAGCGAAGCAATCGCAGCCGGCAAACTGCGCAAATCCGTCATCTTCGCCCGGGACCTGCCGGCCGGCCATGTTCTCACCGAAAAGGACATCCTGGCCAAATGCCCCGGAGGCGGGGTCTCCCCCCTGTCTTGGGAGAAAATCCTCGGCTGCAAACTCCTCACCCGGGTCGGCTGCGAAGAAGCGTTCGAATGGGGGCACGTGTCGAAGCCCGGCGCCAAGGCCGCGGACAAAAAAATCGACGGAATCGCCGCGGAATAAAAGAACGCCGGGGGAAGGGGAAAACCCCTTTTATAAAAGGGGTTTTCC
>JASGMV010000010.1 GCA_030156255.1 Desulfovibrionales bacterium
TTCGCGTTCCGTGAACCCAATGAACGCTTCGCAAAAACGCTGGAACGCTGCGCGCTGGACTTTCCCGCCGACGGCTTTACCTTCATCCCAGGACCCGCCAGCAAGACGGGCTCGGCAGACTTACAGCTTAAACCCCGCCAACTGCAACAGGCGACGCTTGGCGGTCTGCTTGGCGATACGGACGGCGCTTGCCGAAACATCGGGGTCCGGCGGAGCGGGCGGTCGATTTCGGCGGCTGCTTTTTTGCGTGGGGCGCATGCGGCGGAACACCGAGCCCCAGGCGTTTCCGCGCCGGCCAGAATGGACGCACGTCGATTCCGGCCGGCGGACGCATCGATTTCGTTCAACTGCAATGAAGAAAGAGGTATTGGTATGATTCGAGCGACAAGCAAGGAAGAAAATTTTCTCACCGAATACACCGACGGAGACCACACGGCGTTCTCCGACGCCCCCGAAAACCATGGCGGGGCGGGCGCGAACTTCAGCCCCTCCGCTTTGCTGGAGGCGGCCCTGGCCAACTGCATGAATATCACGGCCAGGGTCTATGCGCAGTCCCATGGACTCTCCCTGGGCGAGGTCGAGACCACGGTCAACCTCGATCGCGGCCAAGCGGGCTCAACCATGGAATATCAAATCAAGTGGTCGGAGCCCCTGACGGCCGATCAGGAGAAGCGTTTGCACGCCGCCCTCGGAGGATGCCCCATCCACGGCATTCTCTCCCATCCCGTTGCATTCAAGCTGAAGCAAGACTGATCTCTCGAAGCCGGCGTTTGCGCTGTATAGCCAGGGCGGGGGGCCGTAGCCTCCCGCCCTGGTCGTTTCTTCGGTTGCGCCGTGTCGTTTTTTCGTCCAACGCCTTCGGCCGATGCGCTTCGACCGGCGTTTGGGGAAGCGTCATTTGCGGCCCCGGCATTGCTCCGGAAACAAGACCGAATGGAGCGCCTCCTTGACGGCGTCGATCAGCACCGGCTTCGACAAGTACCCGTCCATGCCCGCCTCCAGGAACTTCTCCTTGTCCGAGCGCATGACATAGGCCGTCAAAGCAATGATGGGAACGCTTTTCGCCGCCTCACCGGCTTCGCCGCAGCGGATGGCTTTCGTCGTACGCACGCCGTCCATTTCCGGCATCTGGACATCCATCAGCACGGCGTCGTACGTCTCTTTTTTCAAAGCATCCAGGGCGCGCTTGCCGTTCGGCGCAACATGCACGGCGATCCCCTCGTGCTCGAGCATGCGCCGCAGGAATACTCCGCTGACCTCATCGTCATCCGCCACGAGCACTTTTTTGGAGCCGGCTGCGAACAATGAAGGGCGGCAGGCTTCGGCGTCGTCGCTTCGGGGAAACTGGGCCGCCTTGGCCTGAACGCTGAAGTACACCTGTGTTCCCGCCCCCGGTTCGCTTGAAATGCACATGGCGCCATGCATGAGCTGAATCAGGCGGCTGCAGATCGACAGCCCCAGGCCTGCGCCTTGTTTTTTGTGGGTGTAGCCGTGCTGCAATTGCGTGAAGGGTTCAAAGAGCGAGGCGATTTCTTCCCTGGGGATGCCGACGCCCGTATCCTCTACGTTGAAAATCAGATTGCCCTGGCCCGGCTCCCGGGCGCTGGCGTAGGACGCCTCTACCGTGACGCCGCCCGAGGGCGTGAACTTCAAGGCGTTGCCCAGAAGGTTGGTCAGGATTTGGGCGATGCGCGAGGGGTCGCTGTAGACGATTTTCGGCGTTTCCGGGTCAAGAATGAAGCGCAGGCTCAATTCCGCCTGATTGGCCGCAGGCGTCAGCAGTTCCGAAACCTGTTGCAGGACGGCCGCCAGTTCGAAGGGTTCCGATACGACATTCAGCTTTCTCGCTTCCACCATGGACAAATCGAGAATATCCGACAGCAGGTTGTTCAGCCTTTGGGACGACTGCAACGCCATGGCGACGTACTCTTTTTGCGCATCGTCGGTCGTGGTTCCCTTGATGACCTGGAGCATGCCCATGATTCCGTTGAGCGGCGTGCGTATCTCGTGGCTCATGTTCGCCAGGAATTCGCTTTTGGCCTTGTTCGCGGCTTCGGCTTTGGCCAGCGCCTGCTCCAGCCTGGTTTGGGAGAGGTGTTCCTCCGTAACGTCCATGAGCACGCCGAATATTTTTTCCGGTTTTCCGGAGGCGTCGAAGCGCGTCTCGCTTTGCCCCCGGACCCAGCGCTCCTCGCCTTTGGGGCGGTCGAGGCGAAATTTGAATTCCTGCTTGTCGCGGGCCGTGAGCCATTGCGCCAGGCTGCCGACGCCTGCCCGGTCCTCCGGATGCATGCTGCGGACCAGTAGATCGGCTGAGGGCTCTACGCCGCCGGCTTCGAACCCGAAGATTCTGTACAGCTCATCCGACCAGACCATGCGGCCCGTCGCGATATGCAGCTCCCAGTTG
Source organism: Desulfovibrionales bacterium (assembly GCA_030156255.1). Taxonomy (GTDB): domain Bacteria; phylum Desulfobacterota; class Desulfovibrionia; order Desulfovibrionales; family Desulfovibrionaceae; genus JASGMV01. The sequence continues at coordinate 2,408 of JASGMV010000010.1, forward strand.
CCAAGATGGGCGATGGCCTGGGCGCGGCTTAAGGAGGCTTCCTTCTCCCGGAGCATGCTTTCCGTGCGTTTGCGCAGGGTGACGTTGCGGGCGATGACCCAACGGACGGAGGAGTCGTCCAGATCCACTAAACGACTCCTGACCTCCACGTCCACGCGGACGCCGTCCTTTCTGACGAAGGAGGTTTCCGTGATGGGCGCTTCCGGAGTTTCGAAGGCGTACAGGCGAATGTTCGGGCTGTTTTGCGGTATCAACGAATCGACGGTCCGGCCCTTCATTTCCGAAAAGCTGTAGCCGATCAGTTGCAGGCACTCGCGGTTGGCGTCAATGACGTGCAGCGACTCGTCCGTGATGAAAATGGCGTCGGTCGCGTTTTCGAAAAGTTTTTTATACTGGGTTTCCGCCAGGACCAAGTGTTTTTGAAGGCGGTCCTTTTCCTCCTGGAGCCTGTTGCGGGCGCTATGGACGTCAAGCGCGATTTGAATCTTGGCCACCAGCTCTTCCGTGTTGATGGGGCGGGAAATGAAATCGAGCGCGCCGGCCTCCAGGCCTTTGATGCGCAGGCTCGGCGTGGACTGGTGGGAGGTGATCAGCAGGAAAGGGATATGGGCGAACGAGGGCATGCTTTTCAACTGGGCGCAGAGTTCGACCCCGCTGATTCCCGGCATTTGAACGTCGCTTAAGACAACGCTCGTGGACGGAGTAACGAGGCGCATGGCGTCGGAGGCGCCCATAGCGGCGACAACGTCCAGCTCCGGCAGGTATTCCGCCAGAATTTCTTTAAGGACGAAAAGGTTTTCTCGCTGATCGTCGACAATCAGTACGGAATGTCTTTGCTGCATGGCGCCACCTTGAGTCTCAAGCCAACCAGCGGTTGACGACATCGATCAATTGCTGCGGACTGAAAGGTTTTGTGAGAACGCCATCGCAACCTGCGGCGATAAGCTCCTGGTGGTCGGAGGACGACGCTCGGGCCGTCAGGGCGATGATGGGGATGTCCTTGGTCCTGGAGTCCGCTTTCAGCGTTTTCGTCGCCTCGATGCCGCTGACGCCGGGGAGCTGGATATCCATCAAAATCAGGTCCGGCCTGGTCGAGATCGCCAACTCGACGCCCGTTTCTCCATCCTGCGCGATGGCGAGCGTGCCGGGAAAGTCCTCCAAAACGGCCTGCACCGTGAACACGTTGTCTTCGTTGTCCTCGACCAGAAGAATGGCTCCCCCCGCCTTCAGGGACGCGTTCTCCCCGCCGCCAACCGGCGCTGGTTCGGTCGGGGAGTCTTCCTGATTGGCGGGGCGGGCGCCCTTCGCGGAAATTGTATCGAGGATGAGCCGTCTGAGTTGTTCAAGGTCGGCGGGTCCGTCGAAGGCCAACTGGCGCACATCGCCGCTCGCCATGCGGTGCTTCGGATTGTCGAGCATGTCCTTGGGGGCGAGAACGACGAACGTGGAGTGTTTTGTTTGCGGCAGGGAGCGTAGGGCGTCCAAGGCTTTCCAGGCCGTTTCGGCGGGAGGCGCGGCGTCCACGACCACGAACCCCGGAGTGTTTTCCCTGGCCTGTTCGACGGCCTGACGTTCGTCTTCAACGATCGAGACCGGGAGGCGCAGCGTCTCCAGTCTGGCGGCGATATGGTTCGCCTTGGTTTTGTCCCGCCCCACCACCAAGATGAGAGGCTTCTCCGCACAGCAAGCCTGGTGCGGGCGATGCGGCGTTATGGCCAGCAGCTCCCTTTTGATGTCCTCCAGGATTTTTTCGAGGCCGCGGCTTTTGGAGATGACGGTCTTGGACGTTTGCAGCAACGTCTCTTGCTCCTCGGCGGTCAGATCCTTGGCGGTTAAAACGATCACTGGGGTTTGGGCCAGCACCGGGTCCTCTCGCAGGCGCTTCAGCACTTGAAATCCGTCCATTTTGGGCATGCACAGGTCCAGAAGGATCGTTTGCGGTCGGACTTTCCTCGCCATTTCGAGCCCCGCTTCTCCGTCTCCTGCGGCGGCGACCTGGTATCCGGCTTCCCTCAGCATGGCGGCCAGATGTTCTTGGACGGGCTCGTCATCCTCCATGATCAGGACATTGCATACCGTTTGAGCTTTTTCTATGCGTTGGATTTCGGCCAGCAGCCGGTCCCGGTCCACCGGTTTGACCATATATCCGTTCGCCCCCAGGGCCATCCCTGTGGAATGGTCCTCGCTTATCGAGACGATGATGACCGGAATGTCCTCTGTTTTCGGGGAGGCCCGCAGTTGACGCAGCAGTTCCCAACCGTCCATTTCCGGCATGAAGATGTCGAGGGTGATGGCGTGCAGGTTGCGGTTTTGCGCGATTTTCAGAGCTTTTTCCCCATTCGAGCAAGTGATCGCATAGTAGCCGGCCTCCACCAGATAGCTCCGAATCAACTCTCTCGTACGCTCCTTGTCTTCCACGACGAGGACCGTTTTGGAAAGATTCGAAGCGGCTTCAGCATGGTCGTTGTCCTTCGGCGGGAGGCCGCCGTCCCTCGGGAGCGTTGCTACGACCGGGAGGCGGAGGGTGAACGTGCTGCCCTGGCCCGGCGTTGAGGCCACAAAGAGGTCGCCGCCGAGCAACCTCGACAACTTCCTGCAAATGGTCAAACCCAGGCCGGTTCCTTCATGGCGGCGCGACGTGGAGCCGTCGATTTGCCTGAACTCGTCGAAGATTGTTTCGAAGTCCTCGGATTCGATGCCGACGCCGGTGTCCGCCACCGAGAAGACGACCTCGTCGCCCTCTTGGGTCAATTCGATGTCGATCTTCCCCGATTGGGTGAATTTTACGGCGTTGGATATCAGATTGAGCAATATTTGCAGGAGCTTGTCGCGGTCGGAGACCATGGCGCCCGCATAGGAGGCGGTGCGGGTAAGTTGGAGGCCTTTGGCTTGAGCCAGCGGCGTCATGGTCTCCGTCGCTTCGGCCAGGACCGCATCGGCGGAGAATTCATTGAACGAGATATCGAGACGGCCGGCCTCTATTTTGGAGAGGTCGAGGATGTCGTTGATCAGGGAAAGAAGGTGGCGGCCGTTGCGGTCCACCACCCGGAGATATTCGGCCTCCTTTTCCGGGTTGGCGCCGGGCCCTTTGGTCAGCATCAGTTGGGAGAGGGCGAGGATGCTGTTGAGCGGGGTGCGTAGCTCGTGGCTCATGTTGGACAAAAATTCGGATTTCAGCCGATCCGCCTCCTCCACTTGCAATTGCTTGATTTCAAGCGCTTTCTTCTGTTCCGTCAGTTCGTCGGCCAGCCAGCTCAAGTCATAGGTCTTGGCTTGCAGCTCCTGAGATTGCGCGGCGAGTTCCTCGTTGCGGCCGGAGAGCTGCTGGTTGAGCAGGGCGAGCTCTTCGCTTTTCCTTTCAAGCTCCAGATTGGCGGTGCGCGTCTCTTCATATAAGGCGTCGATTTGCCCGCGGCGTTTCACTTCGGCCAAGGCGCCGGCCACCGCGGAGCTGGCGAATTTGATGAACTCCTGCTCCATCGCGTCGAACCCATCCATCGAGGCGAATTCGACGACGCCCATGAGTTCGTCCTTGTAGATGAGCGGGGCGGCGTAAATGGAGCGGGGAATGGCGCAACTCGTTCCGGAGACCATCAAGGCCTGCCGCCTGGACACCTGGGTCAGAAGAATGGGCTGCAAGTCTCTTGCCGCCTGCCCGACGATTCCTTCGCCCAGCTTGAAGCTGGCGGGGTGGTCCGGCTGGTCGGGGAGGGCGTATCCGGCGACCAGGACGTTCCGGTCGCTGGCTGCGTCAAAGGCGAAGAGCGCTCCGGAGCTTGCCATGAGATGGCGTGAAAAGGCGCTGAGCGTGTCGTCCAATCCGTTCAGTTGGGTCACTTTGAGGAGCTGCTCGTTCAACGTATTGAGGCCCTCGCGCAGCCATATCTGGCGTCGAAGCGAGACGATGAGCGCATTGAAGCTGGTGGTCAGGCGGGCGATCTCATTGTCTCCGACAACTTCGACCGTGGCAAGATCGCCGGATTGGGAGATTGTTTTTAGTTTGCCCTCCAAAAGTTCGAGGCGCCCGACAACATGGTGCAGAATCAGACGGGTGAATAAAAAAAGCGTAAACACCAGAAAGGAGAGGGCGGCGATTGTTTGGTAGAGGATGCTCTTTTGGACGGCTCGCGCATTCTCCATAAACCCGTCCGCCTTATTCCGGGCGTAGGAGGTCAGGGCGCTCATCCTGCGCTCCAGCAACCGGACATGGTCCGCCCCCTCGCCCTGGGTTATGCTGACGGCCTCCGACCTTTTTCCCTGCTCCAGCAAGGCGACGACCTTATTTCTGATGGTTTTCCAGTCGGCGAACGTTTCTCTTGCGATTGCGGCAAGTCCTTGTCCTTCCTGGCCGAGGATATATTTTTGTACGACATCCAACTGCTTGTATACTTGCGCTTCTTCGTTTTGGATAAGATTGATGGAGTGCTCCACGTCGAATGCGTCTTTTGCCAGGACGACGTCCTTCATGTCACGATGCATGCGAACGACTCCAACCTGTGCAAGGAGCGCCGCATTGGAAACTTGTAAAGGATGTTTATAGAGCGTCGCCGTGAGATTTCCGAGCCTCTTCATGTCGAACAGACCCAACAATCCAACGCACACGAACAACAGCGTAATGAAGCTGAACGTCAGAACAATGCTCCAACGCAAGCTTATCCGGTCGAAAAAGTTGATCATGGTCAGCTTTTCTCCGTCAGGCTTGAGGCCCGGCTTGCGGGTGGACTTGAAAGCCGTGGAGGCCGTCGGCGCATGATAACGCCATATGTGATTATTAACAGGTCTTGCGGACTGAAGACATTAGAATGTGCTTGCGGCTGTTTCCCATTGTATGCGGCAAACGCCTTAACTCGAACAGGTAAGCCGCCGCCTCTGGCGGGTGAGACTCGCCAAGGCTCCGCCGTTTCGGCGATTGCGCGCAGGGTGCGCCTGTGGGCTTCATTCCAGACCGGCTGGGGCCTGGAACGGAGGCCACGATGCGAGAGGAGAAAAAATTAGTCATATATGAGAAGATATTACCGGCGCCGTGTCGCGATTCCCCCGAAGTACAGCCTGGCGCATGGTGTAGGAAAATTGAAAGGGAAGGTCGCCATCAAAATCCACTGGGAATTCCTGGCCGGAAGCGGAGCCTCGCCGGTTTTCATTTTTGGGCTCGTGGATGCCGCATAAGCATTGTTGGCTTGGATGAGCAGACCATTCGCAAGTACATCCGAAACCAAGTGGAGAGGGAAGAGCGAGAGGAACAACTTGCTTTGATCTAAAACAAAGGCTCAAATGGGTAAAAACCCCTCCGGGGGCTTCCTCAAACCACCGGTTACGCCGGCGGTAGCTGATGTGCATCTCGAGTAACTGTATGGAGAATGGGGGACAGCGTGGACAAGGGGTATTTAGAGAAAAGATTGGCGCCTGAGTTTGCCAAGGTTTTGTCCAACCCTCCCGCTTACTTAGGCGCTTGGACCAATGAGAAGATCTACCGAAAAATCGGCCGCGACATCATCTTTCCGCTCATCCCGACTCCTCTGGACCCGCTCGTGACCGTTACGGACCGTCTGATTCCCGGTCCTGAAGGGGCTCCCGCCGTCCCGGTCCGCATTTATGAGCCCCGCGTCAGAAACGGTGTTCTTCCGGGGCTGCTCTATTTCCATTACGGCGGTTATTCCATTGGAAGTCCGGCGCATGAAGACGCCATGTGTTACCGGTATGTGACGGAAGTCAACTGCGTTATCGTTTCCCCGGATTATCGACTGGCCCCCGAAAACCCCGCTCCGGCCGCCTATGAAGATTGCTATGCGGCCCTTTTGTGGCTGGCGGCCAACGCCAAAAACCTGCACGTCGACCCGGCGCGGATCGGCGTCACCGGATTCAGTTCGGGAGGCGGGCTCGCCATTGCCGTCTGCCTGATGGCCAGGGACCGCCACGGAGTGAAGCCCGTTTTCCAAATGCCGGTCGCCCCCACGATCGACGACCGCCTGCAGACGCCGTCCTCCCGGGAGTTTACCGACCCCAGGGCCTTGAACTACGGTTCCTGCAAAAGCCTGTGGAATTTGTATTTGGGGAAAGGCCATGAAAACAGAGAGGATATCTCCCCCTATGCGGCGCCCAGCAGGGCAACCGACTTTTCCGGCCTGCCGCCGTGCTACGCCTATGTCGGCGGATTGGACCCTCACCGCGACGAGACCATGGATTATGTCGCGAGGCTGGCGCAGGCCGGAGTTCCCACAGGATTTACCCTCTATCCGAGCGTCATCCACGGCTTTGAACTTGAGGTCCCGGACGCCGCGGCCAGTCGTCAGGCTACCGGTACAGCCATCCGGGCATTGCGACGCGCTCTCCATCCCGAGTCCGGTACGGAAAGCTTGGCGGCGCGTTCCGCAGCGGGGCGGGGGAGACCCGACGGCCGGGGACGATAGCATGAAGCATATCATAAGAGGGGCAATCGAATTGTTCGCTCATGCGGCAGCCTGGGCGAAACACTCAAGGCGCTGGTCTGTGCGATGACACGATTTGCAGGCAAATATATTTGCAAAATTCAAAATCATATTGACAGGAATTGAGCTGCTTGCTAAATCTTAATTGTGCAAAATTAATCACCATTGAGATGGCTTGTCGATCCGGAAGGCAGTCCGGATCATTCCGACCTTCATCTCAATCAGATTGATTTTGGTTTCGTAGGTTATTTTTTTGAATTAATTGTGCAAAATAACTCACTGTTAAGAGGTCCGCCCACGCGTGTGTTTTTTGGCCGAGTCATGACGGGAAAGAAGAAAGGCGAATGGTCGATCCCTGCGTGACCCTGAATACGGATAAAATTGGGGGCGCCTGTGCAAAAAAAATCTTTTTTGAAGGACCGATTGAATTTTCCTCCCCGCAGAAAGAAAGCTGCCCAAGAGAACCATGAAACCATGGATAACGATAAGGAGGAACGAAACCATGAGTAAAAACTATTTTGAAGACCAGCTTGATCCTGAACTTACAAAAGTGCTGACCGAGCCGCCTGCCTATCTTGCGGCTTGGACCGATGAAAATGTGGCCAAGAAGACGCCGCGTGACATCACATTCCCTCCTGCTCCTCCAACGCCGGAAGATCCCGACGTCAATTTCTACGACCGCTTTATTCCGGGACCGGAAGGGGCGCCCGAGGTCAAGGTCAGGATTTACGAGCCGAAAGTGAAAAAAGGCGTTCTCCCTGGAGTCCTCTACCTGCATTACGGCGGTTATTCCATCGGGACTCCCAATCACGAAGACGCCAACTGCATCCGTTACGTCAAGGAAATCGGCTGCGTCATCGTCTCCGTGGATTATCGTTTGGCGCCGGAGAACCCTGCGCCCGCGGCTTACGAAGACTGTTACGCCGCCCTGGTCTGGTTTGCGGCGAACGCAAGTGAGCTGGGAGTCGATCCCTCCCGGATCGCCGTGACAGGGTTCAGCGCCGGCGGCGGGCTCACCATCGCAGTGGCTCTCTTGACCAGGGACCGGAAAGGACCCGCGATCTGCTTCCAAATGCCGCTGGCGCCCACGATAGACGACCGGTTGAAAACAAAGTCAACGCTCGAATTCACCGACAAAAGAGGGTTGAACTACGAATCGTGCAAGAATATCTGGAACCAGTATCTAGGCGAGGGCCATGAAAACAGGGACGATATCTCTTACTACGCGGCTCCCAGCAGATGCGCCGATTTTTCAGGACTGCCGCCTTGTTACGCCTTTGTCGGAGGCCTGGACCCCCATCGCGATGAGACGATCGATTACCTCAGCAGATTGGCCCAGGCAGGCGTACCCACCGGTTTTTCACTCTATGCCGGAGGCATCCATGGTTTTGACCTGGAGAATCCGGACGCCTACATCAGCAAGCACGCGGTGAGCACATCCACCGACGCCTTAAAACGGGCTCTTTATAAATAGAGGGCTACTCCGGAAGCTCTGCAGGGCGCCCATAGGGCAGCAAAAGAAACAGCCGGTTACATTCATGATGGATGTAACCGGCTGTTATTGTTGGTGGGCAATGGGCGATTCGAACGCCCGGCCTTTGGCTCCTGAGTTTAAACGAAAGGCGTCGCCATCGTCGCAATTACCTGGTTTTATGTAAAATGAGTTGTGCTGAGTTTGCCTGAGTTGCGTTCAGTCGTATGGAAAAAGGTGCGTCAGCGGTGAGTCCTTTTGGCGTCTGGCGAGGAAGTGAAAACGGTATGTCGCCCTCCGTTGGTCCATGAAGCCGAGGTCTATTCCGACTGCTGATTGCCCGCGGAAACCTGATCACCCGGATAGTCTTTCACGACTTTTCCGTCTTCCCACGGGATGAGCGCTGCGCCGGTTTGACGGGCACTCTCCTCGGCCCGTTGTGAGGCTCGTTTCAAAGCCGCCTCGATGTCCCGAAGTTCTTTATCTCTATCCCTCTTTTCAGCGGGCATGGCTTCCTCCTTTCTCCAGCAACCGGGGTGGGCTCTGCGCCTTATCATACAGCGACCAGGAATCCGCAAGCTTGGAGTAAACCTCCCGAAAATTGTGCAGCCCTTTGTGGGAGCGCCTCATGATCGTTTTTTCAGGGATGTCATGCCCGTCCTGCGGAACTCGTGCGGCAATGCGGTCCATAATCATGGAGGCGTCCGGCAGGCTGAGGAAGATGGTTTGGACCTAGGGAAGGGACTGGTGGATAGCCCACCTTCGACGGCTTCCGGGGTGTCCGATCGAAATGGAGGCTACTCCAGCAGCAATGTCTTCGGCGCCGCCGCGGCCAGCTTGCTCGGCGATTTCTCAGCGATCCTGCTGATCAGCGACAGGGATGCCTAGATGACCTTGGGCAAGTATCTTATCTCTGCGGCGCCAGCCTGTACTGTGATGATACCCCTGGGCATCGCGGCTTACCGTCTCGTTTTCGCCCGCCGCCATAGAATCGCGGCAATTGGCAGTCATCTTTTATCATTTTAGAGCATGCCAAATATATACGATGCTTGAATAGAGATAAAAAGAATGCTACTGAAGTTGTAATTGAATGTTGGCGAGGTAAGATGGCCATGGCGTCAACTTGCATTTTAATATTCCGATAAATTGCATAATGCTGGTTAGAATGCGGATAAATTTGCGTCACAAAAAGCCTTCTAACACACTTAATGATAGCAATACCATATCATGGGTGTTGCATAATGGAGGTCGCCGCTCATGAAAGGATTACAACGAGTTATCTCGGCGCTTGCCTTCACGGCAATCGTGTGTCTTCCGGCATTCGCCCTTGCGGCGGGCAAACCCAACATTCTCCTCATTGTGTCCGACGACCATGGCTATGGCGACATTGGAGTCTATGGAGGCGGCGAAGGTCGGGGCATGCCCACCCCCAACTTGGATCGCATGGCCGACGAAGGCGTGACCATGTTTTCCTTTTACGCTCAGCCCAGCTGCACGCCCGGCCGCGCTGCGATGCAGACCGGCCGCATCCCCAACCGCAGCGGTATGACCACCGTGGCCTTCCAGGGGCAGGGCGGCGGCCTGCCCGAGGCCGAATGGACTCTGGCCTCTGTGTTGAAACAGGCCGGCTACCAGACGTACTTCACCGGCAAGTGGCACCTGGGCGAAGCGGACTACGCGCTGCCGAACGCCCAGGGGTACGACGAAATGAAGTACTGCTTTCTCTACCACTTGAACGCCTACACATACGGCGACCCCAAGTGGTTCCCCGACATGGACCCCAAGCTGCGCAAGATGTTCCAGAAGGTGACCAAGGGCGCGCTCTCGGGCAAGGCCGGCGAGAAAGCCAAAGAAGACTTCAAGGTTACCGGCGAATACGTGGACACTCCGGACAAAGGAGTCGTCGGGATTCCCTTCCTGGACAAGTACGTGGAGCAGGCCGCCCTGGAGTATCTCGAGGCGGCGGCCAAGTCCGACAAGCCCTTCTTCATCAACGTGAACTTCATGAAGGTGCACCAGCCGAACATGCCCGCCCCGGAATTCGAGCACAAGTCCCTGTCCAAAACCAAGTACGCCGACTCCGTCGTCGAACTCGACACCAGGGTCGGCCATGTCATGGACAAGCTTCGCGAGTTGGGTCTGGATAAGAACACCCTCGTTTTCTACACCACGGACAACGGCGCGTGGCAGGACGTGTACCCCGACTCCGGATACACCCCATTCCGCGGCACCAAGGGCACGGATCGCGAGGGCGGCAACCGAGTTCCCGCCATCGCCGTGTGGCCTGGCAAGATCAAGCCCGGCTCCCGGAACCATGACATCCTTGGCGGCCTGGACCTCATGGCCACCTTCGCTTCCGTGGCCAAAATCAAGCTGCCCAAGAAGGACCGCAAGGGCGAGCCGATCATCTTCGACAGCTACGACATGACTCCGTCGTTGACGGGCAAAGGCAAGTGCGCCCGTAACGAGTGGTTCTACTTCACCGAGAACGAGCTTTCTCCCGGCGCGGCGCGCGTCGGCAACTACAAGGCCGTGTTCAACCTGCGCGGCGACGACGGGCAGGCCACCGGCGCCCTGGCTGTGGACACCAACCTCGGCTGGAAAGGCGCAGACAAATACGTCGCCACCGTGCCCCAGGTCTTCGACCTGTGGCAGGACCCGCAGGAGCGCTACGATATCTTCATGACCAATTATTCTGAGCACACCTGGACGCTCGTAACGTTCAACGAGGCCATTCAAAAGTTGATGAAGACCTACGTGGAGTATCCTCCTCGCAAGATGCAGAGCGAGGTCTACACAGGGCCCCTCACCCTCATGCGCTACCAACGCTTCGAGTCCGCTCGCAAGGATTTGAAGGAGCAGGGCGTCAGCCTGTCGATGCCCACCGGCAACTAGCGCCATGACCGCATGACAAAGCTGGCCCCTGGGAGGCGAGTCCCCCAGGGGCCCTCCACACTCATCAAGCGCTGAGGAGGCGATCGTGCCCAAACGGATGCTGTGGACTACCCTCGCCGTCGCCTTTGTGCTGGTTATGGGCCAGTTGTCCATGGCCCAGTCCCCGGACCCGCTCCCGTCCTGGAGCGACGGCGCGGCCAAGGCCTCGATCATCGATTTCGTGACCAAGGTGACGCAGGAAGGGACGCCGGATTTCGTCCCCGCGCCGGAGCGCATCGCGACCTTTGACAACGACGGGACACTCTGGTCGGAAAAGCCGTTGTACTTCCAGCTGTTCTTCGCGCTGGACCGCGTCAAGGCGCTTGCGCCGAAGCATCCGGAGTGGAAGGGCAAGGAGCCGTTCGCCTCGCTGCTCAAGGGCGACGTCAAAACCGCTCTGGAAGGCGGAGACAAGGCGGTCATGGATATCGTCATGGCCACGCACGCCGGCATGACGACCGAAGATTTCGAGAAGATCGTGAAGGAGTGGATCGCCACGGCGAAGCATCCCAAGACGCATCGCCTTTTCACGGAGATGACCTATCAGCCGATGCTCGAACTGCTCGCCTACCTTCGCGCAAACGGCTTCAAGACGTTCATCGTCTCCGGCGGCGGCATCGAGTTCATGCGGCCCTGGACCGACCCGGTCTACGGCGTCCCGCCCGAGCAGGTCGTGGGCAGCAGCGTGAAGACGAAATTCGAGATGCGCAAGGGCGGCCCGGTGCTCATGCGTCTTCCGGAAGTAGATTTCGTGGACGACAAGGCGGGCAAACCCGTGGGCATCAATTCGCATATAGGCCGGCGGCCCATCGCCGCCTTCGGCAACTCCGACGGAGACCTGCAGATGCTTCAATGGGCGACCGCCGGCAAGGGCGCGCGTTTCGCGCTCCTGGTTCACCATACGGACGCCAACCGGGAATGGGCCTACGACAAGGGCGCTGAAAATGCCCTGAGGGAAGCGGCTTCGAAGGGGTGGACCGTTGTGGATATGAAGAAGGATTGGAAGGTCGTCTATCCCCCCGTGAACTAGGAATCGAGGCGCGTTGTCCACTATGCATGGGACGATTGCTACATGACCCGCCAGGGACGATGGGGACATGCGGCCAAATTATGTTGCATGGCGATGGGACTGGGCGTTACGCGACTTGTATGTCTTCCTCTCGAAAATCCATAACCGACCTGGTTCTCCACCTGCACCCGAAGCGCGTGTCGGCGGAGACGCTTCGGTTGACCCTGAGTTGGGGACTCGGGGGCATGGCGACGGTTTTGGCGGGCATGCTGTTCATCACCGGAGTCATGCTCCTTCTGGCTTACCAGCCAACCATCGATCAAGCCTATGAATCCGTGCTGGTCCTGACCCGCGAGATCCCATTCGGCCGATGGGTGCGCAACATCCACCACTGGAGCGCGAACCTGCTGGCGGCCGTGGCCGTGTTGCATATGGTCCGCGTGGTGCTGACAGGAGGCTTCGGCCCCGGACGACGACTCAATTGGGTGATCGGCCTCGTCCTGCTCGTTCTTCTCCTGGCGGCCAATTTTACGGGGTATCTGCTGCCTTGGGATCAACTGGCCTACTGGGCCGTGACCATCTGCACGAGCATGCTCGGCTACATTCCGCTCTGCGGCCATTGGCTGGAAACGCTTTTTCGCGGGGGCGATGAAATCGGCCCCGCGACCCTGGCCAATTTCTTTGTGTTGCACGCGGCCCTTCTCCCGGGCCTCATGCTGATTCTGTCATTGTGGCATTTTTGGCTTGTGCGCCGCGCGGGCGGACTTGTCCGGAGGAAGGAAGACGGTCCGTCGGACGCTGTCCCGACCTCTCCGAATCTGCTCATGAGGGAGGCTGCGGTGGGTTTGTCGCTGATCGCATTCGTTCTTGTGCTGGCAATGGTGGCGGACGCTCCCCTCCTGGAGCAGGCGAATCCCGGGATGAGCCCGAATCCAGCCAAGGCCCCCTGGTATTTCCAGGGATTCCAAGAGCTGCTGCTCCACCTGCATCCGTCGTTTGCGATATTCGTCTGGCCGTTGCTCGCCTTCCTCGCCTTGATTTGCCTGCCCTTTGCTCGGGGGACTGCGTTGACTCCCGGCGTCTGGTTCGGATCACATCAAGGCCGCCTTCTGGCGATCCTGGCGATCCTGGCCGGGGCCGGCCTGGCCTTGTCCGCGATTCTGCTCGACGGACTGCTCCTGTTCTCTACTCCCGTTAACGCGGCGAACACGTGGATCGCCAGAGGGTTGTTTCCGACGGTCGCTCTGATCGTGTTGATGGCGGGTGCCTATGTTGTGCTGGTTCGCAAGCTCGGGTATTCGCGAGCAGAGGCCGTGATGGCCGGAGTACTCGCCGTGCTGGCGGTGCTGATCGTTTGCACCGTGGTCGGCGTCTGGTTCCGGGGACCGGAAATGCTTCTGTCCTGGCCATGGGCGCAGACTGGCGCATAGCTCATGTATCATGAAGGCGGCTGCAATGACTGAAACGACGTCCGAAACGACAAAAGCGCCTTCGCCCCGAAGAAAGTTTCTGGGTTGGTTGTGGGCGTGTCTGGGCCTGGCGGCCGTGGCGGAAATTTGCTGGATCGGGATGTCGTTTCTCCTTTTCCGCAGAGAGCGGAGCGCGGCCGCCAAGACTGCGCGTCTTGTGGTCGCCGGGCCGGTGGATCGTTTCCAACCGGAGACGGTGACGGCTATACCGGAAGGGGGCGTCTATCTTGCTCGACTGGCCAGCGGTGGTTTTCTCGCCCTGTCCAGGACATGCACGCATCTGGGCTGCTCCATCAACTGGGACGAGAAGACCGGGCGGTTTGCGTGTCCATGCCATGGATCAACCTTTGATCTGACCGGAGCGGTGCTGACGCCCCCCGCTCCCAGGCCTCTGGACATATACCCGGTCCGCATCGAGGACGGCGTCGTCAAAATCGATGTCGCCTCCCGGCGCCGCAGGAACCGTTACGACCCGGGCCAGGCAACGCGTATCGAATCGTAGACGGTCCATTCTTCGCGTCATGACGAACCACACAACCGATATCGAACGCTGGGAGCTGGTCGCCTTGATCGCCGCGGTCGTTATCGTGCTGTCGCCTATTGCGTATCTGCTCGTGTCGTCCGGAGTGAAACCGCCTCCTATTGAGTCCCGGGCGGACTTCGTGGGAAGCGACGCCTGCAAACGCTGCCATGAGGCCGAGTACGCCAAATGGAAGGGGTCCCATCACGATCTGGCGATGGACGTGGCCAACGCCACAACGGTGCTGGGCGATTTCAACGACGCCCGGTACACGGATCCATACAACAACTCCACGTCGCGGTTTTTCCGCCAGGGGGAGCGGTTTTTCGTCGAGACCCAAGGGCCTGACGGCGCTCCCGGCCGGTTCGAGATTACACACACCTTCGGGGCCTATCCCCTGCAGCAATACCTCTCCCCCTTTCCCGGCGGCCGTTTGCAATGCCTGAACATCGCCTGGGATGTCGAGGGGCGGCGTTGGCGCCGCCTGCCGCCCTATGACGTCAACGATCCTGACGATTGGCTCCATTGGACCAAGGGCGGCCAGACATGGAACGTCATGTGCGCCGAATGCCACTCGACCCGACTGACCAAGGGCTATGACCCGGAAACCGGAGAGTATCGGACCACCTGGTTTGAGATCGACGTGGGGTGCGAGGCCTGCCATGGCCCCGGATCCGAACACGTCGAGTGGGCCGACAAGCCGCCCCTGGCGCGTGATGCGTCCGCGGATTTCGGTCTGGTGGTGAAAACCGTCAACCTCGCCTCCGACAGACAGATCGAAATCTGCGCGCCGTGCCATTCCAGGCGTTTTCTGCTCGGCGACAACCGCCATGAGGGCGGGGCTCTGCTTGATCTGATGGCGCCGGAGCTTCTCCGGGAAGGGCTCTATTATCCGGACGGACAGATTTTTGAGGAAGTCTACGTGTACGGGTCCTTTGTTCAGAGCAAGATGTTCGGCCGAGGGGTCCGCTGCAGCGATTGCCATGACGTGCACAGCCTCAAGCGCCACAAGGACGGCAACGCGCTCTGCACCCAATGCCATCGCGCGGAAGCCTACGACACGCCCAAGCACCACTTTCACAAGAAGACGCATGAAGGGAAACCCAGCGACGGACACCTCTGCGTCAAGTGCCACATGCCCGGACGGATATACATGGGAATCGACTATCGCCCCGATCACAGCCTGCGCATCCCCCGCCCGGACTTGAGCGCGGAGATCGGAACCCCGGACGCGTGCTCGGCAAAGGGCTGCCACGCGGACAAGCCCCTTGCCTGGAGTATAGGAAACTACACAACGTGGTACGGGGAGACCAGAAAGCCGCACTACGGCTCCGTCATCTCGGCTGGCCGGTCCCATGCGCCGGGCGCGGACGCGGATTTGATCCGGCTGGCCGAGGACTCCCTGCTGCCGGGGATCGTCCGGGCCACGGCCCTGGATCTGCTCCGAGCCTATCCAAGCCCCGCCGTGGATGCATGTCTGGCCCGAGCCTTGGAGGACCAGGATGCGTTGATTCGTTACACGGCGATCCGCAGTCTGGAGCATTTTGACGCCAAGACACGATTACAGCGCATTGCTCCAAAGCTCTATGATCCGGTCAAGGCCGTCCGCATGCAGGCGGCGGTGATGCTTTCGATGCTGCCGGAGAACCGGTTGCGCAAGGATGATCGGGAAGCGTTCCGAAAGGGGCTTGAGGAGTACCGGGAGGCCATGCTCTACAACGCCGATCTGGCGCCGCAACGATACAATCTCGGCAACCTCGCCGCAAATCTGGGAGATTTGGATGGGGCTGTCGCGGCGTACAGGAAGGCCATTGAGATCGACGGTCGGTTCTACCCGTCCAAGGTCAACCTGGCCATGCTTTACAATGCCCAGGGGAAGAACCTGGAGGCGGAAGTATTGCTGAGGGGGGTCGCGGCGCAGGAGCCGGAGCTGTATGAAGTTCAGTACTCCCTTGGGTTGCTTCTCGCCGAGATGGGGCGCTACGCCGACGCGGAGCCCTTTCTGAGCGTCGCCTCGAACGGGATGAACTACGCTCGTGCGTCATACAACCATGGCCAGGCGTTGTTGGCCCTGAACCAGCTAGGCCGGGCCGAGCGGGAGTTCATGAAAGCGCTGTCACTGAATCCGCTGGATCATGACGCGTTTATTGCCCTAGCCGGCCTGTATCTTCAATCCGGACAGACAGACAAGGCCCGGGCGCTGGCCGACCGCCTCCTGGAAGAGAATCCGAATCATGGTCCGGCGCGGGAGTTGTTGCGGCGGATTGGGCGATAGGGTTCGTCAATTTGCGTTTACAAGGCTTATTCACGAGCCGCCGTCAGGCAGGTGATCTCTGGTGCGATGAAAGAGGACATTTTTGCTGTCTTCAGAACTGGCTGCGCCATTGTAGCGATGCGCGGGACCCGTCCGGTTGAATCGATAAATAGGGCGGGCAAAGCCTTTGCTGGCGGCGGCTAGGTTGCGTCGAGGAAATGCGGTCACTACGAGTTGCTTCCTCTGGGCGAAGCGGTGAGCAGCCTCTCCTTCAATAGCTCGGTGAAGTTGCGCCGTCCATCGGCCACGACATGAATATAGACCTCGTGGGTGGTCTTGTTGACCTGGTAGGCGACTCTGTGCCGTGAGACCTGGACTTCCCGATACGACAGGACGTTGATCCGCTTCAGTTCAGGAGGGATGCGCCCCCGGTCGGGGCGTTCGCGCAAGCTGTCCCGCGCCTCGATAAACGCACCCAGCATCGTTTCGGCGATGTCCGGCCCGTCTCTCTCGGCAATGAAAGAGAAAATGCCCAAACTGTCTCCTTCCGCACGGCGAGTGAACGCGACTCGCCAAGTCGTTTTATCCCCGCTCATCGCGTTTCTCCGCGATCATCTTGCGGATGTCGGCAAAAATTTCGTCCGAATCGCGGAGATTACCGGCTTCCACATCGGCGGCGCTGTCCGCAAGCATACGCAGTAGCGCCAGACTTTCCTGCATCTGGTCATCTGCCCGGACGTTCATCACCACGGCCTTCGCCTCGCCGTTTTGGGTAATGGCCATGGGGTTTGCCCGTTTCAGCAACGGACGCAATGAGTTGCTTGGCGTTGTTTTTGAGCCAGGAGATGGGCTTGATATCCGAATGTAGTTGCATATGGCCTCCATAGGGGAAAACTTGTGACTGAATTTAGGGCAACCACTACCGCTGAATAAAGCAATCCCTTTTGGCCATTGCCTAATAACGGGGGAGTCTTCAAGGGATTCTTACACCCCGTGAAGGAGGCCATCCCGTCACTGTTAGGCCATCAGTTGTCTCCTTGTTCACCGTTACGGGCGGGTTGTCTGCGGGTTCCGTCATACAGATCGTACAAGAGGAGACGGCAGTCGATTTTGGCGTTCCAGAACTCGATGCGCCGCCTCGCCTTGAGGCCGACTTTTTTTGCAAGACTCGGGTTGCCCGTGAAAACTGCGCCCGTATAGCCGGAGCACTGCTTCTTGAAAAAGTCGCCCATGCCTGAGTAGACCGGCTCCAGTTCTTTTTCCTCTCCCAGCCTGCGCCCGTATTCAGGATTAAGGATGACCAGCCCGTCGCCCGGCGGGACGTGGGTTTCGCTATAGTCGCACACGGAAAAATCAATCAGCTTCTCCACTCCTGCGGCCTGGGCGTTCTTGCGCGCTCCGGCAAGTACGCGCGGGTCATGATCCGTGGCCACGATTTTTCCGGCGAAGGCTCTCTCGCATTTGCGGGCCTCGTCCCGCAGCATGCCCCAGCCGTTCTCGTCAAAACCGGCAAGCGCCATAAAGGAAAAATACGGTCGGAAAAGTCCCGGAGCACGGCCAATGGCCCGGAGCGCGGCCTCGATCGCCAGCGTACCGCTGCCGCACATGGGATTGACCACATTGCCCTTGCCGTCCCACCCGGAAGCCTCCAGGCAGGCTGCGGCCAGGGTCTCCTGCATGGGAGCCTTGCCGGGGATCTTTCTGTAGCCGCGCCTGGAAAGCGGCTCGCCGGTCGTGTCGATGTAGATCACCGCCTGTGTCCCGCGCCAGAAAAGAAACACGGACGCGCCCGTGGTTTCCCCGCCGCTGTCCGGGCGACGGCCCGTCTTCTCCCGAAAACGGTCCACCACCGCATCCTTGACGAGAAGCCCGGCATAGCGGGAGTCATTGACAACGTCCGTTTGGATGCTCGCAGACACGGTAAAATAGCCGTCCGGTGAAAAATACCGCTCCCATGGAATGGCGCGCGCACGCTTGTACAGGACGTCCGGTTCCTCCGCCGCAAACGCGGCCAATCGAAAAAGCACCCGGTGGGCCATGGAAAGCCGCAGGTTGAGGAGCATGCAGTCGAAAAGCGTGCCTTCGGTCTCCACCCCCGCCTTGAGTTCGTTGGCGCCGTAGCCGAGCCGTTCCATCTCCTGCGCCAGCCAGGGGGAGACGCCCTTGGGACAGGTCGCCAGGATGAGGCTTTCGCTTGAAAGCGTGTTGGGTGCTTGTATTTTCATGATGCAGAGTACTCCGGGGCGGAGTATCTCTTGTGTTTTGAGGGTTGGCAAGAGGGGGCTTGCCTCCAGCGGTTGAGCCGCCTGTTGAAAAACTTCCACAAACCCAAGACAAACCCTGGAAGCACAGGAGGACTCGATGGCGCTCGGCAAGCAGGGGAATCGTCCTCCCCCGCGTGTGCGGGGGAGACTCCGTGCATTGCGTGGTCACGTCTCCGCCCTATGGACTATCCCCGCGTGTGCGGGGGAGACAGCCGTATGTCCGCCACGCCGATCCTCTACATGGGACCATCCCCGCGTGTGCGGGGGAGACGGGGCGGGATAATATGTCAAAAGTCCTCGACGGGGACTATCCCCGCGTGTGCGGGGGAGACCTCGGCATTGGTATCGACATCATCTGGATCTCGGGACCATCCCCGCGTGTGCGGGGGAGACGCTCTGACGATGACATCCTTACATATTACGACAGGACCATCCCCGCGTGTGCGGGGGAGACGCCTACGGAGGATGAAATGGACGAGCGCCAATGGGACCATCCCCGCGTGTGCGGGGGAGACGGGGTGATTTCGGTCGCATCCCGCAGGATGAGGGGACCATCCCCGCGTGTGCGGGGGAGACGCCTCGGAGACGGGAGTGCAGCCGCTCGTCACGGGACCATCCCCGCGTGTGCGGGGGAGACCGCCGTCGTCCCGTCTCGCGCGTTTTGGACTGGGGACTATCCCCGCGTGTGCGGGGGAGACATATACCAGTCCCTGAGGATTTTTGGGTCTGCGGGACCATCCCCGCGTGTGCGGGGGAGACCGCCGTCGTCCCGTCTCGCGCGTTTTGGACTGGGGACTATCCCCGCGTGTGCGGGGGAGACTGTCGAACCCCATATCCGCCAACTCGTGGTAGGGGACCATCCCCGCGTGTGCGGGGGAGACCCGGGCCGGTGCAGCCGGCCGAGGGAGACCTGGGGACCATCCCCGCGTGTGCGGGGGAGACCCGATTCGTGGCCGCTGCGGCTTTCGCGTAAAGGGACCATCCCCGCGTGTGCGGGGGAGACTGATTATGCACAAATATATCTTTTTCTTGTTAAGGACCATCCCCGCGTGTGCGGGGGAGACTTGATCCGTATGCCTCGCGTACGGTGCGGGACGGGACCATCCCCGCGTGTGCGGGGGAGACGGACATGGACAAAACTCTGGCGCGGGATTGCCGGGACCATCCCCGCGTGTGCGGGGGAGACGCCGCTGTCCGATGAGCGCAGCAATGGTATGAAGGACCATCCCCGCGTGTGCGGGGGAGACTATATCTACTTCTTCCGGCTGGGGGTCGATAAGGGACCATCCCCGCGTGTGCGGGGGAGACGTGTCGGGATGCTGGATCAAATGCGCCATCCAGGGACCATCCCCGCGTGTGCGGGGGAGACGGCCGCCGGCTCCCGTCCCGGAGAACCACGAAAGGACCATCCCCGCGTGTGCGGGGGAGACACTGTTGCAAGCACTTCGCTCCTGACGGGACGGGGACCATCCCCGCGTGTGCGGGGGAGACGCGGTAGGCGATTGATGTAGAATGCGGGCCGGGGGACCATCCCCGCGTGTGCGGGGGAGACGCGACGCATTCATGGGGCGCAACACTCTGCACGGGACCATCCCCGCGTGTGCGGGGGAGACGATCTCGCCCAGCTCCGCCCCGGACCACGACGGGGACCATCCCCGCGTGTGCGGGGGAGACTCATATTTATTCTCCTCTCAAGAGCCCGTCTTCGGACCATCCCCGCGTGTGCGGGGGAGACTCTTGCAAACGCTCTCTTTCCATGGCAAAGATCAAAATTTGCGTCAACTCGTCTCTTCATCCGAAGATGGGGCGGTGCGCAAGCGACTCAAGACCAGCCCCTCCGCCTCCACCAATTCGCGAACCGGCTCCCCCAATGAGGAGACGCCGTAGCCCGCCGGAAGCGAGCCGTCCTGCCAAACCATCACCGCGGATGCGCCGTCCTCCACGGGCAGCCATTGCTCGGCCACTCCCCAAACGCGTTCCCGCACCGCTTGGGACAAACGTGGAGACATGTAGACGCATGGCGATACTTCCAACATGCACGAGGCCAAAAAGCCCCGCAAGCGCATGGGCGCGTTACGAACCACCACCAACGCCATCGGCATGGAGCAACTCCTTGATGCGGTCGATCATGTCCGGAATAAGCTTGCGGCGGCGCATGCGCTCGCCGACCATACGGCGCACCTTGCGCTCCAACGCCTCGTCCGGTTTTTTCATCCACTGCCGGGCCGCCTCGAACGCCCATGGGATCGTCGCCTCCGTACGGTAGAGATCGGCTACGTCCAGACAAAAGGCGCGTGACGACTCCTCATGGATGAAGCCCAACTGGGGAATGGCGGCCGCGCAGGCCACGGCGATCTCGGCTGCGGCGGATACGGCCGAGGCCGCGTGGTTCAAAGCCTGGTTGGGCGGATCGGCCGCGTCGGGATTGTTGCGGTCGTAGCGGCGTCCTTGCCAGGAGATTCCATGGTTGCGGGCGATGAGTTTGTAGGACTCGCGCATGCGCCCGCCTTCTATCCCGCGCAGCGCGGCGATCTCGGCGCGTGGGACGTCCTCGCCAAGGCGCAAGGCGTACATGCGTCGGGCGGTCTCCAGCCGGGAGTTGGGGGCGGCCCATAGCTCCGCCTGCTTGCGGGCAAGGCGGCTGTGGTCCGGACCAAAAGGCGGCGCGCTGTAAAGGCGCACGCCGTCTTCGCCCACGGCCATGAGGCCTACGGAATGGCGACCGCAGAGGCGCAGCACGTCGTGGGTCAGGCTGGTCCCGGGCCCAAGGAGGACGGCCGAAACGACCTGATAGGGAATATCATACTCGCCTGCGTCGAACCATGGGCTCTGGGCCGCAGTGAAGCGCAGGGTCCCGGCCTCCACGGCCAGAACCCCGCGGCCGAGCCACAACAGGCCGTTGCGGTCCGCATGCGGAACACGGGAGGCTTCAAGCCCCAGCCTGGCGAAGCCCATACATCACCTCCCGACCGCCCGCAGCAGGAGCATGCCGAAGCCGAAAGCGCGGTGACGGCCCAGGCCGCGGGCCAGAAGCGCTTCGAATCCCGCCGGGTCGCGGATGCGCAGGGTTCCGGAGAAGGCGACGGCCTTACGGTCGGATCTTAGCCTGCGGGGGCCGCGGGGGCCGCGCCGCACCGGCCGGAAGGAACGCACGACGGGCGCTTCGCATCCCAGCAGGTCGGCTGCCTCGTAGCGGGCCAGCTCTTCCGCCAGCCAATCGCGGTAGACTTGGTCCGGGCTTGTTTCGGCCTCGTGAAGCCGTTCGCGCAGGTAAACATCGTGTTCGGCGGGGCCTTGGCCGGCCTTGCCTCGTTTGATCGGGCAACAGCAGACCTCGAACCCGAAACGGCGGCCGGCCGGCCAGTCCTCGGGCATGGCCTTGGACGCGACGCCCCGGGGCTGGAAGGCTTCCGTCAACAGCGGGGAGGCGATCATGGACTGTTCCCGCCGCAGGTCGTCGGCGCCGTCGGGCCCGTAGCCAAGCACGGTCCAGTCTCCCGCGCGGTTTTTTTTCAGGGCGAAGGGCTGGGGCGAGGCGCCGCCGAAAGCCTTGCGCAGGGCCACGTGAAGGAGGTAGCCCTCGTCATCCAAAGAGAGTCCCGCCTCGCGGCGCGCCCATTCGTAAAGGCGGCCCGGATTCGTGGGAATGCTGAGCATATGCAGGGTCATGCGTTGTCCCTCCCTGGCGGCGGGCACGGGATGCGCCCCTGGCGCACATACCTCCCGCCGGCGTGGACGTCGTTGAGCCAGTCGCGGACGTCGGTTTTCCAGAGAACCCGCCCCTGCTCCTCGCCGGGTTCGTCCGGCCACTGGGCGAAGAGCGGGGCGTCGTAGGACGTCGGCCGGCTGAGGCGAGGGACCTTTTCCAGCGCCTCGCGCAAGGAGGCGGCCTCGATCCGTTCACCCCGATACAGGAATTCGCCGGGAGGGCAGCACAGCCGGCCCAAAAACAGCGGTCTGGCCGGGAGCTTCAAGGCGTTCTCCAGATCGTCCAACGTGGGGCCGGGGCCGTCGGCCAAGGCCAGGGCCAGCGTCACGCCGGCGTCCATGCGGTAATGTCGGTAGCGTTGGACGGTGACGGTGTCGCCCGTGGCTGCGCCCTTGCGCCCGACGTAGTGAAACGGCCTGGTGTGCAGGGCCATGTCCTTGTTCCCGAGCAGCGCGGTCTGATAGTCCACGAGGGAGGCTCCCTCGCGGTCCAGGCGGGCGGCGTAGCGAATGCGGTCCTGGAGTTGCTGCAGCTCGCCGGTCCGGCCGAAGTCGAGGCCCAGAGCGTTGGCCGCGAGGCCGGCGACCATGGACAGGCCGGGCAGCGTGTCCGTGGGTCGGATTTCGTCCACGGCCACGGTCCCGAAGCTCATCAGCGGCGCCTCCAAACGGAGAATGAGGGCGCGCATTACTGGTCGCCCCCGGCCTGAAGGATGCATTGCTCCACGGCGTCGGCCAGTTCGGGGACGCTGGTCCTGGCGGCGTCCGGCGCGGAGGCGTCGATGCGGCAGGCGAGCCAGCGTTGCTCATGTCCGCCGTACATGGCGTCCATGGATGCGAGATAGTCGGTCAGGCTCGCGACGGTGCGGCCGAAGAGGTCCGGCGCCTCCAGGGGCGCGGGATCGAGGAAGGCGTTGGCCAGGGTGCGGGGCTGCCTGGCGCCTGCTTCGGCCAGAACCAGTCCGGCGTGGTCGTAGGGCGCCGTGGCGCCGAGCTTGGCGCCCGGAGAAACGCGGGACATCAGATGGATGAGATGCTTGACCAGCCGGGCGGCCAGGGTGCGGTCGGCCGCGAGCCAGCGCTCCGGCTCCACGCCTTCGAGGTTGGCCGTGAGCTGCCGAACGTCGATCACCACGTAGTTGTAATAGAGCCCGCTGGTGAGTTCGGCCGCGCCGAGGTGGCCGGAGCCTCCCTCGGTGGCGGTGAGCAGGTCGTCCACGGCCGTGAAGTAGTCGGCCTCCGAGGATTCCTCGTGCACGGTGAGGGCGTGGGCCACATGCACGGCGGAAGTGATGCGCGCATCGGGGTCGCTGCTGACGAAGCGGCCGAACATGGCCGCGTCCACGCCGGCGCCGGCCTGCTTTTTCAGTTCATTGAACGCCGACTTGAACGCCTTGTCCTTCAGGCGGTCCTGAACCAACTTGGCGGCCGTTTTGGGGTCGCCGTTCGCCTCTCGGCAAATTTCCGCGGTTTTGTTGCGAATGAATTCGATTTCCTTCAGTCCCAGAACCACGACTTCCTTACGGCGCAGGGCCTCGCCCAGGCTCTTGGCCTCTTCGTTTTGATCGTCGGTTTTTTTCTTTTTTGATTTCGACTGATTGCCGCCGTCTTCATCCTCCTTGCCCTTTTTGCCGTAGAGCGCCGAGCCCCAGACCTCAAGAACGGCCAGGACCGCCTTGTCCGGCAGGCCTTCCTCCACCAGGGGATCGAAGATGCGCTTTTCGAACACGGCGCGGGAGCGCAGGGCGTTGTGAACGTCCGGGCCGATGTTGGCCAGGGCGTATTCGTCGTCCGCGGTGCGCCAGTGGCGTTTGAGGCACTGGGAGCTGACGCGGGTGCGCATGGCCCCGCCGAAAAGAATGCGTTTGGCCAGGCCGGAGTCGTCGCGGTTGAGCAGGGCCGCGGGATAGCTGGTCAGTGTGGAGAGCTGAATGAAGCGGGGTTCGGGGGCGGTCATGATGCTTCTCCTTGGTTTTCAAAATGGTCGATGTCGACGGTCTTGGACGAATTTTTGCGGTCTTCGATGTAGAAATCCCGGGCCATGTTGCGTCGGATGCGTTCGCTGCGCCTGGCGGCGTCGGCGAGGATGAGTTGGGCGAGCTGCACCCAGTCCACCGAGAGATTCCTGCTCGCCAAAAGCCGCGCCATGTGCCGCACCTGCTCCCGGAGCATCCGGCCGCGGCAGGAAAGCAGTTTGAGAAAACGCGATTCCAGGCTGGGTTGCTGGTTGGCGCGCATGAGGCCGGCGAGCACCCGTCCGAGGCGGCGTTCGGGATTGTGAATGTTCGGCGCCATGATGGCCATGCATTGAAGGATGATCCGCCAACTGTCTTCGTCTCTGGCCCCGAGGAAGGGAGCGTCGGCCACGAGGTCCAGGTAGAGCCGCCAGAACGCCGACGGCGGCGGAGCGCCGCGGTCCCCGCGCCGGAGCCGGGCGAGGTCGCCTTTGGGGAAATAGTCGGCGCCGAGCTTGCCGGCGAGAGAGGCGACGGCCTTGTTCAAGGAATCGGCCGCGGGCGCCTCCGGCGGCGGGCCTTCGACGGTGGGTTCGCTCGTTTCCAGGGCGTGTTCGGACGCTTCTTGCATAAAGAACCTCCCGGGCGTGCTTTAGGGTTGCTCCGTCGTGGAGAAATGTTTGCGAATCGTTGCCTCGAGGACCGCTTCGGCCAGGGCCCGGGCCTTGTAAGCCAGCGAACTCGGCAACGGGATGGAGTTCAGGGCGGTTTGCAGGTTGTTCCGAAGCAGGCGCTTCAGGAAATCACGCCACGGCTCCAGGGCCAGGCTGTAATCGCCGGATTCGTCGAAGACCGCCAGGCATTCCCAGAGACGCGGGAAAAAAGCGTGGTCGATGTCCTCGTCGAGCCGGCGGGTGAGGCGGTTGGCCCATTCATTGGTTTCGGGCTGCTTGTATTCGATCTGCTCGCGCGCCGCCTGCATGGCGGCCATGAGGGCGGGCTTGAATATTTTGAATTGAGCGGTCGAGGCCGCCTCGGTCATGGCCTTGGCGGTTTCCGCGGCGGCGTCCCGGCGCGCGCCGAGGGCGAACGAGATCATGGGAGCGGGAATGGGGATGAGGCGTTCGTGGTAGCCGTCGGACTTCCCTTGCCCCCTGGCGAAGAAACGGAACAGGGCGGCAAGGGGGCGCCCTCGATCCGGAGGATGGAGGTGCAGCAAAAGCGGCCGCTCATATTTTTCGTCTTCGAACAGAACCCGCCACGCGACGGCGTATGCGGGCCGCAGGTTGTAAGCCTTGCCGTCCGCGCGTTGAATGGGCGTCCATGGATCCATGAGATTGCCCTTGTATTGATCGGCTTCGACGCGGGATGTCTTGGTGTTCTGCCGCCGTACGATCAAGCCTTCTGCGGAGTTTTTTAGCCGCACCCTACGAGAGATTTCAATGAACAAGGGATGGAGCCGGTCCAAGCGAAGGCTTTCCTCGCCGTTCCAGGAAGGAAGCCAGAGCAGCGCCAGGCCGTGCTCATCGTATTCCAGGAGACTGTCGGCGAAGTCATCCCGGTGGTCGAGTATGACTCGGCAGTCTCTGGCCCACCTCCAGCCGGGAGAGTCTCCGGAAACAAACTCCACGCCCGGACGGGAGGCGAAGCCCCCATTCTGGCGGGCGACGCCGTAGTTGCCTTGGCCCAGGAATCCGGAAAATGTCTGAAGCGCCAATAACCCCATGACCCAGCCGTCCACGAAGGGAGCGGCCATGCAGTCGGTTTTCACGCCGTGGTTGCGGGAGGTGACCAGCACGTCCAGGTCGCCCGCGTGGGTCAGCACCTTAGGTAGCGCCTTCCACGTCCCTTCCGGAATCGGCGGCTGCATGAACGCGGGTTTGGACAAGTCCTCCACCACCAGCGTCCAGGGCTCGTCGTCGGGGAAATTGGGGGCTAGGCCGCGCAGGGCGCCGCGCCAGGCCTCCTCTTCTGGTTCGATGGACAGCGCGGCCTGACCGGGCGGGGAGTCCGGCAGGTCCTTGTCCCATAGGGCCAGGCAGGCGAGCTGGCACAGAAACGCATGCCAGGGGTGGGAATGGTGCGGCGTGACCGCCGGGAAGGCGGCTACTTCATCTCGCTGGAGCGCGGCCAGCACGCCGGGCAGACTCAGCTTCGCCTGGCCTCCGTTGCGCAGCACGGCCCGGATGCAAGGGTCCGTCATCAGGTTCGCGTTCATGGTTCATCCTCCCATTTTCGCAGTCCAAAACGATCGTAGCGCAGCCTGACTCCGGCGAACTCCAGAACGAGTCTCTGTTCGTCGGCGTCGATGAGCAATAGCGGTTCGTCCGGGCCGGCCTCGTGGAGCCAGGACGAAGGAATCACGAAATCCCTGACGGCTTGGCCGAAAGGACCCGCGATCGGCTCGTCGAGCCAGGCCTTGCGGTCATCCAGGCCAAGGCGGGTTTTGGGGCGGCGCTCGTCGCGCTCGTCTCGCATCGGCGCCGCCTCCGGGCCGAACGGCTCACTCCAGTCGATGCGGTGTCCGTCGGCCAGCATGGCCCGGGCGATGGCTGCGCCGCGGACGGTTGCATGGGCCTTGGAGAACGCTTCGCCCAATTCGTCGGCGAGACGGTCGATCGCCTCGGGATGGGTGGAGCGTTCGACCAGCTTCCGATTCATGGACGGGATCTTCAATCCGTCGTTCGCGGCGCGCTCCGCCAACAGCCGGCGCGTCGCCTCCAGCATGGTGGGGTCCTCATAGGCGCGGTCGGGTCCGTAATTGAAGGCCGCGGCGGCTCGCGAGGCCGGAAAGTCGGGGTTCTCGTGCGTGAGAACCACGCACAACGCCCTGGCGAAGCCGTGGGGCCTGGCGCTGGGATGCCGGAAAACGCGGCCGATGCGTTGCAGCAGCACGTCCATGGGCGCGAGGTCCGTCACGATGGCGTCGAAGTCCACGTCCAGGGATTGCTCCAGCGTCTGCGTGGACGCGACCACTCCGGGCGGGCGGACGTTGGCGAGATCCCGTGCGCTGCGTTTGCCGTAAAGCTCCACCACCCGGGCGTCGAGAAGTTCTCGGTCCTCGGCCGCGAATCGGGAATGGTGCAGCGAGGGGACGCCGCCCGCCCGGAACAACGCCGGATGGTCCTGTCCGAGGTTGTTCTCCAAGGCGCGGGCCGTGTCCACGGCCAGACGTACGGTGTTGCGCAGAACGAGTACGCAAGCGCCTTGCCGTACGAGATCGGCGGCGATTCGGGCTACGGCGCCAGCGTCGGCCTGGACGGGTTCGATGCGGACATCGACGCATTTGTCCGGACGAGAGGCCTCTGCGCCGATCGGTTCGTCGTGGTTCAGAGTCGTGATGCGCGGATATTCCGCAGCCAGGCACGCCTGCAGGGAGGGCGGCCGTGGTTTGGTCCAGCGCTCGGAAGACATGGACTGCACATATCTGGCGCGGGCCGCGCCGCCCAGGGTGGCGGACATGATCAACGCATGGCCGCCGCAGCGGCGAAACATGTCCAGGACGCCGAGGGTGAGTTCGGTCATGTAGACGTCGCTTGCGTGCGCTTCGTCGATGACCAACAGGGACCGGGAGAGGGCGGCCATGCGCAAATGGGCGTGGGGAACGCGCAATCCGGAGAGCAACGCCTGGTCGATGGTCCCCACCGCGGCCGGAGCGGCGAGAAAGCGTTTGGGATGTTCGCTGGCCCATCCTTGCCGGCGCAGAAGGGGATCGCCCTGATCCGTCCAGAGAACGCGAAAACCGGGCAGCCGATAACCAGCCGCATGGTCGACCCGGATGTAGCCGGGCACGGCCAGCGTGACGGGCAATTTCCCGGGGCCAAAGGCGCGGGCCAGAGCGTCACGGACGCGGCCGTGGAGCTGGGTGGCTGCGAAACGGAGGGGGTTGGCGAAGTAAAGAGCGTCCACGAGGCCTGCGTTGAAAAGTCGAATAAAATACCAAAGGGCCGCTTCGGTTTTGCCGCCGCCAGTCTCCGCTTCGATGATCGCCAGGGAGCCGGTTTCGGGCAAGGGCAGGTTGCCTATGGCGCTCTGAAGCTGGTTGGGAGGGAAAGGAAAGGCGTCTTCAAATTGCAGCGTAGCCCGCGGGAGGTTGGCCCTGGCGTTGAGGCCGGTGTCGACCAACGCTCCGGCCGCCGCCTGGCGGGCGTAGTCCATGGGGTCGACTTCGGGGCCGGGCCGGCCGCGTTCTCCGCAAAAAGGAAAGAGGTCTTCGTCCGAGGCGATCCAGTCCGCGAGCATGACGAGCCCGGCGAAAAGATGCTGCAACGGCGAAGAGTGGGGAAGCGCGGCGGCCTGACTGTCGAAGGCGAGCGGAAACCACTTTTGCAACCGTGGGAGCAAATTCGCGAGCTCGGCGAGCGCACGGCCGTCTTCGGCGGTCCAATACTTTTGATAAATCCGCTGGCGTTCGGCCATGCTCCACGCTTCACTGCAGAAAACGCCGGGCCTGCCGTGATGGGAGAATACGGCGTCGAGAAAGCAGAGCAGGACACGCCCGTCGGAGCCGTCCCAATCGGTTATCCACGGAAAGGCCGCGAGAAAAGGTTGATAACCGTTATAGGTCAGCCCGCGCAGCACCTCCACGTGGCCGCAGACGTCCCGCCGCGACGGATCGCTTTTGTTTTGGAAACCGGGCGTGAACTTGCCGATATCATGGAGCGCCGCGAGGACGCAAAACCGGTGGACAAGACTTGCGTCGAACGGTCCGCCCGCGGCGGCCTCAAGGCGCGACCGGATGCCGCGTAAGGCCAGGAGCCCTTCCGTAACGGCGGCGACATCCGCCAGATGCGCGAGAAGCGGATGGGCGCAGAGGAGCCGGCCTGACTCGTCGAATCGCAATTTCCCCCAAAGGATATCTTTAACAGAAAAGCTTTTTTCCATACAGAATGACTGCAACATTCATGCATGGCGGTCAACCTCAACGTTCAATATCCGGGTCGGGGAGTTTGTCTGGTTCGACACGGGAGTGGGCTTTGGGAAGCACTGGGGACGATTATGAGGGCTGACGGGATCAAGCGATCGGCCCCAACGAGTCGATACAATCCAATCTCATTGAAGAGAGTTGTGCCCCGCCACTTAGTCTTGTGCAGGGATGTGCCCGGGATTAGGCGGAATAAGGCGGGAGCTGGTGGAACGGGAAGCGTTGAGTGGTGCGGGTTTTGGGTTGGTCGTGAGGACCTGGTGGCCGCGAGAGGCGCTTCCGAGTTTGCGCCACTTAAATCGGGGCCTGCGCCATTTAGTTTTGTGTAGATTTCCTTTCTCACCTCCTGGCGTTCTTCATCATCACCGGCCCCGAGCGCAAAGGTTCCACCCTCAAACCTTTGCACAAAGCTTTGCGTTGAAACTCAATTCAACGCATTGATATACTTATCTGTTTAAAGAAAGCCAAAAAGTTAACTTTTTCACTCCCCAAGCTGCCAGCGTTGATCCCGCCCGCCTATGTTGGCGGCTTGCGGGGCCTGCTGGCGGTTCCGAGTTCGAATTCGAAACTCGGAAGTTAAGTCGGAAGTCGAATTTTGAGTATATATTTAATTATTACAAAATGTTATAGAAAATTGTTACAATTTAAACTCGGAAGTCTGGCCACGCTCTTCTGGCACCCGTTTTATTGTTCGTTTCTCAGTTTGGACCTGAAACTCCGAGTCGTGTGTTAAAGTACAAGGTCGCCACTTTCTTCCAGGACTTCCTTGTTGAATACGGGCTGAATGTCCACCTCGAATTTACCGTATCGATTTGATATCGCCGTCGCTATCTTGCTGTATTCTTTTTTAATGCTGTCTTTTTGAGAAGGAGGGAGTGATTCAAAGAAGGCCTCCAATATCCGTCGTATTTCAGGACCCGCAATGTCTACTCGTATTATTGCAAACCGTTCATCTTGCCGCATATCGCAGGACATAACAGTACCGCAATTAGTCAATACTTTCTTCTCGCTTTTCGCCATAACCACCTCCTAACTGGTTAAACTTGAGGCATCAAGGCAACTATAAATTCATTTGACACCATATGCCGCCTGGGTAACTATAATTATGAGCCTTCTTATGTTGGGAAAACAATAATTACAGCCTTTCGCATCAGGCGATTCTTCGGGCGTCTTCAGGGGGCTCGTTGTCGTCCGGCGCGGCGCGGGCTTTGATTTCGGCCAGCTCCACGCGCAGATCCGCGTTGGCCTTGAGCAACTCCCGGTTCTCATCCACCAGCCCGCGGTTCTGCCGCTGTAGCTCCCGGCGCTCCTCGCGCTCCAGGGCCAGCTCCTGCTCCAATCTGGCGCAGCTTGGGCAGCCGCGCGGCTCCTGCGGCCGCGCCTCTCCGTAAGGGGGGGGCTCCTCATCCGCGCCCACCTGCCGCCTCCTCGCGTCCTCTCGCTTCATCGGGCCTTCGCCGTACAAAATCCAATCGGCTGAGACCCCATAATCACAAGAAATTTTTGTAATCCATCCCGGTGGAATTTGTTTTTTTGATCTGGCTGCCGAAACAGTTTGTTGCTTTACCCCTAGGGCACCACCAAGCTCCCCGTCAGTTTTTGCCCCCACCGCCTGCCGCAATCTTCCAAGGATTGCCGACCAATTTCCCAGTTCTGGCTGGGAAGTGGGAAAAGAAGTGGGAAATTGTTTTTTTGACATATCCATAATTAAAGCAGTGAGTTGATGAAAAATTGTAAAAAAATAAGTGGGAAACAATTTTTCGCCTGGACAAATACAAATTTAAGCAATACAACAAAACTTAAGACGGTAATGTAATGCCAGGCAAACAAGGAATAGCACCCCCGGGAGAGGGGGGTCAACGTCCGGAGTTTCAAAAAAGTCGGACTAAAAATGAGAGGTAGGCGGACAGAATGAGCGGGAGGCAGCAGCAATACTCACTTTTCGGCGGGGATTACCTGGCCGACGTGACTCCGCTCCTCAAGGCGGCCATGAGCGCCTCCATCAAGGACACCGACCTCTCTATAGATCAGACGGCTGACAGAATGCAGGCTTTGGCCGAGCGGTCCGGCTTGCGCATCAATCGAAACGCTAAGCGCCTTTCCAAGGAGACATTGGAGAAATGGATCAATCCCAACGACACCACGCACATTCCGAGCCTAAACGCCATACAGGCGTTCGTCCTGGCGCTGGGAGATCCGAGGCCGCTGGCCGTGCTGGCGGAGGCCTGCGGGATGCACGTCATCACCGAGGAGCAGGCCCGGCTGCTGAAAGCAGCGGAAATCGACGCGGAGATTGCGCGCCTGAAGGCGCAAAAGAAGCGTCTGGGGGCTCCATGACCCGGCAGGCGCACCTCATCCGGTCGTGGATGGCCCGGCATCGGATTACCAATAGGGCTGTGGCCCGGTCTTTGGGCCTTCATGAGACCAAAGTCTCGCAGACGATCCATGGCAAGATCAACAATCGGCGAGTGCTCCGGGAGTTGCTGAGGCTGGGATGTCCGGCCGGGGTCCTGGGGCTGCCGGAAGACATGAAGGAGTGAGGTCGTCATGCTTACTCAAGCGGAACTCGTGCAGGATTACCAAGCCAGCGGCCTCTCACCTTTCGAGTGGGCGGCCAGCGCACTCGGCAAGATCAAATGCTCCAACCACCTCACCCCTTCGGTGAGGCTTGAACAGGTCTGCGCGGAAATGATGACCACGTTTCAGTGGGACTCCGTGCACACTATGGGGTTGTGCCTTCTTATTCTTGAGGCGGTGGCAACTCAGTCAACCAGCGCTCCAGTTGATCAAGAAATGCTGTCAGAGGTTGGAGGGATAAATCTACCGTCCCTTCGGGACCTCGCAGCTCTGTCCGTTTCTCTTCAATCCATTGATGGAGGGTCTCGGGCGTGACGGGTTTTCCCTTGGGTAAAATCTCTTCGGCCGCATGGCCCAGGGTGGTGGCGACCATTGATGTCCCCTCTCCTATTTTTTTAACCCATTTTCGCTGGTCTTCCAGATACTCTTCAGTACTCTTCATTTCCGGTTCCCTCTGTGTGGTTGAGGTTAAGGGGTAGCGGATGATGGATACCAGAGGCGCCAGAACCCTACAACAGGCGGCCGCTCCAGCGGCCGCCTACACCGCCGCCGAACTGGGCCAATTGCTCGGTATGACCAAACGAGGCATGAATCATCGTGCTACCCGCGAAGACTGGCTCCATAGGCCGCGCCAAAGCAACGGTGGCGGACGCGAGTACCCCTTCGGGACACTACCCGAAGATATCAAGCTGGCGATCATTTCCAAGCTCGCGGAATCCAAGCCACGCCCTCAGCCCCTGCCCCAGGATCTGGACGAGCGCAGCCGGGACCGGGCGCTGTGCCGGATTATGATCCTGCGGTTGTTCGACGCTTGGCGCGCGTCCCGCCCGGACCTCAAAAACACCGAATCGCGCACGCTGTTTTGCGCGGCCTACCGCGCAAATGAGATCGAAAACACGCCGGACTGGCTGCGGGCCGGGCTGCCCCGCGTATCCCCTAACTCGCTCCTGAACTGGCGCGCGGCCCTGGATAACGGCGGGGCCGCGCGCCTGAGCGGGAGCTACGGCAAGCGCCGCGGGCAGCGGCGCATCAGCAGCGACCCCGAAGTGGTCGACCTCATCCGCGGGCTGCTCTACAAACACCCGCAAATTTCTTGCAATTCCATCCTGGAGGCGCTCACGGCCCGGCTACCAGAGGACCGGGTGCCGGCCGAGCGCACGCTCAACCGCTGGGTGGCCGAGTATCGGCGCGAGCATGAGTCCCTGCTGTTGAGCGTCGCCAACCCGGACGGCTGGCGCTCCAAGTGTTTGGCGGCCACGGGCGACGCCTCGGCCCATGTTATCCGCCTCAATCAGGTGTGGGAGTACGACTCCACGGTCGCGGACGTGATGCTGGCGGATAACCGCCGCCATGTGATTGTGGCGATCATAGACGTGTACTCCCGCCGGGTCCGCTTCTTGGTGAGCCGGTCCTCCAAAGCCAGCGCCGTTGCAGCGTTGACGCGCCGGTGCATGCTGGAGTGGGGCGTGCCGGAGATCGCCAAGACGGACAACGGCTCGGACTACGTCAGCCATCACATGCAGCGCATTTTCGGCGAGCTTGGCATTGACCAAAAGCTTTGCACACCGTTTCAGCCCCAACAGAAGCCGCATATCGAACGAGTTTTCAAAACATTCTTGCACGGTACGTTTGAACTGCTTGACGGGTTTGTGGGTCATAACGTCATTGACCGCAAGGCTATTGAGAGCCGTCGGTCATTCGCTGCGCGGCTTCGTAAGAAAAAATACAAGGACACGCCCGTTGAATTACGGTTGACGGCCGAAGAGTTGCAGTCGTTTTGCGACGAATGGGCTGTCAATATGTACGAACGCCGGGAGCACGGCAGCCTCGGCATGTCGCCCATGCAGCGGGCGGCCGGGTGGACCGGGCCTGTGCGGCGCATCGAAAACGAACGCGCCCTGGACGTGTTGCTGCGCCCCGCGCCCAGCCAGGACGGCTGGCGCACGGTGGGCAAAAAAGGCGTCCAGGCGGGCTATTATTACGATCATCCCTCCTTGCGGGTCGAAGCGCTGGTTCCCGGCGGCCGGGTGCGCGTACTCCTCGACGAGACCGACGCCGCGCGGGTGACCTGCTTTAACGAGCGCGGCGAGTGGGTGTGCGACGCCATTTGCCCCGAGCTGGCCGGCGTCTCCCGCGAGGAGCTGGCCGCGGCGGTCAAGCGGGCGCAGAAAAAAGCCCTGGCGGAGGACCGCAAAGACCTGCGCGGCGCGGCCAAGCGGGCGCAGGTGGACACGATTTTGACCGACATCCGGCGCAAGGCGGCGACGGACGCGGCCAAGGTGACGCCGCTCCCTCACCGGTCCGAATCCTACTCCACTCCGGCTCTCGAAGAGGCGGCCCGCGCGGCGGACGCGGGCGCAACGCCTAAGGCCGCCCCACTGACCGAAGCCCAGCAAAAGTCACACGAGGAATTGGTGCGGGAACTGGCCGGCGGTGGGGAGCGGGTTGTCCAGTTGCCGCCCATGAAGGACGAACGCAAAGCCCGGTTTCTGAGGGCTTGGCGCATCGAACAGCGCATTGAGGCCGGCCAGGCCGTGGATACCGAGGAGGCCCTGTGGCTCGGGAGGTATCAAGCTACTCCGGAATATAAGTCGATGCGCGGAATTTTTGAAGATTTTGGTGTGGAAGCCTTTAACTGAAGGAGCAAGCAACTATGGGGACAACGATTGCACCGCTACAGAACGTCACGATTTTTAGCGAGCTGGTGGAGCGCGTCGTGAGCCGGCCCGCCCACCTGCCCGGCATGGCGACGTTCCACGGGCCAAGCGGCTACGGGAAAACTTTTGCGGCTACGTATGCAGCCAACAAACATAGCGCAGCATATATCGAATTGGGCTCGTCCTGGACGAAAAAGAAATTTTGCCAAGCGTTGTCGGTGGAGCTGGGGGCGCATGCGGCCCGGACCATCGCGGACATGATGGATGAGATCGTCAAGGTGTTGGCGCTGGATCAGCGGCCGCTGATCATCGACGAGTTCGACCACGCGTTGACTCGCGGCCTGCTCGAAATGGTCCGGGAGCTCCACGATAAATCAGGGGCTCCCATCATCCTGATCGGCGAGGAGCTGCTGCCGGACAAATTGGCCGCGCACGAGCGGTTTCATAACCGAATTTTGAGCTGGGCTGCGGCGCAGCCGGCCATGTTGGACGATGTGCGCCATCTGGCGCGGGTCTACGCGCCAGGGCTCACGATCCGGGACGATCTGCTGGAGCGCATCACCTCCGCGTCGGACGGTCGCGCCCGGCGGGCTTGCGTCAACATCGAGCAGGTGCGGGAGGCGGCGCTGCTCCAGGGCCTCGACTCCATCGGCCTGGCCGAATGGGGCGATGCCCCGCTGTACAACGGCCGGCCGCCGCATCGGAGGGCGTAGCCATGTCCCGTCAGCCCATTGACCAGCAGGCCCAGCAGCCGCGCGGACAGGAGCGCTATTGGGCGGCTGTCCGCGAGCTACGCGACGAGGGCGCGCCCATCACCACGGTGGCCGTGCATGGCCGGTCCAACGGCGCGTTTGGCTCGGTGAGCGACTACGTGCGCCGGCTGGAGCTGGCTGGCTACCTGGAGCGCGTGGGCGCCACCGAGGCCGGCGTGATTTTGTACCGGCTCGCCAAAGACAGCGTATACGCCCCGCGGGTGCGCAAGGATGGCTCCATCGTCCCGCCCACCAAACGCGAGCATATGTGGCGCGCGCTCAAAATGCTCGGGACCGTCTCCATCCTCGACCTGGTGGCCTGCGCGTCCACGGAGCAGATCGAGGTCAAGCTAGTCGACGCCCAGGATTACGTGCGGCATCTCGCCCGCGCCGGGTATCTGGCGCGGGTTAAAGGCTCGTCCCCGGCGCGGTGGCGGTTGATCCGGTACACCGGGCCGCGGCCGCCGGCGGTCCAGCGCGTCAAACAGATCTGGGACCCCAACCTCAAAGAGGTGGTCTGGAGGGCCAACCAGGAGGCCGACTATGCGGGTTAGCGCCGTGACCACGGCTCAATCCGCCTGGGGCGTGGACGCCCCGGCCTGGGTGTTGGCCCTGGCCGGTCGTGTGGACGCGCTGGGCTCCCAGCGGGCGGCTGCGGCCGAGATCGGCTACAGCGCGGCGGCCGTCAATCTGGTGCTCGCCGGCAAGTATCGCGGGGCGCTGGACAACATTGCCGCCCAGGTGCGCGGCAGCATCATGAGTGCGGCCGTGATTTGCCCGGTGTTGGGGGAGATCACGAAGGAGCGATGCGAGCAGGAGCGGACGCGGCCCTTCGCCGCGGCCAGCGCCATGCGCGTGCAACTGTGGAGGGAGTGTAAACGCTGTCAGTACAACAATAACGGAGGGTTAAACGATGCCTGAAGAAAGAAGCGAAACCGCGCGGCAGACCGGCAATCAAGCGTTGATTTTGTCGACCGGCGACATGCTGCCGCTCCTCTCCAAGGCGGGGCCGAGCACAATTGAGTTGGTCCGTGTCCTGGCCGGGTTGCGCGAGATGGCCGGGCAGATTTCGCCCGCCGGATACGAGCACCTGCGGGGGCTCATCCGCATTCAAGAGGGGGCGATCATGGCCGTGCACAACATGGAGACCCTGGCCCAGATCGGACCGGAGGCTGCGTAACATGTATAAAATCAAAGAGCTATCAACCAGCAATATTGTCCGGTCCATTGGCCGCGCCGCCCGCATGCAGCCCGTCGGCGTGGTGTTCATCATGTTTGCGGTGGAGATGACGCCGGCCGCCGCCACTGTCATCGGTCTGGATTGCCTCGATTGTCACGACGGGACGGTGTTCGTGCCGGGCGCAATGACCCGCGGCGATGTGGTCGCGGGGCGGTTGGTCTGTATGCTGCCGGTGTCC
Organism: Desulfovibrionales bacterium; assembly: GCA_030156255.1. Taxonomy (GTDB): domain Bacteria; phylum Desulfobacterota; class Desulfovibrionia; order Desulfovibrionales; family Desulfovibrionaceae; genus JASGMV01. Next base: position 38,745 of record JASGMV010000010.1, read on the forward strand.
GCGCCGCAGGGGTGGCGCTTGGGGCGGGTTCGGTTGGATGCAATCAGCGACCTGTGGGCGGAGTGCGGCCTGCCGAATCGCTCGATGCCGGATGGTAGTGAGCGGATCGCGGGGCAATGCCGGCGCATCTTGCGCCGCGAAGTGGAGGCGGCAGCATGAGCGATCAAACCACCATCCATGAGGGGTACATGGAGGACTCGCAGGGGCGGCTGGTGCCGGTCAACCTGGTGCCCGAGCTGGATCAACTCAAGGACACGCTGGTCAAGGAGCTGGTCTCGCAGGCCAAAACGGCCCAAAGCGCGTTGAAGGAACATAAGCTCAATCTGTTGGGGGAACTGCACGCCTTTCAGGCTTTGGCCCACGAAAAGTACGGCGCCAAGCTGGGAGGCGCGAAGGGCAATCTGTCTCTTACTTCATATGACGGCCGCGTGCGCGTCCAGGTGGCCATCGGCGAAAGCGTGGCTATTGACGACGAAAAGCTCCAGGCGGCCAAGGCGCTCATCGACGAATGCCTCAAGGAGTGGACATCTGAATCCGGCCCCGAATTGCGCGCTCTGGTGCATGACGCCTTCCGCGTGGACAGCGAAGGCCGTGTGTCCACTCGCTCCATCCTCGGACTGTTGCGTCTAGAAATTACCGATGAACGCTGGCAGCGGGCCATGCAGGCCATCCGCGACGGCCTGCGCGTGGACTCCAGCAAGAGCTATGTACGGTTTCACCAGAGGACCGGCCCCGAGTCGAAGTGGGAACAAATATCGTTAGAATTTGCGGCTCTATAAGGCAAATAAGATCAATGGGAGCAACGTCATGACTACTGAAAGCGCCCAATACGCCATGATTGTCTGGCGCAACGGCGGCGTGGAGATCGTCCCGCCCGCCGATGAAGGCGGGGCGATCACTGTCGCCACTGGCAGTCTGCAAGCCCTTGAAAAAGCGCGCGTCGTGAAGGCGCGCCACGGCTACGAAAAGGGCGTCTACCTGTGCCCCGGCGTCCCGGAGGCGGACTCCGATGAGCAGGCGTTGGAGGCGCTCAAAGAATTTGCGGACCAAGTACAGGAATATCTTACCAGAGAATAACGGCGAAACCCGCCCCGCCATGCGGGGCGCGGTCGCGGGGGCGATGGCCGGCCTCCGCCTGATGAGCTAGGCCGATGGAGCGCTCTAATGGATCAAAACAGGATTCTCGAAAAATTGCGCGGCGTCAGTCGAGCCACGCTGGCTACGTATACAGCAAGGGCTATCGCTGACTTGCCTGTGCATCTGCAGCCGCAGGTCATTGATATGCTGCGCGAGCAGCACGACAAGACGCGACGTGGGCGCGCCGTCGCGCGGGCGCACCGAGTTATGGGAGGCTCTCATGGGTAGCCCCGCCGCCCGCCGCCCCTCCGGCCCGCCTCCGGGCCATCCGGCCGACCTGTTGCGCAAGCTCCCGCCCCAGAACCTCGAAGCCGAGCAGGCCGTGCTGGGGGGCGTGTTCCAGCATCCAAAGTCGTTTCACTCCATCGTCGACATCATCACCGCAGAGGACTTCTACTCCCCGGCCCACCGGAAAATTTTCCAGGCCTTCCTCGACCTCTACAACAGCTCCACGCCCATCGATCCGGTGACGGTCCATGACCGTCTCGCCTCCGCGGGCGATCTGGCGGCCGCGGGCGGGCCGGCCTATCTCGTGGAGCTGGGCGGGTCCGTGGTCACCTCGGCCAACGCCGTTTTTCACGCGGGCATCGTCCGCGACAAGTCCACCCTGCGCCGGCTCATCGACACGGCCGGCGGCATCATCTCCCGCTGCTACGAGGCGCGGGACGTGGACGAGTTGCTGGATACGGCCGAAAAGGACATCTTCGAGATTTCCGACGCCAAGAGCCGGACACCCATGGTTTCGGCGGGCCAAGCCATTGAGACCGTCTTTGAGCGGCTTGCAGAGAGGGCCAAGCAACACTCTGCCTGTACGGGCGTGCCCACGACGTACAGTCGCATGGACGAACTGACCGCCGGCCTCCAGCCGTCCGACCTCATCATCATCGCGGCCAGGCCCAGCATGGGCAAGACCTCCTTAGCGCTGAACATCGCCCTGCGCTCGGCCGTGCACCACGGGACGCGCACAGCCGTCTTCTCCCTGGAAATGTCCACCGAGCAGCTCATCCAGCGCATGCTGTGCACCTTCGGCAAGGTCGATCTCGCCAACATGCGCCGGGGCTTCCTGGACGACGAGGACTGGACCAAGCTCTACGACGCGGCGCAATACCTGTCCGGCGCGTCGATCTTCATCGACGACACGCCGTCGCTCACCACGCTGGAGCTGCGGGCCAGGTGCCGGCGGCTCAAGGCCGAGCACGACATTCAGCTCGTCATCGTGGACTATCTCCAGCTCATGCGCGCAAGCCGCAACATCGACTCCCGCGAGCAGGAAATTTCCGACATTTCGCGCACGCTCAAGGCCATCGCCAAAGAGCTGAACATCCCCGTCGTCGCCCTTTCCCAGCTCAACCGCAAGGTGGAGGAACGCTCCGACAAACGCCCCATGCTCTCGGATTTGCGCGAATCAGGGGCCATCGAGCAGGACGCAGACGTCATTTGCTTCATCTACCGCGACGAGGTCTACAACAAGAAGGACGACAACCCGAAGCGGGGCGTGGCCGAGATCATCATCGGCAAGCAGAGGAATGGTCCCGTGGGTGTGTGCAGTTTGGCGTATCTGGCGCCGTACACGGCGTTTGAAGAACTCAACCAAGGAGGCGAGTAGCATGGCGAAAATGCCCCCGATGTCCCTGGAGTTGCTGCCGTATCGCTGCGACCCGCGCGAGGGCGCGCCGGTCTACACCATCAACCCCATGCACCGGCAGTGCCGCCGAGTCGGCGGCGCCAACCAACCGGTTATGCTCAAGGTGCGGGCGTGCAGCCACGTCGGCCGGCCGGTCTGTCCCGGTTGTGATTGGTGTTGCAAACTGCCGGACTCCGTGGCGCCGGGCGCGTTAATCTGGATCACGACCGCCGGCGTCGAAAACCCGGACCCGCGGACCATGCGAGCCGCGAGGATGGCCTGGTGATGCTCATACAGATACACGTTTGCCCACACTGTGGGCATCAATGGGCGACGCATCCGGGCGAGTCCGGGCCGTGTCCGCATTGCGGGAGGGAGGCGTGATGGACGCCGTCAAGCTCGCGCTCATCGTCGCCGCCGTGTTGCTCGCGTTGATCGGCCATCCCGGCTACGGCCTGGCGCTCGCCTTGTTGCTGTGGCCGGCCAAGAGGAGAGACGACGCATGACCACCAAAGCCCATACGCACCGCAAGACTTTGCTTGCCCAGGCGCACATGGCGCCTATGCAACTCGGCATGAGCGACGAGGACCGCCGCGCCGTGCTGCAAAACCTGTTCGGCGTGGACTCCTGTAAACATTTGACCGTCCGCCAATTGGACCAACTGATCCGACATTTTGAAAAATGCGGCTGGGCGCCGTCGCCCCGCCGGAAGGCCGAGAAGCAGCCGAAACGCTCCCGCGAGCCTGAGATGCTCGCAAAGGTGCAGGCTTTGCTGTCCGAGCTGCACGCCGTGCAGGGAGATTGGCATCCCTGGCATTACGCAACGGCGATCCTCCGGCGCATGTACGGCGTGGAGCGGCTGGAGTGGGCGAACGCCAAGCAACTGCGCGGCGTGATCGCGGCGTTGCATCGTCATTTACAGCGTCGGGCCGACGCCAACGAGTTGGATGCGTTTCAACGCCTGTTTCCGACGTTTAAACCCGCCTTCGGGGGGCGTGCGTGAGCATGGACCGCTGGCCTCAGAGCCTCCGCGATCTCGCCGGGATCATCGGCGCGGACGCCGCGTTGATCCTGGCGCGCGAGGCCGGAGGCCTGCGCCATTACGTGCCCTCGCGCGCCCGTCCGGGGCACCCGTGGGCGCGGCTCATCGGCATGGCGGCGTTTACGCGGCTGTGCGAGCATTACGGCAACGGCGAGTTGGAGCTGCCGCGCGCCGCGGCGCTGGATGATCTGCGCCCGCAGATCGAGGACCTGGCCCGACAGGGCGTGCCCCGCCGGGAGATCGCCCGTCGGCTGGGTTGCACCGAGCGCTACGCCCGCATGGTCGCCAACGCGGAGCCGAACGCGCAATGCCGGCTGCCGGGGATGTAGCATGGATCATCGCAAGCCTTGCGCCGCCTCCACCATCACCCTCCCCGGGCGCCCCCCGGTGCGGATCGAGCTGTTTGACGCCATGCTCTGGCCCCAGGCGCCGGGCGCGCGGGCGGGGCTCTACCGCGTCCGGAGGGACCGCGTCTGGATCATGGCGCCGGACAAATTTACGTTTTTCACGCCGACCGCTCTGGGCCGGCTGCTGGCCGCGGAATTGGCCGCCGGGCTGTCCAACGGGCTGCCCGGGGCTCCGGAGCCCGCCCCGCCCGAGCTGGCCGTGGGCGACAGCGTGCGGCTGCGCGCGCCCGGCAGGATGGAGCCCGGCGCTCCGATCGGCTGGCGTTACGGCCGCGTCATCGAGGCGCCTCTCCAGACTGTGGACGGCCGGTGGTCCGCGCTGGTCTATTTTTGGGACGGCCGCCGCACTGAGCGCATCGACGTGGCGCTCTTGGAGCGCGTGCGGCGCGCGGCTTGCCAGGGGTAATGCATTGCTGGTAGTGGATGCACCCATGACCCCGACCGCCGCTCCCCGCACGCGCCGCATTCTCTGGGGCTCCTCCGCCACCGCCCTGGCCGACATCGCCGAGATGTCGTTTTCCGACCGGCGCGGCGATTGCGTGGGTGATACGCTTATTTATACGCAATCAGGCGTATGCCTTGCGCGTTATCGCGTCGTTGATGTCTCGGATGGCCGGGTGATCGCCCGGCGCGTCGCCCCCTGACCCTTCCCCAATAATCCCTCAAGAAGCCCCCTCCCGGAACGACTTCCGGGTGGGTCTTTTTTTGCGTGTCGCCCATACAGGAACCGTTGCTCCTGTAATCGCCGGGGCGGCGCAGGCGTCCCCGTGCCGACGCCGCCCCGGCAAACTTTGGGGGATATGATGGAGACTGCAACCAAACGCCGCCGCTCCCGCACGCGCATGACCACCTGGCTGGCCGTGGCCTTGGCGATGACGCCGTTGGCTGTCGTGCTCGGGCCGGAAGGGCAATGGCTCTCCAATCTGCTGTTGCTGTCTTGGAAGCTGTTGCTTTTGTCCGCCGCCGCATTCCTTGGCTACTGGCTGGACCGCACACTTTTCCCGTATGGGCGCCCGGATGATTGGCTTGACGAGCCCCGCGTTTTTTCGGCCTGCCAGGTGCGCCGGGCCATTGTGGTAGGGTGTTGCCTGCTGGGCATGGGGGCGGCGCTGTGATCGCTGTTCGCGTCGTTTGGAGCCTCTGGTTGGCGGTCATGGTCGCCTTGGGCGCGCTGCTGGCGACCGTCGTTTTTGGCGCGCTTGCGCCGTCGGCCCACGCCGCGGAGGCCATCCCTCGGGTGGCGCAGTCCTACCGCTCCGAGGTCATCCGTTACAACCGTTACGTCTGGGGGCCGGCCGCTCCTGTCGCTACCCTGGCCGGGCAAATCGAACAAGAGTCGGCGTGGGACCCCCGCGCCCGCAGCCCCTACGCCTCGGGCCTGACGCAATTCACACCGGCCACCGCCCGGTGGATATCTCGTCTTTATCCCGACCTCGCCGAGGCCGCGCCGCTTGATCCCCGCTGGGCCATCCGCGCGCAATCGCGCTACATGCGCCGGCTGTATCTCGCCTACGTCACCGCTGCCACCGAGTGTGAGCAGATGGCTATGGCTCTCTCCGCCTACAACGGCGGCGCCGGGCACACCAACCGGCAACGACGCTGGGCGCGCGAGGCTGGAGACGATCCGGCCTACTGGTTCGGGCACTCGGAAAACTTTTGCCGTCGCCCCGCGTGGGCGTGCCGGGAAAACATCCGCTATCCGCGGGTGATCCTGCTGAAGCGCCAAGTGAAGTATCGTCCTTGGGGCCGCGGGGTCGACTGCTCGGAGGCGGCGCAATGATCCCCGTCGCCGCGCTGGTCTCGCTGGTGTCGGCCGTTCCCAAAAAGGCCTGGCTGTATGTCGTCTTGGCCGCCATGGTGGCTGCCGTCGCCCTGTACGTCGCGGGTTTGCGCGGCTCGCTGGCCTCGGCCCGGGCGGACGTGGCCGTGCGCGAGGCGCGCATTGCCGAGCTATCGGCCGCTGTAGGCCAGCGGGACACCGCGCTCCATCTGATACGCGCCAGCCAGAATCGCACGCTGGCGGCGGTGCGGGGTCTGCGGGGGCAGGCCAGCGCTCTGCAAGCGGCCCTGGCGCAATGCACGTCGGCCAGCGCCCGCGCGGCCCATATCTATAAAAAGGCACGGGAGGTGCCCCATGAGAGCATCCGGACGCCGGGAGGCGTGGTGGACGCTGACAGCAGCGCTCATGCTGTCGATCTACTCAATGATCTGTTTGCCGGCCTGCGCGGCCAGACAACCGCCGACCCCGGCGCCGGTGGCGCCGCTGGTGGTCGTGCAACGGGTGGAGCGCTGTCCCGTCCCGGAGGCGCCGGAGATGCCGGTGCTCAACCGGACGCAACACGTGGGCAGCCCGGATAATTTGCACGCGCTCCTCGAGGGAGTGACGCGGCTGACCGTACACGTCCGGGCGCTCCGCGCCGCGATCCGCTGTTACGAGGCCCAGACCCAGGAGGGGGCGGATGACTGAGGTTTGGGAAATTGCGCGCGTCGGCCTCTCCGCCATGAGCGGACTGGTCGTGCCGTTGGCCGGGTGGATGCTCAAGCAGCATCTCGCCATGCGCAAGGAGATTACGGACTTGCGGCGCGCCAAGGAGCGCCTGGAGGACCGCGTATCGCGCAATGAGGCGCGGTTGGAGGACAAGCCCGGCCCGGCGGCGTTGCACGAACTCAGTCTGGCGGTGCAGGCGCTCCGCGGCGACCTGCGGGCCATCGACGAAAAACTCAACGGTACGTGCCAGTTGGTCACCCGGTTGGACCGCGTAATGGAGCGGCAGGAGGCGTACCTGCTCAACAAGGGAGGATGATGGGTATGGCAAAAGATTCCTACGGCGCCGTGGTCTCCGAGCACCTGCGCATCACCGTGCTGCGCCTCCTGACCGAATGGCCCGGCTATACGCTCAATGAGTCCGTGCTGGTCGACCTGTCCAGGGACTACGGGTTCAGCCCCTCGCGGGACCGGATGCGCACGGAATGCGCTTGGCTGGCGGAGCAGGGCCTAGTGGTCGTGGATGGCCCGGCGCATTGCCGCATAGTGCAGCTCACCGAGCGCGGCGGCGACGTCGCCGCCGGCCGAACCACGGTCCCCGGCGTCAAGCGCCCCGGCCCGGGGGACCTGCCCCGTGAGTAAACGACGCGGCAAGCCCGGCCGAGGCCGGCTCTCCTCCGTGGATCTATTGCCCGAGGATTTGCGCGTGGCGCTCAACGCGGCGCTCCGGGAGCATCGACTGACGCAACGTGAGATCGTGGCGCATTTCAACACGCTCCTGGCCGGGCGCGGCGAGGCGCAACGCCTGACGACAAGTTCGGTCAACCGCTACGCCCAGCGCATCGAAGATGAGACGGGATTTTTGCGAGACGCCCGGGAGGCGGCCGATGCGCTGGTTGGCCCGCTGAAGGAGGAGTCCTCAAACCTGCCGCGAGCGGTCGCCAGCCTATTGCAATCCATGGCGTTTGAGGCCGTGTTGCAAGTGCGGGAGGATGGCGAGCAATCGATTGACGATCGTGTCGAGGCTATTAAACAGCTCGCCCTGGCCGCTCAGCGCATCGAGCTGGCATCCAGCCGCTCGGCTGACCGGGAGATCAAAATCCGCAAGGAAGCCCGCCGGCAGGCGCTGGAGGATGCGGCCACGGCCGCCGAGTCCGAAGCTGTGCAGCAGGGGTTATCTGCCGACCAGGTGGCTTTTATTCGGGCAAAAATCCTTGGCGTGGAGGTGCATCATGCCTGAAGCGCGGATTACGCGCCTGAAGGGACAAGATGCGCAGGCGGCCCTTGATCTCGTTGATCAGATACAAGAGGAGCGCGCCACCCGTGAGCTTACGCCTGATGAAGTCCCCTCTGTCTTGTTGTCGTACCAAGCTGCTTGGCACGAAGATAACTCCCCCGTCCGTGTATGCCGGAAAAGTCGTCGCGTTGGTTTTTCGTGGGGCGCTTTAGCCGCGGAGTCGTCGCTTGAGGCGGCCGCTATCGCCGGCCAGGACCAATTTTATATGGGCTACAACCAGTCCATGGCGGCGGAGTTCATTGGCGATGTCGTCTTTTTTTCTCGGGCGTATGGCCTTGTCGTCTCTGCGATATCTGTTTGGGCGGAGACGGATGTCATCGAAAACGAGCGTAGGGACATCACTATCTATAAGGTCCGGTTCGCCTCCGGGCATAAGGTGGAAGCGTTAAGCTCCGCCCCTCATAACTGGAGGTCTCGCCAGGGACACGCCATCATTGATGAGGCGGCGTTCCACGAAAACCTGAAAGAGGTCGTCAAGGGAGCTCTTGCTTTCCTTATGTGGGGCGGCCGTGTTTCCCTGGTCTCCACATATAACGGCGAGCAAAACGACTTCGCCGAATTTGTCCGCGACATCTTGGCCGGTAAGCTCCCGTGGTCGCTGCATACCGTTACTTTTGACGATGCTCTGCGCGCCGGATTTTATCGCAGGGTGTGCTTGGTCCGCGGAAAACCCTGGTCGCCAGAGGCGGAAGAAGCGTACCGGCGATCCGTCTACGCCGTTTATCCGACTCCTGATGACGCGGCCGAGGAGTTGGATTGCATCCCCAAGCGGGGCAGCGGCGTTTATTTTTCGCGGTTACTCATCGAGCATTGTCAGGATTCGACTATCCCCGTTTTGCATTTTGAGAGACCTGCCGAGTGGGTTTTGGACCCGAATCGTCTCGTGGAGGCCGAAAAGTGGTGTTGCGATGTGCTCAAGCCTGTGTTGGACGCCTTACCTTCCGATCGTCGCACCGCCGTCGGACAGGACTTCGGCCGAGACGGCGACCTCTCGATCATCAAGACGCTCCAGGAGGAGACCCGCGAACGTTGGCGGACGGCCTTTGACCTGGAGATGCGCAAAATCCCGTTCGACGTACAGCAGTTGATTTTGTTTTTTATTTTGGATCGGTTGCCACTCTTCCACCATATCAAACTGGACGCCCGCGGCAACGGCCAAAGCCACGCCGAGGCCTGTTTACAGAAGTACGGCCCGGCGCACGTCGAATGCGTCATGCTGACGGCGGCGTGGTACGCCTTGTGGTTTCCGCGTTATCGCCGCGCCTACGAGGATAGCTCCATCATAGTGCAGGCGAGCGAAGACTTCATCGCGGACCATCGGCTTGTAGTGCTTTCTAAGGGGCAGCCCAAGATGTCGGACGTGCGCGTCAAGGGCTCCGATGGACAATACCGGCATGGCGACTCCGCCGTGGCCGGCGTGTTGTCCTGGGCGGCCGCCTGCGAAGAGGCCCGTGGCCCGGCCTGGGATAAGCCCGTCACGGCCGGGCGGAGCGTCACGTCCACCATGTTCCGGGGGTATCGCCTATGAGCCGCGGTCTCTATCTGCCTAACGGGGAGTTTCGCGAGTTTGCCGCTGAGGCGGCGCCGCGCCGCCAGGAGATGCTGGCCGAAATCGCCACGCGGGAGGCGGCCGGCGTCGATCTGGCGGGCTGGCTGGGCGTGCTGCCTGACCCGGACCCGGTGTTGCGCAAACGCGGCGATAGCGCCGAGATCCTCACCGAGCTAACGGGCGATGACCAAGTCTTTATGGCCCTGCAGGACCGTAAGTCCAAGACCTTGGACCGCGAATGGCGTCTCACGCCCGGCGCGCCCGCCGGCGAGCAGCCCACCCCGGCCGCCGAGCAGCTCTGCAAGAATTTTGCCCGCGACCTGGAGGACCTCGACCTGCACGCGCTGATGAGCGAGCTGCTGGACGCTCCGTATTTCGGCCTGACCGTGGCCGAGTTGATGTGGGCGCCGGATGGCGGGCGCATGCGGCTCACGGCCGTGACGCCCAAGCCGAGGCCTTGGTTTGGGTTTTCCGGTGATGACAACCACCTTGTTTTTCTGCGCTTGGGGACCTGGCCGGGCGAGCCGTGCTCGCCGTTTAAATTCCTGGCCGCCCGGCATTTCCCTTCGTTCGATAATCCCTACGGCTCCCGGGCGCTCAGCCGCTGCCTGTGGCCCGTGGCGTTCAAACGCGGCGGGTGGCAGTTTTGGATGAATTTTTTGGAAAAATTCGGGCAGCCGTGGACCGTCGCCACGGCGCCGGACAATACGGACCGCGCCAAGCGCCGGGACATAGCCGCGGATTTGGCGGCCATGGTCCAGGATGCGGTGGCCGTGCTGCCCTACGGCGCCGAGGTGGATCTCAAGGAGTCGTCCGGCAAGGCCGGGGACGCTCATCGACAGCTGATCAACCAATGTGACGCCTCCATCGCCAAGGTGCTCCTTGGGCAGACATTGACCTCGGATAGCGGGGACAAGGGCAGCCGGGCGCTGGGGACGGTGCATTATCAAGTCCTTGCGGGCCTCCAAAATAGCGACGCCCGGCTGGTCAGGACGTTTTTTGAGGATTTGGGCTGGATCTACGGCCGGGTCAACGCCGGGCCGGACGTGTTGACGCCCTGCTGGGAGTGGGTGGAGCCAGAAGATTATGCGGCTCGCGCCGATCTGGACGGCAAGCTCAAGGGGCTGGGCGTGAGGTTCCGCAAGCCCTATTACGTCCGGGCCTATGGTCTGGCCGAGGAGGACTTCGACTTGGAGGGAGGAGGTGAAGCCGAGGCTTTGCCAGCCGGCGACCATGCGGCCTTTGTCGCCTCCTCCGGGGACCCGGCGCAGGCGGCCGTCGATAGTCTGGCCGACGGCTTGGCCGATGAGGCGGCCGCGGCTATCCAGTCCAACGCCCGCGAGATCCAAGACGCCATCAACAAGGCCGAGTCGTATGAGGACTTGATGATCTTGTTGGCCGAACTGCTTGGCCGGGACATGGATACGGACGATCTGGCGGATGTGGCCCATCGGGCCATGCTCAATGCCGCACTCCACGGCACGGCCAGCGCGAGGGGGGACGGCAATGGCTGATGACGCCGATCGCGCCCAGGCGGCCATGGAATGGCAACTCCGGCTCGCGCTTGCGGCCCGGCGCGGCGCCGGCCCTGTTGGCGAGTCCCTCGCCTGTTGCGAGGCGTGCGGCGCGGCCATCCCCGAGGCCCGGCGGCGGGCCGTGCCCGGCGTCCGGCTATGCGTCAGCTGTCAGCAGGAGGCTGAGGATGCCGGTTAGCATCGAGGCGCTCCAGCCCAAGGAAGCCCTGGCCTACTGGCGGGACAAGGCCGCCGTCTCGGACTCCGCGTTCCGGCGGATGGACAACGTCACCCGCTCCCGAGCTTTTGCGGTCTCGGGCATGTCCCAGCTGGATCAGGTTGGGCGGGTCATGGCCGCCGTGCATGAGACATTGGCGGAAGGCAAAAGCCTCGGGAAATTCAAACAAGAGGTCGCTCCGCTTTTGATGGACGAACTCGGCCTCTCGCCCACGGTCGCCCGGCGCAAGGCCGAGTTGATCCTACGCACCAATTTGCAAAGCGCCTACATGGCCGGCCGGTACACGCAAATGATGGAGGCGGCCGAGGCCCGGCCGTATTGGCGTTATGCGGCCGTAGGCGACGCCCGCACTCGGCCCAGCCATGCGGCCCTGCACGGGACCGTTCGCCGGTATGACGACCCGTTTTGGGGTCAATTTTATCCGCCCAATGGGTTCGCATGCCGCTGCACGGTCCAGACGCTCTCTGAGCGCCAGGCCGCGGCGCGCGGCATTGAGGTCGGCCAGGGCGTCCCGGATCGGCTGCTGTACAAGGACCCCAAAACCGGCATGGAGCACTGGGTTACGCCCATGCCGGACGCGGGGTGGAGCGGCAACGTCGGGCAAGACTGGTTGGCCGGGCTGGCCCCGACGTTGGACGACGCCAAGCTGCAATCCATGCCCGGCGCGCACGTGTGCCCGCAGGGCAACGGCCAACACGCCGCGCCGGCCTGCTGGCTGCCGCTCGACCAGGTGGAGGAGCGGCATATCCGCAAGATTGCGGACGGCGACATCCTTCCCGCCGGCAAAACGCAGGTGTCCTACATCGGCGCCTTTCTGGACGAGTTCGGGCTCAAATTCGGGCAGAGCAAAACGATCAACCTGCCAGGCGTGGGCAGTCCGCTAGTGATCAGCGACCGCCTGTTTTTGGACAAACGCACCAATACCTACAAGATCACCAAGGGCGGCCGGGAGCGGTACGCCACGCTGTTGGCCCGCACCATCCTGGACCCGTGGGAGATATGGATGAGCCCGGCCAGGACCGGCGGCAAGCCCGTCGCCGTGCTCAATCTTTTTCGGCTGTTTGCGGACAAGAACGGCAAGGTGGGCGGGTTCGCGGCGTTCCGCCTCTATGGCCGCCAGTGGCAGGGGTCGACGGTGTTTGTTCCGCAGGGAAACGAACAGCGCATCCTGAAATACCTGGAGGAACAACGGCTGGAGATGAACAAGGCAGGCGTGCTGCTCTACCGGGAGCCATAAAAAAAGCCCGGGCACCGGGACCCGAGCCAGCGACACCCTTGCTTACGGCCCCCCCCCGGCGGAGGTTCAGGGTACGCCGCTAGTGAGGACAAAATAACCGCTAACCCGCCGCGAGTCAAGACGGCGTTTAAAAATCGTTCTGCCGGCGCCGGGCGCCAGGGATGGGCGAATGCTCGGGGAAACCCAGTAAACAAAAAATTAAACGCCATTGCGGGCCAATGGCGGGGGTGAGGGCGGCTCCATGCGAGCGGTGAGAGAGCGGCGAAGGAATGTTGTCGAGGAGACGGCGCCCCGGAAGTCCTTCCGGGTGGGGTCGATTGTCCAAGGTGGATAGAGAGGGATCATATGGCAAAAATCACCAACATGGAAGTGTTCCGCGTCGGCCGTTGGACCGACTCCAGCGGCCACACGCGGGACTGGTCGATCGAGGATCTGCGCAAGATGGCTGGGAGCTATGATCCGGCCGCGCGCGAGGCGCCGCTGGTCGTCGGCCACCCCAAGACCAACGGCCCAGCCTATGGCTGGATCGTCAACCCGCGCGTGGCCGGCGACCGGCTGGTGGTGGACGTCAAGGACGCGCCCGAGGCGATTATTCAGGCCATCCGCGAGGGGCGTTACCGCAAGCGGTCCATCTCGGTCGCTCCGGACGGCGCGTTGCGGCATGTCGGTTTGTTGGGCGCCGCCCCTCCGGCCGTGCCGGGCCTCAAGGAGATCGATTTGGCCGCCGCCGAGGGTGATGAGGTCTACGAGTTTGCACTGTACCCGGGCGAGAGCCCGCAATCTTTGGAGGATCACATGAGTGTCGAGGCGCAGCTGCTGCAAGCCCAGCAGCAAGTCAAGGACTTGGAGCGGCGGATCGCGGAGTTTGAGAGCGGCGCGCGCGAGGCGGAGCACTCGGCCTCGCTCAAGGCGGCTGAGGCCAAGGCCGTGGCCGCCGAAGAAAAGGCCAAGAAGGCCGAGCAGGATTTCGCGGCCTACAAGACGGCCGAGATCGCCAAAAGCCGAACGGCCCGTGTGGACGCTCTGGTGAAAAGCGGCCGCATCCTGCCGGCGGACAAGCCGCGCGTTTTGGCGTTTGCGGCGAGCCTGGCCCAAGCGGGCGCCGAGATGGATTTCGCCTCGGCCGACGGCAAGACCGAGAAGGTCGGCCAGGATGAGGTCTACCTGCGGGAGTTCGAGGCGCGGCCGGCCAATTACACCGGCCTCCTCGACGAGGTGGCGACGTCCGAGCACGCCGCGCCTCAGGGCGGCCAAGTTGACGACAAACCCATCAACTACGCCAACAAGATTTAGGAGGCGACATGGCTATCAACGGCAAAATCGGCGGATTTGACATTGGCGTCGAGCGCGCCTCCACCGGCGCGCATGGCCCGGTGATCCGCACCGACGCCATCGACGCCGGGACGGATACGTACCCCGTGGGCCTGATCATGGCCGACGGGGGCGCCGGCAAGGCGGTCCCCTACGCCGCAGCCACGGCCGAGGCAGTAGGGACGGGCGACGCCACGGCCGCCACGTTTACGGCGACGCTTGCGCTTGCGCCTGCACAGCCGGGCGCCCTCGCCGTGACGGACGGCGTGGAGACGTTTGCGGACGACGGACACGGCCGCTTGACCGGCGACGCCGGCGGCTCCGGATGGATCGACTACAAGTCCGGCTCGCTGTCCGTGACCTTTGCGGCCGCGCCGGCGGAGGACGCTGCGATCACCGCCGCCTATGGCCGCAAGATCGCGGGCGTGCTGGATGAGGCTGTGGACGCATCGCACGCCACGTCGGTCAACTTGATCGTGCACGGCACGGTCAAGTCCGCCCTGCTCAAAGCCAACATTGCGGGCGACGCGCCCTCGGGCAGCCTTCTCCGGACGCTGCGCGAGTTGGGCGTCTACCCGGTCTAAGGAGGTTCAAGATGTCTTTGTACTCGCAGATCAAAGCGGCCTTCGATCCGGACGCGATCCGCCGGTATCTCACCAGCGCCTCGCCCGTGGAGTCCACGGTTGTGGACACGGTCTATCGCAAGGCCATCAACTCGCCTCTGCCCGCCATCGGCGTGGCGGATATCCATCGTGCGGCCAAGACGGTGCCGTTGGTGACACGCGGCGGCCAGCCCATCAACGTTGGCGGCCCCAAGGGCGCGGCGGCGCTCATTGAGCCTTTGCCCATCAAGATTTTTGACGACATCACCGGGCAGGATCTCAGCAACCTGCGCATGATCGCCCCGAAGCTCGCCTCGCTCACCGCTTGGCGCACGGCCAAGCTGGATAATTTCCGGCAGGTCATCCGCGACACCACGGAGGCGATAGCCGCGCAATCCTTGACCGGCAAGATTTCATGGCCCGTGGCCCGTGACGACGGCGCCGGCTACGACACCTGGGAGTATGACTATGGCGACACCAAGAGCTATGCGCCCGAGACGTTGTGGGACGCCGCCGACATCAAGGCCGCGGCCATCCGCCGGACGCTCAAGGGCATGCGCACGTTGGTGCGCAAGGCTGGCCTGGGGGGCAAGGTGCATTATTGGGCGGGGGAGGACGCCTTCCAGGCGGCCTACTCCGTTGTGGAGTCGATGACCGCGGCGCAGGCGCTTAAAATCGCATTTAAAGTCGAAAGTAAGGATGGTGCGATCGATTTCGGGGGGTTGCTCTTGGAGGAGATGGCCGAGACCTATCCCGATCCGCTCACCGGAGAGGATGTGCTCAAGATTCCTGCTAATGCGGTGGTGGCCTGGGCCGACGGCAGTGGCGGGTGGACGCGGTTTTACGCCGCCCTCGACGATTTGGACTCAGGCCTCCAGGCTCTGCCGCTCTTTGTCAAGACCGTAAAAGCCGAACGTACCGGCAACATCGAACTGGTCGCCCAAAGCAAGTGTTTACCGGCGCCCGTGCCCCGCGCCACATGCTGGGCCACGGTGCTGGGCGGCGAGGAGTAATCGGCCATGCCCGCCGCCTACTGCACCGCTGACGATCTGACTGAGGTCGTGCTGCAAGCCTATCTGACCAAGGCCGAGGAATTGGCCGAGGGTATCCAGGCCAAGGCCGTGGCCGCGGCCAATAGCATGGTCGAGGATGCGCTCCGGCCGGTGTACGTGCTGCCTCTGCCCAGCGTGCCGGACACGCTCCGGCAGATCGCGGCCACGCTCGCGGCCCACAAGATCGTGGGGGCGGTCACCTCCCTGCTCAATGAGACCGAGTTTAAATTTTTGCTGGATCAGGTGCAGCAAGCGCGCAAGGCGTTGGCCCGCATCCGGGACGGCGAGGACGATCTTGGTTTCGAGCGGCTTGGCGCGGTCGAGGTCAACGACGCCAAGGTGTCGGTCATCGCGCCGGCGCGGATATTTGATCGCAAGACATGGGAGCGGTTTTGATGGCCGGGTGCTCGTTCAAGATGGACATGACCGTGGCGCAACGCGCCGTCGGATCGGCCATCAGCCGGGCGCAGCGTACGCGGCGACTGGCCGCCAACATCGGCGAGGCTATGGTGTCCAGCACGCAGGAACGATTCGAGCATGGAGTCGGCCCGGACGGGACGCCGTGGAAGCCGTCCCAACGCGCCCAGCGTGAGGGCGGCAAAACGCTCGTGGACACCGCTAGGTTGCAGGGCTCCATCGCGTATGAGGCGTCCGACAGCCATGTGGCGTGGGGGACCAACAACGTGTCTGGCCGCGCCCACCAACTGGGCGCCAAGACCGGCCGCAATCACGCGGTGGAGTTGTCGCCGCGTCCCTATTTAGGGCTCTCCGACGAAGACCTCAAAGAGATCCAAGAGATGATGCGCCAGCATATGGTCTCGTCTCTCACTGGGAGGCGATCGTGAGAGCGCTCGCCGAGCAGCTCATCACCAAGGCGGCCGTGGCCGCCGGGATCGACGAGTCCGCTGTCGTGCGGTTGTCCCCGGCCGGGGAGGTGACCAAAGCCTGTCCTCGCTGTCAGGTGCAAATCCTCACCGAGCCGCTGACCCGTAAATTCCGGCGGCTCAAAAAATCGCCGACGCCGAAAACAGACGGCAAGTACCGCACTATCCTTGAACAGATATTTGTGCGGTCGCTGTCCATCCGGGCCGAGCTGGTCTGGGACGGCGACGAGGCGGCGCTGGAGGCGGCGGTCAAGGCGTTTTTGCTGGCGTTGCCCGGCAAAGTCGCGGACGACGCCGGCAACCTGGTCACAGTGCGGCCGTCCCGAGCGGAGCGATCCGGATACGAGCCGCCTATGGTTGAGGTCGTCGCGCGCCGCCGCGCCGCGATCCATATCGTGTTTACGGGCCGGATCACCCGGGAGACGGTCACGGTCATGATTACCGACGTCAACATCAAGGACGGCGTCGACTACAAGGAGGCCGACAATGGCTAAGAAGAGCGTCACGCTGGCGCTGGTTGAGGAGTGGGCCAAAGAGGCCGGGGTCAAGGCCTGGGAGCTGGCGGCCCTGCGCCGAGCGGCCGGCTGGCTCGCCGGCAAGCACGTGACCCAGGATGATTTCGATGACGCATTGACCCGGCTCCGAGCCCGGACGGTCGGCGGCGGGCGCATCTAGGAGGCGCATATGGGCGATGTATATGAGTATCTGGTGGACGGATCCTCGGGTCTGACGCCCGGGAGTGTCGAGGGGACCGCCCTGGTGGCCGGGGTGTGCTCCGTCGGAACGGTGGGCAAGGGCTACCTCATGGGGCCGGACTCGGACGTGGAGGACACGCTGGGCGTCGGCCCGCTGGCGGACGCCATGCGCGATGTATTGGCGACCGCGGGCCAAGACGCGGTGGTCATCGCCGTGCCCGTGACCGGGCAGTCCGGCGGGTACATCTCCAATCTGGCGCATACCGGGACCGGCCCGGATGCAGCGATCTCTGGCGTGGCCGCGGCCAACGCCGACGTGGTCGTGCGCATCGCCGCAAGCGGCGCGCTCGGGACGGCGACCTACGAGTTGTCCCTGGACGGCGGCGACACATATACGGACCCCGCAGCCACCGAGTCCGACGGACAGGTAACCATCAGCGCCACCGGGACCACCCTGGTGCTCGGGGCCGGCGACCAGGTCGCCGGCGACACGTACAGCTACGTGGTGCGCACGCCCATCGGCCCTATCTCCAAGGTGGGTGACGGGCCGTCCGTCTCGGCCTCGGGCGATCCCCTGGCCGCGGCGCAGGTGGAACTGGTCATCGTGTCCGGGGGCGGGCTCAACGAGGGCACTTACAAATTGTCCGTGGACGGCGGCGACAACTACGGATCGACCAAAACCATTCCGTTGGACGGGGCGCTGGCCGTGGGCTCCACCGGTGTGACCATCACGTTTGCCGACGACACGTATGTGACCGGCGACACCTATACCTTTGACGTCTTGGCTCCGGTCCCCACGATCACGGACGTGATCGACGCCATCGAGACGCCGCTGGAGTTGTACGACGTGGAGTTCGTCTACGTGGTCGGCCCGAGCGACTCGGTGGATTGGGCGGCCGTGGGCGTGGTGGCGGACGAGCTGTGGGACAAGCACCGGCCGACGTTTTTCAAATTGGAGACCCGTATGCCCTACGACGATGAGGACATCGACGACTGGGTGGCGGCGCTGGTCGAGGAGCAGGCAGACTTTTCTCACCGTTTTGTCCAGGTGATCGCCGCCTATGGCGAGGTGGTGGACTCCTCGGGTTACTCCAAAGTGCGCAACTGGGCCGGGCTCCAGGCCGGGCGGGTCATTGGATTGTCTGTGCAGCGGGCGGCCGGCCGGGTGCGCGATGGCGGGATCAGCCAAGGCACGCTGCCCGATGACTACAAGTCCGCGCATCAATCCACCTTGGAGGACGCTAGGTACGTGACGGCCCGGACCTATGCGGGGTTGTCCTCGGCGTATTGGGGCGACTCCAAGACCATGGCCGAGGATACGAGCGACTATCAGTATGAGCCGGTGTTGCGCACGGTGTTCAAGGCCGTCCGTCTCGGCCGCAAGCAGGCGCTCAAGAGTATGTACGACGAGGTGGGCGACGCGCTGCTCGGCGAGGACGCCTCGGGCCTCGCCTACCTCAAGGCCAACCTGGAGCATGGCCTCGACTCCATGGTGGCGGCCATACCGCAGGAGCTGGCCGCGTATGTGGTCACGATCCCGGCCGGCCAGGACATCGTCAACAACGGCGTGGCGGTCACCTACACACTTATCGGCATCCCCATCATCCGCAAGATCAGCTTGTATGCCCGTTACGTGTACGCGGGCAGTTCGTTTGATCCCCGGATGGAGTCGGAGGCGTAAGGAGGCGATATGGCGATCAACGGCAACCTCTATGACTGGGAGTCGGTGACGATCCAGCTCCCCTCGGGGACGGCCATCGGCGTCACCGAGATATCCTATAGCGACGAGCGCCCCTTGGAGTCCCGGTACGGCAAGGGCGCCAAGCCTCGTGGATATGGACGTAAAAACTACAAGGCCAGCGGTTCCCTGAAATTGGACCGCGACGAGTATGAGTGGCTGCGCACGGCATTGGGCGGCAGCGTGTACGCGGGCGATCCTTTCGCGATTGTCGTGAGCTACGCCAATGACGATCAGGACACCGTGACCGATGTCCTGCCCGACTGCAAAATCAGCAAAAACGACACCTCGGCCAAGTCGGACGACGACAACGCCGGGGCCGTCTCGTTGGATTTCACGATCTTTTCGCCGATTCGCTGGAACGGCGAGCCGGCGTATTAACCTGTAATTCTTGGCTATGAGGACCAGAAAATGGCGGAAGAAACGAAAAACACGGAAGCACAGGCGTACACGGCCTTTGATCACTCTTTTGAGGACCGCTTTTCCGGGGGCGACACCGTGGCGGTGTCCTACCGTTTCCGGCGGCCGACGCCTCAGGAAGTGGGACGGGCGCAGAAGCAGGTGCTGAAGGACAGCTCCCAGGCCATGCGCAACCTCTGCATCGGATGCGTCCATGCGGAGGACAAGGCCAAAATGGTGGCGGACTTCGAAGCCTATCCCGGCCTGCCCGTGACCATGGGGACGGCTATTTTCGGGTCCATCGGGGTGGGCAGCTTGGGAAACTGATGATCCAGGCCCGGCAGGGCCTGGATCAGAGCCACGTCGAGCAGTACATGGCGATGATCCAACACTGGCTGCACGAGCGGCCGTCCAATGATCCCGAGCGATTCTCCAATCAGGCGGCCCAGGCGGTCTGGTTGGAGAAACGGTATTGGGAGACGATGAGCAAGATCATGGGAGCATCCGGCCGTGGATGAGGTTTTTGCGGTCTTCGCAAGCTTCCAGCTGATCGACATGATCAGCGGGCCGTTGCGGGGCATCAAGGCCGCCATGGGCGCCACCCAGGCGGCGGCCGGCAGGCTGTCCGCCGGCGCCGCCGCGCTGACCAAAAAACTCTTGCCGTTGGCGGCGGCCGCTGGCCTGCTGCTCATGGGGCTGGCCGGGCCGGTCAGGACGGCGGCCGATTTTGAGCAATCCATGTCCGCGGTGGGCGCGGTGTCGCGCGCATCCACAGAGGAGATGGCCACGCTGGAGCAGGCCGCTCTGTCGTTGGGGGCCTCCACGGCCTGGTCCGCCTCCCAGGTGGCCGAGGCGGAGAAATACCTCGCCATGGCGGGGTTTAACGTCCAGCAAAACGTGGCGGCGCTGCCGGGGGTGCTCAACCTTGCTAGCGCCGGCAATACCGATCTGGCGCGGACTGCGGATATAGCCAGCGACATCTTGAGCGGCTTCGGGTTGGAGGCTTCGCGCATGAGCGAGGTCGCCGATACCCTGACCGTCGGCATTACCACGGCCAATACAAATTTAGAGCTGCTCGGCGACACCATGAAATATGTGGCGCCGGTGGCCTCGGCCGCCGGGATGTCCCTGGCCGAGGCCACGGCCATGGCCGGGCTCTTGGGTAATGTGGGCATCAAGGGTAGCCAGGCCGGCACCACGCTCCGGGCCATGCTGGTGCGGTTGGCTGCGCCGGCGGCCGAAGGCGCGGCCACGCTCAAACGGTTGGGCGTGTCGGCCGCGGACGCCACCGGCGCGCTCCGGAGCCCCATCGCCGTGCTCGGCGACATGGCTCAGGCCATGGAGGGCATGGGTTCGGCCGATCAACTGGCCGCCATCAGCGACGTTTTCGGACAGATTCCCATGGCCGGCATGTCTGAGCTGATCAAACAACAAGGCATGGGCGGCATCACCAAATACCTCGCGGTGATCAAGGATTCCGCGGGCGCGGCGGCGGACGTGGCCGGCCGGCAGCTCGACAATCTCAAGGGCGTTATCACCATTCTGGGCAGCGCCTGGGAGGGTCTGCAGATCACCATCGGCAAGGTGTTTTTGCCGGTTCTCAAACCGCTGGTGTCGGCTGTCGCCACGGCCGTGAGCTGGTTTAACGCTCTGGCCGGGACGGCTGTGGGCAAATTCATTATCGGCCTAGTGGGGGTGCTCGCCACAGGCGTGTTGGCGATCACAGCAATGACGGCCGCCGCTTGGGGACTCTCCGCGGCGCTGCCGTTTGTCTCGACGGCCCTGGCCCCGGTTGCCGGGCTGGTGGCGGCCATCAGTTGGCCCGTGTGGCTGGTCATCGCGGCCGTCGGGGCGCTGTTGGTGGCCTTTAAGACCAATTTCGGCGGCATCCGGGATTTTGTTTTGGGCTGGTGGAATAGGGTCAACTTGGTCTTCCAGGGGGTGCGGGCCGTGTTTGCGTCGCTCAAGGGCGGCGCCGGCGAGCTGTCGGGCGAGCTGCGCAAGAGCCTGGAGGCCGCCGGGCTGGTGGGCGTGGTGACCGCCATCTCGCGCGTCATCTACCGTCTGCAACAGGTTTGGTCTGGAGTCGTCGCCGGGTTCGGCGCG
This sequence comes from Desulfovibrionales bacterium, assembly GCA_030156255.1. Taxonomy (GTDB): domain Bacteria; phylum Desulfobacterota; class Desulfovibrionia; order Desulfovibrionales; family Desulfovibrionaceae; genus JASGMV01. Next base: position 60,062 of record JASGMV010000010.1, read on the forward strand.
GCGATGGACGGGATCGGCGATGCGTTTACTCCGCTGCTGGCGCTGGGCGATGCGTTTACACCGCTCCTGGACGCCTTGAGCGAGGTGGTCGCCATGCTCTTCGGCACCGCCGGCGCCACGGATGTTTCGGGCTGGCGGCTCTTCGGCCAGGTCATCGGCGCTGTTGTGGGCGGGGCGTTTCGCATTTTGGCCGTGGCTGTTCGCGTGGCGCTGACGCCCATTGAGATCCTGCTCAAGGTTATCCGGACCATCGGGCAGGTGCTTAATGGCGAGATCGACCTCTTTGAGGCCGGCCGGGCGCTGGTGATGACGTTTGTGGACGGCATCAAAAGCGTCATTATGGCCCCGGTGGAGCTGCTCAAAAGCGGCCTCGGCAAGTTGCGGGAGCTGCTGCCTTTTTCCGACGCCAAAACAGGACCGTTGAGCACGCTGACCTTGTCCGGACAGCGGCTCACCGAGACATTCGGCGCGGGCATTCAGCGCGGCGCCGGCGGCCTGGCCGGCGTCATGGAGTCTGCCTTGAGCGGAGCCATGCCGGGTCCGGAGCTGGCGCTCGCCGTGTCCGGACCTGCCCCCGGCGCCGCGGCCGGTTCGGGCAAATCTCGGGCGTCCGTTCAACAGACCGGCCGGCAAGTGGTCATCCAAAATCTCACCGTCAATTTGCCCGGCGTCGGTAGCGCCAGTGATTTTGTGACGCAACTCCAGCAACTCGTGGAGGGCTACGATGGCGACTGACGGCATCCTCTCCTTTGAGGACGGGCAGATCACCCTGGGCGGGGAATTGTTGCCGGGCGTGTTTCGGCGCCTCAACATCCGCGGCCAGGTCCGCTTTGACGAGGCCAAGCAGGACGGTCTGTCGGGCAAGGTCAAGGTCCCGCTTGGGTGGGAGGATATGGACGTGACCGCTGAGGTCGATTTGCTGACCGACGACGACACGGATTGCTACGACAAGCTCGCCTCTCTGGACGCTATTTTTCGCGGATACGACTCCGCCGGCAACCCTAAGGTCTATGATCTGGTCAACCGCCACGCCTCGGCGCGCGGATTGGATCAGGTGGTGTTTGCGGGCCTGGATTCGTCCGAGACAGATCAAGATGACGTGATTGCGGCGAACCTTGCTTTTCAGGAGCACCAGCCGGCCGTTGTGGCCGTCGAGTCCCGCGTAGCCGCCTCGGATGCGGCCAAGGGCGCCGGCGCTCCCGGTGTGGACCCGGGAGAGGATGACGAGCCGCCGCTCGTTATCGACTTGGGGTAGGCATGCAGATATCCGGCGTGCGCACGCATATTTTTTTGTCCGGCCGCGAGGTTTTGCGGTGCCCCCGGCTCTGGATCGAGAGCCGGAGGCATGCGCCGCTGCCCCGCGCCGGCGTCACCCTGCCTGACCCCAAGGGCGAGCTGGCGCAATCCGTGTCGGCCGGCGATGCAATGGAGATCCGGTTGGGCTACCGCGACAAGGCCCCGACGTCCTGGGTCGGGACCGTCATGTGGACCCGGCCCGGCGAGACGCCGGATCAGATCGAGGTCGGCGCGGCGCACACCCAGGCGCTCTTGCTCGACTCTACTCTGGTCACTCAGGCGTGGATGGACGAAACGGCCGAGGCCATCGTGCGCTGGGCCGTGGGCCAGACCGGGTTGGCGATCGCACAGATCGACAGCCCGGGCTGCACGCTCCCCCGATGCAACGTCTCGACCATTCCCGCGTGGCAGGTCGCCCGGCAAGTCGCTCACAGCGCGGAACGGGCGTGCGGCGTGGACATGTCCGCCTGGGCGCTCTGGCTCGGGGCGGACGGCGTGCATTGGGGCGACCACGACGAGGACGGCGACGTCCCTGTCATCGCCACGGGCGCCGGACTCATCCGCCACGCGCCGGCCTCGGACGCGGCCGGCCTTAATGAGGTGGAGACATTCCTTTTGCCTGATTTTTCGCACTCTCGCCTGTTCAAGTTGACCGACAACCGCCGCGGCGTGTCCGGATCGTTCCGGGCGCTGGCCGTGCGACACGAGGTGACGGGCTCCAAGGCCCGCACCTATATCCAATATGGGGTGGAGCATGGGCAATACTGATCTACGGACGCTGCTCAAGCGCGTGGTCGAGCTGGTCATGCCCAACCTGCGCGCGTATTACCGGATGCCCGTCAAGGGCCGCGTGACAGCCACCTACGCCAGCGCCGGCAAGTATTGGGCGGATGTGCAGCCCCTGCGCGCCGACGAGTCGGTCGACGAGGACGCGCCGGTCATCCCCAAGGTAGAGATACCCATCTTTTGGGGCGGCGCGCAGCGCGGCCTGGTCTGTCCTCCGGCCAAGGGGACGTACGTCGTGGTCTCCTACTTCGACGGCGATCCGGATTACCCCTGGATCTCGCACGTGCGCTGGCATGTCAACGCGGCGCCCGAGTGCGAGGTGGGCGGACTGATCATCCAGCAGACGCCGGGGGTCCATATCAAGATCGACGCCGATTCCAATATCATTCACGTCACCCCGGCCAACTGCGTCTCGGAAATCGGGACGGACACGTCCGAGGAGATCGGCCGCAACAAGTCCAAGAGCGTGGGCGGCGACGAGACCATTGCGGTCGCCGGCAACCGTTCCGCCACGGTGGGCGGCGACGAGTCGTTGACCGTTTCCGGTGTCCGCTCCACGGCGATCACGGGCGATGACGGCGCAACGGTCGGCGGGAGCTGGACAGTGGTGGTCTCCGGGGCGGCCACGATCCAGGCGCCGACGATCAACCTCGTGGGCGACATCGGCTGCACCGGCGCCGGCGGCGACATCGGCCAGACGCATGAGCGCGCCTACCGCGAGCATGAGGGCTCCTACACGCTCACCGGCCCGGCGAGCATTACCGGCGCCACAACGATCGCGGGGGACGTCGTCATTACCGGCAATGTCACCATCAACGGCGACCTGGTCACCACGGGCAACAGCGACGCCGCGACCCGATCCGGAGGCGCCATATGAGTGAGGTCATCTACGGCCAGGACATCGCTCTGGACGATGACTGGCAGCCCAAAGTGGCCGCCGATGGATCGCTCATCCTGACGGACGGCGTGGACACCGGGCTCCAGGATATCCGTTTACGGTTATTTACGCCGCTCGGCGAGCTTTTTTATGATGTGGGTTTCGGCTCCTTGGTCCATTATTGGATCAAGGAGGAGTCGACCTCCGCCACCCGCGCGGCGTTTTGCCAGGAGGTGCGGCGACGGGTGCAGGCGGACCCGCGCGTGGTGATCGGCTCCGCGAGCTGCAAGATTCTAAGCTGGGACGAGACCGGGATTACCGCCCGCGTTACGTTTACATTTATCGACGAGACCCACCCCTACAATTTGATCGTGACCGTGGGCGGCGACTCCAGAGTCGACGTTATTGTGGATGATATCGACGCGAGGGACGTGTAATGGCGATACCTGTCTCCAAGACGCTGGCCGAGATCCGCGAGAGCATCTACAGCCGCATCGAGGCCAAGCAGGACGAATATGCGGCCGCCGGCTACCTGCCTACGCGCCTCAACCTCAACAAGGGCGTGGCGCGCGGCATATTGGAGATCGTCGCCTGGGTCATCTACCAGCTCTATCTGGCGTTGGCCGCTATCCTGGAGCAGGCGTTTCCGTCGTCCGCCACGGGCGACTGGCTGGATCTTCATTGTGAGGGCGTGGACATCACGCGCAAGTCCGCCACTAAAGCCACGGGGGCCGTGGTTTTTACGGGTGAGGAGTCCGGTAATATCCGGATCCCGGCCGGGACGATCGTCCGCACGCCCACGGACGGCGCAGGCAATGTTTACCGCTACGCCACCACGGCCGACGTGGTGCTCCCGGACGGGGCGACCACGATTTCGGCCGAGGTGGAGGCCGAGGAGTATGGCGCGGCCAGTAACGCCGTGGCCGATCAAATTACGGTGCTGGTTACGTCCGTAACCGGCGTCACCGCTGTGACCAACGCCTCCGACTGGTTGACATCCGAGGGCGCGGACGAAGAGACGGATGAGGCCCTGCAAGAGCGGTATCAACTCGCATGGCAGGCGGACAATGGCGTACGCGCCGCGGCCTACAAGTCCTGGGCGCTGTCCGTGGACGGCGTCATCGCCGTGACCGTTTTGGATCAGCATCCGCGCGGCCAGGGCACTGTTGACGTCGTGCTCAAGGGCTCGGCCGGGTTGCCCACGGATGCGCTGGTGGAGTCCGTGGCCGAGGTGATCGAGGCCAAGCGCCCCATTAATGACGACGTGGATGTGCGCGGGCCGGATGGCGTGGATGTGGACATTGAGGCCGAGCTGGAGTTGGTCTCCGGCGACGCCGATACCATCAAGGCCACGGTCCTGGCGCGCATCCAAGCGGTATTCGAGGATCCTAACGAGGTGGACGGTGTGGAGCCGTTGCAGATCGGCGAGGATCTGACATTGGACCGCCTAGCGTACGTCATTATGGCCGTTAATGGCGTCAAGCGCATCAATTGGACAAACCCGACAGCTGACGTTGAGGTGGCGGCGGACGCGCTGGCTGTGTTGTCCTCGATAACGCTGACCACGGCCTGGGCGGAGGAGGCGTAGCCATGGGCATGTGGGCCTACATCCGCGACACGCTCCGCTGGCCGTTGGTCCATCGGCGGGGTCCGCTGGCCTGCATCCTGGAGGGCGTGGCCGGCGAGATGGATGAGGCGCTCACGGCCATCAAGTGGCTGCGCGAGCAGTTTTGCCCGGAGTTGTGTGAGGATGACTATATCGACCTGCATGGCGCGTCCCGCGGGCTGACGCGCTACCGGCTGGAGTCGGACGAGCAATGGCGGCAGCGCGTGGTCCGCGCCTACGCCTGGCAGCAGCTCGGCGGCCGCCACGCCGGCATGCCGGTCATCCTGGAGTATTTCGGATTCCCGGATGCGGTGTTTGTCAACGTCCGGGATGAGGATGAGGACCGCTGGGCCGAGTTCCGGGTGCAATTGGCGGCCGACCTCCTGCAATCTGTGGATGACAGCGAGTTTTTGGCGTGGCTGATCAACGAGTACAAGCCGGCGCGGTCCAAGCTGGCCTCGATCCAGGCCCTGCAAGAGGATCAGGCCGACATCAACGCCGTCGGTGTGGCGACCTTGGGCGTCTCTATCACCGGGCTGATGGACACGTCCGTCACCGTGACAGACGTGGACCTGTCCGCCGTTGGCGTCGCGGCCATGCCGCTGCTTGTGCACGGGCTCTTGCCGTCGCCGGATGTTCAGGTGCAGGACGTGAACCTCACCGCCGTCGGTGTCGCCTGTATGCCGATCATATTATCTGGATATCTGCCTGAGGAGGTTACTCAATGAGCCAGTTTAATAACATGCGATTGACGACGGCCGGCAGCTCCCTGCTGCAACAGGTTCACCAGGGGGTGGAGTTGCAGCTGACCAAGATCGTGCTGGGCGCCGGCGCCTGGACCGATGCGCAGCAGGCGGGGACTCCGCCCGCTGCGCTGGCGGATCAACGATTATCCGTGTCCATCTCGTCCATCGACCAATCCGGCAGCACCGCTGTGGTGCGCGGCACAGCGACCAACAGCGGCCTCGCTGCGGGGGAAGGGTTTTCAATAACCGAAGTCGGCATCATCGCCCAACATCCCACCGCCGGCGAAATCCTGTACATGGCGGACTATGTCTCCGCGGACCAGTCGTCGTATTTATCTGAGGCCACAGGCGTTGTTATCGAAATTCCGCTGAAAATTTATATCCGGTGCGTCACCGGCTCCGAGGTGACGATCCAAATCGATGACCGCTTCGTCTCGGCGTCCCTCGACGATATCGATAAGCATAATTCGGCCAGCAACGCCCATCCTGGGCTGCGCGTCCAGTCGCCGACGCTCTATTTCGTGGGCGCCGGCGAGATCGACGAGGGTGGGCAAACGGTGATCGGCGTGCAGGGCTATATGACCGGTAATTGGGACATCGAGGCGGTCATCGAAATCACGAATGTGGATGGCGATGTCGTCACCGACGATTTCAACATGGTCTGGAACGCGGCGCTGGGCCGGTTCACGTTGACCGCACCCGAGGTCTCGGCCGATGCGACCTACAGCATCCGAGCGCAACTGTGGGAGCATGGCCTCATTCGCTCGCAGAGCTGGTCGGACGCCATCACGCTGACAGTAGGCGACACGCCCATCAACCAGCCGACTATTACCAGCCCGGCCGACGGCGTTACGGGCATCGGCGAGACGCCAACCATCACGACCAGCGCGCTTTCAGCTGATGGAGGCCAGACCCATGCGGCCAGCCAATTTCAGGTCGCCACGACGGCCAGTTTTACATCGCCCGTCGTGGACAGCGGCGAGGATGCGGCCAACCTAACGAGCTACACCGTTGGACCTGGAGCGCTTTTCGCCGACCAGCTCTATTACGTCCGCGCCCGGCACAAGGGCGCGGACGGCAATTGGTCCCCGTGGTCCGAGGTGATTTCGTTTTTTACGGCCGACTCCTTCATTTTCGTCACCCAACCCAGCATCACCTCCCCGGCGACCGGGGCCACGGACATCGGCGAGACGCCTGAAATTGCGGCCTCGGCCTACTCTACCAACGGGACCGGCAACCACCTCAATACGGACTGGCAGGTCCAGGCCGCTGGCGGGGGGTGGTCGAACCCGGTCTGGGAGTCCCTGGCCGATGCGGTCCATCTGGAGTCCGTCACCGTGCCGGCGGGCGTTCTGGTCGTATCCACGCAATATGAGGTCCGCTGCCGCTATCGCGACGATTCCGGAACGCCGGTTGAATCGGATTGGTCCGAGGCCGTGAGCTTTACCACGGCGACAGCGTTCAGTGTCGCAAGTAAATGGGCAGCATGGGACGAATCATCTGAGGCCGGGCTGGCTGATAATTGTGTGGCAGTTGTCAAAATGGTCAATCCATCCGCAGGGGGAAACGAATTGGCGTCCGGCGGTCCCAGTTTCTGGACCGCAAGTGACCGCATTATAGAGCAGATGGGTAGCGTCCCCGGAGCTACGGGTGATCCCTTAGCCCGTACGGTTCAATCCGGGTACAACAGCCCTCAGGGGTTCGAAAGTATTGTTTTCCCATCTATTTGCGTGGGGGCGACTGCCGGATGGGCTTATATCATCAAGTACAAAATTATAAATATAGTGGAAACAAATCTCTGGGCAGTGCCGTTTGATTTGTCTTTTGGATTCACAGTGACGTTGTCCACGTTAAAACTCGGACTTGCTGCGAACCAGGGCGGCACAACCCAAAACTCTGTGCCGAATAACAGCCAATGTTATCTGTACATGTTTTATGACGGCACCAACCTGTATTACGGGTTTTCGTCAAACAAATGCAATAAGCTCAGCGATTTTGTGGCCGGAGATATTTTTGTGTCGTCAAGTACGACCAAAGTACCGACAACTGTCATGGGTCATTTGTTCAGCGATGTTGAGGGACCCGGCTCGAACTCCCAGACAATGGGAGGGGTCGTTGAATACGTCGTTGCTGCGTCAGAATGTTTAATTGACACCTCGGCATAGGAGGCAAAATGCAAATCATACAAGCAAGTTTGATTTTGTTTAACGACTGTCACGGTGGCGGCAAACGCTACCCCGACCTCGGCAACAACACTGTGCTGGATTGGATCGAGCGCGGGACACAACTGGTTGTGGTCCTCGACTGCACCAAGGCGGAGGCGCAGGCCGTTGTGGACGATATGGCCAACGCGGAGTTCGCGGGCGCCGGCGTGGACATGGCCGATGTGGATGATTTCGTCTGGCGCGCCACCCGCGCCCGGCGTGACGCGCTGATCGCGGCCGCCGACTGGCTGGTCATGCGGCACATGCAGGAGACGGCGCTGGTTACGGCCGGCTCGCTCACCGCCGCCACGCTGACCGATGCCGAGTATCTGGAGCTCTTGGCCTATATTCAGGAGCTGCGGCGAATCCCGCAGGGCTACGACTACCCAGCGGCCGTGGTCTGGCCTACACCGCCGGATTGCGTGAGCTAGGAGTGGAGCAGGCGAGGCGGATTGACCCCGCCTCACTGGCCCGGCGCGGCAACGCCGGTCCACGAGCCAAGGCCCGCTGCTCCCTGTAAACCCCGCGCGGGGCGCAAGAGAGATAGCAGGCGGAGGCCTAAAGTGTAAAGGATATATGAATGTTGCGTTCGCCGTTTGGAGGCTGGATCGGTGGAAAGAAACTCTTGCGCGGGGAAATCGTAAGACGAATCCCTGAGCATCTATGTTATGTGGAGGTCTGCGCCGGTGCAGGGTGGGCGCTATTCGCGAAAGAGCCCAGCACGGTGGAGGTGATCAATGATACGAATCATGATCTTGTGAATCTGTATCGGGTGGTCCAGAATCATTTGGAGGAATTTGTTCGTCATTTTAAGTGGGTTTTGACCGCCCGCGACGAGTTCCAGCGCCAACTCAAGGCCGCGCCCGACACCCTGACCGACATTCAACGGGCGGCCAGGTATTATTACCTTTTGAAAAACAGTTTCGGGGGTCGAATGGTCCACCCTTCTTTCGGCACTTCGGCCCAATGTATGCCACGCCTGAATTTGCTCCGACTGGAGGAAGACCTTTCGGCTGCGCATCTGCGTCTCGCGCGTGTGACGGTGGAAAACATGACCTATAACGATCTGATACCGAGGTATGATCGTGACAAGTCGTTCTTCTATGTGGACCCGCCATACTGGGGAACGGAGAAGCACTACCCGCAGGATGAAAATTCGTTCGGGCGGGATGATTTCGCCCAGCTGGCCGATCTGGCCAAAAACATAAAAGGAAAGATGCTCGTTTCCATGAACGACGTGCCCGAGATCCGCCAGCTGTTCGCCGGATTGCGCATCGAGCCGGTCCAGACCAAATACTCGGTCGGCCAGGGGAAACCCAAGGCCGGCCGTGAGGTGTTCATTAGCAACTATTGATGGGGGAGGGAGTTGTCTTTGGCAATGCGTCGCAACTCATCCAGCGTCCGTTTGGGTAGGCGCCCAATAACCCGCAGCAAGGCGGCCACGGTGGCGGGCACGGGGGTTTCCCCCGTTGCCCACCGGTTGGCCGTCACGGCGGATGGTGAGGAGTCGGCCAGGTGCCGGATCACACGGGTCAAACCGATTTGCGACATCCCCAGCAGCCGGAGCTCGGAGCGATATTCCTCGGCGGTCACGGGTCAGTCATCCATCAGGTTAAGCAAGCCGCCGTCCAGCATATCCTGGATGTGGTGTTCTACGGTGTCCGTGCGCAGGACGACATCCAGGACGCGGGCTCGCTCCGCGCTGGCCGCCATCCAGGACGCTATGGTGGTTTCAGGGATGAATTTTGACTCTCGTAGCTGCTCGGCCAATTCGGCCGGGCTGGCCGCGAGAAACTCCGCGCCGTCAGGGGTTCTATATAGAGGCATATTGTTCCTCCTCTTAGGCCGCCAAAACGGCGGCTCTTCGGCGGTAATAGGCCTGGACGTCGTTGTCGACGTTCCTGAAAACAGAGTCCTGGCGGGCGGGCGGCTGGGAGGCGGCTTGGCCCCGGGTGGCGTAGAACGTCTGTCCGGCCCGGCGGCTGGTGTTAACCTGGATGCCTGCCTGCCGGATGCGGCTGACCGCCGCCCGAACCGTGTGGCGTTGCCAGTTCAGGGCCTGCATCAGGTCCTCAATCCCCGCGCCGGTTGCAATCAGGGCCAGCAGCTTTGCCGTCTTGCCCGTAAAAGTTGCGGCGGTGGTTGCTGGAGCGGGCGTTTCGGCCGGGGCGTTTCGGGATGCCTCGATGAATGCGTCCAGAAACCGAACCCAGTTCAAGGTCTTGGCCGCGTTCACCGTGCCGGAGTGCTGCCGGAACTCAATGGTGCCGTGGCGGTGGAAGCTCTGCAGGTTGAGCTTGAAGTACCGACCGTCTTGCGCGCCGGCCAGGTCGGCAATGGTCTGGGCCGCTCTGAACCCCCGGCTGCCGGCGAAACTCCGGATGCTCTTGCAATAGCCGTTGGAGTCCCCGCGCCTGGAAGGAGGCATGCAGCGGTCAATTTCCTGCTCAAAACGGGCGTATCTAGAAACGACATTCTTTATGTCCTGAACATTCAGGCCGGTAGCGTCGAAGTGGACATGAAGGCCGCAGGTGCGGTTGATCTTCGCCCCGGCGTCGTCCAGGGCTGTAACGGCCGCTGCAACCTGCTCAAGACCCGCGCTGCCCTGCAGGACCGGGCTGACAATCTCACACCCGCCTTGCACCGAAGAATCGGTCACAACCTTCCAGTGAGTCCGTGTGGTGTGGTTGTAGCCCTCGGCCTCCGCGTTCAATCCAACCAACCTGAGCGCATGGGCCGCGCGCTGCATGGTGATCCCGCTAACCTCTATCTCAACTCCAAACTTTCTGCTGGTCATGGTGCCGTTCCTTCTTGTCGTGTTCCGTTGAGGCCACCATTGCTCTGGTCGCAGTGGGAGTCAATAAAAAAATAACAAAATGTTAATTTTTTTACAGCGCCTACACCTCATTTCTTATAACTATATCGATGTGATATCATTCATTGTGTTGTATAAGGTATTTATGGAGGTCCAGGGGTTTGTTGTTAAGGCGACATGTGGGGGTGTGGTCTCGCGGTTGCATTCGCGCGCACGCGCGTAGCAAGACAAGGGCCACGGGCGTTGGATCGCGGCTCGGTTACACAAAACTAAATGGCGTTTGTTTACAAAACCTTTGGCGCGCTACAAGAGTTCGTGGTTTCGGGAAGGTCGGGAAGACGGTTGGTCAAGAAAAAGGCCTTGCGGGCGAATTGCCTGCAAGGCCTTGTAATCGTTGGTAGCGGGGAGAGGATTTGAACCTCTGACCTTCGGGTTATGAGCCCGACGAGCTACCGTGCTGCTCCACCCCGCGTCACGAGAAAGAGATAATTATGCTCCATGCGCGGCGTTGTCAAGAGACTTTCTTTTCTTCTCGAAATTTTCTATACACTCCTTCGTACTTGGCGCTGATCAACGTTCAACCCACAAAAAGCGGGCCGCCCCATTTTGGAAAATCAAGCCAGCCCAGCCCAACGCACAAGCGATCTTCCCAGAATTTCTCTCGTCATTCCCGTTTACAACGAAGAGGAAAACCTCCTCGATCTCGTTCGGGAGATTCGCCCTGTTTTGGACCCGTTGGGCCAATCCTACGAGATCCTGCTCATCGACGACGGCTCCACCGACCGTTCGCTGCAAGTCATGCGCGACGCCGCCCAGGAGCATTCGCCCGTCCGGTTCATCGCCTTCGAAGCCAACCGCGGACAGTCCGCCGCCTTTGTCGCCGGCTTCTCCGAGGCCAAAGGCGAACTGGTCATCACCATGGACGCCGACCTCCAGAACGATCCGGCCGACATCCCGGCCATGCTTCGGCTTTATGACCAGGGCTACGACATGGTCATCGGCTGGCGAGCCAAACGGAAGGACACTTGGTTCAAACGCATCGGCTCCAAGATCGGCAATGGTTTCCGCAATCGGCTCACCGGCGAGCAGGTCCACGACACCGGTTGCTCTCTCAAAATCATGCGCAGAGAGATGACCCTCAAATTGCCCCGGTTCAACGGCATGCACCGTTTTCTGCCCACGCTCATGAAAATGGAGGGCGCTCGGGTGGCCGAAATCAAGGTCAACCACCGGCCTCGCACGCGCGGCGTGTCCAAATACACCAACTGGCAGCGCGCCATGGTGGGCTTTTCCGACGTGCTTGGCGTGCGCTGGCTCGGGAAGCGCCATTTCGATTACGCGATCAGAGAGCGGGGCGGGCACGGCCATTAACTCGATGATCTGGGCTTGGGCGCTCATGGCCGCGGCCGTCTTGGGCCAGTTGCCGCTGCTCGCATGGGCGTGGGCCTTCCTGCGAAAGGGGCTTTGCGTCCCCCTTTGGATGCGGGCGACCCTGCTGGCGTTCGGCATTCTGGGGTGCGCCGCCGGCTTGGCGTTGTCCGATCCCCTGCCGCCGATCGCCCAAGGCGCCGCCATAGCCGCCGTCTGGCGCTGGACCCGGCCGCTGGCCTGACCCGCAGCCGCTTCATCGCCCGCCGGCCTTGGCGAGACGCGCAAAATATTTCCGCAACATCCGGGCGGGGTCCGGGAGAAATTCAAAACCAGTCGGTCCCCGCGCGAAGCCGCGTTTCGCGATCATGCGGCGCATGGCGTTTTACCGGCGGACCTGTTAAATTCCCATGCTCCGGCCGCCGGAGCTTGCAAGCGCGACCTGACGACTTATTGGAGGGGGACAACCTTATGACATATGGAGCGAACCGATGCCCAAGTTTCTATTGTTCCTGGGGGCGCTCATGGTGATCGCCGGATGCGGCGCGCATCAGACGCCGAAGCCTCAGGCGGGGGACGCGCCGCTTCGGCCCGGCGCGGTCGAGGAATATTTTTGCGCCTCGACCGACGCCGGCGAGAGGCCCATGCTTCGCATCCTGCCCAACGGCTTGCGCGTGCTGATCAAGCAGGACAACCGCTTCCCGCTGGTCGCGATCCGGCTCTACGTCCACGCCGGCTCCAGCTATGAAGACCCGGCCCAAGCCGGGATCAGCCACCTGCTGGAGCACATGGTCTTCAAAGGCACCACGCGCCGGGGGCCCGGCGAATCGGCCGAGGACATCGAGGCCGTGGGCGGCCAGGTCAATGCGGCCACAAGCTACGACTACACCGTTTTTCACACGGAAATTCCTAGCGACCAGTGGACAACGGGCCTGGACGTGATCACCGACATGGCGTTCAACGCCGCGATTTCGCCCAAGGAGCTGGCTTCCGAGAGGAAGGTTGTGCTGTCGGAGCTGGAGCGGGGAGAGGACGACCCCGGCTCCCGGCTGTTCAAGACCACCACAGGCATGGCCTGGAAAGGCACGCCGTACGCGTGGCCGGTGATAGGCTATCGCAACACCGTGGAAAGTCTGTCGAGCAAGGACATTATCCGCTACATCGACCGGCTGTACCAGCCGCAGTCCATGCTGCTGGTCATTGCCGGCGACGTGGACCCGGCCCATGCACTGGAGGAGGCGCGCAAGGCGTGCGACTCTCTGGACAACGACCAGGTTGTGGACCCGGCCGAGCCCTTTGCGTTGCCGCAGCTCGACGGCCCGCTGGTCCAGGTGGTCCCGGGCAAGTGGAACAAGGTCTATCTCGCCGCGGGCTTTCCGATTCCGGGAATCGGTTCTGCGGAGTTGCCGGGGCTTGAGGCGCTGGCCCAGATATTGGGCGGCGATGAGACATCGCGCCTGTACCGCACGCTCAAATATGAGCGCAAGCTGGTGGACGACGTATCCGTGTACGCCATGACCCTGCAGCGGGGCGGCTTGCTGTACGTGCGCGCCGTCCTGGACGCCGACAAGGTGGACGACTTCATGGTCGCGTTGAGCCGGGAGCTCTCCGGGCTCGCCAACGCGCAATTCACCGACGAGGAAATCAACCGGGCCAAGCTCAACTTGTCCGACTCGCTCTTCTTGTCCAAGGAAACCCTGGAGGGCGTGGCCTCCAAGCTCGGCTATTTCCAAATGTTCGAGGGCGGCTACGACAAGGAGCAGGCGTATCTTTTCGGCTTGTCCACGGTGGACGCGGGCGAACTGCGCCGTTTGGCCGGCGCATACGTCAAGCCTTCGCAAATGACGCTGGCCGTGCTGGCCCCCGAGCATTCGAACATCGAGGCGGACGGGCTGGGCGCCGCCGTCGCTTCGACCTGGCCCGAGTCCAAACAGTCCCCACGGACCGTTCCACAGGCGGGGACGGCGTCGACGGAGGAAATCGACCTGGCCGACGGCTCCAAGGTCATCCTCTTGCCGGACGCCACCTTGCCCTACACGGGGTTGAGCATCTTCTGGACCGGCGGAGACGGCCTGCTGGCCTCCTCGCAGCAGGGTCTGGCCGAGTTGGCCTCCAGAGCCCTGACCCGCGGGTCCAAGGGCCGCGCGGCCACGGAGATAGAAGACTTCCTCTCCGACCGGGCCGCAAGCCTTTCGGCGAGCGCGGGGCGTGAGACTTTCCGCGTCAGCGCCAAGTATCCGTCCAGGTTCAGCGACGACATGCTCGGGCTGATGCAGGACATTTTGGTCCAGCCGACCTTCGACCAGGAAGAGGTGGAAATCGCCCGCTCCGATCAAGTGGCGGCCATCCGGCGCAGTTTGGATCGTCCCTGGGGCCTTGCCTCGCGCAGCATCTTCCCCTTCTTGTTCAACAATGCGCCGTACAGCTACGTCCACGACGGCTTCGAAGAACTCGTGTCCCAGTTCGGCCCGGGCGACATCCAGGGGTTCTGGTCCCGGCAACGCAGCCGGCCGTTCGTCTTGGCCGCCTGCGGCCAGTTTGACAAGGACCGTCTGCTGGCCTTCGCCCGCGGGCTTGAAAAGGCGCTTGCCCCGAAGGAGCCGCCGTACCGGGCGCCCACGGCCGACTACACCTCGAACCGCCAACGGAAGATATCCCTTCCCGATCGCAACCAGGCGCACGTTCTGGCTCTTTTCCCGGTTCCGGGAAAGGATTCGGGGGACACCGCCGGGCTCGAATTGCTGCGTGCAGCCCTGGCCGGACAAAGCGGGCTCCTGTTCCGGGACCTGCGCGACCGGTACGGCCTTGGCTACAGTGTGACCGCCTTCCTGTGGCAGACCACTCGGGGGGGATTCATGGCCTTCTACATCGGAACGACTCCCGACAAGGTGGACCAGTCCGTTGAAGGCTTCAGGAACACCGCCGCCATGCTGGGAGAAAAACCTTTGGACGCCGAGGAAGTGTCGCGGGCCAAAAACATACTCGCCGGCGAATACTACATGGACCACCAGAGCCTTCTTTCGCGCAGCCGCGAAGCGGCGGCCCTGACGGCTCAAGGTCTGTCCCGGCAGACCAGCCAGAAACTCATCGAGCAGGCCAAGACCCTGACGCCCGAGCAGCTTCGGACATTGGCCCAAAAGTACCTGGACTGGAGCAATGTCCGGTTGCTGCAGGTGTTGCCCTAGCCTCCAGAATTGCCTGAACCAAGCGTCCTGAGCCGGGGCCGTCCAGCGACGGCCCCGGCTTTTTTACACGCCATCTTCGATGGGATTCTTTGCTTCGCAACGTTGGCGTTGCACTCCAATCCCGCTGGCCTACGCTTTCCGCTTCAGGAGGCCCGGACCGTCGATGCGCGCAGATTTTTGAGCATTTTTACAATTTCTCATCAATTTTTCTCTGGTTTCGAAGAATATTCTGTGCTAGCAGGCGTATGAGAGTAAACCGTTACACAGCGTGCATGCATTTCGCTGCGTTATTGGAATGTTGCGGAACGCAGCGCATGGACTCTGCCGCCTCAAGACAAGACGTTCAGCGAAGACTACGGAGCATCCATGATTCAGACGGACTCACGCATCTTGGATTACGCCGGCGCCGGCATGTTGATTTTTGTCTTTCTTATTTTGGTGTACGGCATTATTTATATTCACGACATTCCTTATGAAATAGTCAAAAGGCGCCAGCATCCGCACCAGGACGCCATCCACGCAGCAGGATGGGTCAGTCTGTTCACGTTGCACGCCATTTGGCCTTTTCTTTGGATATGGGCCATGATGCACAGACCCGAGACGCCAGATTTGACTGCCGCACCCGCCGGCGCACAGCCGTCTGCGGAAGATACGCCCCCGGACGCCGACCGGCTGGACGGTCCGCTGACTTCCAGGCTGCGTTGCGACGACGAGGAGGCGTAACCGTGGATATTCTCATCGAACTCACTTACGCCGCCATTGTTTTCGCCGCTTTTCGGATTTTCAAACTTCCCGTGAACAAATGGTCGGTCACCACGGCCGTGGTGGGCGGAATTTTCGTGGTCGGAGCCATCTTCCTGGGCATGGCCTACTACCATCCGTTCACGCCGTACGCCCGCATCTATTTTCAGACAACGCCCATCGTGCCCCAGGTGCGCGGCAAAGTGGTGGAGATGAACGTCGAGACCAACAGTCCGCTCAAGGCCGGCGACGTTCTTTTCAAACTGGACCCGACGCCCTATCAGGCCCGGGCGGACGAATTGAAGGCCCGCCTGGATTTCGCTGAAAAGAGGCTCGCCGAGTCCAAGGAGTTGGCGGCGCACTCGGCCGGCAGCGTCTACGACGTGGAGCAATACCGCCAGGATGCGGACGCCCTGAAGGCCCAGCTCGACAAGGCGGCGTTTGATTTGAACAGCACCGTGGTGCGCGCTCCCACGGACGGCTGGGTCACCCAGGTCCGGCTTCGGCCGGGCATGATGGCGGTTCCGCTGCCGCTGCGGCCGGTCATGACCTTCGTGCACTCCGAATCACCGTTGCTGGTGGCAGCCTTCAAGCAGAATCCTTTGCAGAACATCGAGGTGGGCGACCCTGCCGAAATCATTTTCCCGGCGATCCCGGGCAGGGCGTTCAAGGGGCGCGTCTCCTCGGTGCTGACGGCTTTGGCCGAAGGCCAACTGCAGCCCTCCGGCGACCTGATGAGCGTCACCAAGGAGGTCCCACCGGGCCGGGTCCCCGTGTTCATCGACATCACCGACGACATGGGCGCCTACAATCTTCCCTTGGGATGCGACGCAGCCGTGGCCGTGTACAGCAGCCACATGGAGCCGCTGGCCATCATTCGCCAAGTGTTGCTGCGCATGAAGACCTGGATGAACATCGTTTGTTTCGAATCCCTGTAAGGAGCGCCCTATGATTTTGCTTTCCGCCGATGCGCGCCGGTTGATGCTCGGCCTGGCCCTGCTGTTCGCGGCCGGGTCGATTTTGGCCGGGTGCGGAAAAAACTATACGGACGCCGAGGCCACGGCGGCCGTGGCCCCTCAGACCATTACCAACCGTACGGCTTGGTCCGGATCGGCGGGCGAGGCGGGTGAAATTCAGGACAACTGGATCGAGGATTTTCGCGACCCGGAGCTTGAGCAACTGGTGCGGGAGGCCGTTTCCGCCAACCCGTCCCTTCAGGCGGCTTCGGCGAGAGTGGAGCAGGCCCAGGCGCTTGCGGCCCAGGCCCGCTCCGCCTTGGCGCCGAGTGTGGGCGTCGGCGCGCAGTACGCCGGCTTGACCCGCGGCGACGTCTCCAAACCTTTATCAGGAGCAGGATTGGGCGTGTCCTGGGAGGCCGACGTCTGGGGCCGGGTAGGGTTGGGCGCTCAGGCGGCGGAGGAGAGCGCCCGGGCCGTCGAGGCCGATTACGAATTCGCTCGCCAGTCCTTGGCCGCGGCCACGGCCAAGGCTTGGTTCCTTGCTTGCGAAACCCAGCAGCAGCTCGGGTTTTTGCACGAAGTCTCCGGGCTGGTGGAGCGCATGTCCTCCATCGTCGAGAAGAGGCGGGAGGTGGGCAGGGTCTCCATGCAGGACGTGCACCAGATCAAAGCGCAGCTTGCGTCGGTCCATGACGCCGAAACCAAGGCCGACATCGCGCATCAGGAGGCCGTGCGCGCCTTGGAAGTTCTGTTGGGCCGCTATCCAGAGGACCAGGTGCAGGCCATCGGCGAACTGGACGCCAAGTTGTCGCCCATCCCCGTGGGGATGCCCTCCTCGATGCTGGAGCGCCGGCCCGACCTTCTTGCGGCGCAACGCCGCGCGGCCTCGGCGTTTTACGCCGAGAAGAGCGCCGAGCTCCTTCGTTTGCCGAGTTTTACGATCTCCGCCGGCGCCGGCGCCTCCGGCCTGGGCGGGGCCATCGCCGGCCTGACGGCCGGCGTTTTCGCTCCGCTCTACACCGGCGGCCGGATCGAGGCGCAAATGAAACAGGCCTCCGCAGCGCAGAAAGAGGCCGTTGCGGCCTACGCGGCCGCCGCGCTTCAGGCGTTCAAGGAAGTGGAGAACTCCTTGGCCGGCGAAGAATTGCTGGCCAACCGCGATGTTTTTCTGAAGGAGGCGGCCGACGAGAGCAAAAAGGCCTATGAGCTGGCCCAGGTTCAATACAAAGTCGGCAAGGTCGATCTATTCCAGGTTCTTGATTTGCAAACCCGCTGGATCGGTTCGGAGATCACGTTGCTGGACGTGGAGCGCGAGCAGCTCGACAATCGCGTCGACCTGCACCTGGCCCTGGGCGGAAGCTTCGATTCCGGCGCCCAGTAGAGTCGTGTTTGGTTGTAAGAGCCGGGG
>JASGMV010000057.1 GCA_030156255.1 Desulfovibrionales bacterium
ATGCCCCAGGAGAAATTATGGCCCGTGACCCCGGTTTGCAGCAGGTGCCCGCCCATGGTCAAAAAGGTGGTCTCCGGAATGGTGCAGAACGCGGTGGTCAGCAGGTAGGGGGCAAAGGGCGCAGGCGTCAGGCCCCACAGATAGCTGAGCAAGGGGATGGGAAAGACCGGCACGGTGCGGCTCAAGGCCATTACCTTGATGGGATGGTTGCGGCTCAGGGCCTCCAACTTGTGGTAGGCGGGGTGGCGCCCCATGCGCCGCTTGAGCGGGTTGCGCAGCGCTCCGCGGGCCAGGAAGAAACAGGCGCAGGCCCCCAGGGTCAGGCCGATGGTCGCATGGACCACGCCTTCGAAGGGGCCGAAGAGCATGCCGGCGATGATGGTGAACAGCACCTGAGGGATGAACAGGATCACGCCCAGGGCGTTGATGAGGATGAACGCTATGGGCGCCAGGGCGCCTTGGTCCTGAACCCAGCGCGTCAGTTGCGTCAAATGGTTTTCCCCTACGTGCTCCAGGGCGACGGAAAAGGCTCCCATGACCAGCACCAGAAGAAGCAGCTTGAGAACGGTGGCGCGAAGGCTGGCCTTCTGCCGCTGGTTCAGGTGGGGGGAGTGAAGAGGAACGTCCATGGATTTTCGTATGGTGGAGGTTGATGGATATATTTTCTTTCAAGTACATCAACCCACGCTGATCTCGCAAGCGGAACCGCTTCCCGAGCGTTGCGTTCGCGGCGCCGAATCTTGACGGAATGGTGAAAAGACCGGATGCTCCCGCACGGAGGCCGAGCATGCAATATGAGTTGAAACATTCCCTGACCCTGGCCGGCGTAGGCTTGTTCTCGGCCCAGCCAGGGCCGAACCTGAGTTTTTCGGAAATGCTTGAGCACGTGCGAACGCGTCCTATGGACGAGTTCATGCGCAAGTTCCTCTACGAGCGCATGGCCGAGCACCGCACCCGCAAGGTGGAGAAGCTCCTGGCCGGTCTGGACGCCGAGGCCGACCCGGCTTTGGCCTCTCTCTTGGCCGAGAGCTGCCGGTTTCACGACCGTTTCGCGCACTTGGCCGACCGGTTTCAGGACCGGTCCCTGTTGGAGAGGCTGGCCGAGCACAGCCCGATGATCCACCTGCGCTCTCTGCTGCGAGAGGATCAGCCGCTGCACAGCGCCTGGGCCCGTATTTTCGACGATAACATCGCCGACCACCAAGCGTTGCCCCGGCCCGAAGACGCCGGGCTGGCCGCGCCGGTCACGCCCGAGGATTTGGATGCGGTCGGCGGCGCCGTGGATATCGAGGCGCTGCGAGCCGCTTTGAAGTTTCCCACGCCGGATGAGGCGGAATCGACGCCTGCCTCCGAGGTTGCCCTGCTGGCGCAGGCCAGGCTCAAGCCGTTGTCTGTTTTCGCGGGAGGGGCCATGCGCCACAAGGCGTGCCTTGCCCCGCACGCGTTGCTTCGCAACTGGATGGCGCAGACCCGGGTGGACAACGGCCGGCGCCACGACGGCCTGAAGGGCTTCCAGACGTCGTACGGCCGCGGACTGACGGAGGATGCGGCTCGCGCTTCCTTATATATGGAGATCGTGGAGAGGGTTTCCGCCTTCGCCAGCGTGTCCGGGGACAAGGTGCGCAACCTCGCCGGCCCCTCGAAAATGGCGTTCGCCAGCCAGCAGGAGCTGGAGGCGGCCGGGGAGCATCCCTTGGATTTGTCGTCCTTGCGGCTGGAGGTCCCGTATCGGGGCCAGAAGCTTTGGTGGCTGCCGGCTCTTGCGGTCTCGCCGGAGGGACCCGAGCCGTGCATGGCGCCGGCCCAGCTCGGGTGGCTGTTCCTGAACCTGGACGAGCCCGCCCTGACCAGCGGCGTGGGCTCCACGGGCCTGGCCTCGGGGTTGACCATGGACCAGGCCCGGCGGCACGCCATTCTGGAGTGCGTGGAGCGGGACGCCGAGGCCGTCACGCCTTTCGACCCGTCGCGCTGCTTCACGTTGTCCTCTTCGGATCCGCGGGCCGCGGCGTTGCTGGCGATGCTGGAGGAGGGCGGCGTGCGGCCGGTGTTGCAGGATTTGACCGGAGATATCGGCGTTCCGTGCTACAAGGCTTTCGTGCTGGGCCGGCGCGGAGACGTGAACAAGGGAACCGCGGCCGGACTTTCGGGGCCTCGCGCGGCCATGTCCGCATTGACCGAGATACCGTTTCCGTTCCCGGGCCCGCCGACGCTGGAGCCGCCCGAAGGCCTGCCGGTGCGGGCGTTGGAGGACCTGCCGGACTACTCCACGGGCTCGGCCGCAGGAGACGTCCGCTTGCTGGAGGCGGTCCTGGCCGCCAAAGGCTCGATTCCGGTTTATCTGGATTTGACGCGCGAAGACGTGGGGTTGCCGGTGGTTCGGGCCGTGTTGCCGGGGCTTGAGATGCGCGACGACTTCGACCGCTTCACGCGGATCAGCCCGCGGTTGTTCGCCAATTATTTACGGATGTTTTCCTAGCGTTCGCCGGGCGTTTCGCAGTCGTGTGGCGAGGGGGGCGATATTGCGCGCCGGAAGCGCATTGTGGTAATTTCAGGTTATCCGGCGCCGTGTCGCCGTCGCAAATTCGAGGAGTCTGCTTGTTCTCATGAAACGTATGGAAATGATTCGTAAAAAAATTGAGGTGGAGGACCCCGACCAGTCATCGGTTTTCGGGGACAGGCCCGAGCGGCCTGTCTGTCTGGAGCATCAGGCCATCGTCCTGATCGGTTTGCCGGGCTCCAAGGCGCCGGAGGTCGGACGTGAGCTGGCCAAGCGGCTATCGTACGGTTTTGAGCAGATCGTGGGAATGGACCGCGAGGAAGAGATCGTGCAGGAGCTTGAGTTCATGGAGCTTGAGGACGTGCTGGATCGGGGGCGCATTGTGGCCGTCTTGCCGGCGATCGCCTTGCGCCGGGCCGGGGTGCGGCGACTATTGCGCCGCCGGGCCAGGGTGTTTTACCTCATGGCGTCGGTTTTCGAGCTGCTGGGAACGGAGGGCGGTTCGGAGGCGGAGCGTGAGCGCTTGGCCGAAGAAATGCGGGAATTGGAGCCGCTGTGCATGGAGGTCATGCATTTCATGCTGCCCGAGGGGCGCAGCGTGGAGGAGACGGTCGCCGACGCTTTGGACAAGGCGTCCTTGTAGCCGCCCGCCGTTCAGCAAGCGGTTCAAGCCTGATACGCTTTAGGAGAGATCGAGCATCCGGTGGACCGGGGCGTCGGGCGCGCCTGATGGGAGAACCGGTCGACGAGCCCTTGGGAGGGAAATATGTCTGATCAGAGGACTCGCGAATCCGGCGTTACGGCCGACGCGTTGCAGCGTTGCACCGACAATCTGGCCAACGCCATGGCGGACCTGCATCGAGAGAGTGAGTCCCACCGCCTGGCGCGCGTGCAGTTTCGGGATTTGTACGGCGAACTGACGGCCGTGATGGACACCAGCATGGCCGGGATCATCCTGAGCCAGCGCAAGGAGATCACAAGAATCAACCAGGCCGCGGCGGACATGCTCGGCCGGCGGGTGGAGGATCTGGTAGGCGAGGATCTTGTCGATGTCCTGGCCCTGGACGCCGGCGGCGAGCCGGATGCGTGCTACAAGCGTCTGCTGGCCGGGGAATGCGTCTCGCAGAGGGAATGCGTGTTCAGGCATCCTTGCGGCGAAGAACGCGTGTTGCAGGTTTCGGCGCGGATGATCGACCTCGAATCTCCGGAGCGCGGCGAAGTCTGGGCTTTCGTGGACATCACCAAGGAAGTGGAGGCCCAGCGGCTGCGCGAGGACGTGGACCGCATCACCCGGCACGACCTCAAGGCGCCGCTGCAGGCCATTTTGGGCGCGCCGGAGCTGCTGGCGGTGGAGGGCGATCTGACGGAGGGGCAGCAAAAGCTGATCCGCATGATCGAGGCTGCGGCCGCGGACATGCTGGACATGATCAACCTGTCCCTGGATTTGTATAAAATGGAGTCCGGCCGCTACGAGGTGCAGCCCGACGCCGTGGACGTGGTGCGGCTGCTTCACCGGGTCGGGCGCGAACTCGGCCCCCTGCTTCAGGTGAAAGATGTGAATCTCAAAATAGGCGCCGCCGGCCTCGACCCGGCCGCCGGTCCGCTGATGGTCCAGGGCGAGACGTTGTTGTGCCGCTCCTTATTCTCCAACTTGATGAAAAACGCTGTGGAGGCGGCTCCGGAGCATTCCACCGTAACCATCAGCTTCGGCCGCCGCGGGCGATACGGGGTGGTGGACATCCATAACCTCGGCGGCGTGCCGGAGGAAATGCGCGACAGGTTTTTCGAAAAGTACGCCAGCTCGGGCAAGCAACAGGGGGTCGGTTTGGGGACGTACTCCGCGCTGCTCATCGCCCGAACGTTGGGCGGAGGCGTCGCCCTGGACAGTCTGCCCGGAGAAACCCTGGTCCGGGTGACGTTGCCGTTGCCGGCTGCGCATTGACGGCCCGCACTTCCATTCCGCCGCAAGACAGCCGCGCCTTGCAGCGGAATGGAATCCTTTGCCTTTGCAAACGAATGCGCGCTACCAGCTTCGAAGCAGACTAAAAAGCGTCCGGACGCCGAATCCCGCTCCGCCCTTGGTCACGTGCTGGTAGGCCTCGTCGGCCCAGGCCGGGCCGGCGATGTCCAGATGCGCCCATGGCGTGTCTTTCGGGACGAACTGCTTCAGGAACACCGCTGCGTGGACGGCGCCGCCCTCTCGCGGACCCACGTTCTTGAGGTCGGCCGCGTCGCTTTCGAGGGCCTTGGCGTACAGGTCCCAGAGCGGCATGGGCCAGAACGGTTCGCCCACGCGCTCGCCCGCCTCCAGGACGCGGTGGCTCAATGCGTCGTCGTTGCAGAACAGTCCGGCGACTTTCGGGCCGAGGGCCACCACGCAGGCCCCGGTGAGGGTGGCCAGGTCGACAATGGCCCGGGGGGCGAATTTGCCGGCGTAGGTGATAGCGTCGCAAAGCAGCAGGCGGCCTTCCGCGTCGGTGTTGATGATCTCCACCGTCTTGCCGGACAGCGAGGTCGCCACGTCGCCCGGCCGGGTCGCCGTGGAGCCCGGCATGTTCTCCGCCAGGGGAATGACGGCCAGGATTCTCGGCCCGGGGGGCAGCATTCCCGACGCCTCCAGGACGCCGGCCACGGCCGCGGCGCCGCCCATGTCGGCCTTCATTTCGTGCATCTTGAGCGGCGGTTTGAGGCAGATGCCGCCGGTGTCGAAGGTCACGCCCTTGCCCACCAGGGCCACAGGCGCCTCTTTCGAGTTCGGGGCCGTGTCCACCACGACGAGCCGGGCCTCGTTGCCCGCGCCCTTGAAGACCGACTCGAAGCAGCCCATGCCCATCTCGGAGATGGCCTCGGCGCCGTAGATGCCGCATTGGAAGCCGTACGTGTCCGCGATTTGGCGGAGTTGATCGGCCAGATAGGCCGGGGTGGCCAGGTTGGCGGGCGTGTTGATCATGTCTCTGGCGCGCACCACGCCAGCGATTTGGGCGCAGGCCTCGGACACGGCCAGGTTCTCGTCTTCGGAGAGCTCGGACTCGGCCAGAACCTCCAGAACCGAGGGGTAGGCCGCCTCCGGCGCCGGTTCGGTTTTGAGGGCGTCGTAGCGGTACAAGCTCAGACTGAAGCCGGCGAGGCTCTCCTCCAGGGCTGCGGGAGCGTCCAGGCCCAGGCCGCTCAGGGCGCTGACGGGAAGGCCCACGGCGGGCAACTCCAGGCTTCTGGCCTGGGCCGCGGCGGCCGCTACGGCTTGGCGCAGCTTCTCGGCGTCGGTTTCTTCCGGCTTGCCCAGTCCGGCCGCCAGAATACGGGGCGACCCGGCTCCTTCGCCCGTGTGCAGCAGCGCAACGCGGCCAAGCTGGCCTTTGACGTCGGCCAGGGCGCCGGACCCTAAAAGGGCGGGGGCGTTTTTTCCCAGGTACTCGCCGAGTCCTGGCGTCAATTCCTTGTTTTCAAAAACGAAAAATATCAACGCGTCCGTCGCCCATTGGGACGCCGGAGCGATTTTCCGACGTATTTCCATGCTGAGAGCCTTGGTTGAAGTTTCGGTCCAGACCGTATTCGTAGGTCCAAGGCGGGGCGGAGGTCAAGGCGTCCGGGTCAAGAGCGCGGCTTTCGGCGAATTTTTTGCAGTTCGTCGAGAAATTCGTCGGAGCGCTCTTCGATGTCGTCCTTGACGCGATCGAAATCTTTTTTCCCGTCGCGGAAGGCGCTTTTGAAGATGTCGCGCATGGAGTCGCCCGAGATGTCTCCGTCGTGGTCGATGTAATGTTTGGCCAGTACGGCGATGGCGTAGGTCCCGGCGAAGGCTACGGCGCCGGCCACGGCCCAGCCCGCGACCGGGATCATGTCCAGGAGCGCCCGGGCGCCCACGGCGCACAGGTAGCCCACACCCACGCTTCCGGCGGCCATTTTCAGAAATTCCCGGACGTCCAGGGGGTAGTCGTAGAGTTTGGCGATACGGCTGACCATGTATATTTGCAAAGGCGCCAGAATGGAGAAGTCGGAGATGATCGGGGTGGGCAACAGACCCACGGCGCCGGCGATCATGGCGTAGCGCTGGGCCAGTTGGCGGAACGCCTCGTCGCGTTCGTCGTTTGTAGGAAAGACGTCGAAGGCGGTGAAACGGGCGTTTTTGGAGACTCCCAGAGCCTCGGCCATTTCCCCCAGCGCGGCGCTCTCGGCCCGGCTCAGGCCGCCCCGGGACGCCAGCTGCTCGGCCAGGGCGTAGATGTCCTCCCGGTGCTCCTCCGGGACCAGGGCCGCGGCCTGGACCATTTCGTCTTGCGGCATGCGCCGCGAAAGAGCCTCCACCAGGATGTCCTCGTCCAGGTCCAGCTCCAGGGCGATCCAGCGCAGCTCCTTTTCCTCCTCGGGGTCCAGCCCGTCGGCCAGGGCCGGGTAGAGAATCAGCCGGATCAGGTCCCGCTCCATCTACTCCCCCTTGCGCCGCAGCCGCTGGTCGAAGTCGTAGCCGCGGCTGGTGACCGTGTGCTCCAGGCGGCGGATGCGTTTTTCGATGGACTCGAACTTGCGCTTGGCCCGCTGGATGGCGTTGTCCCGGCTGCGAGCGTAGTCGTCGTAGAACTCTTCCTCGGCCGGGCTTTCCGGGGGGCGCGCCGGCTCGGGCTTCATGAGCGCGGCGGCCAGGATGTAGATCAAAAGCCCCGGCCAGACGCCGGTGGCCAGCGTCAAGACGACGTAGATGATCCGAAGCCAGAACAAATTGAGATCGAACGTTCGGGCCAGGCCGGACAACACGCCGAAGACGGCTCCGTTGCGAGCCCGTTGGATGCGCCCCCGCCGGTTCTCGAACCGCTCTTGAAGGCGTTCGTTGAAGCGTGCGTGGCGGCTTGAAAAGCGCCCGCCGCGCCCGTTGCGTCCTCTCATCTTTTGTTCTCCTTAGGGTCGGGCTCGAGAATGAGGGTCTCCAGAACCTCCAGGCGGTCCTCCAAACGGGAGAGCCCGGCGTATAATTCCTGGACCGTTTCGGTCTGCCTGGCGTCCTCCTCTTTCCGCGAACTGGAGAAAAGAGCGGAGAACATCTTGGCCCCCAGGGCGATAAGCAAAGCGATGACCACGAGGGGGGCCAGGAAAAACAATATGAAAAAGGGTTGATGCATCATGGGCCGCTCCGGTTGGAGGTTGTCCGGTTAGGCTTCCGGCGTGTTTTGGTCGTCGGGTTTCCTGTCCTGCTTGAGGTTCCTCAATTCCTGCTCGATGCTGTCTTCGTTCTCCAGCAAGGAAAAGCGTTCGTCAAGCGAAGTCTTGACCGGCCCGGCCAGGTCCGCCTCGGCCTCCATGCGCTCCACGCGCTGTTCGAACTGCTCGAAGCGCATGATCAGGTCGTGGCTGCTTGCGCTGGACATCTCCTGGCGGGCGCGCTTCTTGACCTGAGCCCTTGTGTGGCGGTGCACCAGCACGCGCTGCTTTTCCCGGGCGTTCTCCAGTTTTTCCTCCAGCAGGGCGATGTCCTCGCGGGCCTGCTCCTCCAGGATTTCCAAATGCGCCAGCTCCTCCCGCACGGCCTCGGAGCGTTGGAGCCGGTCGTGCTTCTCGGCCAGGGCCTCGCGGGCCAGATCGTCGCGGCCCTTGTCCACGGCCAGCCGCGCCCGTTGGTCCCAGGATTGCGCCTTGTCCTCCTCCAGCTCCAGCTCCCGGCGCAGGCGCTTGGCCGAGGCCATGGTCTTGGCGCAGGACGCCTTGAGCTCCACCAACGTCTCCTCCATCTCCTGGATCATCAGGCGGATGAGTTTGTCCGGGTCCTCGGCCTTGTCCAGCATGGCGTTGATGTTGGAACTGACGATGTCTTTGAATCGGCTGAAAATGCCCATAAGAGCCTCCTTGTTGTTTGCATCGCTTAAGCAGAAAATGGACCATATTGTAATATATTGAAATCAATTGACTTATGAAATTGCGACGTGGAATTGCAAGGTGTAATTCACCATTGATTGACTTTTTACACCTAATATTGGTAAATTTAACCATGCCAAACATATCCGCTCCTCGTCTTTCCCCGCAAGAGGCCGTGGGGCAGTCCGAGTCCTTCCTCCTGTTTCAGGAGCAGCTCTCCCTGGCGGCAAGGGCGGACCGGCCGGTGCTTGTTGTGGGAGAGCGCGGCTGCGGCAAAGAGCTGGCCGCCATGCGGCTGCACTATCTGTCCGCCCGCTGGCAGGGTCCGTTGGAGACCGTCAATTGCGCGGCCCTGCCCCCGGCTTTGGTGGAGTCCGAGCTGTTCGGCCACGAACCCGGGGCCTTCACCGGGGCGGTGGCCCGGAGGGTGGGGCGTTTCGAGGCGGCGAACCAGGGCACCTTGTTTCTCGACGAATTGGCCCGGTTGCCGAAATCGGCCCAGGCCAAGATCCTCCGCGTGGTGGAGCAGCAGACGCTGGAGCGCGTGGGGTCGTCGCGGACTCTGGACGTGGACGTCCGGGTTGTGGGCGCAACCAACCAGGATTTGCCGTCCATGGCGGCCAACGGCAAATTTTTGCCCGATCTGTTGGACCGGCTTAGTTTCGAGGTCTTGACCCTGCCCCCGTTGCGCGAGCGGGGCGACGACGTGGTGCTTTTGGCCGAATATTTCGCGGCCCGGTTCGCGGCCGAGGCCCGGTTGGCGCCGCCGCTGCTTTCGGAAAAAGCCGTGGCGCAGCTCTACGCCTACGACTGGCCGGGCAATGTCCGGGAGCTCAAAAACGCAGTGGAGCGGGCCGTGCACCGCTCCGGCGGCGGAGAAATTTTCGAAATTCCTTTGCATCCCTTTGACTCGCCTTACCGGCCTGCGCCCGATCCGGCGCCCGGTCGCCCGAAGCGGGCGCTCCGACAGGAGCCGCAGCCCGCGAAACGCACAGAGCCCGCCAATCTCCGGGAGGCGGTGCAAAATCTGGAAATCGAGCTTTTGCAGGAGGCGCTCGCCAGGGCTCGCAACAACCAGCGCCGGGCCGCCGTCCTGCTGGGGCTGAGCTATCACCAATTGCGCGGGATGTTGCGCAAGTATAAGGAACACTTGGATTCTTGACGCCAGGCGCTCCGTCGACAAACTTCGCTATGGATCTGTCTGGGGGCGCGGCCAGCATGTCTTTTTGTCGGCCTGGATTGTGCGGTCCTGAAAAATGGTGCATAGGTGATGGAACCGGAGTCGGCATGGAACAGGTGCAGGAACGGATGGAAAACATCGCGCAGACGCGGGTTCGGCGGCGTTTCGCCAACGTCGGGATGGATGCTCCCGTTCCTCGCGCTCTTTACCAGGCGGCCCTTGAACGGGAAAAGCGGTTGGGAGACGATGTGTGGAGTCCCCCGGAGCCGACGCCCATTTCCTGGGCCGAAAGCGCGCAGATAAAGGCCGGGCAGGCGCCGCTCGGACCGCTTGAGACCATTCACGAGCGCATCAGATTGCCGGCGTTGCCGACCGTGCTTTTGTCCCTGCAAGAGCTGATGGAGCATCCGGAGGCCGGCAGCGGAGATTTCGCCCGGATCATTAGCCTGGATCCCCGCCTTTCGGCTTCGGTCATCAGTCTGGTCAACAGTCCTTTTTACGGGTTGCCGGTCAAAGTGGAAAGCCTGTCCAAGGCCATCGCCATACTTGGCGTCCAACGCCTGTCGACGCTCGCCATGGGCGTGCGGTTGATGTCCATGTTCGAGGACGGGGCGCCGAAGGGGATTTCCGTGCGCATGTTCTGGGTTCATTCCGCCGCCACGGCGCTGATGAGCCACCGGCTGGCGGTCCGGCTCGGAAAAGGGAACGTTGAAAGCTATTTTTTGGCCGGACAGTTGCATGACCTGGGCCGGCTTCCCTTGTTTGCGGCCAGGCCCAAGCTCGCCCAGGCGGTTTTGAGTCTGCACCGCCATTGGAAGGCGCCGTTGGAGGCCGCGGAGCGCCAGCTTTTCGACCTGGACCACGCCATGCTGGGCGGACTGTTCATGAAGCGGTGGGGTTTGCCGGAGCCGTGGGTGCGCGCCGCGCTGCATCACCATCACCCCGGAAAGTGCCTGGGCCATGAGGTGTCCGAGGTGGTTTGCGCCGCCAACAATATCGTGACGGCCCTCGGATTGGGCTGCAATCGCTATTACGACGTGTCCCTCGGCCGGGAATTCTGGGCGAAACTGGGCGTGACCGGCGGCGACATCCGTGGTCTCACCCTGGGGTTTGACGACGAGGTCTCCACGGTTTTGGAAGCCATGTTCGGAAGCCGCCCGGGCATGCCGCCGGAGCAGAGGGCGCCCTCTCAATGAGAGCGGATCGGGGCTGATCCGCTATTTGGCGGCCCGCTGGGGCGATAATTGGTCAAGAACCTTTTGGAGTTCTTCCTCCTCCAGAGGCTTGGACAGATAGGCGTCCATCCCGGAGGCCAGCAGTTTTTCCCGATCTCCTGGCATGGCGTAGGCGGTCAGAGCCGCGATGGGCGTCTTGGAGCGCTCCTTGAACGCTTCGTCGTTGCGTATCTGCTGCATCGCCGTGACGCCGTCCATGTCCGGCAGTTGGATGTCCATGAAGATGATATCGAAGGGCGAGGCCTTCAAGGCGTCGAAGGCTTCTTTCGCCGTAGACGCCCCCACGACATCGAATCCTCGGAATTCCAGCAACTTTTTCATGGTCAATTGGCCGATGGGATCGTCGTCCACCACGAGCGCTCGCCCCTTGCGTTGCTGTTTCCGGGGAGGGCGGGGCGGCTGCGATTTTTTTGGGGGGAGCATGGGGGCGGCCGGGCCGAAGGATGCGCAGAACAGGAAGGTGGATCCCTGTCCTTCCCGACTGGCGGCCTCCACCGAGCCGTCCATCAATTCCACGAGCCGTTTGACGATGGACAGCCCGAGCCCCGCGCCTTGGCGTTTCCGGGTGTAGGAGTCCTCGGTCTGGGTGAAGGGCTCGAAAATGTGGTCGATCATATCGTTCGGCACGCCGCAGCCGGAGTCGTTCACCGCAAACAGCATACGGACCTTGTCCGGAGTGTTTGAGGGTAGGGGATAAGCCTCGACCTCCACGCCGCCGTTTTCGGTGAATTTCAGCGCGTTGCCGATGAGGTTGCTCAGCACCTGCTGGAGCTTGGCCGAGTCTCCCACGATCCTTTTGGGCGCGTTGGGGTCAATATATAAAGAGAGCGACAGCCCGTTTTGGCGCGCGACCGGAGAAAAGAGCTCCTGGAGCGACGTCAGCGTCTCCTGTACGTCGAATTCTTTTTGGGCGAGTTCTATCTTGCCGGACTCCACCCGAGCCAGATCCAGCACGTCGCTGAGCAGGCTGGTGAGGCGGTTGCAGGCCTGCACGGCGTTTTCCAGGTATTTGAGCTGCTCCTGCTCCTTGATCGTCAGTTTGAGCAAATGGAGCATTCCCAAAACGCCGTTCAGGGGAGTTCTTATTTCGTGGCTCATGTTGGCCAGGAAGAGCGACTTCGCCCGGTTCGCGGCCTGGGCTTTCTCCGTAGCCTCCATCAGGCGGGCTTTGCCGCGGATGTGCGCAACGCCCAGGGCGAAGAGGTCCGCCAGGACCAGAACGGCCCGCAGATCCTCGTCCGTGTAGTCCCGTTCGGAGTTGGCCAAAACGATTTGCCCGAGGATACTCTCCTGGAAAATGGCCGGCGCCGCCAGGAAGCGCTGAACGGCGGCCTGGCCGTCTTGTAGCCGGCAGTCCTGGAGAGCGGCCGCATCGTTGGTGTAGAATCCTTCCCACGGCGGCGCCTCGGGAGGGTGGGGGATTTCGCAATAAGCCGGACCTTGTCCCGCCTCGTCGCCGGGGGACGGATGGTTTTCGTCTGCGGTCATCACGTCGTGCAGGGCTTGGCCCAGCCCGCCTGGAGTATGGACGTTCGTAATGACGGGGCCGACGTATCCGAAACCGCTGGAGGTGATCTCCACGGCGGTTCTGCGGACTTCCGCGGAAAGGTCCTCGATGGTGATGTCCGGCGAGACCAGCTTGCGGGCGATGTCGGCCTGGGCCTTGTTCAAGGCGGATTCCTTGAGCAGCCGGTCTCTGGCCTGTATCCTTTCCGTGATGTCCAGCACGTAGGCGAATTCGTAGCCCATGCCTTCGTAAACCATGCTGCAGGCCGTGACCTCCACCGGGTGGATGCGGCCGCTTCGAGTTTTGTGCAGGGCTTCGAAGGTGACGATTTCTCCTGCTTGAAGGCGCTTGAACCGGCTCCTCTGTTCTTCCTGCGTGTAACGGGCGTCGATGTCCTGGAGTCCCATGGTCAGCAGTTCCTCTCGGGAGTATCCGAGGCTGAGGCTGGCGGCTCTGTTGACGTAGAGAAAGCGTCCGGTCGCGGACAGCCAGAATATGCTGGTGGCGGCGTTGTCCAGCGTGTACTGCGAAAGCTGGAGCTGCTTCTCTTTTTCCTTGCGTTCGGTGACGTCGTGGACAAAGCCCAGCACGCGGCCGTCCTGCATTTTGACGGCCTGGATCGACCACCAGTGCGCCTCTCCGTCCTTGGAGACGTACATGAATTCTCCGGAGCTTCGTCCGTCTTTCAAGGTTTGGAGGAGTTGCTTTTCGCTTCCTTCCCTGGTCGGCGGCGCGCATAGCTGCCGGAAGGACATGTCGAGCAATTCGTCCCGGACGTAGCCGGAAAGGCGCGTGGCTTCGACGTTAACGTCCTTGAACTGCCCAAGTTCGTTGATAATGAAGATGCCGTAGGGCGCATTGTCTACGTAAATTCGATAGAGTTCTTCGCTGGCCTGGTAGTTTGCGAGGGCTTTGCGGCGTTGTTTCAAAGCGGCCAGCAACAACGCGATCCACAGGGGCATGGAGGCTGCAGCTCCCGCAGCCAGCCAGACATATCCCTTGTGGCGTTGATAAAAGCTGCTCGGGGCGTTCACGACCGCCACGTCCGGCGGCAGGGCGTTTCGCGGAATGTTGAAGCGTTGCAGCTGGTTGAAGTCGACCATCAACGTGTTGGGGCTGTCCATGATCACGGGCGTGTCATCCGCCGGCCGTCCCTGCAAAATCTCCAAGGCCAGTTTTCCGGCCTCCCGGCCCTGCGTCCGGCCGCTGACCATATAGCCGCCGACGGAGCCGGCTCCCAAGTCGTAGTCCCAACAACTGAAGATTGGAGCCGGAGAATGCTCTGAGACGAGCCTGATGCTGTCCTGTCTGCCTAGGGAGCCTCCCGACGGGTCGCGCAGGCTGTCCAGGCGTAACAAAATGGCGTCCGGTGGAATATCGGCCAGACGCTTGGCGACGTCGTTGACGGCGACGTCCACCAGCTCGAAGACGCGCACGGGGCGGGAAAAGCGCGGGATTGCTTTCCGGAATTGCTGGAGGTTGATCTTTCCTACGCCGCGGGAGCCTCCGATGACCACGAGCGTGTTTCGATCCTTGAAGACGCCCAAAGCGAGGTTGACGGTTTTTTCTATTTCCGTGGCTTCATTGACGCCGGTAACGTTTTTCAGCCCTTTGATCCGCGAGGGAGCGATTTGGTTGACGCCGCAGAACACCACCGGCAGGTCCGGACGGAACTTCGGCCGGAAGTTCATGAAAAAGTCGAAAGCGCCGTCGTCCGCCACGATCGCCAAGCGAAGATCCGTTTTTGCATATTTTTGGCTCAGATAGTTTTCGAAGGCCTCCAGGTAGCCCGGGCCGTGCTTGCTTCGGGCGTCCAAAAATTCCGGAAAAATCTTGACCCCCGTCGCTGTCGCCAAGGCGCCGTTCAGGCCCTGCAGAATGGCTTGCGTCCAGCTGTCGTCGATTTCATACGAAAGCAGAACAAGGACGTTGCCGGCCTCGCCGCTTTGGGCGGAAGCGGAACGGGGGAGGAGCAGGAAGGCGCTCAGGAGCAAGGTCCCCAATATGATAAAGACAGTCCTGCTCTTCATAATGAACGTTGTCGGAACTCCCTCGCCAGCGCATTGCTTGGTGCGTCGCGATATGCGGCCAACCGTCAAAGCCTTGCGCTGCGTCGAATGATTTTACGCGGGGCGGTCAATACCTCGGATTATCTACCTTAACATGCTCCAGCAGCCGCAGCAAGTTGTGTTTCATATTTGATATCGCAAAAAAAGCCGGGCTGGCCGCCGATTAACGAGCTTTCGCGCACCGTAGTGCTCGGGTCAAATATTTTATAATCCGCTACCGGAAGGTTTTCGCCATGCATTGTGGGATGAGCGTCCGCCAGTCGGCTGAGCACCGTGTCACTATGAAAGAGCACAGCATAAAAACAAGAGGTTGCACTGGCGATTTTCCCTGGCGCCCGCTCTTTCGTCGACCCGTCGCCCCCGCCCCTTCCGAAAGGGCGCGTCCTGTTTCCGGAAGGTGGAGCGACGTAGGTGCATGTGGGATAAGATGAATACCGCCTCCGACTCCGCACGAACGGCGGCAGCTTATTTTTTAAAATTTTTATATTGTATTACAACGCATTAGGCATCCGCTGCATCTTGGGTCGTTTAAAAAAACGCATTTCTTTCAAAAAAAAGCTTGCCAACTAATTTAGTAATAGTTACTAATAGCGTCAACGAAATCGGAGTGCACTCCGGTTGCCAGAGATTTCACAGATTCCTATGGTCGCTTAGAACGCAGAAGTGTTTCAACCAATCAACTTTGGAGGATATCATGGAAAATTCATTTCCCCTTATCGGCGACAAGTTTCCCAGTCTCAAAGTGAACACGACGCGCGGCCCCTTGAGCCTGCCTGAGGACATGGCCGGCAAATGGTTCGTGTTGTTTTCGCACCCGGCGGACTTCACGCCGGTCTGCACCACCGAGTTCGTGGCCTTTCAAAAGCGTTACGCCGAGTTCAAAGCCATGAATTGCGAATTGGTGGGGCTTTCCATCGACCAGGTTTTCTCGCACATCAAATGGACCCAATGGATCAAGGAGAATCTGGGCGTTGAGATCGAGTTTCCGATCATCGCCGACGACAGGGGCGAAGTCGCCGCCAAGCTCGGCATGGTTCACCCTGGCAAGGGGAACAACACGGTGCGCGCAGTCTTCATCGTGGACTCCGAAGGCTATACCCGGATCATGCTCTACTATCCCCAGGAGTTGGGACGGAACATCGACGAGATTCTGCGGGCGCTGAAGGGCATGCAGACCTCGGATCAGCACGGCGTGGCCATTCCGGCCGGTTGGCCCAACAATGAGCTTATCAAGGACCGGGTCATTATTCCTCCCGCCGCGGACGTGAAGGCGGCCGAGACGCGTATGCAAGAGCACGAAGGTTACGATTGGTGGTTCTGCCATCGCGCGCTGTAGGCTTTGGCGAGAACGATTGACGACAGAAGGCCGGCCCGTTTGGGCCGGCTTTTTTCATGGAAAATTTCCGCGCGGCGATAGGCTTGCCGGCAGGACAAGGAGAGAACTCCCTATGGTGTGGCGCCTGGAAGGGAACGACTGAGGGCGGAAATATTTTTGAAGACAGCGGCTGGCCGAGGGACTGAGAACGCTGATGAAGCGGCGCCCATCGGATTGTTGTCATTTGAATGGGGTGCAATCAATGGCGCCCGAGGCGGGCGTCGAACCAACTCGCGCCGAAGCGCAAGGAATTTTGAGGTGCTATATGGTGCCCGGGGCGGGAATCGAACCCGCACGATGCTAGGCATCAAGGGATTTTAAGTCTCCGAAATAGGGGTTTCACAGGGTTTCACTCGCCTTCCTTTTTCATCTCGAAAATCGTTGACCTGCCTTGATTAAAAGACTACTCTGCTTTCACAGAGCGTCACCGAAAATCACCCGTCTTTTTCTTAAAATGGGGGACAGATGGGGGACTGAAAATCGGGGGCGCAAGGAGTTGGGCATGAGCAGGGGGCAGTGGAAAAACACCTCCCACCCGGGAGTCAGGTTCCGACTTCACCCCACCCGGAAGCACGGGGTTCAGCGTGATCGGTATTTCGCCGTGCGTTACTATGTTGACGGGCAGCGGGTGGAAGAGGGCGTCGGCTGGGCGAGCGAAGGTTGGACAGCCGAAAAGGCCTCCTTGCTTCGTGCAGAGCTGCGCAAAGCGGTCAAGACCGGCGAGGGCGCCCGGACGCTTGGAGAGAAGCGCGAGCAGGCCAAGGCGGAGCGTGAAGAGGAGCAGGCCAGGAATATGTCTTTGGCCGACTACTGGCGCGATCACTACGCCCCGTCGGCCTCCAGGGCCAAGAAAGCTGAATCTTTTGAGAAGGAGGAGAGCCATTTCCGCCTGTGGCTCAATCCGATCCTGGGAAAGGTCCGGATGCAGGATGTCGGCATGGGCCATTGGGACGATCTTGTTTCAGCCCTGGCCAAGGCCGGCCGGTCCAAGAGAACTCAAGAGTATGTCACGGGCACGCTTCGCCGTGTTCTCAAGCACGCCTACCATCGACGCTTCATCGACGAGGCTCCACCCAGCGGCAAGCGTGTAGGCGTGACCGGGCCGGGGGCCAGTAATCGAAGGCTGCGCGTGATCCGCCCCGAAGAGGCCGAGGTCATCCTTGCCGAACTGGAGCAACGCGACCGCAACGCATGGAGGGTCACGCGGTTCACTTTCCTGACCGGCTGCCGAGCGTCCGAGGCGTTCAACCTGAAATGGGCGCAGGTAGACTTGGGAGGCGGCCGTCTGCGCTTCGTGGAAACCAAAAACCGCGACACCCGCACACTGCCCATTACCTCCGCCTTGCGCGAAATCTTCGATGAAATTTCAATGGGTGAACCCGACGAGCGGGTGTTCGTCAAAGAGACTGGCGAGCCCTATAAACAAGCTCCGTACAGCTTCAAGGCCGTGGTCAGCAGCCTGGGCCTGAACGAGGGGCGCAGTGATCGCGACAAGATCACTTGGCACTCCATCCGCCATTCCGTGGCGACCAGCCTTGCCAGCCGCCTGAACCCTCGTGACCTTATGGAGGTCATGGGCTGGCGCACGGTCCAGATGGCGATGCGCTACGTCCACGGCGACGACAGCGCCAAGCTTCATGCGCTTTCCGGCCTGGAGCGTGGGCTTGTCCAAGAAAAAGCCAAGGTGTTGCCCTTTGCGCGGCCTGCATCCGGAGATTCCGGCGAATGACCAGCGAAGCGTTGACGAGATAGCCAATGAATGGTTATATTCCTTCCAAGTGGACAGTGGAGTTCACGGCCAAGGCGGCCAAGGCGCGGGGGAAGCTTCCGTCAAAGATTAAAGACCGCCTGGACGCTTTGGTCAGGGCCATTCAATATGACGGCCCGGTTCAACCAGCCATGCCGCACTTCGGCAAACTCAAGGGGCTGGGCGAGACGTTCCACTGCCACTTGAACAAAGGGAAGCCCCGCTATGTCGCCGTGTGGCGGGTCGTGGATAAGAGTATTGAACTGGTGGAGGTGCGCTATGTTGGAAGTCACGAAAACGCCCCGTACTGACGGGTTGGTTGCCGTCTCCGTTGCGGTCCCGGCGGATCGGGTCCACGAGGTGGAACGGGCGATCATCGAGGCCGCGGAGCCGAACATTCCCGCGGATGAGGTCCTGAAGGACTCCACGCCGGGGACGATCCTTCGCGGCGCCCGCGGCCTAGCCGACCTGACCCAGGCGCAGCTTGCCGAGAAGATCGGCGTGCACAAGTCCAATGTCTCCGAAATGGAGCGGGACAAGCGGCCCATCGGTAAGGAGATGGCTCGACGGTTGGGCGAGGCCTTGGGGATGTCGTACAAGGTTTTTTTGTAGCTAAAATGAGTAGATACCTCTCGGCAAGTTCTCGACATGGAGAGGCGTTAATACGCGGAGGGACGCCGAGTGATAGTTTGCCGCGCGTTTAATTGACATTAGCAGGGTTGTGTCAAGTTTTTTGTGATTTACTTTACATAAGCCATCAACTAAATTTTTCGTATGAAACCATTCATTCCAAAGAGTCTGCCGTTTGAGGATATCGTCTGGGAACCGCTTGTGTCTGAACTGAGCCAAGCGAACAGGGCGGTAGCCAATTATAACGGGTTATTGCATAGTGTGCCGAACCCTGCGGTATTACTTTCGCCAATGACGACTCAAGAGGCCGTCTTGTCATCCAAGCTAGAAGGGACGGTAGCCACCCTCGGAGAGGTGCTCCGGTACGAAGCAGGCGATGAGCCGGAGCAAAAATCCCGCCGTAATGATATTCAGGAGATTCTTAATTATCGAAGTGCGTTGCGATCTGCTGAGGCAGAGCTTGTCTATCGTCCGTTTTCTTTGGATATGCTCAATGGGTTACACAAGATCTTGTTATCTAGTGTGCGGGGAAAAGACAAAACACCTGGTCGATTTCGTATAACGCAGAATTGGATCGGGTCTCCTGGTTGCCAAATTGAAGAGGCGGAATTCATCCCTCCTGAACCGTTTTTTATTCAAGATCACATGGAGAATTGGGAGAGATACTATCATTACCAAGAAAAAGACCTTCTTGTGCAGTTGGCTATCCTGCATGCGCAGCTTGAGATAATCCACCCATATAATGATGGGAATGGGCGCATGGGAAGGATTATTATTCCGCTATTTCTTTATGAGAAAAAGATATTGAACAGCCCAATGTTTTACATTTCTGCATATCTGGAGACGAATCGTGCTGAATATGTAAAACGTCTTCGCGCACTTGATGATAATTTTTCTTCCTGGGAAAAGTGGATTTTGTTTTTTTTGAAGGCTGTGGCAGCGCAAGCAAAGCAAAACACCGAAAAAGCTTTGGCTATCAAGACGCTTTACGAGGAGCTAAAACAGCAAGTCATCGAAACGACTCATTCCCAATACGCTGTTCTCCTGCTGGATCAAATTTTTGTTAATCCGACTTTCAAGGCTTCAGACTTGGATCTTGGAGAGCATGGCCCTACCCGACAGGCTGTGTCGAATTTACTCCGGGCTTTGCGTGAAACTGGCATCCTTGATGTTTTGCGGCAAGGTCGCGGTCGCCGGGCTCAGGTCCTTTCGTTAACAAGGTTGGTCGAGTTGTGCGAGGCGTAAAGATTTCAAGAGGCAAGGAGGAATAGGAGCAACCCGCCCGACGTGGGCGGACGCATAGAAGCGGCCCGGAGAGGTGCAGCAACACCAGCCCCGGGCCTAACCAGAACAACCTAACATGGAGGTTGAAATGGCTCAGGCACCATTACGAAATTGTTGTGAAAGCGGCAAGCGGCCGGACCAACCGGGACCGGACATCGAGAAACATCTTTCCAACGCGGCGCGAGGCGAATTTGATGCATCGTCCGTTCTGCGCCATCTCCGCCAGATTGACGGAGTGACGCTCAACCGGGTTTGCCTCATGCGGGATCTGGTTGAAATCTTCAAGGCCATCTCGTGCGAGCGGCGGGCTCCTGGTATGGACACGTCCGTCATGGATATCTTGGTTCTCCTCGGCGAGGGCATGGAGAACGAACTCTTCGAGGACACGGATGCCGTCAGGGATGCAGTGAACGCTATGGCCGGCAGCGGGGAGGCGTCCCATGCATGAGCCAACCGCCCCCAAAAGCAAGTCCGAACTGGCGCGGGACGCCATGTTCGAGCACCTCAAAGAACTCTACAGACTCGCCGGTCTCTTAAATGTCTTGGAATCGTTTTCGACTTTTGGTCTCAGGGATGACAAGAAGTTGGCGGAGGGCGTAGACGATCTCCTTGAACTGCTCTCCGAAAAAGCCCAAGCGATAGCCGAGGAATTCGACGGCGAAGTCTCTCACGCGATTATGGCGGCGTTGCCCCTGGAAAGGGAGGCGTCCCATGTCTGATGCAAACCGTATCGATCTCACCAACAGGGGCTATGAACTGTCTGCGATGCTGGACATCCTTTCCTGCGTCGACCTGAGCGCATTGGACGATCAACACGAAGCGCTCTATGGGGCGGAGCTTCTATTGAAACTTGTCGCCGGGGAGGCACGGTCTTTCGCCGTCGCCGTTGAGACGCAAGGGGGTAGGCAACATGCGTAACCTCCTACACATCATCAAGGACATTTGGCTCAAGGCCACGGGCAAGCCGAGTATCCAGGTCAGTCTGGTGTTCCCCGATGTTCCCGGACGCGGGATGATTTACAGCCTGCGCGGCGATTCAGAGATTCTCGTTGACGCGGCCCGGGAAGACGCCATCCTCGCGTTGCGGCATGTCCTGTGGGGCCGTCTCCTTGACCTTGCAGACGCTGACGACCCGGATGGATTCCGCGTCAGACTTATTACCGATGAAGAGCGCAAAAGGCTCTATCGGCAGGGGCACGGCGGGGCTGCGATCAACGCAATTCGGCCAACGGAGTTCAAGTTCAATTAGGCGCCTATAGAGAGAAGCGAGAACCAACATTTCCCGGGCCTAGGGTAGCTCCCGAAAAGCCGGCTCCTCACCGGTCTGGCCTGGGATTTTCCCACCTGAGGCGAGCCTTGAGGAGGATTCGGAGATGGAGCTCAAAAGCGAATTCGTGCTGGGGCAAGAATTGTTAGACATGGGATGGAAGCGCCCCGACATCGCAAAACGCGCTCACCAAGGGGCGCGGGCCTATTGTTCGTCCACGTTAAAATTTCTTATAGACGTCAAAGAATATATAAAATTTTTAAAGCAAGAAGGAGCTTTTACTGAAAAAGATTTTAGAGATTTTTATAATAGAATGTATGATGCCATGGAAAAAATGCAGAAGATGAAAGAGAAAATCAATGAAATCAGGGAAGAAATGTATTATGAGAAAAATATACTTAAACTTGATTTATATAGAGAAAATAGCGAAGAGCGTTATAATTATATCGAAGGACTATTAAATAAAAAAATAAAACAACTTAAGAAGATTGGAACAAGCTTTGAAATTTGGATACATGATGAGCCTATTTATGATCCATATGGAGATGGATATTTTGGGCCCCAGATGTTTGGGAGCCATGCGTCTCAAATACGATTTGCTAATTTTGAACATCCTGACTTTGACTTTTCTCAAGTGCTATTTCTTAGATCTGACATACCTGAACTGAATCAAGACGCAGAGGCAGGGGGGGGCGATCAGCAGCTTGAAGAGCTAAACGGTGGCGCAGGAAAGCTCGTGTCCCCTGAGCCCGAGGCTGTTGCGGTCGGTGGGTCCGCCTCTAAATCCAAAGAGGCCCACCACAATGCTGAAGAGCTAGCAACGCTGGAACACGTAAAACAAGAAAAGCCCTACACCAAAACTCCCGCCCAAGTCCTGGGAGAACTTAAGCCAAACGACAAGGCGGGCCGCCTGTGGCTTCAATGCGCCGAGTTGGCCGACAATGGCAAAAACTACAAGACCATTGGGGAAACCGTCAAAAATACCCAGGGGGAACTGCTGGGAAAGAAG
This sequence comes from Desulfovibrionales bacterium, assembly GCA_030156255.1. Lineage (GTDB taxonomy): Bacteria > Desulfobacterota > Desulfovibrionia > Desulfovibrionales > Desulfovibrionaceae > JASGMV01. The sequence continues at coordinate 21,645 of JASGMV010000057.1, forward strand.
CAGGCCGGAAGATATGTTCGCTCTGGCCGGCGTCTTCTTCAAGGAGAACGTAAGGAGGAAATCAACAAGAACATGAAATGATATTGTGTCAAATTGTGCCAAGGATTGTGTCAACATCGTAGGCACAATTTAGCACAATTTTATCTTTCCATTCTTTTTAGTTAGTTAGACTACCCGCCTTCACGAAGTTCAGCGTAGATTGTTCCTCTGACACAATGGAGAATTTTCACTGTTGGCAACAAATTTCAACAGTGAGGATTATCCGTGCATCACAGCATCATTTCCCAACTGGCTGAGACGCTCCCCCCCTCGTTTCTTCGAACCAAAGTGCCTGAACTGACCGGCGGCATATCCGGCGCCGCGGGCTCCTTGGCGAACGAAGACAGTCGGGACGCGAAAGCAGGCAGGCCGAACCCCCGTGGCCTGTTTTACGTCCGCGGCAAGGCGGCCTATCAGCGTGACCCGTTTTTATTGTGGCTTGCGGAGCAATTGTCGGACAAGCCCAGCCGGGGCCAGGGCGGAGGGGCGGCGTAGCTATGCGCCACCAAAAGCACGAAACCCCTGCTAGCCCGATCCGTTGTCACTGGGCGGGGTGTGGCAGGGGTTTCAAGAAAGTTAACGTCGTTATCTTCGCCTCTGTAAGACGTTTTGTCAACCTCCGCCAACCTGGAATGAGCGGGCGGGGGATGCGGACATGAGCGGCCAACCAGAGGTCAAAGTTCTGCTGATGAACCAAGCGCAGGCCGCTTGGGAGCAGGCAAGTCTACGCCTTCTGGTTCGAGCGTGTCTGAAGGGGCAGCTTTCAGCGTTTCAGGCGCTCGGGCTCGCTGCGGAAGACCTCCACCCCAGGTGGCGCAAACTGGCGGAGACCTTCCAGGAATTGCCCCCCGACGTTGACGCTCTCCCTGGTCTCGCGGGTGTGGATATGGAGCTGGCGAAGACCACGATGGCCCTCGCGGCAGACCACGAGTTCGCCGTTGCCGGGCAATCCCTTCGGAACCTGGCCGACGCGTTGAGGAAAGCCGAACTCAACGTAGGGCTAACGCGAGCCTGGGGAGACCAAAATATCAGCCAAGCGTTGGAGATCATCGAGCGCCTTCGGCAAGAAGGCGAGCCCGGCGGGGGCGGTATTGCCGCGCTGGACTTCGACGCTCTGCGGGCCTCTCGGTTTATCGACCACGATCCGCCGGAACTCCATTGGTTGTTCGAAAAATCCATGCTCGAAGGCACCGTGGGATTCCTTTGCGGCCCCCCAGGCGCGGGCAAGTCCACCTTCCTGATTGAGCTGGCGGGATGCATCGCGACCGGAACGCCCTTGCTCGACGATGTTTTGACGCCGGCCAAGAAGGGAAAGGTGTTGGCTTTCTTTTGCGAGGACAAAGAAGAAATCCTCCACCCTCGTGTCAGCCGGATATTCAAGCACTTCAATCAGCCGGGGTGGGATGACGCGCACGCCGGTCGATACCTGACACCCGAGGACTTCGGCGGCAATTTCATCCCCATTTCTTGCGTCGGCCAGGACATGCGCCTGATGGAGTCAGTCCGAGGGGGCGACCCGCAGCCGTCACAGGCTTTCTACGACCTGTTGAGGCGAGTCAAAGAGGTCGACGACCTCGCTCTTATCATTCTGGACCCGCTTTCCAGGCTCTACGGCCAGAATGAAAACGATAATAGTTCCGCTACGTTATTTGCTAGCCTGTTGGAGCGTCTGGCCGTCGAAACCGGGGCGTGCGTCATCTGCTCACATCATGTTGGCAAGCACGCCGGCAAAGACAGCAAAGGGGAATTTGACCTCGATGTAGCCATGGACCCGGACGTGATACGCGGCGCTTCGGCTTTGACCGGCGCGTGTCGTTGGCAATGCAATCTGTTCGGGCTGCCCGAGAAGGCCGCCAAGAAGTTGATTGGCGATCCAGAAGCGGAATCAGGCCAATACCTGGCGGCGAAGGTCTGCAAGAAGAACTACGGCCCGGTTGAGGGTGCGTTTTTTCTTGAGCGCAAATACGGCGGAGCCCTTGAGCGCGTCACGCCTACCGTAGCCCCAACTCAGGACGTGGACCCGGCGCTGGAAGAATGGGTCATCCAAAAAGTTCAGGACTCAGACCGAAGCGGCATCCCCTTGACAATTCGGGGGCTCCGTTCATTTGCGCCCGAGTTGAAAGACATCGGGGCAAGCGGGATGGGGGCTCAGGCAGCCGCCGACCGGCTGGTTTTCAACGGGGATCTTTTCCTTGTTCCTGCAAAAAACGCACGGAATATGACCATTGAAAGGCTCACCACAATTTCTCCCAGCGAAGAAGGTTTAGTGGACGCTAATACTCTGTCAGGAACTCTGTCAGAGCGCACTCTGTCAACTCTGTCAACTTTGTCAAAACACCCCGTGACAGAGTGTAACCAGCTAAATTTATTAGACTCAGAACTCTGTCACGGGGAAAGCTGTCAAAAAAAATCTGACAGCTTGGGAACCCGCGCCAACTCTACTCTGTCAACTCTGTCAACTCTGTCACCTCCTACGGAGGAGAAGACTCCTCCTACGGAGGGGGTTTTTAACCCCTCCTCCGGGTCTTCTCCAAGGCTCCCGCAGGGGACCGAAAGTCAACCGGTGAAGCATGAATTACGAGCCAGAAGAAAAAACAGTCGAGGAGCGAACGATGACAACTGATTCCAACTACCTGACTTCAACCGGTCAAGTTGCGGCGGAGTTCTCGACGGTTCTCCATGACGACCGCGACAATCCACGCGACATGATCGAGGTCAAATGCGTGGAGTTTGACGGCCGGACGCTGGCGTGGGGCGACGACTACGAATCCCCTGCTTTTGGCAAGGAGCCCGAGGTGGTCGACGCGCTTTTTGTTCTCCCGGTTGGCGGCGACTGCCTGGAAATCTCGATTCAAACCGATCAGCGCGTGCATCGGCTGCTGACAAACAAGCCGTTCGCCGCGGTCATTCACGATTGAGGAGGAAAACTATGAGGCAGCTAACGCCAATCAAAGCGATTCGGGCGAAATGTTTGGAATGCTCCGGTGGTTCGTCGAACGAAGTGAAACTTTGCCCACTGGTGGAATGTCCGCTCTACGCTTTTCGTCTGGGACGGAATCCGAACATCAAGCGCAAACCGCTGACGCCGCAGCAACGGGCCAGGGCCTCCCAACGCCTCGCCGCGGCCAGGGATCAAGCGGCCAACGTCTAACCCTGGAGGTTGTCGAAATGGCGCACACAGGAAAGCGGGGAATCAATGCAGAGGGGCAATCCGACCTTGGGCAGAGGGGACAGTCTGAAAATTTTTTCGCCGCACACAGGAGTGTGCCGAAATGCGAAAAACGGGGTCCTAGGCAATGCAGCCGAAGCCCCCACCCTAGCCTCAAAACGCATCGGGAGGTGCAACGGTATGTTTAATTTGATCGACAAAAGAGACCGGACCGAGACGACTACGCACGCGCGCGCGAGG
>JASGMV010000058.1 GCA_030156255.1 Desulfovibrionales bacterium
GCGCTTGCGGGAGTGCGCGGGCCGACAGCGGGAGGTGGGGGCGGCTCTTGCACCGGCGATAGCGCGGGGTGGGATGCCGGTGCATCTCCATTCGCCGGCGCACGAGCTCGAGTTCTTGAAGGAGATCTGATCTATGTCCTCAGTCGTTGATTAGGAAAAAGCAAGATGGGCGCCAACTCCCCGGCAAGCGGGATTGTTACCAGTCGCAGGCATTCAGCCGCATGTACGGGAACACGTTCGGGTACGAAATTGTAGGCTCCGACACAAGTGTTGTGCGTCGATGTCGTCACCTACATCGCCAATCACGATTTTAAAAAAGCCCGTGACGACGAATCTCTTGGGATATCGCTGTATTCAGACCTGTTTGGTTCGGTTGGCATGGCAGTTGCCTTAAGCGAATCGCAATACGGTAGTTTTGATTCGTAAAAACCATTTCTCTTGGAGGCAACATGAGGAAAATCGCCATCTATGGAAAGGGCGGTATCGGCAAGTCGACCACGACGCAAAACACGGTAGCCGGCCTTGCGGAAATGGGCCGCAAAGTCATGGTCGTCGGCTGCGACCCCAAGGCGGACTCCACTCGTCTGCTGCTCGGCGGCCTGGCCCAGAAGTCCGTTCTGGACACCCTGCGCGAGGAAGGCGAGGACGTCGAACTGGAGGACATCCGCAAGGACGGGTTCAGCGGAACCTACTGCGTGGAGTCCGGCGGCCCTGAACCCGGCGTCGGTTGCGCCGGCCGCGGCATCATCACGTCCATCAATATGCTGGAGTCGTTGGGCGCCTACGAGGAGTCCGTTGGTTTGGACTACGCCTTCTACGACGTCCTCGGCGACGTTGTCTGCGGCGGATTCGCCATGCCCATCCGCGACGGCAAGGCCCAGGAAATCTACATCGTCTGCTCCGGCGAGATGATGGCCATGTACGCGGCCAACAACATCTGCAAGGGCATTCAGAAGTACGCCAAGTCCGGCGGCGTGCGCCTGGGCGGCTTGATCTGCAACAGCCGCAACGTGGACCGGGAATCGGATCTGATCGAGGCCCTGGCCAAGCGGCTCGGCACGCAGATGATCTACTTCGTCCCGCGCGACAACATGGTCCAGAAGGCCGAGATCAATCGCCAGACGGTGATCCAATATGATCCGTCCCACAAGCAGGCTGACGAATACCGGAATCTGGCCAAGGCCATCGACGGCAACGAGATGTTCATCATTCCCAATCCCCTGACCATCGAAGAGTTGGAAGAGATGCTCATGGAATACGGCATCATGGACGCCGCTTAACCGCAACATCGACGCATAAGGGAAGGAGTTTCTACTATGATTATGGTTCGTGCGATCATTCGGCCGGAAAAGACCGACGAGGTCCTCAAGGCCATGCTGGACGCCGGCTTTCCGGCCGTGACCAAAATGTCTGTGGCCGGCCGCGGCAAACAGCGCGGCATCAAGATCGGCGACGTGACCTACGACGAGATCCCCAAGATTCTGTTGGTGTCCGTGATCAAGGCCGAGGACAAGGACTTTTTGATCGACACCATCATGAATGCGGCCCGCACCGGCGACAAGGGCAACTTTGGCGACGGCAAGATCTTCGTGAGCCCGGTGGAGGAAGTCTACACCATCAGCTCCGGCGTGAAGGAAGCCTCCGAGGCGGTCGAGGAGGCGTCATGAAAGAAGTCATGGCGGTTATCCGCATGAACAAGATGAACGCCACCAAGGCCGCGCTGACCGAGATCGGCGTGAACGCCTTCGTGGGCAACGAGGCCCAAGGGCGCGGCAAGGGGTTGGTCCCCGCCGATCTGCTCGAAGGCGCCAAGCAGGGTTACGAGGAGGCGGCTGCGCTTCTGGGCGAACCCGGCCGCCTCTACCCCAAGAGGGTTCTGTCCGTCGTGGTCCCCAATGAACAAGTTCAGCCAATCATTGAAGCCCTCATCAAGGTCAACGCCACGGGCAATCCCGGCGACGGCAAAATCTTCGTGATGCCGGTTTCCGACTCCGTGCGCGTGCGCACCAACGAACGCGGCGAAAAGGCCGTGATCTAACCCTGAGAATGCAGGAGCGAATGCATATGTCCACAGCCCAAAAGAGCCCTCCGAGCGCCTGGGATCCGGCCAGCGTCAAGGAGGAACTGCTCAAGAAGTATCCTCCGAAGGTCGCACGGAAGCGGGCCAAGCAGATCCAGGTCCCCGTTCCCGGAGAAGAACAGCCGGAAATCATGGCCAACGTCCGGACCATTCCGGGCATTCTGACCATGCGCGGCTGCTCCTACGCCGGATGCAAGGGCGTTATTCTCGGCCCCACCCGCGACATCGTCAACATCACCCACGGCCCCATCGGCTGCGGCTTCTACTCCTGGCTGACCCGCCGCAACCAGACTCGGCCCGGCCCGGACGGCCCGAACTACATGCCTTATTGCTTCTCCACCGACATGCAGGACGAAGACATCATCTTCGGTGGTGAAAAGAAGCTCAGGGCCGCCATCCAGGAAGCCTACGACACGATTCACCCCAAGGCCATCGCCATCTTCGCCACCTGCCCCGTGGGGCTCATCGGCGACGACATTCACGCCGTGGCTAACGAAATGAAGGAAGAGCTCGGCATCAACATCTTCGCCTTCTCCTGCGAGGGGTACAAGGGCGTGTCCCAGTCAGCAGGCCACCACATCGCCAACAACCAGATCTTCCGGCACGTGGTGGGCGAGGCGGGGCGGCCGCCCGAGGGCAAATACCGCATCAACCTGCTCGGCGAGTACAACATCGGCGGCGACGCCTTCGAGATCGACCGCATCTTCGAGAAGTGCGGCATCACCATGGCCTCCACCTTCTCGGGCAACTCTACTTACGACCAGTTCGCTCGTGCCCACACCTCGGACCTCAACTGCGTCATGTGCCACCGGTCCATCAACTACGTGGCCGACATGATGGAGCAGAAGTACGGAATCCCGTGGATCAAGGTGAACTTCATCAGCGGCGAAGGCACGGCCAAGAGCCTGCGCAAGATCGCCCAATACTTCGAAGATAAGGAACTCATCGACCGGGTCGAAGAGGTGATCGCCGAGGAAATGGTCGCAGTGAAGGCCGCCCAGGAGGAAGTCCGGCCGCGCACCGAGGGCAAGACGGCCATGATGTTCGTGGGAGGCTCCCGCGCCCACCACTATCAGGACCTCTTCAACGAGATCGGCATGAGCACCCTGGCCGCCGGTTACGAGTTCGCCCACCGCGACGACTACGAAGGCCGCCGGGTTCTGCCCAACATCAAGCTCGACGCGGACAGCCGGAACATCGAGGAGCTGGAGGTTACGCAGAGCGAAACCGAATACAATCCCCGCAAGGATTCGGGAACTCTTGAAGCGTTGGCCGAGGCCGGCCTGCCCGTCAAAGAGTACAAAGGCATGATGACGCAGATGGGCGACCACGCCTCCCTGGCTATCGACGATTTGAACCAGTACGAGGCCGAAAAGCTCGTGGAGCTTCTCAAGCCGGATCTCTTTTGCGCCGGCATCAAGGAGAAGTTCTCCATCCAGAAGCAAGGCGTCCCCATGAAGCAACTGCACAGCTACGATTCCGGCGGACCTTACGCCGGGTTCAAGGGCGCCATCAACTTCTACCATGAGGTTGACCGCCTGGTGAACTCCAAGGTCTGGAGCTACATGACCCCGCCTTGGAAGAAGAATCCCGAGTTAGTCGGCGCGTTTGTTTGGGAATAGGAGGAAATCAATGCTGCTTCGCCACACCCCTACGGAAATCAAGGAACGCAAGGTCCTGACCATCAATCCGGCCAAGACCTGCCAACCCATCGGCGCCATGTACGCCGCTTTCGGCATCCACGGCTGCATGCCGCACAGCCACGGCTCCCAGGGCTGCTGCGCCTACCATCGCTCGGCGCTGACCCGGCACTACAAGGAACCGGTTTCGGCCACCACCAGCTCCTTCACCGAAGGCAGCTCCGTGTTCGGCGGCCAGGCCAACCTGTTGCAAGCCCTGAATAACATCTTCACCGTCTACGAGCCGGACATCGTGGCCGTGCACACCACCTGCCTGTCCGAGACCATCGGCGACGACCTGCCGCAGATCGTCGACAAGGCCAAAAAGGACGGCCTGGTCCCCGAAGGCAAGAAGGTCATCTACTGCAGCACTCCCAGCTATGTGGGCTCCCACGTCACCGGGTTCTCCAACATGGTCAAGGGAATGGTCAACCTGCTGGCCGAGTCCAGCGGGCGCCACAACGGCAAGGTCAACATCATCCCCGGCTGGGTCGAGCCCTCGGACATGGAGGAGCTCAAGCGGCTGGCCTCGTTGATGAAGGTCAAGCACATCCTCTTCCCGGACACCTCGGGCGTGTTCAACGGCCCCCTGGACGGAACGTACCGCATGTTCCCCGAGGGAGGGACGAGCCTGCAGGACCTGGCTTCGGCCGGCGACTCCAGCGGAACGCTGGCCTTGGGGGAATGGGCCTCGGCCGACGCGGCCCGGGCGCTGGACGCCAAGTGCAAGGTGCCTTGCCGCGTGCTGGACATCCCGTACGGCCTGGCCGCCACCGACCGCTTCATCGACGCGCTGCACACTCTGGCCGGCGTGCCCGTGCCGGAGGAGGTCGAACGCGAGCGCGGCCAACTGGTGGACGTGATCTCCGACTACCACATGTGGTTGTACCACAAGAAGGTCGCCCTGGTGGGCGATCCCGACCAGCTCATTCCTTTGACCGAGTTCCTGGTCAGCGTGGACATGTGCCCCGTGCATATCGTCACCGGAACGCCGGGCAAGGCCTTCGAGGCCCGCATCAAGGAGATCACCAAGGACGTTCCCTACGAGGTCAACGTCAAGGCCGGCGGCCAGGCGGACATGTTCCTGCTCCACCAGTGGATCAAGAACGACCCGGTGGATCTGATCATCGGCAACACCTACTGCAAGTACATCTCCCGGGACGAGGACATCCCCATGGTGCGCCACGGCTTCCCCATCCTGGACCGTGTCGGCCATCAGTACTTCCCCACCGTGGGATACAAGGGCGGCCTGCGCTTGTTGGAGAAGATCCTTTCGGCCCTTTTGGACCGCAAAGACCGTGACGATCCCGAAGAAACCTTCGAACTTGTCATCTAACGACACACGCGTTCCAGGAGAAGCCGATTATGTCGCATCCTTCATCCCCTCCTTGCATGGCCTCAGGGCGGACCCCCGGAAAGCGGGTGGTCCTGCCCGTGGCCCCTCGCCAGAACGTTTGCGCCGGATACACTTCGGCCAACCTCGCACATCCCGCCTCGGAACAGGGTCCCGCCCTCCATCCGGCTGAAGCCCTGACCTTCCTGGAGCGCGCTATGGCGGAGGGCCCCGTGGCCGCGGCGGTTGTCGCCGGGCCCGGGGAGCCCTTCGCCGACTTTGAACCGACATTGAACACCTTGGCCATGATCCGCGATCGCCATCCGGAGTTGCAACTGGGCGTGTCCAGCAGCGGCCTGGGCCTTGCGCCGCATGCGGAGGCCTTGGCGAAGCTGGGCGTGGCGGACGTCACCCTGGCCATACACGCCAAGACGGTGGACACGGCCCGAACCGTGTACCGCTGGGTGCGGCCCGGCAAAAAGACCGTACCGTTGCATCTGGCCGTCGAAACGTTGCTCGAAAGCCAGGCGGAGGCGATTCGCGCCCTGGTTGCGGTGGGGGTCGCGGTCAAGGTGGACGTCCTGTTCATTCCGGGCGTCAACGATAACGAGATTGAGGAGTTGGCGAAGTTTGCAGCCGGACTCGGGGCCTCGGCCATTTGCCTGGCCCCGGCCCGGCCTGTGGACGCGCCGGACGGCGCGTGCTGCATCGACGCGGCCGCGTTGGATCGGGCCCGCAAGGCGGCGGCCGCGCATTTGCCGCTCGTGGACCCGACGCAGCCCTGCGAGCTCATTGAGCCCACGGGCGAAGCGCCCATGGATGAATCCCGGCCTTACGTGGCCGTGGCCACCGGCGACGGGCTGGAGGTGAACTTGCATTTGGGCCAGGCCCAGACCCTGCTGATCTACGAAATGCGGGGCCGCGACGCCGGCATGGTCGAAGCCCGCCATGCTCCTCCGGCCGGCGGCGCCGATGACCGCTGGGAGGCGCTGTCCGACCTGCTGTCCGACTGCCGGGCCGTGCTGGCCGTGAGCGCCGGGGCGAATCCGGTTCGGATTCTGGCCGAGCACGGGATTCGAGTGATCCGCGCCTCCGGAGACGTTCGGGAAGCCGCTACGGCCGCGCTGACGCTGGGCGACGGCCCCGAGCCGTCCTGCCCCAAGGATTAACCACTACAACGAATACATCAGGAGAATTCGGATATGGACAAGCCCACCCACCACATTCTGGTCTGCGCAAGCTTCCGCGTCGGCGGCGACCCCAAAGGCGTCTGCCACAAGAAGGGCTCCGTCGATTTGCTGCCGTACATCGAGGAGGAAGTCCTGGATCGCGGATTGGACGCTCTGGTCTGCTCCACCGGCTGCATGAAGCAGTGCGACAGCGGTCCGATCATGGTCATCTACCCCGAGAACTACTGGTACGGAAACGTGGACAGCCAAGAAGCCGTGGACGCCATCCTGGACGCCTTGGAGGATGGGGAAGTCTGCGAAGACTACAATCTGGCGTAAACAGGAAGGAGCGCCGTCGTGACTGTGGAAATCAGACCAGCCAACGCCGAAGACCTGGCGACCTGCCTGGAGCTTTTGAACCTGCTGTGCTCGGTGGAGCCGGACTTCCCCTGGGAGCCGGATCGGCAGCGGGCCGGATTGAAGGCGTTGCTTGCGTCCGGCGACCGCGTGATCCTGGTCGCGGACGAGGATGGGCAGGTGCAGGGCATGGTTACGGCGCAGTTGGTGGTTTCCACGGCCGAAGGCGGGCTTTCCGCGCTGGTGGAGGACCTGGTCGTGGCCCCGGGCAGCCGGGGCTCCGGCCTGGGACACAGGCTTTTGTCCGAAGTGGAGTCTTGGGCGACGAGGAACAACGCCACGCGCCTGCAGCTTTTGGCGGATGAAGAGAATACTGGGGCGCTGAATTTTTATCGCGACCTCGGCTGGCGGCGCACGCGCATGATCTGCCTGCGCCGTGGTTTGGTCGGCGGCGCGGAACGCATGTGAGGAGAATGAAATGAGCATTGAAGCGGGTGTCGTACTCGAAGAACGTCGGGACCAGGTGCATCGCGTCGGCGAGGGCGATTTCGAACTGGCCTGCAACCGCGCCAGTCTGGCCGGCGCCGTCTCCCAAAGAGCCTGCGTGTTCTGCGGCTCCCGGGTGGTGCTGTACCCCGTGGCCGACGCCCTGCATCTGGTGCACGGCCCCATCGGCTGCGCCGTATACACCTGGGATATCCGGGGTTCGCTGTCCAGCGGCCCGGAACTCCACCGCAACAGCTTTTCCACGGATTTGCGAGAGAAAGACGTTATTTTCGGCGGCGAAACGAAACTCGCCGACGCACTGGACGAGTTGATCGAGCGCCATAAGCCCAAGGCGGCTTTTGTTTACTCCACCTGCATCGTGGGCATCATCGGCGACGACATGGAGGCGGTCTGCCGCAAGGCTGAAGAACGCCACGGTATCCCGGTGATTCCTGTCATGAGCGAAGGCTTCAAGGGCAGCAAGCGGGAAGGTTATCTGGCCGCCTGCAAGGCCTTGTCCCGCCTGGTGGGAACCGGGGATACGTCCGATATTTCCCCTGTATCCATCAATATTCTTGGCGATTTCAACCTGGCCGGAGAAATTTGGATTCTTCGCAAATACTACGAGCGGATGGGCGTCCAGGTGGTGGCCAACGTCACGGGCGACGGGCGGGTGGCGGACCTGCGCCGGGCCCACGGCGCGGCGCTGAACGTGGTCCAATGCTCCGGCGCCACCCTGGCGTTGGCCAACATGATGCAGAAAGAGTATGGCGTTCCGTTCGTGCGCGCTTCCTATGTGGGCATCGAGGACATGGCCGAAGCTCTGTACGTGGTGGCCGAGCATTTCAAGGACAAGGATCCCGGCATTGTCGAGCGCACCTCCGCCGTGGTTCGCGACGAGTTGGAGGCGATCATGCCGGAGCTCGCCCGCCTGCGCAAGGATTTGGAAGGCAAAAGCGCCGCCATCTACGTGGGCGGCGCCTTCAAGGCCTTCTCTTTGATCAAGGCCTTCCGGCACTTGGGGATGAAGGTCTCCGTGGTTGGCTCCCAGACCGGAACCTCCGAGGATTACAAGGAGCTGGCCAGGGTCACCGACCCCGGCACGATTATCGTGGACGACGCCACCCCGCTGGAGTTGGCCGCTTTCGTCAAGGAAAAAAATGTGGATGTGTTCGTCGGCGGCATCAAGGAACGGCCCATCGCCTACAAGCTGGGCGTCGGCTTCTGCGACCACAACCACGAACGCAAACTGGCCTTGGAAGGCTTTGTGGGCATGTTGAATTTCGCCCGTGAAATTCATTCCTCGGCCATGAGTCCCGTCTGGCGTTTCACTCCCCGCCGGGCGGAGCAAAGGAGCTAGCCATGTCCGCCAATTACGTCGCCACCACCAACGCCTGCAAGATGTGCACGCCCATGGGCGCGTCCCTGGCCTTCCTGGGCATTGAAGGGGGGGTCCCGTATCACCACGGCTCCCAGGGCTGCTCCACCTATATGCGGCGCTACATCATCAGCCACTACCGCGAACCCGTGGACATAGCCTCCTCCTCCCTCGGGGAGAAGCACGCGGTCTACGGCGGCGGCCCCAACTTCAAAAAGGGGCTGCTCAACGTGATGCGCAAGTATGAGCCCAAGGTCATCGGCATCGCCTCCACCTGCCTTACCGAGACCATCGGCGACGATCTGCATATGCTCACGGCCGAGTTCAAGGAGGAGTTCGGGGACCTCGACCTTCCGGAATTGGTCTATGTTTCGACGCCCAGTTATGCGGGCAGCCACATGGAGGGTTTTCACGGAGCGGTTCGGGCCGTGTGCGGCCAGATCGCCTCGGATGACGGCCCCCATGGCGGGGTCAACCTGCTCGGCGGCTTTGTTTCCTGCGAAGACATCCGCTGGTACAACCGCATCCTGGCCGACTTCGGGATCAAGGGTGTGGTGCTGCCCGACTACTCCATGACGCTCGACGGACCGAGCCTCACCGACTATCAGCGCATCCCCGTGGGGGGAACGCCGCTGGCCGGTATCAAGTCCATGGGGAACGCGGCGGTCACCATCGAACTGGGCCGGGCCATCCCGGAAAAGCTGTCCGGCGCTTTGGCCCTGCAGGACCGGTTCGACGTGCCGGCCGTGCGGCTGGGGCTGCCCATCGGACTGAGGGAGACGGACCGCTTCATCGAAGAACTGGAGCGCGTCTCCGGGCGCGAGGCTCCGGATCATGAACGCGACGCCAGAGGCCGGCTCGTGGACGCCTACGTGGACGGGCACAAGTACCTCTACGGAAAGCGCGCCGTGGTCTACGGCGAAGAGGACCTCGTGATCGGCGTGTGCGCTTTCCTTGCGGAAATCGGCGTTCAGCCCGTGCTCGCCGCCAGCGGCCAGTCCACCGGGAAGCTCGAGGCCGCTATTCGCGAAGTCACGGACGGCCTGGTTCGCGAGGACGTCCAGACCGCGTCCAATGTGGACTTCTACGAAATCGCCGAACTGGCCGAGTCCCTGAAGCCGGACCTGCTCGTGGGACACTCCAAGGGCTATCGCTACGCCAAAGAGTGGGACGTTCCGCTGATCCGGGTGGGTTTCCCCATCCACGACCGCTTCGGCGGGCAGCGCATCAACCATGTCGGCTACCATGGCGCGCAAGCGCTCTTCGACCGCATCGTCAACGCCGTCATCGAATACAAGCAGTCCCACAACTCCGTGGGCTATGGATATATATAGGAACTTCGGGAGGAATCATGGCTACCAGAGACAGGAACCTGCACCCGTGCTTCAATAAGAAGGCCTCTTGCGCCAACGGCAGAATCCATTTGCCCGTGGCGCCGTCGTGCAACGTGCAGTGCAATTACTGCGACCGCAAGTACGATTGCGTCAACGAGTCCCGGCCCGGCGTGACCAGCGCCGTGCTGAACCCGGAGCAGGCTTTGCTTTGGTTGGACCAGGCCCTGGCCAGGGAGCCCCGCATCCGAGTGGCGGGCATTGCAGGTCCCGGCGACTCCATGGCCGATCCTGTGAGGACGCTGCAGACGTTGCGGCTGTTGAAGGAGTACCACCCTGAGTTGCTGTTTTGCCTTTCCAGCAACGGCCTGAATCTGGCCCCCCACGCCGAAGAGCTCGCCGAGTTGGGCGTGACCCACGCCACCATCACACTCAATGCGGTGGACCCGGAGGTTGGCAAACAAATTTACGCCTGGGTGCGGGTGGAGAACGTCCTGTATCAGGGGCTCAAGGCCGCCGAGGTCATGCTCGACCGGCAGTTGGCCTCCATTCGTGAACTGAAGAAGCATGGCGTCGCGGTCAAGGTCAATTCCATCATCATTCCGGGGCTGACCGACGGACATTGCGTCGAAGTGGCGCGCCAGGCCAAGGCCATGGGCGTGGACATCCACAATCTGATTCCTCTCAAGCCCGCGGCGAATACGCCTTTTGGCGCGTTGCCCGAACCGGACAAGGAGCTGGTGGCCAAGTTGCGCAAGCAGGCCGGGGAATATGTGCCGCAGATGACCCACTGCCAGCGGTGCCGCTCGGACGCCGTGGGGCTGCTGCACAAGGACCGCTCCCAGGAGCTGGCCCAGGCGTTGAAGGACGTGTCCCGCCAGACTTGCGAAACCAAGACGCGGCCGTACACGGCCGTAGCCTCGCGCGAAGGGCTGCTTGTGAACCAGCACCTTGGCGAGGCGGAGGCTTTTCACATTTGGGCCAGGGAGTCGGACGGAAGCTTCCGGCTCGTGGAGCAGCGCAAGGCGCCCAAGGGCGGCGGCCCCAAGCGTTGGCGCGACCTCGCCTCTTGTCTCTCCGACTGCCGGGCCGTGATGGCCTCGGCCATGGGCGAGACGCCGCGAAAGGTTATGGAGGAGAACGGCGTTACGCCTTATGTGGTCAGCGGATTCATTTCCGATAATCTGCGCACCCTCTATGACGGCGGCGACATGAGCGCCTACGCCCCGCGCAACGGCAAGGCCTGCAGCGGATGCAGCGGAGGCGGCGAAGGCTGCTAGCCGGTCCTGCGAAACAAGATGCAAAAAGCCCCGCCGACTCTGAGGTCGGCGGGGCTTTTGCGTTTTACAGCATATTACGCTTGAAATGCTTGCTTCACGGCGAGCGTAGCTCGCCTACAAGCATTTCGCGGCAAGGATTCGTCCGCAATCTTGCAAGACGGTCAGAAGCGAGACGGCCTAGAAGTTACACTTTCTCTTGCAGCTCACATGCTGCACGTTGCATATCTTGGGATTTTGAACCGTTTTGAGGCAGTTTCTCAACTCGGAAGCGCAGTTGGTAATACAGCGCCCTTTGGACATGCCGTTCGCTCCTACGCCTTCCAGCGGATTTTGCGATGCGAGGCACTGCGGCTCACAAGCCTGAATCGCCTTCTCCAGGACGTCCGGGTCGGAGGACTCGACGGCCGATTTCAGGCAGTCCTCCATGCACTGTCCGCTGTTGTCCTCGTCGCACCACGCCGGGCCGGCTTGAACGGTGAAGGAGACGATGCAAAGGGCCAGAGCGAGGAATAAGGCGTGTTTCATGATCTTGCTCCTTTCTTTTTCCAGCGGCTGCAGAGGCGGACCATATCCGTTCGGCGGACGCGTTTTATTCGAACTTCGACGCCTGTCTTGGGAAGCCCGTCGGGTGACGGAATGGGCTGCGCAATGGCGTTACGTCCTACGGGCTTTGGGTGCAAGCTTGTCGACGGCGCTTCCAAGGACGCAAAGCTGTATGGGAAGCAAGAATCAGTCCCGAAAAAGTATTAAAAAATTACAGGTGATTAGCCTTTCACGGCGGCGGAGGCGGGGCGAGAATTGGCGCAAATGCCGCATCCGTTGGCGCCAAGAGCGCCCGCAGTTCCTCGGGAGATCGATGCAGCGCAGGCCGTTCGCCAGCAAGCGCCATGTGTGTGCGCGGAATTTGAGGGCCGGTCCGTCAGGCGCTATGGCCCGCCTTTCCCCGCCGAAGTTTGGCCTT
Organism: Desulfovibrionales bacterium; assembly: GCA_030156255.1. Lineage (GTDB taxonomy): Bacteria > Desulfobacterota > Desulfovibrionia > Desulfovibrionales > Desulfovibrionaceae > JASGMV01. Next base: position 12,055 of record JASGMV010000058.1, read on the forward strand.
GCCCTCGGCGATGAGGGGCTCCAGTCCGAACTTGCGTACGCGGTAGCCCAATTGGCGCGGCGTCAGGCCCAGTTCTTCGGCGGCCTTGTATTGGATGAATTCGGCGCGCTCCAGGGCGGTGATCACTTCGCTTTTTTCTATGTCCGCCAGCGTGGCGCCCGTGGGACGGGGCGCTGCAATGGCGGCCTGCTCCTCCTCCGCCTCAAGCGCCATCGGCTCGGGCTCCAACCGGCCCTCCAACGCCTCCGGGCCCACCTGCTCGCTGTCGGCCATGATCACCAGCCGCTCCACCAAATTCTCCATTTCCCGGACGTTGCCCGGCCAATCGTATTCGGTGAGCATATCCAGGGCTTCGCGGGTGAAGTAGAGCTTGCGGCCGTAATCGTGGGCAACCTTGTTCATGAAGTGCACCAGCAGGCTGGGGATGTCCTCCTTGCGGTCCCGCAACGGCGGGACGGTGATGGGGAAGACGGAGAGCCTGAAGTACAGATCCTGGCGGAATTTTCCCTCGGCGCTGAGCTTGCCCAGGTCGCGGTTGGTGGCCGCCAGAATGCGCACGTCCGCGCTGCGGACGCGATTGGAGCCTAGACGCTCGAACTCCTTCTCCTGGATGACCCGCAACAACTTGGCCTGCAGGCCAAGGGGGAGTTCTCCCACTTCATCGAGGAACACCGTGCCGCCGTCCGCGTCTTCGAACCGGCCGGGCCGGGAGACCGAGGCGCCGGTGAACGCGCCTTTTTCATATCCGAACAGTTCGCTCTCCAGCAGGTTGTCCGGGATCGAGGCGCAGTTGACCTTGACGAAGGGGTGGGGCTTGCGGTCCGAAAGTTCGTGGATCATGCGCGCGATGAGGGTCTTGCCCACGCCGGATTCGCCGAGCAGCAAAACCGTGGCCTTGGTGGGCGCCACCTTCTCGATTTGGCGCTGCACCTCGGCCATGATCGGACTGCGGCCCACGATGTACGGCCCCTGGTTTTCCCGCGAGAGCCAGGAGCGCAGGTGGGCGTTCATGGCGCGCAGGCCGTCCTCGCGGCGGCGCAGCTTGTCGTTCAGGTTGATGAATTGTCCGATGATCAACGCCGCTACGGACAGAAAATCCATGTCCTCCTGGACGTCCACGGCGTCCGGGAAGAGGCGGTCCACATTGAGCACTCCGATGGGCTCGCCGTTGACCAGAATGGGGGCGCCGAGGAACGACAGGGCGCCCTTGTCCACCTTGTCCGGGTGCCGTGCGCCGGTTTTATTGAGGAACAGGGGCTCCTGGGACACGTCGGGCACGTAGTAGGGCTCGCCGGTCACGAAGATGCGGCCGGTAACGCCTTCGTCCAGGCGGTAGACGCCGCGGCGTTGCTCTTCCGGGGTCAGGCCGTAGGACGCGCTGATGTTCAGCAGCCCGGTGTCGGGGTCGTGCAGGGTGATGGTGGCCCGCTGCATGGAGAGCTGCTCGGACAGGATGCGCAGGATGTCGTTGAGCGCTCGTTCGAGTTCGAAGGCGCTGTCGATAATCCGGCAAATGGCCAACAACGCCGAAAATTTAAGATTGGGGACTTTGGTGCTCATAAATGAAAAAGCTGGCAAAGCTTGCGCCTGCATGCATGTTTTTGAAAAATGTAAACATTACCAGGCTGACCGTCAACCGTCCTTAAAACGTTTGACATTTTGATTAAGATTGCAACAAGAGTCTACAAAAAAGTCCGATCACTTTGGAAGCCAGATTAGAAAGCCTTTTTTCTTCTGTCCAGTTGAAAAAATGATTTTTCATCTCAAGGGAATGGCCGGACTCGGCGTTCGGGAGCCCGTGACGAAGCCTGCGGCGGCTTCCCGCGGCAAGGCGCTTGACACTTGGTCCGGGTCTGGGCTACATGTCACCCATGCAGCGTCAAACCCGCTTTTTCTTCTTTTTTAGCTTTAGCAGCTTTAAGGAGCGTCTGCGGCGTTAGGCGAGTTTTTTATCTTAAAAGCATGTCGATCCAAGGCCGCAGGCGCAAAGCCTGCGGCCTTTTTGTTTGGCTCGCAGGCGTGGCCCGCGGTTTGGACGGCGAACCAACCGGAGGTTGCATATGTTGACCGGAAAAGCTGTGCGCATCGAGCGCATCATGGACCGAAACAGCGGCAGAACCATCATCGTTCCCATGGACCACGGCGTTACCGTGGGGCCCATCTACGGGCTGGTGGACCTGCGGGACGCCGTGAACCAGGCGGCCGAGGGCGGAGCCAACGCCGTTCTCATGCACAAGGGCGTGCCGCGGTGCTCGCATCGCCGCCACGGCCGGGACATCGGTCTGATCATGCATCTGTCGGCCAGTACGGACCTTTCTCCCTATCCCAACGCCAAGACCCTGGTGGGCACGGTGGAGGACGCCCTGAAGCTCGGAGCGGACGGCGTCTCCGTGCATGTGAACCTGGGCGACGAGACCGAGCGCCACATGCTCTCCGAACTAGGAAAGCTGACCTCCAGCGCCGCGGAGTGGGGCATGCCGGTGATCGCCATGATGTACGCCCGCGGCCCCAAGGTGACAGACCAGTACGATCCGGACGTGGTGGCTCACTGCGCGCGCGTGGGCATGGAGCTGGGCGCGGACATCGTCAAGGTCAACTACACCGGCGACCCCAAATCCTTCGAGACGGTAACGCGCTGCTGCTGCATCCCGGTGGTCATCGCGGGCGGCCCGCGCATGGAGAACGACGAGCAGATCCTGCGCATGGCCTACGACTCCGTGGCCGCCGGCGGAGCGGGGCTCTCCGTGGGACGCAACATTTTTCAGCATCCGGACACCAGCCGCCTGGTGCGCTCCCTGCACGCCATTGTCCACAACGAGGCGGAGGTTAAAGACGCCTTGGAGATGATGCGGAGCTGACGCCCGGGTCGACGGCCACTCGGGATTTCAGGCGTTTTGCGCCGGAAGCGCGTGGTTAGCGGCGACCGCAGCCCGTCTGCAAGCATTTCGCAGCAAGGAGTTGCGGGCAACTCCTTGCTGCGCAGTGTAGCTTCTTCAAGGTTAACCTGCTCCAAGCGATAGGAAAAAAAGCGCGTATTCTTCGCTCCCGGTCGACGGGGGCGGGCTGCCCTGGATCACCGTGGTCGGTTCGGGACGGCGCGAAAGCGCCGCCGGCTTTGAAACGACAAGACACGCCTCGGCGCGTATGTGCAAGGGGGCGGGAGGGCCGGCGCGGGGCATGGCGCGCCGAACGTTTCCGCTTTCGTGGCTTACCCGGCGATCTCTGTAAAAGAAACGGGCCGTCAGCCCGCTTTTTTTGTGCGGGGCCAGAAACTCTAAATTTTTTTTAGGCAAAATCAAAAATTTTTTCCTTGAAATCTTGGCGGATTTCCTTCATGAAAGGATGGAGCGTCAAGGCAGTTGGCCGAATGGCGAGGTAAATCAAGGCGTTTAGTTTTTTATCGCCATGGGCGCCATTGCAAAACGGCCTGAGCTGGCCTATAGAAGAATGAGGCTGCCATACGCACGGAGGGTATCATGGCGTATAACAAGAACATGAGGGTGCTCGTCGTGGATGACTTCGCCACCATGCGGCGAATCATCAAAAATATCCTTCGCCAAATCGGCTTTACAAACATAGTCGAAGCGGACGACGGAACCACGGCTTGGGAAACCCTGAATAAAGACAACATCGAATTCATCATCTCGGACTGGAATATGCCCAAGATGTCTGGAATCGAATTGTTGCGTAAAGTGCGAGCCAGTGAAGAGTTTTCCGATTTGCCTTTTTTGATGGTGACGGCCGAGGCCCAGCAAGAGAACATCATCGAAGCGGTTCAAGCCAAAGTTTCCAACTACATCGTCAAACCCTTCACTCCAGACACGCTGGGGCAGAAGATTGAGAAGATCTTCGCCTCCTGAGGCGTCGTCCCGATAGCCGGCCGCAGGATCATCCGAACGACTTTTTTTCTGTTCGACATTTTTTACGCTTTTTATTTTGTTTGTTGGCGTCCGCTCCCTGCGGACGCCAACTTTTTTGCGTGCGTTTTCGCTGCGCGAAGGTGCGCGAAGGAGCCTGCGCCGCATCCGCCAATGGCGCATTGATCGAGCGTGATATTCTCAACGAATCTTGCAGAAATGCGACTCGGCCCGCGGGGCGAACGATTTCCTTTCGCCTTCGCGGGCGCCCGCTTTGGCGACGTCAACGCTCAGGGCGCCAGCATGTCGAGCGCCCATTGGCGCGCCTGGCTGTGGTGCTGGGCCGCCTGGGCCGGCTCGACGCTCAGGTCTCGCAACCGTTGCTCAAGGGCCTCGAACTGGCCTTTTTCCAGGGATTCGCACAGGGCCAGCCACAGCGCGGCGGGGCCGGTGCGCTCCAGGATGGCCGCGCGAATGGCGTTGTGCATGGGCAGCTCGGCCAGAACGGAGGACAGCGGCGCGTCCATCAACTCTCCAAGCAAGGAAAAGGATCCCAGCAAAAACATGGACTCCGGCGGCAGCGGCGCAGGCCGTTGTTGCGCCAGAAGCTCCAGGAGCCGTCCTCTCTCCGCCATGCGCAGCAGAACTTCCTGGGAGCCGGTCTTGTCGGCGACGTCCGCCAGCACCACCAGCAGCAGCCAGTGCTTGAGCCTGTTGGTCCCGAGCAGCATGAGGGCCTTGCTGATGCTGTCCACGGGTTCGCCCAGCGAGAACCAGGCCGAATTGAGATAGGCGAGCAGCCGATAGCACAAGGCGCCGTCCGCGCGGATGAGCCGGCTCAAGGGCTCGATGCGCCATTCGTCGAGATAGAGCTCCCGGATAATCCGCAGCCGGGTCATTTCCGCGGAAGAGAACGAATGACTGTGCGGGATGCTCGGCGGGGCGAGCGTTTCCCCCAAGAACAGGTCGAAGCCGGCGTTCGCCGCCTGCCGACGGGCTCCGGGATCGTCCAGGTCCTCGGCCAGCAGCAAAAAATCAAAGCGCTTTTTTTCTTCGGCCAGACGCTGAATGTCCGTGTGCGAGAGGTCGGCCGTCCTGGCGCTGACCATGTCCGCAAGCTCCAGAAGATGGTCCAGGAGGAAGAGCTTGGGAAAATATCGCAACCCGATCTGCATGCCCTGGGCCTTGAACTCCCGGCAAGCGGCCAGCGCCTGGGGCGACGGGGGCTTGTTCTCCAAGACCTCCAGCAAGGTCTGGTCCTCTTGCAGGACCCAGGCGGCGCCTTTGGCCGCCAACCTTCCGGGCAGCGGGACGACCAACCGCATCGTCGTATTTTTCCCTGCGAGCAGAGGCAGTCCGTCAAGCAAGCCTTTCGCCGTGGCGGAGTAGACGCTGTCCGGACTGGCCGAGCCTTGGGGAATGTGGAATAAAATTTTATAGCCCCAGCAGCATTCTGAAATATCGTGAATTCGCCGACGGGCGATGAATGCCGCCCCGCCAGCCTTGCAAGAAGCGGCCTCGCCAGGGCCGCGGGGATTTTCGGACGCCGACATGCCTCCATCCTCCACCGGGTGTGAAACAATGAGCAGCCGCTCTTTTCTGGACGCTTCAAAACGCTGCGCAGCCCAGGTCCGGAGTGTCACCAGCACCGTGCTTCAGCGATGGGAATTGATTTGGTCGTTTTCGCCGAGCAACGCTCGCCTGCGAGACGCCGCGGGGTGTGCGACGGCCGGCGACCACTGGGTCTGGCGTGAAATTATGCAAGAGTTGCGCCAGCTGCTCGGCAAGGATTTGCCCGCAAGTCCTTGCCGCGAAAGCTCCGGATGGGAGCCCGCGAAAATGTTTCGCGCCGGGCGCCAGAGGCGGCGGGGCTATCGCCTTTTGTTTGTCGCCGGGGCGCCGCGGCTTCATGCGTATGAAAGCATGCGAGCGCGCGGCGGGAAAATATTTCCAAGTTTTCGCCAAGCGTTGCGGCGCTTCTGGTAATGCTGGCGGCCGCGGAGAGGTCGCCTTGACCGCGCAAAGCCGATGGCGCCTACGTGAAGCCGCGGGGCTGTACGGCGCGGGAGTCGGGGTCACACGTAGACGATTTCCACGTGGTCGAGATAGTTTTCCAATTTGTCGATCAGCACCTGGGCCTGGGTGGCGCTGCCGTTCTTGGCGGCGTCTTCTATCTGCAGACCGAGGCCGCCCATGGTCTGGAAGCCGTACCCGAGCGCCGCGCCTTTGGTGCTGTGCCCCAGCCGGCTCAATGTTTCGAAGTCCCTTTGAGCCAAAGACGACTTCATCTCCTCCACCTCTTTACGGGTGTTCTCCAGGAACAGGGGGATCAATTCCTCCAGGTCCGCGTCAATACGTTCGGTCACAGTGGACATTCGCTGCTCCTTGCATGGTTGCCGAGCGATGGCGTCTTTTTGCGTTGGCGGGCGGCGGTGGCGAAATCACCCGTCGGTTTCGCCTTGGGCCGGGGCCGGGAGGTTTTCGCCGTGTTCGATGGCTTCGAGGCGCCAGGTGTCTTTGGCGTCGCGCCGCACGAAGCGCCAGATTTCTTTGGTCTCGCGGGATTCCTCGTCGTCGTCCGAGTCGCGGATCAAGGCGGAGAACTCCACCCGTACGCGGGAGCCGGGTCCGAGTTCGCTGATATCCAAGACTCGGGCGTTGACAAGCAGAATGTGGGACGGGGTGGTTTGAGAGAGCCCGGCTGCGATCTCCCCCAGTTGGTCCAGGGCCTCGGGCGTGGCGAATTCCCGGACTTCCTCCAGGGCGTTTTTCTCCACGGCGGTGCGGATGCGGACGTAAACCACTTTCGCGCCCCGCAGCAAATCGTCCTGGTCCACCCCTCCGGATTTGGGTCGGGAGGGCTGTTGCGCATCGCCGGAGCTGAGCATGTCCCACGTTTGCTGGGCGGCTTCGAATCGATTGGCCGGCCGCCGCCATTGCGGTTTCTCGGGCGTTGGCCGCTTCGCCGATGGGCCGGCGTCGGGGGCCTGGCCATCATTCGTTGAGGGGCGTGGAGCCGGGGGCGGCTCTTGCCGGTGCGGATTGGGCGGTTGCGCATCCCGCCGTTTGTCTTTGCCGGAGGACGAACGGCGGGACCGCAGAAAACGATAGCCCAGATAGACCACGGCGGCCGCCAGGAGTACGTCCAGAATACTCGGTCCGATAAAGTGGCCGTCCCCGCCGCCTAAAAGGGCGGAGTTGACGCATCCTCCGAACGTCGGCCGGTCGCCGAATGTTTCAGGTCCGGCCCAGGCGGAAAAGGTCCGGCCCAGCGCGTCGAGGATTCCGAGCATGGCGCCAAGCGGCGCGGCGCGCCCCAGCCGGCTCACGACGCCTTTCCTGTGGGGCCGAAATACAGGCCCAACCCTCTGATGGTATCCAGGAGGACGCTTTTTTCCACGGGCTTGGGCAGATAGGCGGTGGCGCCTCCCTTGTAGTAGGCGCGGACCACGTTTTTGGGGTCGCTCAGGGCCGTCGCCATGATGACTTTGACTTCTTTTGTAGGAGGAATGTTGGCCTCCCTCTCCAGATTTCGAATTTCCTGTAGAGCCTCGTGCCCATCCATTTTAGGCATCATGATGTCCATGAGAATGAGGTCGAAAGGCTCGTTGTTCGTCAAGGCCTCCTGAAAAGCGGCTACGGCGATGGCGCCGTCTTCCGCCTCAGCGCATTGGCCGAGTTTGGCGAGGATGCCTTTCAAATAGGTTCGGCTGGTGTAATCGTCTTCAACAATAAGGATGCGCATGACGAACTATACCTTTTCCGCGGTTGACCGCAAGGGCCGGCCCGGATAAATATGACCAGGGAGAACACTCTCTTATGCTCCATACTTTAAGTCAACGGAATTGTCACCGGTGAAGCAACTTGGTTGGCGGATTGGCGCCGAGCTGTTTCAGGGCCCGGGTTGGGAAACGTGGCCTTTTGGCCCGGATTGGGGCAATCTTTGGGCATCGGCTGCTCGAATACTCTTTGTCGCGTTGATTTTGGGGGCGATCGCGCTTTTTTTGAGGAAGCTTTATGGTCCCGGCGGCTGGTTTCGGGACAAGGAGTTAGAAAAAGAAGCTCGTTTGGCTAAAGAGCAGGCCCTTCAGGAACTCGCTGCTCAACTGGAGCGAGGCGAGATCGACGAAGCCCTGTACCGGGTGAAAAAACGCTCCATTGAGCGGGAAGGGCCATGAAGAAAGTATTGGAGCGCATCCAATCGGAATTCGAAGCGTTCGTCGAGCCGTTTGAAACCGGCGCCGAGGAGGACCGCGAGAATGTTCGCCTCAAGCGCGAACACAGCCTGCGCGTTTGGGATAACGCGCGGTTGATTATCCAGGACGAATCGTTGGCCCCGGACGTCGATCTGGCGGTCCAGGCCGCGGCGCTGCTGCATGATGCGGGCAGGTTTCCGCAGTATGCGCAGTACAAAACCTTCAACGATCGCCAGAGCGAAAACCACGCCAGACTCGGCGTGCGGACCATTTTGCGCCAAGATTTGGCCGCCGGGTTGCCGTCGTCCGTGCGGCGGGTCGTCCTGGGAGCGGTGTTTCTGCACAACGTCCGCAGCCTCCCGCCCCGGTTGCCCCGGCTGCTGGATTACACCGTCCGGGTCGTGCGCGATGCGGACAAGCTGGACATCTTGCGCGTGCTGCTCGGGTACTTTGATCCGGAAATCCCCTATAATCCCGTCGTGCTGCTCGGGTTGCCGCCCCATCCCGAAAACTACACGCCGGAAGTGCTGGAGGCGGTGCTTCGGGGCGAATCCGCGGACTACACGAAAATGGCCTGGGTCAATGACTTCAAGCTGCTGCTTCTGAGTTGGTCTTTCTCTCTGAATTTCGCTGCGGCGCGCCGGGCCATGCTGCAGCGGGGTCTGCTCCGGCAACTTGAGCGGCGGCTGCCGCAGGGTCCGCAGTTCGCCGCGGCGGCCGAAAAGGCGCACAACGCGCTGGAAAATCCGTCGAACACGGTTGAGGCGCCGCAACTTACTTGATAAGTCGTTGTCGAAGACCTATGATATCGGCTATTCAGCCTGTTACGAACATTATGTAAGCCTATGGCCGTTCAAAGCAGCAACGCCCAGCAAGCCTCCGCAGCCTCGCATTTCGATTGCGTGGTTATCTTGACCAATACGGAAGTGCATGCCCGCCGCGACAAGCATTCGGTCAAGTCTCTTCAACCTAATGTGATCCGTTGGTTCACATCCGGCGCCGAGGCCGTAGATTTTATTTCCTGCAATCCCGTGGACCTGATTCTCTGCGATTCCGTTTTGGACGACATGGACGGAATCAAGTTTCTGCAACTGGTCCGCAACAACATGAACCTTTGCCGGCTGCCGGTGGTCATGGTCACGCTGGAGAACCACCGGCATTACGTGCTGGACGCCATCAACAACGGCTGCGCCGGCTACGTGCTTCGCCCGTATTCGCAGAAGACCTTCGAGCGCCACCTGCTTTTGGCCAAGCAGGTGGAGCGCTACTCGGAAATCGAAGAGGTGCAGCTCGAAGAGGCCAAAGATATGGTCACCATGGGCAACTTTGATGACGCTATCGAGGTCTTTGAGGAAATCGTTTCCATCCAGGACGAGGCGCGGCGCTACTACGACATGGGCTGCAGATATCTGCTGGATCAGCTTTACGGTAAGTCCATCGTATGTTTCAAAAAAGCCCTCAAGATCAACGATCTGTACGCCGAGGCTTATAAAGGGCTGGCCGAGGCCTATAAGGGCAAGGGCGATAAGGAAAACTACAAGAGCTACATCAAGAAGGCGGCGGAGATGTACGCCCAGTTCGATCGTTTGGAGGAGACCAAGCAGTTGTTCATCGAGATTTTGAAATTCGAGGACGCAACGCCGAATCCTTTCAATTCCCTGGGGGTCAAGCTGCGGACCCAGGGCGACTACCCCGGCGCCATCCACGCCTACGAGCAGGCGTTGGAGCTCACTCCAAAGGACGAGCACATCTACTTCAATATGTCCAAGGCCTATTACTTCATGGGAGATATCGCGCGGGCCGGGCGCAACGTGGTGGAGGCTCTGAAAATCAGCCCCGCCTTTGGAGAGGCTGCGGCGCTTTACAAGCGCTTGAGCGGGCAGGACTGGGAGATCCCCAAGGGAGCAAGGGCCAAGCAGAAACGCAAGGGCGTCGAGTCGATCATGGACTCGGAGTAAGGCGCCGCGCGATCGCGTCTACGGCTGATTGCGCCGCAAGAGGCGCCGCGCGTTTCAGGTGGTTCGGCCGGCGCGGCCGGTTGATCGCCGGGCTTGCGGCCGCGCCCTGCGGAAGTAAGCCCGTCAGCGGCCGGCTCGCTTCAAACGTGCATGTCCTTCAGATGATCCACGTCAGCAGCCCAAATCCTCCAGCCGGATTCGGGTGCTCAGGGCTTTTTTCAGAACGTCGCGCAGCGCTTCGGCGCAGGCCTCGTCCTGCGGCTGTACGCCTTGTTTCTGCAAATGCTTGAGAAAGGCCAGCACGCACGGGTGGTCCGGGTTGATTTCGAAGGCCCGGCGCAGGTTGCTGTAGGCCGCCTCCACATTCCCGCTTTCGAACTCCGTCCTGGCCAGGTTGATGCTCAGATGCTCGTCGGAGGGAGCCAAGTCCAGCGCTCGGCTGTAATAGCGCCTGGCTTCTTCGAACATGCCCTGCTTGCGAAGGCTGATGCCGAATTCGTTGAACAGATGCTTGTGGTGTTCTTCAAAACTTTCATCCAACGCCACAAGCTGCTCGAATACGTACGAAGCCTTTTTCAGGTCCTTCAGCGCCAGATAGCATAGGCCGAGCCCGTACATGGCGCGGATGTTCTCTTCGTCCACCTCCAGAGCGTGCTGATACTCCTTGCTGGCCTCCTCGTGGCGCAGGCTGCGCCGGTAGGCGTCGCCCCGGACCAGGCGTCCGGTGACGCATTTGTACCACAACTCGGGCTCCAGCATGTAGCGCTTGAGAAACGCATCCTTGCCCAAAGTTGTTTGCTCTCCGCGCGGTGTGAAATTTTCGTCCAGCAGCCGAATTTTCAAGGAGCCCTCGGCGGATTCTTTGGCGAAAAAATATTCTTTGGCTTTTTTGCCCGGCGAGCTGCGGCGAGAAAAGAATCCCTTTATGCGAATTTGTTTTTCTATTTGCTCCATCGATACAGTATCCTACGACCGGGCGAACTTGTCAAAGCGGACCCGCGGCGAGCATGCTATGCAAGAAAAGATCTGACGTATTTCGCAAAGTATAACAGGTAAACCTCTCAGTTTATGTACAACAATATTCCTTGCTGATAACGAAACGCGTTGTTGCGTTTTGGCGCCGATTCCACGCCAAACGCCTGCGTTCTATTCGGGCTTGGCGCGGCGGGAGAATCGTAATCTTTCGAACGCAGTAAGAGCCAACGGCGCAGATAACGGAGTTTCAACTGGCGGGGGATTGTTGTTTGGGGTGAGGCAAAAGTGACGATTGGCGGTTATCCTCCCTCGGTTGCGCCACTGCGCGTGTCAGCGAGGACCGGTCGCCGGTCCATGAAGGCGTTATGGCTGTCTCCAGGAACAAACTGATGTTTTTGCTTTTTTTCACGAGCGCCGGGCTGGGGCTTGCGCGCCCCGCCTTCGCCTTGCCGCCGGGGCCGGGCTGCGCGGGCGCCGTGTGTCCCATAGGGATCACGTTGGCGCTATTGATTTCCGCGGCGTCGCTCCTGTTGCTCGTCATCATGGCGAGCAGGCTGGCCAGGCTGAAGACCCTGCTTTCCCAGGCCGAGCATAGGGCCGTGGCCCAGGCGAGCAAATATCAATCCATTTTCCAAAACGCCGGCGAAGGCATCTTCCTTTCCACGCCCGAAGGGGTGCTGATCGAGGTGAATCCCGCCTTCGTCAAGACGTTTGGCTGTAAAAACCTGGACGCCCTCATGCAGTGGGCGGGGATCGACCTGAGGTTGGCGTACAAAAAAGAGTCCGACAGGGCGTCGATGGTGGAGCAGGCCAGAAGGCAAGGGGGTTACACGGGACAGGACGTTCGCATGGTCAGGGCGGACGGGCGGGAGTTTTGGGCGAGACTCTCCGTAACCTTGCATATCGACCAGAACAGCGGACGGGAACTGTTGCTCGGCGTGCTCCAGGACGTGACCGCGCAGCGCCTGAGCATGCTCGATCTTGAATATCGGGCGACCCGGGACGCCTTGACAAGGCTGCCGAACCGGTACCTGTTCATGGACCGGCTCAATAAGACGCTGTCCAAGGCCAAGCGTCATGGAAGGCTGGTGGGGGTCCTGTTCATCGATCTCAACGACTTCAAGGGTGTCAACGACGTCCACGGGCATTTGGCGGGAGACCGCGTTTTGCAACAGGTCGGGGAGCGCATTTTGCATCGGACCCGCGCATCCGACACCTCCGCCCGCATCGGCGGCGATGAATTCGCCATGATTCTGGACCAGGTGCAAGACAAGGAGGCCGCGGCCGCGGTAGCTGAAACCGTGGGTGAGATCATCAGCCAGCCCTATGTGGTTGACGAAAAGGAGTGCCGACTGGGCGCATCCATCGGCGTCTGCATCTACCCGACGGACGGGGAGGACGCCCAAACGCTTTTGAGCCTTGCGGATCGGGCCATGTATCGGGCCAAAAGCCAGGGGCGCCGCTTTTGCTTCTGCTCCGAATTGGCGGAGGCCTGCGAGGCGGCCGAGGAGACGGCGCTCGGGACGCTTGAGTTTGGCGAGAACAGGGGGAAGGGGAAATGTGTGACCGGGGACATGGGTAACAGTTTAGACCGGGGACATAGGTAACACATTCACACGATCCTC
>JASGMV010000059.1 GCA_030156255.1 Desulfovibrionales bacterium
AGTTTTTGAAGAGGGGGTTCGGGGGAGAAACTTTTTTTGAAAAAAGTTTCTCCCCCGGGAAACCTGCTCAAAAAAAACGAGAGAATGGAGCGGGCTACTCGCCGGTGATGCTGAAGTGCTGATCCAGCCGCATGGACCGGAACAGGCCAAGAATGTTCGCGCTGGCGTTGATCAACACCAATTGCTTGCCTTCCTTGGTCAAGGTGTTGTGGGCCGAGATAAGCAGGCCGATGCCCATGGAGTCGATCATCTGCACGCCGGCGAGGTCGAGGACCAACTGTTGCGGGGCCTGCTGGACGAGTTTTTTGAGTTCTATGCGAAAATCGTGAACCATGGCCGCGACGATATCTTGACCGGGTTTGACGACCACGGCGTTTTCGGTGTGCAGAACCTCATTCATGGCGGCTCCTTTTCATGCACTGCGGATAATGATGTTCAATTCGTTGCCCGCTTCATTGTACTGCACGGAAGCGGCGTAAGACCTCAAAATAGGCAAGCCCCTTCCTGTTTCGGCAAGAGGCTCCATCTTTTTTTCCAAGGCGGCGCGCCAATCAAAGCCCGGGCCGCTGTCGCGCACCGTCAGCAAAACTTGTCCGACTTCGTACTCCAGGCGCACCAGCACCTTGGCGCCGGGGATATGCTGCGAGCCGTGCAGGACCGCGTTATTGACGGCTTCGCGTATCAGAAGCAGCACGGTGAAATGATTGACGTCCTTCGCATGTTGCGCCAAAAACTTTTTGACAACGCAGCAAAATTTCTCCACGGCCTTCAAGTTCGCTTCAAGCGTCGCCTCAAGTTTCCGACCGCTTTGCTGAATCTGCATGTCAGACCTCGAGCCCTAAAAGCAACAGATCGTCCTGGGCGTTTTTACTTGCGACTTGGGACATGATCCAGGGCACGGCCTCAGCCAGCGCCATGCCGGAGGCGTTGACGCAATGCGAGCAAAGAATGTCCACCCCTTCGGCGCGGTGCATCATGTTGGCCCCGAAGCCTTCGATCAGCCCGTCCGTAAAAAGGTAGATGCGCTCGCCGGGGTCGACCTTCATGGTGACCGGTTCGAAATAGGCGGTTTCGAATCCGCCGAGCACGTCGCCCTGCGCATCGAGCAGCGAGGCCTCCCCGGACCGGACTCGGATGCCCGGAGGGTGTCCGGCGCTCAGATAGGTCATGGAGGCTTGCTGGCGGTTGAGATGCAGATAGCAGGCGGTGCCGTACATCTCCGGAGGCAAGACCGAGGCCAGCACGGTGTTCATGATACGCAAGGTTTCGAGCGGCGTGTACATGGGTGAGGCGTTCTGGCTGAACAGGGCCTTGAGCATCGACGACAAATAGGAAGCCCCGAGGTCGTGTCCGCTGATGTCGGCGACGAAATACGCCGTGATGCCCTCGCCGATGGTCGCTACGTCGTAAAAATCGGCCCCGGCCTCCTGGACGGAGAGGTAGGAAACGGCGAAGCGAGCTTCGGGGATGTCCTCCGGCCGGACCAGTATCGCCTGTTGGGCCGCGTGGAGGCGCCGGAGCTTCTCGGCCTGCTCCCGCACCAGCGCCTGGTGGGCCATGGACAGGCGAAGATGCAGGCGAATGCGGGTCTGCACTTCGGCGATCTCGAAAGGCTTGGTGATGTAGTCCACCGCGCCGATGGAAAGCCCCTTCACCTTGGTGTCCACGTCGCCCATGCTGGAAATGAAAATGATGGGAATTTCCGTGGTGTCCGGATCCTGCTTGAGTTTTTCACAGGTCTGAAATCCGTTCTCCCCGGGCATGACGATGTCCAGCAGGATGATATCCGGCTTTTCCGCCTTCGCGATTTCCCGCGCCTCAACGCCGCTATAGGCGGGCAGCGTAGCGAAACCGCCTTTTTTCAGCATGGCCTGGAGCAGGTGGACATTGAGCCGCTCGTTGTCGACGATCAGCACCGTCGGCTTTTTCAAAGCGCCGGACGAATCCATATATTGTTATCTATTTTGAACGGCTATTGGTTTGGCGACACTTCAGCGTACTTAACATGTCTTTTGCTCTGTAACAGCATCCCACACGGCGATCAAGCGGGAGTTCCCGCCTTGCTTGCCTCGTCGGCCGCCTTGCCGCTCCATTCGGCGCGGTTGTCCGACATTGACAAAAAAGCTCCTTTTGCAAGATATTGGCGAGATGACATCCCCAATTCCGGGAGCCGATTTGAGCTCCCTGTCAGATCAGGCCGATCGCTTTGTCGAAAATCTGACCAAACTACCGGCCGAGTTGACCAGCCTGTCCGTGAAAACGGTGCTGCTGGCCGGCGCGGCCGTGGCCGGCGCCATTCTCCTGTTCCTCCTCTACCGCAGGGTGCGGCGAAGCAAGCGGCGCAAGGCCGGAGCCCTGTCCAGCGAAAAGGACATCGTCCAGATGCTCCAGCGAGGGCGCGTTCTGTGCGACCTGCTGATGGGACCGGCCATTGCGAGAGCCCTGATCTGCCGCTTCGTCATCGCCAAAGCGGGCAAAAAGGACCTCCAGTGCGAAATGGTGGAGGACTTCGCCTCCGACGCCCTGGAGCCAGGGCGGCCGGTGCTGTGCACCTTCAAACCCGTGGATGTCGGCAAAATCCGCCGAAATGCTTTTGAAACAACGTTCCTCGAGTTCGGCGAAGCCAACGGATCCCTGTTCGCCTTTTTCCTAAAGCCCGCCCACGCCTTTACGTCCGTCAAACGACGCCGATACAAACGCAAGCGGGTCAAGGATCAACAATTCGTCCGGGCCAAGCTCTGGGCGACCCGCTACGACGGCGACCCTGAAGCCTATCTGGAAGCGCCGCCCGCCCTGGCGATCAACGCCTTTGACATGCGCGCTCCAAACCAGGAGGAAAACTCCCTCATCAACATCTCTCCCGGAGGGCTCGGACTGACGGCGGCGGCCGATCTGGTGGACCAGCGCATCCAGCCGGGAGCCGACCTTGTGGTCAACATCTTTCTGTTCAACATCCGCGAGAAAGGCTTCAAACCCTACTGGTACGCCGGCAAACTGCGCAGCGCCGAAGAACAAAGCGACGGGACCGTGCGGATCGGCGTGGAGTTCCAACGCGTGGGCAGCCAGGACTCGGACACCGGAGACATCGTATGGGAGTTGCTGTAGCCGGGAGCTTGCCCCGGACTGCGCCCGTTGCTTCGCCCCATCAGGGTTCCGCGCGCCCTCGCGCGTCTTGATCTCAGCGCCGACAAGTTTTATCAAAACGAGCACCCAAAAACCTCAATAGAAAACGCCGCGCCCGTCCGCGGTGAAAGGCAGGTTTCACCATGCAGACCAAACGAGCAACCACCATCTTCTTCTCCCCCACCGGAACCACGCGCAAGGTCTTGTCGGCCCTGGCCTCGGGGCTCGGCGACGATCGCCCCGAAGTGATCGACCTTACTGCGCCCGGAGTCGAACAAGCGCCGTCTCTGACGTTGGACAAGGGGATCGCCGTCATCGGCGTCCCCGTTTACGGCGGCCGCGTACCGCCCGTAGCGAAGAAACGACTGGAGCGGCTCCGCGGCGACGGCGTCCCGGCCGTGCTGGTCGCGGTCTACGGCAACCGGGCCATTGACGACGCCCTGCTGGAGCTGTCGGACATCGCGCGCGCCCAGGGCTTTATTCCCGCGGCCGGGGCCTCCTTCATCGGCGAACACTCCTTCGCCACGCCGGAAACCCCCGTCGCCGCAGGTCGGCCGGACGACCAGGATGTCGAGATCGCCCGTGATTTCGGCCGGCGCATCCGAAGCAAGTTAGAGCAGGCGCAAACACTGGAGGGACTTGAGGCGCCGGAGTTTCCGGGCAATCGCCCCTACCGCGAACGCAAAGGCTCGCCGAACATCGCCCCGGTCACCGACGCGGCGCTGTGCGTGCGCTGCGGCTCCTGCGCCGAGGCCTGCCCGGTCGGGGCCATAGAGGTGCGTGAGACCGAGGTCGTCACCGATCCCACGTTGTGCATCTGGTGTTGCGCCTGCACGCGGGCCTGCCCGGAACAGGCGCGCAGCTTGACGCAAGAGCCCGTACCCCAGTCCAGAAAATGGCTTTGGGAGAACTGCAGCGCCCGCCAGGAGCCGACGCTCTTCGGCGCGTGAATAAACTTTAGGGCGGTTTAACTTTAAAAAGTTAAACCGCCCTAAAGAATCAGGCCGACGACGCATCCGGTCATGCAAGTAGCCAGCACTCCGGCCGCAAGGGATTTGGCGCCCAGGCCTGCGATTTCCGCCGCGCGTTCCGGGACCATGGCGCGCATGCCGCCCACGATGATGCCGACGCTTCCGAAGTTGGCGAAACCGCACATGGCGTAGGTCAAAATGACTCGGGAACGGTCCGAAAGCGCGCCGGCGGGCAGACGCGCCATATCCAGATAGGCCAGAAATTCGTTCAACGCCACCTTGGTTCCCATGAGCGATCCTCCGACCCCCGCCTCGGACCATGGCACTCCCATGAGCCAGACCACGGGACGAAAGGCGAAGCCGAAAATCCGCTGTACGCTCAGGGCCTGCCCTCCCACGGCCGGCGCCAGGGATAAAATCTTGTCCGCCAAATCCACCAAGGCCACGAACACCAAGAGCAACGCGGCCACCTGAACCAGAATGGACAATCCGTTCATGACGCCCGAGACCATGGCGTCCATGGCGTTCGCGGAGCGGTCGGGCTCGATGCTCCCTCCCGCGCTCCACGCTCCACGGGGCGGAATCATCACCGTCGCCGTCACGATGGCCGCCGGCGCGCTGATCAAGGAAGCCGTCAGGATCTGGCCCATGGCCTGGGGAATGACCGGTTCGAGGATCGTGGCGTAGAGCACGAGCATGGTGCCGGCGATCGTCGCCATGCCGCTGGTCATGACGATGAACAGCTCGCAACGGGACATCCGGGCCAGATACGGCCGGATGCACAAAGGCGCCTCGACCATGCCCAGAAGAATATTGGCGGCCACCGCCAGCCCCGAGGGGCCGGCGACCCCCATGCATACACGGAAAAGCGCGGCGAAGGCCCGGACGACAAAGGGAAGAATGCGCCAGTAATACAGCAGGGCGAAAATCGCGGCCAGGGGCAGGATCAGCACCAACGCCTGAAAGGCCAGGATGAACATGTCGGAGGGCTGCGCCACGGTAAAAGGCGCGGGGCCGCCGGCAAGATAGCCGAAGACGAAGCGGGAGCCGGCCAGGGTCGACTCCAAAAGCGCACCGGCCGCGCTGCTCAATCCGACAAAAACGAATCGAAGCGGCGGCAGCTTGAGCATCAGCAAAGCCAAAACGAATTGCAGGACCGTCCCGGAGAGCGCCACTCGCCACGGGAACGCCTTTCGATTCTCACTGGCGACCCAGGCCAAGGCCACAAAGACAATCATTCCGAGCGCGCCGATCATAAGGGCAGTTATCGATGAAGCAAGCCAAGGTCAAGGCCTCCGTCGGCAAAGGGTGACAACCATAGTTGTCAACCATGGAAAAGTTGTTTGGTCATAAAATTATATCATATCAAGGCGATACCTCCGAGTACTCTTTTTGTGCAGGCCATTTGTTGAGCGCCGTTCCCATGGCGCCCACGCTTTCCCCTAAACTTTATTCAATCATTTCAATTAAAAGACTAAAAAACGAAGTTGGCGCCCATCTTTCATAGCATGGACGGCTCCTCTATTGGTTGATGAGGAAAAACGCAGCCAGGCAGCATTTACAAAGGAGTTGACGTAATGTTCAAGAACTTGAAATTGGGACAAAAACTCGGGTTGGGTTTCGGTCTTGTCCTGATTCTGACTGCGGTTGTGGCCTGGTTCGGCGCATCCGGCCTTTCCAAGGTGGCGGGCAGAGCCGAGAAATCCATGCGGATGTCCGACGTCACCCAGACCATGCTCGACGCTCGCCGTAGCGAAAAAAATTACATGCTGCGGGGCAGCGAGCAATATATTACGGAAGTCGACAACTCCGTCCAAAGCATCATAGACGATGTAACGGACGCCATGCAGACGTTGTACGATAGGGAGGCGGACAAAGAGAGCATGAAGAAAATCGCCGAGTTCGCCGCCGATTATCGCAAAGCGTTCGACGAATTCGCCAAGATCGCCGCGAACTCCCGGGAGCAGGTCAACATTTGGCGGAGCCTCACCACCGAAATTTACGAGTTGGCCCGCCAGGCGAGGGAGCGGATTCTAGAGCCGGCGCAACAGCAGGCTTTGGAGCGCGGCAACGCCGCCGGCGTCAAGCAGTGGTCCGACCTCAGCGACAGCTTCAACGTGAACATCTCCCGCAACTTCCTCAATATGCGCGTCAACGCCTTGTATTTCATCCTCCGCCGCAGCGACCAGGAGTGGGAGACTTTCAAGAGCAACATGGAAGAGACCCTCGCCGGCATCGACATGTGGCGGCAGCAGGGCAGGGGCAACCCCGACATACAGGCGCTGGCCGAGAGGTTGCGCAAGGCCATCCAAGGCTACATAGACACCGGCAAGCACTATTACGCCAATGTCCAGGAACAAAAGAAAGCGGAAGCAACGATGGTCGAGTCGGCGCGGAAGCTGACGGAAATCGCGGGATCCGTGCGCACGCAGCAGGACAAGCTCATGACCGAAGAAATCAGCGCCGACCAGCTGCTGATCTTCATTGCGTCCGGCGTGGCTCTGGTCCTCGGTTTGCTGGCGGCCTTCTTCATCACCACCGGCATCACCCGGCCGGTGGCCCGCTGCATCGACACCGCCTCGAGGTTGGCCAAGGGAGACCTGGACCAGGAGTTGAAGGCGGATCGGCGCGACGAGATCGGCATGCTGATGCAGGCCGTCAAAGATCTGCTGGACGCCGAAAAGAACGTCACCCGGGCGGTGTCCAAGCTGAGCGTGGGCGATCTGGACGTGTCTATCTCCCCCCGCTCGGACAAGGACGTTTTGATCAAGAGCCTGTTGGCCCTTGTCGAAGCGGAACGCGGCGCCGCGCGCGTGGCCGAAGAAGTGGCCCAAGGCAACCTGACGGTGGAGGCGACGCAACGCTCCGCCAACGACGCCCTGCTCTCCGCCATCGGCGCCATGATCGACAAATTGACCGAATCCATGGCCCACATCCAGCAAGGCGCTGAAGAAGTGGCTGCTGGCAGCGAGCAAATGAGCTCCACGGCCGAAGTGCTGGCCCGGGGCGCCTCGGACCAGGCCTCCTCCGTGGAGGAGTCCTCCAGCTCCATGGAGGAGATGACGGCCGGCATCGCCCAGAACGCGGAAAACGCCAAGCAGACCGAATCCATCGCCCTGCGCGCGGCCGAAGACGCCCGCCAAAGCGGTTCGGCGGTCAACGAGGCCGTCAAGGCGATGAAGGAAATCGCCGAAAAGATCACCATCATCCAGGAAATCGCCCGGCAGACGGACCTGCTGGCTCTGAACGCCGCCATCGAAGCGGCCCGGGCCGGCGAACACGGCAAGGGCTTCGCCGTGGTGGCCTCCGAGGTCCGCAAACTGGCGGAGCGCAGCCAGGAGGCCGCAGCCGAAATCACCGACATATCGGCCAAGTCCACTGAAGTCGCGGAAAAGGCCGGCAACATGCTCGAAGCGCTGGTGCCGGACATCCAGAAGACGGCGGACCTGGTCCAGGAGATCGCGGCGGCCAGCACCGAACAGTCATCCGGAGCCGACCAGGTCAACAAGGCGCTGCAGCAGCTGGACCAAGTGGTGCAGCAGAACTCCGCAGCATCGGAAGAGATGGCCTCCACGGCCGAGCAGCTCTCCGGGCAGGCCCAGCAACTGCAAGCCGTCGTGTCCTACTTCAAAACCCGGTACTCCGGGGCGTCCGTCCCTTCTTCCGCACGGCCGCGCTCACAGCCGACCGGAGGACGCCATGCGGCCCTGTCCGGCGGAGGCGCCTCAAGCGGAGCAGGCAGCGCCCCGCCCCAGGGAGCGAAGCTCAAGCTCGATATGAGCGCTCCCGTGGACGATGAATCCGAGGATCAGGAATTCGAAAGGTATTGATCCAACCACCCGCGGGCGCTGCGCGAGACGCGAGGAAAAGGCGAGCCCGCCTCGCATTCCTGGCGGAAGCCGCAGCGCCGTGAGGGCGAGGGAGATCCTTGATGAGCGAGCAGACGATCAATACCGGCGACAAGCACCTGACCTTCACGCTGGACGGAGAGCTCTTCGCACTGGACATCGAGACCGTCCGGGAGGTGCAGGACATGACCACCGTCACCCGCATTCCCCACGCCCCACCCCACTTGCGAGGGGTGGTGAATCTGCGGGGCAACGCCGTGCCCGTGTTCGATCTTCGCCGCAAGCTGGGCTTGGCGCCTGCGGAAACCACGATCAATACGCGCATCATGATCATGGAAATCCCGGTCGGCGAAGGCTCGCTGCAAATCGGAGCCATGGCCGACTCCGTCAAGGAGGTCGTGGAAATCGAACCTCAAACGTTGGCGCAGCCGCCCCGCATCGGCTCCAAGGTCCCTGCGGAGTTCATCCGCGGCGTCATCAAACGGGGAGGACGGTTCATCATGCTTCTGGACGGGCAGCGAATCTTCGGAGAGCAGGACGCCGCTGCGGCCCGCCACGTCGGCGGAGGTGAATCATGATCGACACCGGCGCCCAGGCGTTTCGGGAAGAGGCTTTCGAGCTTCTGGAGGAGCTGGAAAGCGCCCTGCTCGAACTCGAGAAGGACCCCGGCGACTCCGACCATGTGGCGAAAGCCTTCCGCGCCCTGCACACCATCAAGGGCTCGGGACTCATGTTCGGTTTCGAGGACGTGGGCAACTTCGCCCACAAGGCCGAATCCCTGCTGGACAAAGTCCGTTCCGGGGAAATTCCGGTGAGTGAAGAGCTGCTCACGCTCATCCTCCAGTCCAAAGACCACCTGCACGCCCTGATCCTATCGGACGACCCATCCTCGTTGGCCGCCAAAAGCGACGAGTTGGGCGAGCAACTGAACGCCATGGGGGGAAAAACGCAGCCCGAAGCCTCGCCGAAGGAACAGGAGGCGGACGGCGAGGCTTGCGTCGCATGCCGCCAGGCCGACGCCGCAGACGGAAAGGACGGAGCCTCCCCCGAGTTGTGCAACACCTATTGGATTCGCTACATCCCCGGCCCCCGGACAGGCGCCGCCGGCGAAGTCAAACCCGAAACGCTGCTCGACGAAATGGCCAGCATGGGCCGGCTCACGACCCACAAGCAGCCCCCGCAGGAAAATCTGCCCTCCGGGCGGTACGAATGCCTGCTGTGCAGCCAAGTCAGCGCCGACGCCGTGCGAGACGTATTCTTTTTCGCCGAAGGCGACGACATGGTGGTCATCCACAGGGTGGGAGACTGCACCCTGCGCGACAAGGACTACGAGGCCTTGCTGGAGCTCGCCGCCTCCGGGCCCGTCGAAGACCACGAGGCCATGTCCAAGCAAATGCAGCAGCAGGTCCAGGAGTGGGTCAACGGCCGCCACGAACCGGCTCGCCCAGCCTCGGACAAGCACGCCGCGCCCGACGATGAACACGGGGCCGCCGACCACCCCGCACGACCGACGACAGCCCAGGCGCCGTCCAGCATTCGCGTGGACTCGAGCCGCCTGGATGATTTGGTGAACATGGTGGGAGAACTGGTCATCATCCAGTCCCGACTGACCCAGGCCGTGAGCCGCGGCGGCGATCCCGTTCTGGGCCAGATCGCCGAAGACCTCGAACGGCTCACCGACGCCATGCGGGACAACGCTCTGGCCATTCGCATGATGCCCATCGGCGCCACCTTCGGAACCTTCCGCCGACTGGTCCGCGACCTCTCCACGAGCCTGGACAAGGAAGTGGACTTCGTCACCATCGGCGAAGACACGGAACTGGACAAGACCGTCATCGACCGGCTGAAGGACCCGTTGGTCCACATTCTGCGCAATTCCATCGACCACGGGCTGGAGTCGCCCGAAGAGCGCAAGGCCGCAGGCAAGCCCGCCCGCGGGACTGTGGAGCTGGCCGCGGCCCACTCCGGCGGCGAGGTCCTCATCACCGTGTCCGACGACGGACGCGGCGTCGACCCCGCCAAGATCAAGGAGAAGGCGGTGCAGCGCGGCCTCATCTCACAAGACGCCGACCTCCCGGATAAGGAAATCTACAACCTGCTTTTCGAACCCGGATTCTCCACGGCCGAGAAAGTCTCCAACGTTTCGGGCCGCGGCGTGGGCATGGACGTGGTCAAGCGGTCCATCGAGGCCCTCCGGGGCGCGGTGGAGATGGACTCCACGCCGGGCTACGGCTTGCGGCTGACCCTGCGATTACCGCTGACCTTGGCCATTATCGACGGCTTGAGCGTGCGCGTGGGCGAAGAGTCCTTTATTCTGCCCCTGGCCCACGTCGAAGCCTGCCAGGAGCGTTTTCTGAATCCCGAGGCGGTCCAGGAGCTGGAGGTCATCGAACGCATGGACCGGCTCATACCGTGTATCAGCCTGCGTAAAATGCTGAACGTCCCGGGCGGCCAGCCGGATTATGAACGCATCGTGATCGTCAGCATCGAAGGGACCCAGGCGGGCTTGGCCGTGGACACGGTCGTCGGCAGGCAGCAGGCGGTCATCAAAAGCCTGGAGGGCATCGAAGGCGGCGCAGATTGGATATCCGGCACCACCATCAACGGCGATGGCGGCATATCCCTCATTCTGGACGTTCCCCAACTGATTCGCTATGCATCGCGAGAGGCTGATCGACTGGAAGTCATGCGCGCCTAGTGCAACGCCCGTGAAATCCGTATCCATGTATTCGGCTCAAGGCCGTCCAGCCGAAAAACGTCGAAGCCTGCAAGCAACAACGAAGCCTGGTGGAGAAGGACGCCGCCAAGCCTTGAAGCCGTTGCAGGAGAAAAAACGGACATAAAAAAAGAAACTTTTCCCAACAGTCATTTCAGGCGAATGGAGGCGCCCACTTGAACGCCATAAAATTTTACAGTATATTTCCCATCAGTCCAAGTCCTCGGCCAGTTGAGACATTGATCTTGTGCGCTCTACGCCGCAGCAGGCAGCAAAGTTGTGCTACAGCTACAACGCATCTTTAGCCGCAATGGGGTCGGAACAATCTATCCAGCAACAGAGGTCCTTACCGACAACGATACGTTAAACACATACACCACTCTATACAGACATATAGCGCACACATTCGACAGTAGCCTTTTTCTATTCTTCACCACCGCCTTTCATGCGACGACCGAAGCTTTATTCTTCGCCCGAATCGGTCGCATCCAACCCTGCTCAGCCGAAATTCGTCCAGGCGCCCGGTTATTCTCCACCAGCCGGAGGAGCCTTCCGATCGCGTTCCTGCGGGAGTGGAGGTTGCCTCGGACTTCAGACAATCGTCGCGGAGCGATCCATTGACCGACCATGACCAACGCCTGATCCACCGCATGGCGAAACTGCTGGACGATGTCCGCAAGGCGCCGGAGCTTCCGGCGCGCATTGAGATTGAAGGCGAGGCGGCGCCCGAATTGGCGGAGCTGGCCGCCGCGCTCAACCGCTTTTTCCACGACTTCCAAGAGGCCGGCCAATTCTTCTCCAAACTCAACCTCGGCCAACTGGACGCAGCCCTTCCATCAGGCAACGCCATGGCCGGTCCCGTCGGGGAGTTGCAAAACAAACTCCGAACGGTTGTCGAACAAATCAAAAAGGCTTCCGAAGAAGAGTTTCCCCGCTATGAAAGCACGCCCGAAATTTTCTCGAAAGCCTTGGACGCCCTGGCGCAAAGCCTTCAAGAGAAGAAAGCCGCGGAGCAGGCCCTGAAGGAAAGCGAACGCCGCTACAGGCTGCTCGCCGACAATACGGAAGATATCATCTGGACCATGAATTTGAACCACGAACTCACGTATTGCAGTCCGTCCTGCGTCAAACTGACAGGCCTGACGGAAGAGGAAGCGCTGGGAACGCCCATGAAGCAAACCATGACCACACAATCATGGGAGCTCTTCCAGCAAATATCGAAAAAACGCAGAGACGCCCCCATGTCGGTCCAGCGCGCAGAGATCGAGCTCTACCGCGCCGACGGCTCCACCATCTGGGTGGAATCCGTCTCAAAGCCGCTGCTGGACGAAGAGGGCCAGCTTATCGGGGTGCTCGGGGTATCCCGCGACATCACCGAAAGAAAACAGGCCGAAAAACTCCGGGAGGATATGGAACGCATCTCGCGCCACGACATCAAGGCTCCGCTCAACGCCGTCATCAACCTGCCGGAGTTGCTGCTCAGCGACGACAATCTCACCGAAGATCAGCGGGACATCCTCCTCTTTCTCCAGGAGGAGGGGCGCGCCATGCTCAATCTGATCAACCTGTCCCAGGACCTTTGCCGCATGGAGCAAGGGACCTACCAGCCTTGCTTCGCTCCCATCGACATGGTCAAGGTCCTCACCCGCATCAGCCGGGAGCTGACCCCGCTGATGGAGCGCCGCAACGCCAGAATCCTGGTCGACAACCGGCTTCGGGCCAGGGGGTCATTTTTCGTCAGGGGCGAGGAGTTGCTGTGCTACGCCCTGCTCTCCAACCTCGTAAAAAACGCCTTGGAGGCCTGTCGCCCCGAAGAAACCGTCACGATCACGCTGTCCGACGCCGGAGATTTGCAACGGATCGAGATCCACAATCCGACGCCCGTCCCGGAAGCTGTTCGCGATCGTTTTTTTGAAAAATACGCCACCTACGGCAAAAGCGGCGGGATGGGACTCGGCGCCTACTCCGCCCGCCTCATGGCCGAAACCCTGGGTGGGCTTGTCACCATGCGCACCTCGGAGTCCGAGGGATGCACCGTCACGATCGTGCTTTTGCCGTCGTGACCCATGCCGGCCCCGGTGGTTTTCTTGAAAAAATGAAATCGCTGCGGCGCGTTCTTTCCATCAATGTTGCTTGGAATGCGAAACGCGTTTCAAGCCGGCGAGAGCGTCCGGTTCAGGACTTGGCCGCGGTCCAGACTCCGGCGGCTACCAGCACGCCGGCTCCGGTTCTTCCCAGGCGACGGCGCGCGACGGGCCCTTGCAGGAATCTGGACAGCGAGCCGGCCAGCAGAGCGTAGCAGGCGGCGTTCACTCCGGCCAGGACAAGAAAGCTCCCTCCCAGCAAAGAGGCCTGAGGGAGATACGGATCATGCGGCGAGATGAACTGCGGCAAAAAGGCCACGAAAAAGACGATGCTTTTGGGGTTCAGCGCCGTGACCGCAAAGGCCTTTCCCGCCACCCAGCGGTCACTGGCCCCGGATCGCCCCGCGTCCAGCCGGCCGGCCTTGCGCCAAGCCTGAATCCCGAGCCAGATCAACACGGCGGCGCCGGCCATGCGCAAGACCGTGAACAACTCAGCCGACACGCTCAGAGCGGCCCCCACGCCGGCCAACGACAGGCTCATGGCCGTCATGTCGCCCGCCACAACGCCCGGAACCGTCGCCAAACCGGCCCGCGCGCCGCGGCCCACGGACACGCCCAGCACGTACAAGATCGTCGGGCCGGGAGCGGCCAGCACCACCGCCGCGGCGGCGAGGAACGCCAGATACGTTGTCAGAGTCATCGGCGTTCTCTACGGCGCCGGGCAATGAAAGGCAAGATATCCCGCAAACGGCGCGGAGAGCGCCCCGCGGCCTGCCTGTGGTTCACCTCTTTGCGCGGCAATCCGGGCACAGTCCCTCCAGCCGGATATCCACCTTGCCGATTTCGAAACCGGAAAGGTCCAACAACCCGACCGCCTCGGTCCAGCTCTTGGGAGCCTCCACGCAGCGGCTTGCGCCGCAGCTGGCGCAATACGCGTGACAGTGCACAACGGAGGGCGGCGCAAAAGACGGCCGGCAGTAGCGGTAGGACCGGTCCGGGCCGCTGTGCCGCCGCACCAGTCCGCACTCCACCAGCAGTTCCAGGTTGCGGTACAGGGTGACTTTGTTCAATTTTTCCCCAACCCCCACCGCGGCGCCCACCTCGCCGGCCGTGACCGGCCCCTCGGCGTCGGCCACGGCCGCCAGGATGATGCGGCGGTGCGCCGTATCCTCCAGGCCGGCTTGCATCAATAATTTTGAAGCGGCTGCAGGCCTCATGGCTTCCTCCCAAACCCCTTCGCCAACCTGTGAAGGCGTATTCCGACGCGCCAGATCAAAAAACACACCGTGGCCGCAGCGATGATGGAGGCGCCGGAGGTGAGATCGAACCGGTAGGCCAACGCCAGGCCGGCCAGACAAAAAAACGCGCTCAGCACGCTGGAGACGACCATCATCCCGGCCAGGGAGCGCGAATGAACTTCGGCCATGTACGCGGGGATCGTCACCAAAGCGATGACGAGGATCAGGCCCACCACGCTAATGATCATGACCACGGCCACGGCGGTCATGCCAAGCATCAGGTAGTGCAAAGCCTCCACCGGCGCCCCGCGGGACCTGGCGAACTCGCGATCGAAGGACAACGCCAGGAAATCCCGATAAAACAACAGGACCAAAACCAGCAGCGCCGCGTCCAAACCGACCATGATCCAAATGTCGCTTCGGGGCACCGTGAGGATGGACCCGAACAGGAAGCTCATGAGATCGACGTTGTAGCCCGGAGTGAGGTCGATGAGCAGAATGCCCAAAGCCATGCCCGCGGCCCACAACACGCCGACGATGGTGTCGCTGCGGGCCATGCTCCGTGAAGTGGCCGAGGCCATCAGCATGGAGGCGCCCAGGGTGAAGCCCACGGCGCTGGGCATCACCGGCCAGCCCATGAAATAGGCGATACCGACGCCTCCGTAGGCGGCGTGAGCCACGCCGCCGGCAAGAAACACCATCCGGTTGACCACGACCAACGAGCCGATAATCCCGCAGGCTACAGCCGCCAGCAAACCGGCGTATATGGCGTTTTGCATGAACTCGTGGGACAGCATCTCGATCACGGCGCGCCCTCCCCGTCTCTTCGCTCCGCCCCCAGGCTGCGCCCCATGGCGCGCAGGAAGCCGTCCACCGGGCAACTCGCGTCGTGCAGGCCGTAGGCCAAGCTCAACATTTCCTCCGTAGGCCTGGGTTCGGCATTGTAAAGGAGCGTCCTGTTCACGAACGCCAGGCTCGTAATCCTCGACGCGGCCAGGCTCAATTCATGGCTCACGGTGAGGATGGGCGCGTGCTCCTTCAACTCGGACAAGAACTCGTAGAAGCAAAACGCTCCATAAGGATCGATGCTCGCCGTGGGTTCGTCCAGAACCAACAACTCGGGATCGCAAACCAGAGCCCGGGCGATGAGCGCGCGCTGCTGCTGCCCGCCGGACAGGGCGTTGAGCCTCCGCTTTGCCTGGCCGTCGAGCCCCACGCGGCGCAAGGCGGCCATGGCCCGCTCCACCTCGTCCCGTCCGGCGCGAAACCGGGCCCGGCCGGTCCCCAGAAAGCCCATCAGCACCACGTCGAGCACGGAGACGGGAAAGTCGGAGGGGCCCTCGGAATGCTGCGGAGCGTACCCGATGCGTCGGCGAACCTCGGCCGGAGGACGGCCAAAAACCTTGACCGTCCCCGTCTGGGGCGTCAACAAGCCGAGCACGATTTTCAACAGCGTGGTCTTTCCCCCGCCGTTGGGCCCGATAACGGCCACGAACTCGCCTTTTCCCATCCGGAGGCTCACGTCCTCCAGAACGGGTTCTCCGTCGTAAGCGAATCCGACGTGCGACAATTCAACAACCGGCGGCGCCTCACCGACCATGGCCGCAAACAGCCTGTTGCAACTTTTTGCCCGACTCCAAAAGCCCGGAGAACCAATCTTCGGCAAGCGGATCCAGCGGAACGACCTTGCCGTCGATGGCCTTGGCGATGACCTCCGCGCTCTTGGTGGAGAACTGGGGTTGGACGAAAATAGCGTGGATGGAGCGGCTCTTGGCCAGGTCGATGAGTTTGGCCAGCTCCTGCGGCCCAGGGCTCTTGCCCTCCATCTCCACCGGAAGCTGGAGCAAACCGTAGTCCCGGGCGAAATAGCCCCAGGCGGGGTGGAAAATCATGAACGTCCGCCCGCGGCAGTCGGCGAACATCGCCAGCAGTTGGCTGTCCAGCTTGTCCACGTCCTGGCAGAAGGCGGCGTAGTTGGCCTGGTAAGCGGAGGCGCCCTCCGGGTCGGCCTCGACCAGGGCGTCGCGCACGGTCTGGGCCATGACCCGCACCAGCGACGGAGAGAGCCAGACGTGGGGGTCCATGCCATGATGATGGCGGCCGTGCGCATCATGGTCGTGGTCCTCGTGCTCGTCGCCGTGTTCGTGTTCGGCCGCCTCTTCATGATCGCCGAGGGGAAGCGCCTTCGCCATGGGGTATTTGCGCACCGCCCCGTCCATGGAGACGACGGTCATGGAAGGACTGATCTGCGCCAGCCGCGGCAGCCAGGCGTTCTCGAAGGGAACGCCTATGGAGAAGTACAGCCGGGCCTTGGACAGCTCCGCCGCCTGGCTGGGCTTGGGTTCGTACGTGGCCGGCGACGCGCCGGGCGGCAGCAGCGCCCGGACCTCGGCGCGGTCTCCGGCCAGCCGCTGAACGATCTGCTTTTGCGGCAAGATGCTGACGTAAATGCAAAGATTTGCAGACATCGCACTGGCCGGCGCCAGCAACACCACCACGGCCGCCGCCAGGGCGCCGAGGAAGCTCGACCGTTGTATTCGCTTCATTTCATGCAGCTCCTGATCCGTTAAGCGTTATGCAACTAAGTTGCATTGTATTGCCCGCCCCGCGCCCTTCTGTCAAGCGGTTCGCGCTGCGTCCGTCAATTCCAAAGGCCAAAAATCGGCGCAAGGCCCCGCCGGCCCTGCGGGACGACGCCGGCGCAGCGGTCTTGAACGAAGCGGTTGGATATGAATTTCGCGGACGACGCGCTAGAAGCCGACGGTTCATATAATCATTCCGGCTTGAGCCGACGAGGCCTAACATTGGACAAACGCTTGGAAATATGCCAATGATGACTTGTAACATACCTCTGTACTGAGACCGCCGCAGCGACGGTTGGGCGGACCGCAAGACGGCGGGCGCGCGCCGTAAGGGTCCAGGAACGCGCGTTTTGCGTCCTTCCCGTCGGCTTCAGGGTAGAAGAAAAGCAAGGACAACACGTTGATAAAGGTTTTGGTAGTTGACGACTCCGCCTTCATGCGCAAAGCCCTGAGCAGCATGCTGGAGAAAGACCCCGGAATCAAAGTGGTGGCGACGGCGCGCGACGGCGAAGAGGGACTGGAGCTCATCCGCCGGTACAATCCGGACGTGGTGACGCTTGACATCGAAATGCCCCGCATGGACGGGATCACGGCGCTCCGGCACATCATGATGGAGTCGCCCCGCCCGGTTCTGATGGTCAGCTCTTTGACCACGGAAGGCGGCGAGGCCACCCTCAAGGCGCTGGACCTGGGCGCCGTGGACTATATTCCCAAACAGCTTTCCAAGATTTCGTTGGACATCGTCAAAATCGAACGAGAGCTATTAAGCAAGGTCCGGGCCATCGCCGGGAGAAAAATCCGCCCAACGGCGCGCCCCCGACCGTCGGCCGCCAAGGCGGAGCCGCCTCTTCGGCCGAAAATCGTGCGTCCCTCGGGGGCCGTGCGACGGGATGTGGTCGGCATCGGAGTCTCCACGGGAGGGCCTCCGGCGGTGCAGAAGGTGTTGTCCAAATTGCCGGAGAACTTTCCGGCGGGCATCATGATCGCCCAGCACATGCCCAAAGCTTTCACGGGGCCTTTCGCCAAACGGCTGGACGGGGTATGCAACATCACGGTGAAAGAGGCCGAGGACGGCGACCAGTTGAAGCCGGGCTTGGCTTTGGTGGCGCCGGGAGGGAGCCACTTGGTGCTGCACCATCGCGTCAGCCGATTGGACGTTCGGGTAACGCCCGAACCCCGAGAAGCGCTGTACAAACCCTCGGCCAACGTGCTGATCTCTTCTGTGGCGGACGCCGTGGGGCGCCGCGGTTTGGGGGTCATCCTCACGGGCATGGGCAACGACGGCATGGAAGGCGTCAAGGCGCTGAAACAGAAAGGCGGACGGGCCTTGGCTCAAAGCGACGCAACGTGCGTCGTCTACGGAATGCCCAAAGCCGTCGTCGACGCTGGGCTGGCCGACGAGGTGGTGGACATCGACGACATGGCCGAGGCGCTCATCGAAAATCTTTATAAATGATTCCCGCGAGCCAGCCGCCGACGCTGGAGGGCGCCCACCCTCCGAAACACCCGGCGGCCGAACGAGGTGGAAAACATGGCCGAATGCAAGGACATACTCTTGGGGCTCACCAGCGAGGACACCTCCCTCATCCGTGACGCCGCATACGAAGCGGGATCCTCCAAATGCGAAGCAGCGGTTCCTAAGCTGGCGGAGCTTCTGAAATCCCAGCACCTGGGAGTTCAAGAGGCGGCCGACCAGGCCCTGAGAAAAATAGGCGGAGCCAGAGTCGTTCGGGCGATGATCCCTTTTCTGCGCTCCGACAACCCCCCGCAGCGCAATCTGGGCATGGACATTCTGCGGGCCGTAGGAGACCAGGACCTCCCCTCCCTGGTGGAGCTGATCCGGGACCCCGACCCGGACGTACGAATTTTCGTTACCGATATCCTGGGCTCCACGGACAGCGTCATGTCCGTCAAGCCCTTGTGCGACGCGCTCCTCAAGGACCCGGAGGTCAACGTCCGCTACCAGGCCGCGGTCAGCCTCGGCGACCTGGCCCGGCCGGAAGCCGCCAAATGTCTGAACAAGGCCATGGAGGACGAAGAGTGGGTCCAGTATGCGGTCATCGAAGCGCTGTCCAAAATCCGCCACAGCAGCTCGGTGGGAGCGCTGGTCAAGGCGCTGGACCACACTTCCGATCTGGTGGGGTCGATGATCATCGACGCCTTGGGGGAAATGGGCAACGTCCAGGCCGTCACCATGCTGCTCAAACGCATGGACGACGCTCCCACGGCCATGCGCAACAAGATCGTCAAGGCCATCGTCAACATTTTGGGCGGCAAGTCCCTGACGCTGCTCTCCAAACACCAGCGCGAACGGTTCCGCGACTACCTGTTGGTGGCCCTGGACGACGAAGAGCAGGACATCCAGGACGCCGCCATCCGGGGACTCGCCTTCGTTGGAGGAGAAGAGGCCTCGCGCAAAGTTTTGGAGCTGGCCGCCTCGATCGACAGCGACCATGAGCCGGAGAGGTTGGAGCAGACCATTCAGACCCTGGCGCAGATAGGACTGACCAAAGCCCTCGAGCAGGGGCTGCACAGCGACAACCAGGCCATGGCCCAGGCCGCGGTGAACGCCCTTGGCCGCATCAGGAATCCTGCGGCGGCGAAGGCGCTCAGCGACGCCTTCTGGGAAAAGGATCGCGATCTGCAACGGACCATAGTGGCCTCCTTGAGCGCCATGGCCGGCGAAGAAGCCAAAGGCCTGTTCCTCGATATTCTGGAGCGCCACGACGACGGAGACGTCATCAAGGAAGCTCTGCGTTTTCTCGGCCAGAAACTCAAGCTGCAGGAAACGGCCGAACAGGTCTTCGCCTTGCTGGACCACCCCTACGACGACGTCAAGGAAACGGCGTTGGACGCCTGCATTTCCATCGGCGGCGAAGAGTTGAAAGAATGGTTCCGAGCCCTGCTGAACGACGACGACCCCTTGAAGCGGCTCATGAGCGTCTACGCTCTGGGAGAGATGGGCGGCCAAGAGGATCTGGAGATGCTGCGCACCGCTCTGGAGGACGAAATTCCGGACGTTCGCAAGGTCGCCTTGGAGGCCGTCACCAATTTGTGCCCGGACAACGAGCGTTGGCTCGACATCGTCCGGAACCGGCTGCACGACGAGTCCAAGGAAGTCCGTTTGACCCTGGCCGAGGCTCTGGGCAAGCGGTTCGACGAAAACCTCATTCCTTATCTCGTGGAAGCTCTGGACGACGATGACCCATGGGTGACGATTCGGGCCGTGGAGGCTCTGGGCGACCACCAGGTCCGCCAAGCGGCGAACCGGCTGGTGGAGCTGCTGGCCAGCCCGAACAAGCTCATCGTCCTCAAGGCCGTCAAAGCACTGGGATTCATCGGCGGAGCCGCCGCCTTCCGCTCTTTGCTGGAAGCAAGCAGCAGCGACGACCCCGAGTTGGCCCAGGCCGCGGAGGAGGCCATCACCCACATCCAGAATAACGAAGGAGAGACGGACTGATGGCGCCCCTTTTCTCCAAGACCATCTCCATGAAAAAAGAGCTGAAGATCTCCGATTCGGAGTTCACACAGCTCCGGGACTACATTTACGACCAATCCGGCATTTATATTGCGGACAACCGTAAATACCTCCTGGAAAACCGGTTATCCAACAGATTGAAGCATCTCAACCTCAAGAGCTTCAGCGAATACTACTACTATCTCCAATACGATCCCAATCGCAAAGACGAAATCAATCGGCTGTTCGAGGTCGTCACCACCAACGAGACGAGCTTCTTTCGCAATCCTCCACAGCTCAAGGTTTTCCAGGAAAACGTGCTGCCCGAGGTGCTGGACCACATCCGCAAATCTCCGGGCAAGCGGTTGCGCGTCTGGTCGGCGGGATGCTCCACCGGCGAAGAGCCTTACACCGTCTCCATCATCTGCAGCGAGGTGCTGCGCACGGAGCTGCATTCCTGGGACGTCAAGATCACGGCCAACGATCTTTCCGAACGCGTTCTGGTCTCCGCCCGCC
The DNA here is from genome assembly GCA_030156255.1 of Desulfovibrionales bacterium. Classification (GTDB taxonomy): domain Bacteria; phylum Desulfobacterota; class Desulfovibrionia; order Desulfovibrionales; family Desulfovibrionaceae; genus JASGMV01. The sequence continues at coordinate 20,536 of JASGMV010000059.1, forward strand.
GCGGCCTTTACAACGAATACACCCTGCGCACCACGCCCAAGCCTCTTGTGGACAGATATTTCGAAAATTCCGACGGGCAATTCAAAATCAAACCCGAAGCCAAGAAGCTCGTCAGTTTCGGGCAGATCAATCTCAACGACCGGATGCAGGTCAAGCGGGTGGAGCGATCCCAGATCATCTTCTGCCGCAACGTGATCATCTACTTCGACGATGAAATGAAACAGAGGGTCATCAACGCATTCTACGACAATCTGCTCCCGGGCGGTTTCTTGTTGATCGGCCACTCCGAGTCCCTGCACAATATCAGCCGCGCCTTCAAGCCGGTGCATTTCCCAGGGGCCATTGTCTATAGGAAAGAAGAATGACAGCCGATACGGCGTCAACAACCTAGCAAGCGAAGGGGCCGATGCTTGGGAGCAAAAGTGCTGGCCATCGCCAACCAGAAAGGCGGAGTGGGCAAGACCACGACGGCGTTGACTCTGGGCGCAGCTTTGGCGCGCCTGGGGAAGCGTGTGCTGGTCATAGACCTGGATCCGCACGCCAATGCATCGGTGTACCTGTCGTTCTTTCCGGAGCAGCAGCGGTTCACGGCCCGGGACTTGTTCCGCGGGGAAATGGACGCGCCGCAGGCCTGGGGAGGCGTTATCCGGCCGGCGGAGTCCGCGGGATTCGACTTCGTCCCGGGGCACATCCGGCTGTCCGAGCTGGAGATGGACCTCAAGGAACGCAAAAACCGGGGGCTCATTCTCAAGGAAGCCCTGTTCCTGGTGGACGACCGCTACGACTTCGTCTTGTTGGATTGCCCGCCGCACGTCGGCATTCTGTTGGTCAACGCCCTCCTGGCGGCCTCGCTGGTGGTCATACCCATTCAGACGGACTTCCTCGCCTTTTACGGACTGCAGCTTCTTTTCGACACCATCAGAACCCTCAACCGGGTCTTGGCGAAGCCCATCCGCTACAAGGCGCTGGCGACCATGTACGACCAGCGCTACAAAGCCTGTCGGAGGGTGCTCAAACTCATCCGCGACAAACTCCCGGAGAGGAGCTTCGCCACCATCATTCACTCGGACACCAAATTTCGAGAGGCCAGCGGACAAGGCCGCATCATCTACGACCTGGACCCCGAAAGCCGCGGCGCCGCGGAATACTTGGCTTTGGCGCGGGAGATTATTCAAGATGAAGACGCCTGAACAATATTTGATGGAAAACGTCCGGCCCCCGGACGAATCCCGCGACGGGACCTACACCGCCGCGGAGCAGGCCTTCCTACAGAAATATCTGGGGGTGGACGCTGACCGGACCCTGGCGCGCATGCCGACCATGTCTCCGTCCGGCGGCGACGTGGTCCTCGCCGGCCAGGCCCCCACCGGCCTTGAGACCAGCGAAGACTTCGAAGCTCGCATCAAGGAAGACCCGGACATCCAACTGGTCAGTTTCCAGTTGGGCGGCCGCGAGTTCGCCTTGCCCATCAACGTCATCCAGGAAGTCATCAAGATCCTGCCGGCCACCAAGATCCCCCAGGCCCCTGACTTCATGGCCGGCGTCCTGGACCTGCGCGGCAGGGTGACGCCGGTTCTGATCCTGCGGGAATTACTGCTCAAGAACCCCGGCGACGAAAAAGACAAATTCATCATCATCGCCCGGCACCGCGGCCTGCAGGTGGGGCTCATGATGCACCAGGTGGCCACTATGTACCGGCCCAGCCAGGAGAATATCGAGTGGGGCGTCGAATCCCACGTCGGAGCCGACGCGCAATTCGTCCTTGGACTACTCAAGCAGGACGATAGGATCATCAGTATCCTCTCCATAGACCGGCTTGTGGAAAGCGTGATAAGGTATTAAGGAGGTTTCCATGCCCAAGCATATCCTCGTCGTGGACGACTCCAAGACCGTCCGAAACCTCGTGGCCTTCATCCTGAAAAAAGAAGGCTTCCGGGTGACTACGGCCGAGGACGGCCTTGACGGGCTGGAGCAGCTCTACAACGCTGGAGATGTCGACCTCATAATCGCAGATGTGAACATGCCCCGTATGGACGGCTTCACGTATATTAAAAACGTCCGCGAAAATGAAAAATATGTCGACATCCCCATCATCGTTCTGTCGACGGAAGGACAGGACAAAGATATCCAGCAAGGCCTCAACCTGGGTGCGAACTTGTACATGGTCAAGCCGGCCCAACCGGAAAAAATGATCAAGAATGTCAAGATGCTTTTGGGATAGCCTCATACCTATGCCGTTCGCCGACTCAAAAGGGATGCGCATCGGAGCGCCGATCCCCTCGACTTCGCTGGAACGCCCAAGACTGCTCGAGGTGCGACAATGAACCAGGATTTCATGGATCCTGAAATTTTTGCGGACTTTATCGTCGAAGCCAAAGAGCATCTGGAGACGATTGAGCCGAATCTTTTGGAACTGGAGAAGAACCCTGAGAATCTCTCTCTGCTGAACGATATCTTCCGCCCCATGCATTCTCTCAAAGGGGCGTCGGGGTTCCTTGGCCTCAACATCATCAACGCCCTCGCCCACAAAAGCGAAAGCGTGCTCGACGAGTTGCGTAAAGGCAGCTTCCCCGTCACCAACTCCATCATGGACGTCATTTTGTCGTCCACGGACACCTTGTCCACGCTCATCGACAACCTGGAAACCCAGGGATCCGAGGGAGACGTGGACACCGCCGCGTTGCTGGCCACGTTGGACGACATTCTCGCCAACCAGGGCCGGATGGGGGATTCCGATCCGGAGGCGCAGGACGCCGCGGACGAAGCCTCCCCCTTCGTGGACGACGGACCGGAGCCCGAGTCGGACCAGGATCAGGAGCCCGTGTACGACCTCGAGCCCGTGGACGAGGCCCCGCCGTCGGCCCCGGACGACGACCCGGCGCCGCCTGAAGATTTCGACGCGACGCCTTACCAGCTCACCGCCATCGGCGAGGGCCATCTCTCGGATTTCCTCGAAGAAGCCCACGAAATCGTCGAAAATCTGAACAGCTCCCTGTTGGAGCTCGAAAAGCATCCCGACCAGGACGGCGAGCTCGTCAACGACACGTTCCGCTATTTCCACAACCTCAAGGGCAACAGCGGCATCATCGGCTACAAGGAGCTCAACGGGCTGACCCACGAAGCCGAAACCCTGCTGAACAAAATCCGGCACGGCGAGCTCAAATGCACCCACGCCATCATCGACGTGCTTCTCTCCAGCGTGGACTTCATTGAAAAAATGCTTGACCAGGTGGACCAGACCGCGGCCAGCGTCACCCCCCTGGACATCTCGCATCTGGCGACCAAACTGCAGCAGGCGTCGGAAGAACCGGGCGAGCCGGAGGCGGACGAGCCGACTTCGGCCCAACCCGAACCCGAGCCGGAGCAGCAACCGGAGCCCGAGCCCGAAGCGGCCGGACCGGCTTCCGAGCCCGAAACGGAGGAAGCCAAGCCGGAGGAATTCGACGAGGAAGACGTCGCCATTTTCGAGCAGACCGTGGGCCAGCAGATCGAAAACATCAATTTGGCCCTGGAAACGCTGCAAAAGGACTCGACCCAGAAAGAGTACGTGGACGGACTGTTCCGTTGCCTGACCACGATCCAGAACTCCACGGGCTACATGGGCATGGACGAGGTCAAGGTCTACGCCGAACGCACGGCCGGCCTAGTGGACCAGGCCCGAAAGTCCGACGTCGGATTCGACCTTATGCTGGATCTGCTCCGCCAGGAGTGCTCCATCCTCGAAGACATGATCCACAAGGAGCTGGCGAAGCTCAAAAACGAGCCGGAGCAACCCGTCGAGGCGAAACAAGCCGCCGCGCCGGCTCCCGAACCCGAGCCAAAGCCCGAACCTGCGCCGGAGCCAAAACCGGCGGCCGCTCCGGGGCCGAAGCCCGAGCCCAAGGCCAACGCTGCGCCGACGTCCAAGCCGGCGCCCCGCCCGGCGGCCCAGGCTGCTCCCAAGCCCGCGCCCCAACCTGCGCCGCGCCCGGCCCAGCGGTCGGAGCCGAAAGCCGCGCCGCGCC
>JASGMV010000060.1 GCA_030156255.1 Desulfovibrionales bacterium
CAAGACGCTCGAAGGGGATATGATCGCCCGGCCTGGAGATTATATCATTCGGGGCGTTCGGGGTGAACTCTACCCCTGCAAACCTGACATCTTCGAAGCAACATATTCTCCGTATGATGGAGACTGACAATGCGCTGGACGACTGAGCCGCCGAGGGAGCCGGGGTGGTACTGGTATCGACCTAGATCAAACAAAAAATGGCGATTGGTCGAAACTGCGTTTGGGCATTGTGGTCTCCGAGAGCAACGGCCAGCATGGCGTCCATTTTTTTGGTTCATGCCGACAAACGGTGAATGGTCCGGCCCCATCCCGGAGCCGGAGGAGGAAGAGCGGTGAGCGTGGCTGAGCGGGCGTTGTCAAAAAGTCGCAGGCCCATAGGCCGCTGGCGCATCGAAATCATGAACGGCAAGCACACATGGTACGTTTTTCTTTGGCCGACCAAAGAACGGCTGCGGGTCGTCGTGAAAGATAAAGATGCCGTCGGGTTCCATCACCCCAGGCCGTATTGGATCAACCGCGAAACCGGTGAAAAAATGGCTCCGCGTTGTATGGGGCACATCCACATTGCGCTTGACCATTATTCCCACGGAATCGTCATGCATGAGCTGCTACACGCCATGATGCATGGGCTAGATGTCCTCGGGCCAACGCTGGAGGAAATGGCGAACGACATGTCCGTCGAGGAAGACATAGTGCACGAATGGTCGAAGGCTTTTCAGGAGTTGTATCGCAATATTTGGGAACGCGATCAAGAGCTGGGGGTGAGATAGCTGTGCAGCCTGCCGCGCTCACGCCAGCCCAGGCTCTGGCCGCCTTGGGCTACAAGGACCGCAAGTCACTTCGGCGCTTGCGGGAACGTGGCTTTTTGCCTAGGGCGTGGCGCCTGCCGTCCGGGCACTGGAGATACGATGCTGAAGACATTGAGGCGTTGCAACAGGCTGACGACATCATTGACCTTGCGCGGAGACAGGGGATAGTCTGATGGACATTGTGGGCATCAGCAAGAAACCATTTCGGGTGGCTGACCGCGCAGCCTATTATTACAAAGTGGATGGACGGCGGAAATCTTTGGAAACGACATCCGCCAGCGAAGCCACGCGCCGATTGAATGGCCTTCGAACACTTTACTTTAAAGGCAAACTGGCCCGTATCTCGGGGGAAAGTCCCGGCGTCAGCCTAACGCAATTCCAAGAGGAATATCTGGAGTGGGCGGAGACCAATCGAAACCACTCCAGCTATAGAGCGGACAAGCTGTCCATGGCGAAACTGGTCAAAGCCGCTGGCGGATCAATACGCATGGACCGCCTTACAGCCAAACATCTGGATATTCTGGTTACGGCCTGCCGAAAGGCCGGCAACAAGCCTGCTTCAATCAACCTGCATCTTCGTCATCTCAAGGCGCTCATGGGGAAGGCCATCGAATGGGGGTACATCAAGGTCAACCCTTTCCGCTCCTACAAGGCCGTTGCCCAGGACAAGCGGGCTCCAGCTTATCTTGACCCTGCCCAAGTGGCGGTATGGCTCGCCACCATCGAAGATATTGACGCCCGCCGCCTAGCTGCAGCCTATCTCTCCACGGGGCGCAGGCGCGGTGAACTCCTGGCCCTTCATTGGGAGGATGTGGACCTCAAGCGAGGACGGTATTTTGTCCGCAAGTCCAAGCGCCACCTTTGCCGGTGGTATCCCATCTCTGACGCTTTCCGGGCCGTTTTAGAATCCATGAGCGAGCGAGAGGGCCGCGTCTTTTCCCGATGGAATCACCCCGACACGCTTTCCAAGATCGTCAAGTCGTCACTCAGGGCCGCCGGACTAGGCCACCTTCGTCTTCACGACCTCCGACACTCTTACGCCGTGGCCTATCTGGAAGCGGGCGGGGACCTGCGAACCCTTCAAGACCTTCTGGGGCATACCGAGTATCGGACCACGGAGATTTACGCTCACGTTACGGATGACCGCCTTGCTCGTGAAGCGCAGCGAGTGAAGTTCGGTGGGCCGGTGGATCTGTTTGGGGTCCAGGATGGGTCCAGGGGGGGCGGAAAGTAAGGCGGGCCGCGTGGCGCAAGCTGATTACGAATCAGCTGCTCTACCAACTGAGCTACGCTGGCTGGCGAAGAGACAGATTTCTATACCAACCCAGGGACTCCGTCAAGCCGTTGGGCTTGGGATCGAAGCGGGTGCATCCGGTTTCCGAGGCGCGTTTGTGGGGCCGCGGCTGTCCGTTGGAATCCTTGGGAGCGTGGGAAACGAACGAACCGGGAAGCAGGGCTTCCCGGTCCGGAGCGTCTTCCATTCAACCGGTGTTTAGTCGACTTTCTTCATGCCCTTGGTCCATTCCTTGAACATGTCCGGGTTTTCCTTGATGAACTTTTGGGCGCTCTTGAGGGGGTCCGCGCCGGGCTGCTGGTTCCAGTCCATGACCATCTGGAACTGCTTAGGACTTTTCCAGTAGAAATTCTGGAAGAATTTGTACAGGTTCGGATCGTCCTTCTTCAAATCCTTGCGCACCACGGTGTCGATGTGCTCTTCCCCGCCCAGCATCTTGTCGGGGTCCTCGAGATATTTGAGATCCCAGCGGCCGAACATCCAATGGGGGGACCATGCCGTGACCACGATCCAGCGGTGGTTTTTGATGGCGTCGCCCAAGGCCGCGGTCATGGTGGCGCCGCTGCCCTCGACCAGATTCCACTTGCTCAGGCCGTACCTCTCCATAGCCTTTTCCGACAGCGCCATTTCCCCCGCTCCCGGGTCGATGCCGATGATTTTTTTATCGAACTGGTCGGGATGGTCCTTCAGTTCGGTCATGGAGTCGATCGTGACGTATTTGGGGACCGCCCAACCCAGGCGGGCGCCGCCGGTGATGGGCCGAACCACCTCCACCTTGTCCTGGACTCTGGCGAGGTAGTCCTTGTGGGTGACGGGAAGCCAGGCGGTGACCAGGCCGTCCACGTCGCCGGAGGCCGTGGCCTGCCACATGGCCGCGGCGGCCACTGGAAGCACCTCTACGTCATATCCCATTTTTTCCAGAGCGGCCTTGACCATGTAAGTGGATGTGGTGGCGCAGGACCACTCCACGTAGGCGAGCTTCACCTTCGGGGCGGCCAGCGCCGGGCCGGCGAACAGGCCGACGGCCAACGCAAGAGCGGCCAGAACGGTCGTTAATTTTTTCATGTGCAGTACCTCCTGTTATGAAATGGTTTACTTACGGGAGCCTACGCGTTGCAACACTCGGTCGAGTATGATCGCTACAATGACGATTCCGATGCCGGCTTCGAATCCCCGGCCCATTTGGAGCCGTTGGATGGCCTTCCAGACTTCGCCGCCCAGGCCTTTTGCGCCGATCATGGCGGCGATGACCACCATGGACAGAGCCAGCATGACCGTCTGGTTGACGCCGGCCATGATGGTCGGCGTGGCCAAAGGCAGCTCCAGTTTGATCAGCCGTTGCCAGCGGTTGGAGCCGAAGGCCTCGGCGCACTCCACCAACTCCACGGGCGCTTGCCGGATGCCCAGGCAGGTCAGCCGGATGGCCGGGGGCATGGAAAATATCACGGTGGAGAAGATGGCCGCCACCTTGCCCAGACCGAAAAACGGGATGGCCGGGATGAGGTAGACGAAGGCCGGCATGGTCTGCATGACGTCGAGTATGGGGAAGACGATGCGGTATATGGGCTTGCTGACCGCCGTGAGTACGCCCAGGGGAACGCCGATGGCGATGGCGACCAGGGTCGAGATGAGGACCAGCGCGATGGTGGAGACCGTCGCGTCCCACAATCCCATGGACCAGATGAACGTCAGGCCGGCCAGCGTGAAGATTCCCACGCCACGCTTTCCGCTCAGCCGCCAGGCCAGCGCCGCGGCGATGAGGATGAACAGCCACGGCGGCAGGGCCATAAGGCCGTCCTCCAGCAAGCTGAGGACATAGTCCATGGAGTGGGAAAAGGCCCGGGTGATGAAGGAAAGGTGGACGATCAGAAAATCGATGATCGCCTCAATGAAGTCTCCTAGGGGAATTTTTGGCAAGGTCATGCGTTCCTCCCTCGCTCCGCGATGGCGGCCAGCAAGTGCCCTCGAATGATGACGCCCTTGAGCCGTTTGTCATCATCCACGACCGCAAGCGGCGTCGGCAGGTCGCTGAGAATACTGAACAGGTCTTGAGCCGGGGTGTCGGGCAGCACGGTGGCGATGTCGGTCGCCATGATCAGGCGCAGGTCCTTTTCCCCCCGCTGGATCAAGTCGGCGCAGCCCTCGGCCGTGACCATGCCGGCGAGTTGGCGTTTTTTGTCGAGGACAAACAGGCTGGAGATGTTGGCGGTCTTCATTTTGCGCAGGGAGGCGCGCGGGCCGTCGGTCTCCAGGAACGCCACCGCCTCGCTCTTCTTCATGACCGACTCGGCCGTCAGCACCTTGGAAATGTCCACTTCCTCCACAAACCGCTCGACGTAATCGTTGGCCGGATTGGTGAGAATCTCCTCGGGCGATCCTATTTGGACGATTGCGCCGTCCTTCATGAGAACGATGCGGTCGCCGATCTTCAACGCCTCGTCCAGGTCGTGGCTGATGAAGAGGATGGTTTTTTTCACCTGCTCCTGCAGGTTGATGAGTTCGTCCTGCATGTCCCGGCGGATGAGGGGATCCAGGGCGGAAAAGGCCTCGTCCATGAGCAGAATGTCCGGATCCAGGGCCAAGGCGCGGGCCAGGCCTACGCGTTGCTGCATGCCGCCGGAAAGCTGGCGCGGATAGGAATCTCCGTGGCCGCCCAGCCCGACAAGCTCCAAGGCTTCCAAGGCTTTTTTTCGACGCTCCTGGGAGTCGACCCCTTTGATCTCAAGCCCGTACTCGGCGTTCTCCGCCACCGTGCGGTGGGGGAAGAGGGCGAAGTTCTGGAAAACCATGCCCATTTTTTGCAGCCGCATTTGGCGCAGTTTTTTTCTGCTGAGCGCGCAGACGTCCTCGCCGTCGATATACACCTTGCCGTCGGTGGGCTCGATGAGACGGTTGATGCAGCGGGCCAACGTCGACTTGCCGCTGCCGGACAAACCCATGATGACCACGATTTCCCCTGCTTCCACACTGAAGCTGGCGTCGGCCACGCCGACGCAGAGGCGGGTTTTTTCAAAAATTTCAGCCTTGGACATCCCCTGCTGGACGAGTTCGACGCCTCGCTCGGGGTGAGCGCCGAAAATCTTGTATAGATGTTCGACGACGATTTTTTCCATTATTCCTCCTTAATGTTCCGGGAAGCCGACGGTGGGCGATACGGAGCTTGGTCGAGATCGTCTGGCGGTCAGGCGGCTTCTCTTGGCGACCAGAACTGTTGTAGGCGCTTTTTAACGTAGAAACTCTTGTTGTACTGTGCTAAATTACTATAGTATTGCGATTGTAGCTGGTTTAACGCTCGATAATATGAAAGCAACTCAAAAAAATATTTGAGGCCTAAGAAAAATTTTATATGATTTTAATAGGTTAGAAAAAACGCCATGCGTTTGTGTTCAGCTCATAGTGTTGTAGATACATCAAAGAGTTTTGTCAAATGCTCAAGGCCATGCTCGATATTGCATAGTTGTTAGTGATTGATAAAATTCTCAAGAGCTATGTCAGCGTTACGCTACGATACGTTGAAATGGCTCGTCCTTACGCCATAATCCTGCGAATTGGTCCGAATTGCGGGCAATCCAGGAAGCGAAAAGCCAACGGCGCGGAGAGCGGCCGGGAGGGACGGGGAGCTTGCGAACGGGCGGCAAAAGAGTCAAAAGATCAACAAGGAGGCGGGAATGAGAAAAAAAACGTCCGAATATTCATGATAATATTTTGAAATATATGTATAAATATTTCGTGGCCCGTAAGTTGCTTCATGCGTGCAACGGCAACTTCACGCATGGGAGGACAACATGAACAGCCATAGCAATACAGCATCTTCGCACATCGGCCGCCTGTCTTTGCTGCTGGTCTTGGCGGGAGTGTTCGCTCTCGCCGGATGCGGCAAGCAGGTGGTGTATTACCCCGCCTATCCGGGCGGATACGCCAAACAGTCCTCCAACTCGCAGGCCGCGGTGAAGAATCCCAAGACCAAGCCCTATTCCGTGCTGGGGAAGACCTATTATCCGTTGAGCGCTTCCTACGGCTACAATGAGGTTGGAACCGCCTCCTGGTACGGCGAGGATTTCCATGGGAAGTTGACGGCCACGGGCGACGTCTACAATATGTACAACCTGACCGCTGCGCACAAGACGCTGCCGCTGGGAACGGTCGCGGAGGTCACGAATCTCGAGAACGGCCGCAAGGTGCAGGTGCTGATCAACGACCGCGGGCCGTTTGTGGACGACCGCCTCATCGACTTGTCGTACGGCGCCGCCAAGGCTCTGGGCTCCGTGGAGAAGGGGCTGGCCAGGGTTCGCGTCCGGGCTCTGTCCCCGGCCGTGGGAACGCAGGTCGCCGGAAACGGGGGCGCGGGCGGTTCGTACTATGTGCAGGTCGGCGCCTACAGCGAGCCCCCCAACGCCAGGCAGGTGCACGCCAAGCTGGTGCGGGCCGGATACGAAGGCTCGCGGATCACATCCATTCAGCGTAGCGGCCGGACGCTGCACGGGGTCCAGGCGGGGGTGTTCGACAGTCTTCCCCAGGCCAAGCAGGCCCTGGCCCGGTTGCGCCAGTACTATCCTTCCAGCTACATCGCCTCCCGGTAGCGTGACGACATAAGCATCTCGGGGCGGGCCTTGGCAAGGGCCCGCCTTTTTTGTTTTTGGAGATAGCTTCTCGGCCGCCGTGCGGTTGGCGGCGGCTGAAGTCAACGCAGGGCGGCGGGAAGCTCTCGGGAAAGAGACTCCAATTCCTTGATCCAATCCGGGGCCAGCGGGTCGGCGGTCAGCAGTTGCGCGCCAACGGCTTGGGCCACGGCGGAGGCGTCTGCCTCGTTGCAGCCCCGTTGGATGAAGATGATGGGAAAACGCATGGTTGCGGCGTATTGGACGACGGCCTTCAATTCGGCGGACTGAAGCCGCCGCTCGCCAGGTTCGACCAGGACCATCTTTAGATGAAGGCTTTGGGCCAACCAGCCCAGGCCGGGCCGGGAGGCCAGAAAGGTTCTGCGCGGCGCAGCCTGGCGCACATTGGATGTCAATATTTTGGCTGCGCGCTGCAGCCGGGACGCCAGGCGGGCGCAGTTGCGTTGGTAGTCCGCGGCGCCCGCCGGGTCCAGGCCGGCGAGGGCCGCGCGGATGTTCCTCATGAGGGCGGCGGCCATGTCCGGGGAGGTCCAGACGTAGGGGGAGCGGGGGAGCGGTTCGGCGTCCGGGAGGGCTTGGGGACGCAGCCCCGCGCACAGGTCCACAGCCTCCAGGCCGGGGTTGGCGCGCCGCAGGGCGGCGAGCCATGCGCGCTCTTCCGGCAGGCCTGTCATGAAAAGGGCTTCATTTGCAGCCAGATTTTTGAGTCTGTCGGCTGGGAGCGTATACTGTCCCGGACGTTCTGCTCGGGGCAGGATGGAGGCGACGATCGCCCTGTCGCCGGCTATGTCCTGCGCCCAGGCCGCAACAGGCGGAACTCCCGCCGCGAGCCTCAATGTTCGACCGGCGGCGTCCTGCGGTGCGCCGCACATGAGGAAAGCCGCCAAGGCCGCGAGCATCAAGCGTTTCACAACGTCGCCTCCGGTCTTGCATCCCATTCCGGCTCTCGGGAGCGGGCGAGGCCGCGCCGCCGGACCAGAACAGAGCGTACGCATTTCGGTTGAAAATGTCGTTTTGTGGTCACAAAATAGTAACATCCCTACATTAGTTAATGAGCTCAAGGCGTGAAGGGCTTGCCATTTTTCCTTCCTTCCAACATACTGTAACAAAGATTTAGGGGTGTCCATGTTGACGATGCACAGGAGGTCGCAAAGGATGGTGCAGCCGAAGAGTGAAGAAGTTTTTCAGCTCAAGTCGCCATTTCAGGATCCTCTGCGCAATACGCTTTTTACGGCCATGCGCCGGCCCATCAGCAGATTTTTGAAGCTGGGCCTACTCAACGACATCTACCAACGCTCCACGACGGGAGGCCAGGGCGGCGAGGTTGCGCCCTTCCTGGACAGCGCGCTTCGCAACCTGAACGTGAAGGTTTGCTTGAGCCAGGAGGACCGCGAGCGTCTTCCCTCCGAAGGGCCGGCCGTGGTGGTGGCCAACCATCCGTTCGGCGTGGTGGAGGGCATGATCTTGTCGCTTTTGTTGCGCCGCGCCCGGCCCGACGCCAAGATCATGGCCAACTACCTGCTCTCGTACATTCCCGAAATGCGCGACATGCTTTTCATGGTGGATCCCTTCGGCCGTGACGCGTCGGCTCGCAAAAACATCGGGCCGCTCAAGGACTGCATTCGTTTTGTCAAGAACGGCGGCATGATCGGCGTGTTCCCCGCAGGAGAGGTGGCCAGCGTCAAACTGACCAAACGCATGGTGGCCGACCCGGCCTGGAGTCCTACCGTGGCGCGCATCGTGAAAATCTCCGGGGCCAAAGTCGTTCCGGTCTACTTCGACGGCGGCAACGGCGCCTTGTTCCATCTGATGGGCCTGATCCATCCCCGGTTGAGAACCGTCATGCTGCCGCGTTGCAACCTCCGGACCAAAGAGCGCGCCGTTCGTTGCGCCGTCGGCTCCCCGATTCCTTGTGAGAAGCTGGCCAAGTTCAAGACCGACGACGAGATGATCCAGTACATGCGGTTTCGCACCTACCTGCTCAAGCATCGGTTGGAGAAGCCGAGACTCGCGCCGAGCCCGGTGCGTCCGCGTTTCACCACCGCTTTGGCGAAGCCTCGCCCCAAATCCAGCCTCAGGACCGAGGTGGAGGCGCTGCCCCAGTCCAGCCGGTTGATGGAAACCGACGAGTTCATGGTCTTCGAGACCCCAGGCGACGCCTCGCCGAATCTGATCCACGAGATTTGCCGCATGCGGGAGCGCTTGTTCCGCGAGGTGGGCGAAGGCACGGGATTGGCTCTGGACAAGGACCGGTTCGACGCCTACTACCGGCATCTCGTACTCTGGGACAAGGCCGAGGATTGCATCGCCGGCGCCTACCGTCTCGGCCTTGCCGATGAAATTCTGGAGGCGCACGGACCGAAGGGGTTGTACACCAGCACTCTCTTCACCTTCCGGCGAGAATTTTTCGACAATCTGAGCCCGGCCATGGAGCTTGGCCGCGCCTTCATCGAAACCAGATACCAGAAGAGCTACGGGGCGCTCATGTTGCTTTGGAAGGGCATCAGCGAGGTTGTCCTTCGGGAGAAGCGCTACCGCTATCTGTTCGGCCCGGTGTCCATCAGCGCCGAATACCGCCCGGTGTCCCGGGAGCTGATGCTCGCCGTGCTCAAACGGCACCACTTCGACGATGAGGCCGCCCGTTGGGTCAAGGCCAAAACCCCTCCGAAGCTTTCGGACGTCAAGCGTCTGGACCTCGAGGTCCCGGACTCGGCCTTCGCCGACCCCAAGGACGCCGGATTGCTCGTGGGAGAGGTGGAGCCGGGCAAGAACATTCCCATCCTGCTCAAGCACTATCTCAAGCTTGGGTGCAAACTGCTGGCTTTCAACGTGGACAACGACTTCGGCGGCTGCGTGGACGGCCTGATCGTGGTGGACCTTCTGAAGACCGACCCCAAGGTCATGGTCCGCTACATGGGCAAGGAGCGCTACGCCGGGTTCAAGGAAGGGCTTCTTCGATAGGCGGACGGGATTCGAGTGACGACGGAAGGCCGGCTCCACTGGGGCCGGCCTTCCTGCGTCATGAATGCGACGGGCGTGTTTCGAACATGATGATGCTTTGAGGAGCGGGTTTCCCCACTCCCGTGGCTTTCACCAAACAAAAATCGCCTAGGAAGCGTTCGACGCCTCCTCCAATGCGCGGACGAAGCTTTCGATGTCCTCGTTGGAAGTGGACCAGGAACACATCCAGCGCGCCTCGCCGGCGCCTTCATCCCACATGTAGAACGGATAGCGGGCCTGCAGCGGTTCGACGGCGCCGGCCGGCGGCCGGGCGAAAACCGCATTCGTTTCCACGGGACGGGTGATTTCCACGCCCGGGACGTTGCCGGCCAGTTCGGCCAGGCGGACGGCGGCGTTGTTCGCTTGCTGTGCGCAGGCGAGCCACAGGTCGTCTTCGAAGTACGCACAAAACTGGGCCGAGATGAGCCGCATTTTGCTGTTGAGTTGCAGGGTTTGCTTGCGCAGATAAGGGAAAGTCTCGCCGACGCCTTCCCGCAGAAACACGACGGCTTCGGCCATGGCGCAGCCGTTTTTGGTTCCGCCGAATGACAAGGCGTCCACGCCGAGGTCCGTGGTCATGCTTTTGAGGGAGCAGTTGAGAGCTGCGCAGGCGTTGGCCAACCGGGCGCCGTCCATGTGCAGCAACATGTCGTTTGAATGGGCGAAATCCGCAATGGCCCGGATCGTCTCCATCGGATACAGGGCGCCGTACTCCGTGCACTGGGTGATGCTCACGACCTTGGGCTGGGCGTGGTGGACAAACCCCTTGGCCGCCAGCAGCGGCGGCAGGTCCACGGGGGCGATGCGGCCGTCCTCGTGGCGCAGGGGGATGAGCTTGAAACCGCCGACGGCTTCGGGGGCGGCGCATTCATCCTGGTTGATGTGGGCCGAGGCTGCGCAAACCACGGCTTCGTGCCGGTCCACAAGGGATTTGAGGCCGAGGACGTTGGCCGCGGAGCCCGTGCTCACGGCGTAGGCCCGGGCCGACTCGCCCAGGCGGTCGCGGAACAGCTCCTGGCAGCGCAGGCTTTCCCGGTCCTGGCCGTAGGCCAGGCCTTCCGTCGACAGGGCCTTGCCCATGGCCTCGATGACGCGGGGGTGGGCCGGGGCGGTATTGTCGGAAAGGAAGCAGGCCATGTCAGGAGATCAGAAGGCTGTGGATTGGTTCATATCCCCATACCAGGCGGGCGAGTTCGTCGTAGCCGCGGGCGCCCGGATGCACGCCGTCTCCGCCTTTCAGGTCGGCTTCGTATTCCGCGGAGGCGGACAATGGGGTGAACACGTCCAGAAACGGAATGTCCACGTCCGTGCAGACTCCGGCCAGCAGGTAGTTCATGTGTTCGATGCGCTCCCGCACGTCCGGGGTCAGAACCGGCGCCGGACCCACGAACACCGAGGGGCACATCGCCTTGCCTACGGTGAGGATGGATTTGGCCGCGGTCAAGGTTGCGTCGAGGTCCACGGACTGGTTGGCGTCGGCCGCGCCGAAGGAAAAGATCAGTCGCGCGGGTTCGGAAGGCTTCAACCGGCGCGGCGCCTCCTCCACCCAGAAGTCTTTCACCTCCAGACTGGTGGCGCCGCGTACGCCCAGGTTGTAGCAGACAAAAGGATGGCCTTCGGATTCCGCCCGGGCGCAGACCCTGCCCGGCCAGCCCAAACAGGCCGGCGCGCCATAACCAAGCACGAGCGAGTCGCCGACAAAGCAAACGTTCATAATGCGCTCCTTTATGAATATGTTGTGGGGGGAGGAAGACTTTTCGGAAAAAAGTTTCCTCCCCCTCAACCCCCTCCTTTCCAAAAACTGTATGCGGGGAAGAAAGGCGGAGGCAGCGATCAGAATATCAGAAGAGTGGAAACGGGGCGGCTACTCCTTCCAGTGGCAGCTTATTTCCTCTACGACAATAGCCAGCACCGCGGTCTTCGCAACGATGTTGTTGTCGAAAGGATGCTGCGCTTGCGTGTAGTGATCCATGATGATCTGCAACCCCGCGAGCTTGTCTTCTTCGGACTCCAGGAAGCGGGATTGGCCGACCCCCGCCACGCTGCGGTAGGTTGCGCCCCACTTGCAGGCCGTCTCCGCGGCCGTGACGGCGACGCGCGTTTCGGCGCAAAAGGCGACCCAAGGGTTCTCCCGGAGTGTCGCCGCCTTTTGTCCCTTCAGGGAGGAGTGGATGAAGATCACGCCGTCCTTGTAGCCGAAGTTGACGGTCAGCGCGTAGGGACGGTTCTCCCGGCTCATGGCCAAATGGAGGACTTCCGCTTCGAGCAGTGTGGCCGCAACGGCTTCGGGATCGGTCACTTCCCATTGCTTCTTGCGCATCAGATCAGGCTCTCCGCATGCAGCACTTCCACGGTCTGGTTGGCGATTTCCAGCTCTTCGTTGGTCGGAATGACCAGGATCGCCGTCT
The DNA here is from genome assembly GCA_030156255.1 of Desulfovibrionales bacterium. GTDB lineage: Bacteria > Desulfobacterota > Desulfovibrionia > Desulfovibrionales > Desulfovibrionaceae > JASGMV01. Next base: position 12,131 of record JASGMV010000060.1, read on the forward strand.
TGGAGCCGTCCTTGCTGATGAAGCGGGCCTCCCTGGACCGGGCGTCGTTGCGCTCCTGGTCGATTTCCAAACCGAAATGTTCCATCTCCGAGCAGATCAGCCTGCGGGAGATGCTGTCGTTTTCACCGATGCCGGCGGTGAAAACCACGGCGTCTACTCGGCCGAGCAGAGCGTAGTAGCCGCCGAGATATAGTTTGATGCGATGGACGAACATGTTTAGGGCGAGTTTGGCCCGTTTGTCGCCTTTCGCGATGGCCGCATGGATGTCGCGCATGTCGTTGAGGCCGCAAACACCCTTGAAGCCGGATTGCCGATTCATCAGGTCGTCCACCTGGGCGAAGTCCAGGTTGTAGTGCTCGGCGGCGACGCTCACGATCGCGGGGTCCACGTCGCCGCAACGCGTGCCCATGACCAGGCCGGCCAGAGGCGTCAGGCCCATGGTCGTGTCGAAGCACTTGCCGTTTTTCACGGCCGCCATGGAGGAGCCGTTGCCGAGGTGCACGGTGATGGCGTTCAATTCGTCCAGAGGTTTGCCGAGTTGCTTGGCCGTCTGGGCAGCGACGTATTTATGGGATGTGCCGTGAAAGCCGTACTTGCGGACCTTGCGGTCGGTGTACAGGTCGTAGGGCAGGGCGTACATGAACGCCTCGGGAGGCATGGTCTGGTGGAAGGCCGTGTCGAAAATGGCCACTTGGGGAATGCCCTCGAAAAGTTTTTGAGCGACCAGGATGCCCTGGAGGTTGGGGGGATTGTGCAGCGGACCCAAAGGAATGTTGTCCTCGATGATCTTGATGACTTCCTCGTTCACCAGGCTCGGTTTGTACAGCTGCTCGCCTCCGTGCAGCACGCGATGCCCCACGGCCGCGATGTCCGAGGCCTTGGAAATGACGCCTTCCTTGGGGTCGCAGAGCAACTCGACCACCTTGGTCAACCCGGCGGTGTGGGTGTCCATGCGTAGCGTGAGTTCGATTTCCCACTCGTCCGGCTGTCCGGGATGTTTCTTGTGCGTGATGGCGCCTTCGGGCTCGCCGATGCGCTCCACCAGTCCGGAGGCGAGAACCTCCGGGCCGTCCATTTGAATAAGCTGGTATTTTACCGAGCTGCTGCCGCAGTTGATGACCAGAATTTTCACCCAAGGACTCCTTTTTTTTCTTGCGCTTGGATAGCGGTGATGGCGGTGGTGTAAACGACGTCGATAACGGTGCATCCGCGAGAGAGATCGTTGACCGGTCGGCGCAAGCCCTGAAGGATGGGGCCCATGGCCACCGCTCCGCTGGAGCGTTGAACGGCCTTGTAGGTGTTGTTGCCGGTGTTCAGGTCCGGGAAGATGAATACGGAGGCGTGGCCGGCTACGTCCGAACCGGGCAATTTGGCGGCGGCGACGTCGGGATCGACCGCCGCGTCGTACTGCAACGGACCTTCAATCGGCAAGTTCGGGGCCCGGCGTTTGGCTATTTCCGTGGCTCTGCGGACTTTGTCCACGTCCTCGCCCTGGCCGGAGGCGCCGGTGGAGTAGGAGAGCATGGCCACGCGGGGCTCCACTCCGAACAGCTTGGCGGTTTGGGCCGAGGTCAGGGCGATGTCCGCCAACTGCTCGGCGGTCGGGTCCGGGTTCACGGCGCAGTCGCCGTAGACCAGCACCCGGTCGCGCAGGCACATGAAGAAAACGCTGGATACGGTGCAAACGCCGGGTTTGGTCTTGATGAACTGCAGTGCGGGCCGGATGGTCTGGGCCGTGGTGGTGACGGAGCCGGAAACCATGCCGTCGGCCTTGCCCTTGTAGACCATCATGGTGCCGTAATAGGTGGGGTCGGCCATGAGGTCCCGGGCGTTGTCTTCGGTGGCGCCCTTGTGTTTGCGCAGTTCGTAGAAGGTGTGGCAGTACTCGTCGAACTCCGGGGAGGTGGTGGGGTCGATGATCTCGGCCCCCGAGACGTCCACGCCCAGCTTGCTGATCATGTCCTGGATGCGGTCTTCGCGCCCGAGCAGCGTGATGTCGGCGATTCCGCGCCGGAGAATTATCTCCGTGGCCTTGAGGATGCGTTCGCCTTCGCCTTCGGGCAAAACGATCCGTCGCCGGTCGGAGGTCGCCTTTTGGATCAGGCTGAACTCGAACATTTTGGGCGTCATTTTATCCGGACGGTCGGCCACCAGCCAGGTCGAAAGCCTTCTCACGTTCACGTGCGTTTCGAACAGCCCTAGGGCCGTGGCGATCTTGCGCTGGTTGCCCGCATCGATGCGGCCGTAAAGGTCGTAGAGTTTGAGCGCGGTCGTGAAGGTGCAGTCGGGCGCCAGAAGCACGGCCAACGGGGCGCCGGTCCAGCCTTCGATGAGTTCGGCCACCTTCTGGGTGGGGCGAATGCCGCCTGTGAGCACGATGCCGGCCACGTCGGGGTATTTCGCGGAAACCCGGGCCACCAGGCTGCTCAAGATGATGTCCGAACGATCGCCCGGAGTGATGATCAAACTATCCTTTTCCAGGTATTCCAGAAAGTTGTCTATGTGCATGGCGGCGACCACGTAGTTGTGGGCCAGGGCCTCCATCCGGCTCGCGCCGTACAATACTTCGGCGTTCAGGCATTTTTGCACTTCCGACATGCTGGGTTTGGATAGGGTCGCATCTTCGGGAATAACCGACACGCAGAGTTTATCGCCGTTGGGTCCGCGGTCGCGGATGGCCTGGGCCACGGCTTCGGCGGCTTGGCCGGCGTAGCGGTTCAGGGTCAGGCCCAGTACGTCCAGCCCCTTATCCTGAAAACTTTCCAGGGACATCAGGGCGGAGCTGATGAGGTCTTCGTCGCTTTTGCCCAGGCTATTGAGCACGACGAACAGCGGGCAACCCAGGTTGTCGGCGATCTCCGCGTTGATGTCGAACTCGAAATTCGAAGCCGCGGCGTGGAAGTCCGTACCTTCCACAAGCACCCAGTCGTAATTTTTCTCCAGCTCTTTGTACTTGGCCAGAATGGTTTCCATGAGCTGGTCGTGTTTGCCTTGGTTGATGAGGTCGCGCGCTTGGCGCAGCGTGTAGGCGTAGGTGGATTCGTAGGGAATGTCCAAGTTGAAATAGTTGAGGACGAGGTTGATGTCGTTGTCGAGATCTTCGTCTTGCAAAATGATGGGGCGGAAGAAGGCCACCCTTTGAAGACCGGAGAGTAACAACTGCATGACGCCAAGAGTGATAGCGGATTTGCCGCTTTGGGCTTCTACCGTGGTGATGTAAAGATTCCTAGTCATTTCGACTCCTTAGGGTTGTCTGTAGCGTGCCGCACTTGAGGGCGTTTGCACAGTAACAGAACTGTGCGCCTGGGTCGATGTCTAAGGCGTAAAATCTTTATGATGAGTGGGCGCTCAGACACTTTATCGCACCTCCGCTCGGACAACACGCCAGAGCCGGGGGGTAGTTTCCCGCGATCTTCGCCTTTTTCTCCAGTGCGTTTGGGAAGTTTTGCGGCAGGCGTCGTTGCGTAACTCGGCGGCGAAACCGTCGCAAGGCCCTGATTCCGGCAATCAGCACTCCCACCCCCCGCGCATGACGAAAAATTTTAGCTCGCAGCAACGCTGCTCCGTTCGCAACATATGAAAGTCGAATCAATTTCTGTTCGAAAAAACGGACAAAACACCTTTGTAGTCTTAAAAATAGGATCATCTCGTCCGGTTCGGCGCACCGCTTCGGCGGTCTAACGTCGCGTGGGATATCCGGCGCCTTGCGGCCTGAAGAGTTCGTCCAAGAAAAGTTAGCCAAGGAGATCTATCCGAAAGGTTTGAAACGACTGTTGTACGCTCCTGCTCATTCGGGAGGAGAACTTGCGGCAAGTCCTAGCAAATACGGCGCCGGGGCGCCTCGTGTGGTGTCCGCCAAATCTTCGGGCTGGGCGGCTAGAGCCATTAAATTTTGAAAAAGTTTAATGGCTCGGCAAGGATTTGTCCGCAACTCCTTGCCGCGAAATGCTTGTAGGCGAGCTACGCTCACCGTGAAGCAAGCATTTCAAGCGTCATATGCTCTAGGCGTCGTCCTGGCTTTCTCGTGCGCCGCAGGGGGCGTCTTTTGAAGAACAGGGGGAGAAGCTTCGCAAGACCCGTTACGGCGCACAACACGGTGTTGAACGGGTCAGCCGCTTTATCGGGAAAAAACATGATCCCCCGATAGCCAGGCGCGAAAGGCGCGGCGCCAGTCGCCGGTTCGAAGCATCTTCCCCAACGCTTTGGTGGAGATGACCAGGCCGCTTTCGATTCCTTGCTCCTCAAGGGCGCAGAGCATGCCGCGCTGCATCTGCTCGCCGTAGTCCAGGCGGGCGGGGAAGTTTTCGATCACTGCGTCGGAGTCGTCGCCCGTTAGGGCCATCTGGCAATAGGTGCGGTTTACGCAGTGCCAGGAGCGGCAGATGATGGGGCGGGCGGGGTAGTTCTGGCATCCTTCCTCCCGCAGGAAGGCGCAGGCCGTGACGCGGCGCATTTCGTAAATTTCGCGGTGGCCTTTTCCCCGGATGTCTTCGCACAAAGCCAGGATGCGGGAGACGGCGGCGTCCCGGTCCGCAGGCTCCATGCAGGCATCCATGTAGTCGAGCATGGCGAAGGTCTCCAGGGGCGTGACGGAGACGTGGGTGTGGCAGCAGAAATGGCAGCCTCGCTCGCAATCCAGAGGCTTGGGCGGGATGTTGGCGGCCAGGGTGGCGTCCAGGTGCTCCATGGCCGACTGGACGGCCGCCAGAACTTCTTGCTCCGGTTCTCGGGCGCACAACGCGCGCGAAAGAATGGCGCGCCATTGCTCGAACGGAGCGGACGGGGCGGCGCTACGCCGTTTCGCGGCGTGGCCTGGGAGCCCGCGGAGGGGCTGGGCGCCGGACGACTTGCGGTGTCCGGTCCTGCGGGAGCGCTTGCGGGTCGCCATGCCCGCCTCCGAATGGACGAGACAGGATTCGGCCGTTGGAATCCTCCGGCCTTGTTGCAGCTCTATGGCATTGGGGAAAAAAAGCAAGAAGAAAAGAAGCGGCGGTCAAAAGAGGTTCAGAGGGTTTGATTTCGCCTTGCGGCGTCGGCGAAACACCGCCAAATCGCAGTCCGTTTCGGGGAAGACCTCGTAGTCCCAGTCGCCTCCGGCGCCAAAGACCGAGGCCAGCTCGCGCTCCACGCCCTTGTGCAGCCGCATGCGCACCTCATTGGTTCGGGCCTCGCGCAGCAGCCGTCCGATTTCGGGCATCAGGCCGCACACCATGGACTTGAGATCGTATTCCGCAGGTTCGTTCACGGCGCCTCTCATCCTTCGAGCGCCAAGGCGTTTTCGATTTCGCGGCGCATGTTCTCGGTTCTGTTCGCGATGTTGCGGGCGAAGTCCTCTTTGTCCGGCGACCCCGCCGGCCCGAACAGCAGGCTGCGGGAGGCGTTGACCACCGCGCCGAGTCCGCGCTCGTCGAAAGCCGCCCCGATGTCTTCCGCGCGAGCGCCCTGTGCGCCGAAACCGGGCAGCAGGAAAATGGATTCAGGCATGGCGCCGCGCAATCGCGCCAGCATCTCGGGCCGCGTTGCGCCCACCACCGCGCCCGCAGGACCGTAGCCGAATGCGCCGGCCAAGCCGTCGCCGCAGGCGCGGATCAGCGCGGCGGCGCGGTCCGCGACGACGCCGCCTTCGGACAGCGGCAAATCCTGTATTTCCGCACCGGAGGGATTGGACGTGGCCGCCAGGACGAATACGCCTTTTTGATGGGCCAGGCAGCGCTGGATAAAGGGCCGCAGACCGTCGGACCCCAGATAGGGGGTCACGGTGAGAGCGTCGGCCGGAACCGCCGCCGCCTCGGGGCCGCGCGCCGGGCCCAGATAGGCCCTGGCGTACTGGGCCGCCGTATGGCCGATGTCGTTGCGCTTGCCGTCCAGGATGACGGGCAGGCCCAGGCGCATCGCCTTGAGCGCGACGGCGCGCAAGGCCTGTATTCCCGGAGCGCCGAGAATCTCGAACCACGCCATCTGCGGCTTGACCGCGGCGCAGCCCGATCCGGCGGCCTCCATGGCCGCCTCGCAAAATTCCCGGGCGCAGGCCGCCGCACGCCGGAACCATTGAGGGCCGGAGGCCAATCCATCGGGCCGAAGGCCATGCCGGCGGAGCAATGGCTCGGGCATCCGGGACAAATCCGGGTCCAGGCCGAGGCAGATCCTCGACCGGAGGTCGATCATGCGGCGACAAAGCCGATCAGCGAACGGGGCGATCACGCTTGTTTCCGGATTCCCAAAGATTGGCGAACGTGGGACAGCAGGCTCTCGACCTTGTGCTCGGCAAGGTCCTCCTCGTCTTTCTCCGCTCCCCACCACTGCAAATCGTTGAACCCCAAAGGCAGCGCCTTCTGAAGGGCCGGAAGAAGCTTCTCCTGCAGAATGGTCCGACTGTTTCCTTGCAATGACTTGAAATAGAAGAATATTTCGTCAACAAACCACCAGTGGACGCGCTCGGGCCCGATTTCGATAAGATAGATGAAATCGCGTCCCAGCATGGCTCTCAGTTCATCTTCCGAAAGCGTGGCGAAGGTTTTGTGCAGCTCGGTGGACAAGACGTCGTCGTCGGCTTCAATAAGGAAGGTCAGGCACAGGTAGCCGGAGCCGTCGCCTCGAACGTGTCCGCCGACCTTCACCACGCCTCCCTTGGGGGCGTCGCGGTGCGGCAAAGACACCTCCACGCCGCTGAAGGCGAGGAATTTCTCCTTGGCCTTGTTGCGTCGAATGGTTTGCTCGAGGTCGATGATATGGTTTTGCATGGCGCCGCCGTTTCGGCCAGAGTTATAGGATAACCCCACCATAACATTCCTTGGCCGAAAGGTCTACGCCGTTAACGGTTTTTCCCGGCGCTCAAGATAAACTCCAAGCCGATCAAGCCCTTCCTCGATGTTTTCCACGGAATTGGCGTAGGAGAATCGGAGGCAGCCTTCGCCGCCGGGACCGAAGTCCACGCCGGGCGTCACGGCCACGCCGGCGTTTTCCAGAATGTCGAAGGCCAGGCGCTGGGAGTTGGGATCCAGGTGGGAGGCGTTGACCAGAACGTAGAAGGCGCCGGTGGGGCGGGATTTGGCGGGCAGGCCGATGCGCTCCAGGCCCTTGAGCAGAACCAACCGGCGTTCGTTATAAATGTTGCGCATGCGCTCCGCGTCGGGGCCGGCCTCGCGCAGGGCCGCCACGCCGGCCCATTGGGCCATGGTGTTGGCGGAAATGAAGAAATTTTGGGCCATGCATTGCAACGGCCGGACAAAGCGCTCCGGCATGATCAGATAGCCCAGCCGGAAGCCGGTCATGGCGTACAACTTGGAGAAACCGTTCAGCACGAAGCAGTCGTCCGTAAATTCGAGCATGGACCGTTCGCGGCCTTCGTACACCAGTCCGTGGTAGATTTCGTCGGAGACGACGTGCAGGCCGAGTTCGGCGATACGGCGCATGTTTTGCGGGTCAAGCACCACGCCGGTAGGGTTGGACGGAGAGTTGACCATCACGGCCTTGGTCCGTTCATCCATGCGCTTCTGAATTTCTTCGGCCCGGAATTGAAAACCGTCCTCCTCGTTTGTGGGAATCCTGAGGGCCCCGGCGCCGGTAAATTCGATGAAATTGTGGTAGCAGGCGTAGCAGGGATCGGACACGGCCGCCGTGTCGCCCTCCTGGAGAAGCGCCGAGAAGACCATGAACATGGCCGGGGACGTCCCGCTGGTCACCAGAACGCGGTCCGGATGCACGTCTACGGAGTAGCGTTGCTTGAAATGATCGCAAATCGCTTCCCGCAGCTCCGGGATTCCCAGGCTGTGGGTATAGTGGGTGCGTCCTTCGGCCAGGGCCCTGGCGCAGGCGTCGCGCACGCACTGCGGCGTCTCCATGTCCGGCTCTCCGATTTCCAGATGGATGATGCGGCGGCCTTCGCGTTCGAGTTGTTGGGCGCGCTCCAGCACGTCCATGACCAGAAAGGGAGAGATGCGCTTCACGCGCATGGGCACAGGCATCAATTTCCTCCGTGAAGGCAGTGGATTGGCTCCGGGAGCGGAACCTACCCCAATGGCCGCGAAGGCGCAACTTTCGCAAAAATGGTTTTATTGCTGCATCCACTCGACAATGAGCCCCGCTTTGTGCGACAATACAGCAATGTCCTTCAAGGCGCCGAATAAAATGCACGAGAGGGGCGAAGCGTTGGGAATGATTTTTACCATATTGTCTTGCAATTTTCTAGACTGTTATCTATGTTGTGGGAAACTCTTGCCGTCTTTGCTACAACAGATTAAGATTTCACGGGATTAAATTTTTATAACCGCTTCATGCGGCGGACTGCGAGAGGTGCGGGTTAGGCATGAGTCCGGAACGGAATGGTTCGCCCCCCCCGAAGAAGCCCAAGGTCGGGAACGAAGAGAACGGCGGCTCCGTTGCGCCCGCCGAAAACGGCGCGTCCGCGCCTCGGGGAAAAAATCAGGAAGAGCTCCAGGAATGGATCGAGCAACGCGTCGAAGTCCCGGACGGGGTCAATGAGGAGTATTACCAGATCAGCCCCGAAATCCTCGATTGTTTTCCAAAATACGTTTTTCCCATCGATCTTTATCGGCTCAAAGAGGACATCGCCTCGCTGGTTCCCGTCTACAAGACCGGCGTGCGGGTGGACAGCGGCTTCCGAGCCATGGTCTACCAGAGATGCCGCGAAGGCTTGATCTTCGTCTCGCGCATGCAGCACGGGATTTACACCAAATTCATCTCCCAGCAGCCGGATATGGTGCTGCTGGACAAGAACCTGCTGCCGACCGAAATAGCGGCTATCCTGATGGTCTCCCTGCGGCAGGCGCTGGAGGAGTTCTACGACCAGATGGTCGGCCCGCGCCTGAACGATCTGCGCAAGGTGGTCGGCATTCTCGTGGAGTACGTCATCCAGAAGCCGGAGCGGATGGACGCCTTCATCTGCACGGTCCATGAACTGAGCACCATCGAAAACAAATCCGTCAACGTTTGCTTCGCCGCCATGGCGCTGTACATGCGCTACTACGGCGGGCGCATCAACGTGCACACCCTGGAGAAGGTCGCCCTGGGCTTCATCCTCCACGATATCGGCATGACGCGCATTCCCAAGTTCGTCACGGAGAAGGAGCGGATGCTGAACCCGGAGGAGCGGCGTCGGGTCAAGGAGCATCCGCTGGAGGCCGTGGAGGTGCTGCGCAACCTGGATTTGACGGAGGAGCCGCATGTGCTGCCGGCCATGCAGCACCACGAGCGCATGGACGGCGGCGGTTATCCGAACCGGCTGCGCGGCGACCAGATCAGCATCCTGGGCCGCATGGCCGCGGTGGCCGACTCCTATGTGGCCATGATCACCGAGCGTCCCTTCTCCAAGGAAAAGAAACCACTGCTCGCCGCGGTGGAGCTGCTCAAGGACCAGACGTCCTACGATATCCGGATCACGTCGCTTCTGGTGAAAATCCTGCAGGAAGTGACCTGCTGACCCTCCGCCGATTCCTTCGCCCGGCGCGGATCGATGCGCCTTTCGTCCAAGTCCTCATCGCCTTCCGGCGCCCTACGCGCCGGCCATGTTGAAATCGACCTTGATTTTGAACAGTTTTTCGGCCGGCAGGTTCAGCACCGGAATCCCGGTGGCGTCCTCCACGCTGCGCAGAATGGCCTCCACGCGCTCGACGTTTTCGGCGATGAGCGTGAACCAGACGTTGCATTCGTGCTTGCGCAGATAATTGTGCGTCACCTCGGGGTGGCGGTTCACCTCCTTGATGAACGCCTCCAGTTTGTCCTCCGGCACGCTGGCCGCACACAGGGTCGAGGTCCAGCCAAGCCCTCTGGAGTTGAAGCTTGCGCCGATGCGCCGGATGACGCCCATCTGCTTGAGCCGCCGGACGCGGGCCAGGGTCTCGGCCTCCGTGAGCCCCACCTGGCGGCCGACCTCGGCGTAAGGCCGCGGCGCCAGCGGAAAACCGGACTGGATGATGTCCAGGATGCGGCGATCCAGGCAGTCCATGCGCTCAGGAGCCATGGCCGGCTCTCCTTGGCGTGTAGCGGCACAGGGGCTCCTCCTCCAGGTAGCTCCCGCGCATGGTGTGGGCGCGGGCCCGGCAACCGCCGCAGACCCGCTCGTATTCGCAAACGCCGCATTTGCCGGCGTAGGTTTTCGGATTGCGCAGGTTCCGGAACTGGGGCGAGTTGCGCCAGATTTCCGGGAAGGGTGTTTTTCTGACCTGTCCACAGTCCAGCTCCAGGTAGCCGCAGGGCTGCACCTGGCCGGTGCTTGAAATGAAGCAGAACCCGACCCCGCCCAGGCAGCCGCGGCTGACGGCGTCCAGGCCGAAGGTCTCGAAGTTCACGGGGACGCCTTCCTCCTTGGCCCGTTGCCGCAGAATGCGGTGGTAGTGGGGGGCGCAGGTGGCCTTGAGCTGCATTTGCGTGGTTTTGCGGAAGTCGTAGAACCAGTTGAGAACGTTTTCGTATTCCTCGGCCGTGATGACCTGGGCGCCGAGTTGCGCGGCGCGTCCCGTGGGCACCAGCAGGAAAATGTGCCAGGCCGCGGCCCCGAGCCTTTCCGCCAGTTGGAAGATGTCCTTGAACATGGACAGGTTGTCGCGGGTCACGGTGGTGTTGATCTGAAACTCCATGCCCGCGGCCTTGAGGTGTTCGATCCCCCGCAAGGAGGCCTCGAAGGCGCCGGGAACGCCCCGCAGGTCGTCGTGGCTCGCGGCGTCGGGCCCGTCGATGGAGATGGAGCAGCGCTCGATGCCGACGTCTTTGAGCCGGACCGCGATTTCGGGCGTCAGCAGCGTGCCGTTGGGCGCCATGACGCAGCGCAGGCCCTTGGACTTCGCGTGGGCCACAAGCTCGAAGATATCCTTGCGCATGAGGGGCTCGCCGCCGGTGAAGATGATGATGGGCGAACCGGCTTCGGGAAAGGTGTCGATGAGGGCCAGCGCTTCCTGGGTGGAGAGTTCTCCTTGGGCGGGCTCAAGCTGCGCCTCGGCCCGGCAGTGCTTGCAGGCCAAGTTGCAGGCGCTGGTCACCTCCCAGGCGATGAGCCGCAGCTGCGGAACGCCGTCCTTGTCTTTGGCCGGGCCGGGATGCGTTCCGGTAAGGCTTCCCGGATGTCCTCCCGGAGGCCCTCCGGGATGGCCTGGCTGGCTCCCGGGCGCCATTAGCGAAGCTCCTTCAGCGCGTCCTCGGCGAAGTAGGTGATGATGATGTCCGCGCCGGCGCGTTTGATGGACGTCAGGGACTCCATGACGATCGCCTTTTCGTCGATCCAGCCGTTGGCCGCGGCGGCTTTGATCATGGCGTATTCGCCCGAGACCTGGTAGGCGGCCAGAGGATGCGCCGTGCGGTCCTTGAGCAGGCGTAGGATGTCCAGGTAGGGCAGCGCCGGCTTGACCATGATGATGTCCGCGCCCTCCATGATGTCGGCCGAGCCCTCGCGCAGGGCTTCGCGCACGTTGCCCGGGTCCATCTGGTAGGCTTTGCGGTCCCCGAACTTCGGCGTGCTCTCGGCCGCTTCGCGGAACGGGCCGTAAAAGGCCGAGGCGTACTTCACGGCGTAGGACATGATCGGAATTTCCTCGAAGCCGTTGGCGTCGAGCGTCTGTCGGATTTGCAGCACGCGGCCGTCCATCATGTCCGAGGGGGCGATGATGTCCGCTCCGGCGCGGGCGTGGGAGAGCGCCGTCCTCGCCAGCAGCTCCACCGAGGCGTCGTTGACCACGCATCCGTCTTCAATGACGCCGCAGTGGCCGTGGGACGTGTACTCGCACAGGCAGACGTCCGTGATGAGCAGCAAGTCGGGAAACGACGCCTTCAAGCGCCGCAAGGCCTGCTGCACAATGCCTTCGTCGTCGTAGGCCTGGGAGGCGACCTCGTCTTTTTCTTTGGGAATGCCGAACAGAATGCAGGCCAACAATCCGTTGTCCACGGCCTTGCCCACGCGCTCCTCCAGAGCGCCAAGTCCGAGCTGGTTCTGCCCGGGCATGGCGCCGATGGGCTTGACCGTCCCTTCGTCGCCCTCCACCGCAAAATAGGGCATGACCAAATCCTGCGGCCGAATCTCCGTCTCCCGCACCAACGAACGCATCCCCGCCGTCCTGCGCAACCTGCGGCCTCTATGGAACATGCTGAACTCCTTGGAAGAGTTGTTTGCGAGCCGGGGG
>JASGMV010000061.1 GCA_030156255.1 Desulfovibrionales bacterium
CGCTCGGCGCCAAATCGATTCTGATTCAAAAGGCCGGGTCCCTCGCGGGACCCGGCCTTTTTTAAGCCTCCAATGCGCCGACGGCCATCTCCCCTATAGCCGCGTGCCCATGCTGATTCGGTCTTCGACGGAAAATCCGTTCGCTTCGTAGAACGCCTGGACGGTCTCGTTGCCCGCGACGATTTGCAGGTTGACTTTGAGGCAGCCCCGAGCGGCCAATTCCCGCAACGCCCGCTCAAGCAGCGCCTTTCCCGCACCTTGGCCCCGATGTCCGGGCGACACGGCCAGGGAGTATATCCACCCCCGATGGCCGTCGTATCCGGCCATGATCGAGCCGATGACCTGTGCGTTGCTTTCGGCCGCGAAGAACAGGCCGTCGGCCGCTGCGAGCTTTTTGTCGATGGTCAGCTCCGGGGCGTTATGGGCGGCCTCGTATCCGAACGCGGCGCGCCAGAGAGCGACGACCTGCGCTCGATGTTGGGCGTCGGCATAGGGGACGATGTTGAAGTCGTTCACGAAAACTCTCCTTTGGATGATCGAGGACCGGCGGTAGACGAAAAAAAGGCCCGGTCGGCAACGCCGACCGGGCCTTTTCGCTGTTCGTTGTTGGGGCCGGATGGCGTCCTTGATTTTTTACTGCTCAATCCCCAGGCGTCGGGCGATTTCCTTGGCGGCCTTGCGGCCGGCGCCCGCGGCCAGAATGACCGTGGCCGCTCCGGTGACGATGTCCCCGCCCGCAAAGACGTTGGGGATGCTTGTTTCGCAGGTGTCTTCGTTCACCTCGATGTACCCCCACTTGTTGGTCTTGAGCCGGGGCTCGTTCTCCAGCAGCACGGGGTTGGCGCGGGTTCCCACGGCGATGACGGCTAGGTCCGTCTCCAACTCGTAGATCTCGCCCGGGATGGGCTGCGGCGAGCGGCGGCCCGACTCGTCGGGCTGGCCGAGCTCCATCTTTTGCAGCGACACGCCCCGCAGGCGGTCGTTTTCGTCCACCAGGAACTTCAACGGCTGGGCCAGGCACTCCATGATGACGCCTTCCTCAATGGCGTGCTCGATCTCCTCGCGCCGGGCCGGCATGCTGTCCACCGTGCGGCGGTAGACGATGTGCACCGTCTCGGCCCCCAGGCGCAGGGCCGTACGCGCGGCGTCCATGGCCACGTTGCCGCCGCCGTAGACCGTCACGCGCTTGCCGCAGATGATGGGCGTGTCGTAGTCGGGGAAGTCGTAGGCCCGGCCGAGGTTGACGCGGGTCAGGTATTCGTTGGCCGAGAACACGCCGACGGCGTTTTCGCCGGGGATGGCCAGGAACCGGGGCAGGCCGGCGCCCACGCCGAGAAATACGCTCTTGTAGCCCTGATCGAAGAGGTCTTGGATGGTGAACGTCTTGCCGCCTACGGAGTTGAGTTCGAAATCCACCTCCAGCTGCTTTAGGGCGTGGATTTCCTTTTGTACGATCTTGGTTTTGGGCAGCCGGAACTCGGGGATGCCGTAGACCAGCACCCCGCCTGGTTCGTGCAGGGCTTCGAAGACCGTGACCTTGCAGCCGCGGGAGGCCAAGTAGCCGGCCACGGTGAGGGACGACGGGCCCGAGCCGATGCAGGCGACTTTCTTGTTATGATCGATCAGCGCGCAGGCCATTTCGGCGTCGTCGCGCAGCAAGTCGCAGGCGTCGCGGTGGAGATATTCGTCGGCGACGAAACGCTCCAGGCGGCCGATGGCCACGGGCTGGCCTTTTTTCGCCAAAATGCAGGCGCCTTCGCATTGAATCTCTTGCGGGCAGACGCGGCCGCAGATGGCCGGCAGGCTGTTGGCCGTCTTGATCGCCTTGTAGGCGTGCTCCACATGCCCAGCGGCCAAAAATTCGATGAACTGGGGAATGGGCACTTCCACCGGACACCCCGCCACGCAGCCAGGCTTTTTGCATTGCAGACAGCGGCGGGCTTCCTCCATGGCGAGCTGCATGGTGTAGCCCAAGGCCACTTCCTTGAAGTTTTTCACCCGTTCCTCAGGCGCCTGGTGGGGCATGGGAACGCGCGGCGCGAGGGCTTTCTTTTTCTTGGGCGCCTTCTTGCCCTCGCCGGAGCGGCACTGGCATTCGTGGTAGCCGTCCAGGGAGCCGGCCTCCAGGGGCCTGAAGGCCTTCAACCTCGCGCCCAGCTCCGTGAAATCCACCTTGTGGCCGTCGAACTCCGGGCCGTCCACGCAGGCGAATTTCATTTGCCCGCCAACGGTGACGCGGCAGGCGCCGCACATGCCGATGCCGTCGACCATGATGGCGTTCAGCGAGACCGTGGTCTTGACGCCGAAAGGCCTGGTTGCTTCGGACACGGCGGCCATCATGGGCACCGGTCCCACGGCCACGACCTCGCGCACGCCGGCGTCCTGTTTGAGGAGGTCGACCAGCAGGTCCGTCACCAGGCCCTTGCGTCCATAGCTTCCGTCGTCCGTGCAGACGAGCACCTCGTCGGCGAAGGTTTTCAACTCGTCTTCGAACAGGAGCAAGTCCTTGGTCCTGGCGCCGATGATGGCGATGACCTTGTTGCCGGCTTCGTGGTGCCCTTTGGCGATGTGGTGCATGGCCGCAATGCCCGTGCCGCCGCCAACGCAGATGACGGCTCCCCGCTCCCCGATATCCGTCGGTTTGCCGAGGGGGCCGCAAAGGTCCAGAATGGAATCGCCTTCTTGCAACTCTTCCAGCATAGCAGTGGTCTTTCCCAGCACAAGATAGACGATGGTGATGGTCCCCGCGGCCTTATCGACATCGGCGATGGTCAGGGGGACGCGTTCGCCTTTTTCGCTGACGCGCAGGATGATGAAGTTTCCTGGCTTGGCGTGGCTCGCGATATGCGGCGCGTCAATGACCAGCTCGCTTGTCTTCCCCGGGATGAGAGACCTTTTTTTTACGATGGTGTTCGCCATGATGGTCTGAGCTCCTGAAACCGGCTGCGGTAACGGCGGAGCGATCCGCCTGAACTGGCGGCCGGCATGCATGAAGTTGCTGTGAGTAGCTACTGTAGCAAAAGTAATCCCCGCAAGATAGTTGGCCTAAACAAGCGTATTCCAGAAGTCAAGAAAATATTTCACCGCCAAGAAGCTTTTTGGAACGGATATTCTGGCGCATTTATTCCAATAATTTCTGCGTCAGGCTCGGCCGATGCGGTCGAATCCATGCTGAAGCGGTGTCAATATCTTGCGAGACAACATAAAATACGTAGCCCATATCGTTGCGGCCTGTATGTGACAGTGCTGCATGATCTCGTTACATAAACATATTCGACGCAAGTCGCCGCAAGACGATCTCGAAGGACTCGTCTGAGCGGCGAAAAACGCTACTGCAAAAAACCTGCCGACAATCGAAGGGAGGACGGGAGGAATCAGGTGTGGGGGGAGGGACTCTTGCCTTGCCGGAAACGCTGAAGGGACGACGGTGGTCGGTTTTGCGCCGTCCGAGACGCTTTATCTCTGCTCCGCCGCAGGGTTCGGGTTTGCAGCCTGTTTCGCGGGAGCGTAGGGATTGGAGGAGGTATAATTCGCCCCGAAGATGCGGGGGCCGATCTTGTCCGCAATCTTGTGCGCTTCCGGTGAAAAGGCGTTGAACTTGATGGCCTCCTGGCAGGCGTCGAACGCCTCGCTCCATTTGCGTTGTTTGGTCAGAATCTTGGCGTAGCGGATGTAGATGGACTCGTTGGTCCCATGTCGGCGCATGACTTCTTTAATCACGTCCACCGCCTTGTCAAGCTCGCCCTGGGACTCGTAACAGGTGACCAGCAGGCCCCACGGCCGAGGATCCTTGGGGTCCAGTACAATGCCGCGCTCCAGGAAGGGAATCGCCTCCACGAACTGCCCGGCGCGAACCATGCGTTGCGCCGCATCCACGTTCAGCCCGGGAATTTCCATCTCGAAGCGCTCCGTCGCCTTATAGAAGAGGCGGCGCGCTTCGACGAACTCCTTCTCCTCAAGTTTCGCCTGAGCTTCCAGGATGAACTGATCCACGGTGTGCATTTTCTCCCGGGTCTTTTCCAGCTCCTGCTTTTCGATCAGGTTTTGCACCCTGTCGTGGAGTTTCTTCAGCGTAGCGTATAGAACCTTCTCCTGCCCCTTTTTGAAGGCGATCCCCGGCGGAAACAGATCCTTGAACGATTCGTGGCTGGTCAGGGTGCGCAGGACCTCGTCGATGAGGATGCCGATCTCGAATTTGTCGCGCCCGAATATCTGGCTTTGCAGCGTCAGCTCCAAGGCGTCGCACAACGAGGCGAGCGTTTTCAGCAACTCGAACTTGTTGGCGTAGGACTTGGCCCTGGCTATGTGTTCTTTAATGACTTTCGTCTGAGGATTCATGAACGCTCCGCAGTTTACCGCCTTGACCTGGCGGCTGCCCCTGAAACAGATTCGCCTCATCTCTCATAAGGATTATCGTCGGGATTTTCAAGCTTGGCGTGCAAGCCATACTTCGAAAGACGCCGCATCAGCTTCTCCACGTGCGAGCCGCGCCAATATACACGGCCGCAGCCGGGGCATTGGTGAAAGGTGCGGTAGTAGCGTTTCGTTTTCGGCTCAAGCAAGGGCAGGACGTCCTGCTTGTCCACGGGGGCGAGCAATTGGTTGCAACGCGGGCAGCGGGAGAGAAGACGCAAGGGGGCCGTACGGTAGAACGTCAGGATTTCCCGGAGCTGGTCCCAAGGCTCGGCCGCCCGGACAAGCCGGCCGTGCGTCACCAGGGAGCGTTTGAGCAGAGCCGTGTCCCGGGTGAGCAGGATGCGTCCTTCTTCGTGCGCGAGGCGGGCCAGGTCTTTGTCGCCCAGTTCGCGGTCGTACGCCGCGTCCAGTCCGACCAGACGCAGCAGGCCGGCGAGCCTGGCGACGTTTTCATCTACGAGAAACGCCAGGCGGGGCAAGGCGGGGCGCAGAGGATGGTCGCGAAGCGGCTCCACGGGCGGGACGGCCGGATGAATTTCCAGGCGTTGCCCCGGCGCCAGGATGTCCTCCAGCCCGGCTTGGCGTCCGTTGCATTGCAGGCCGTAGATTTCCGTGTGCGGGACGCCCAGGGATTCGACGACGTCCTTGATGGAGGCTCTCCTGTCCACGGGGTAGGACACGGGACCGGCCCGCCGGGGCCGGCGCAGCAATGTTTTCAACTCTCCGTGAAAGACCAGGACGGCGGCCGCCCTGGCCTTGTTCTCTGGACACCTGCGTCCGGGCGCGGTATCTGCTTGTTTCGTTGGATTGCTTGATTCGCACACAAAGGATGGCTCCATGCTCGACTTTGGAAATGGACCCGTCTTGCTCATCACCTTCGGGCTGCTGTTGGCCTGGGCCGTACGCGCCCTCTCCCGGATGATGGACGCCAGGACCATGGATTCCCGCCTTCCCCCTGAGATGGTGGGATATATGGATAACGAAGGCTACCAGAGATCCCAGGAATACGCCAGGGCGCGACTCCGGTTCGAGGCCTTCTCGGAAACGGCGTCCACGGTTGTGTTGCTGGCGTTTCTCTGGGGCGGCGGCTTTGGCTGGCTGGACGGCGTCGCGCGCTCTTTCGGCTGGACGCAGACGCCTACGGGACTTGCGTTCATCGGCCTGCTGGCGGCCGGGGGGGCGGTTCTGGGACTGCCGTTCTCCATCTACCACACCTTTGTGCTGGAGGAGCGCTTCGGATTCAACAAGACCACGCCGGCCGTATTCGTCCAGGACTTGATCAAAGGCTGGCTGCTCGCCGCCGTACTGGGCGGCGTGTTGCTGTTTGCGGTGTTGCGGCTTTTTGATGTCTTGGGGCCGGAGGCCTGGGTGTGGTGCTGGTTGGTGTATGCGGCGTTTCTTGTTGCGGTGCAGTTCGCGGCGCCCATCTGGATTCTTCCGCTGTTCAACAAGTTCACGCCCATGCCCGAAGGGGAGCTGCGCGCCGCCATCGAGTCGTACGCGCGAGCCAATGCGCTGCCGTTGTCCGGAATTTTTCTCATGGACGGCTCCAAGCGGTCCACCAAATCCAACGCCTTCGTCACGGGATTGGGCGCAAAAAAGCGTATCGCCCTGTTCGATACGTTGGTTACGTCCTTGGACCAGGAGGAAATCGTGGCCGTACTGGCTCACGAGGCCGGGCACGCCAAGCTGCGGCATACGTTGATGCTGCTGGCGCTGGCCATGGTTCGGGGCTTGGCGCTTTTTTATCTCCTGTCCTGGGTGCTGCGTTGGCCGGAAGTGTTCACAGCCCTGGGCGTCCAGCCGAGCCCGTACTTCGGGTTGGTGGTGTTCGGGCTGTTGTGGACCCCGGCCGGCCTGATCGCCGGCGCCGTGTTCAACGCCATATCGCGCCGACTGGAGCGGGCCGCCGACGCATTCGCCGCGCGCACCATCCCGTCGCCCAAGGCGTTGGCCATGGCGCTTCGCCGTCTGGCGGTGGACAACCTCTCCAACCTGCGGCCCCATCCCCTCACCGTCGCCCTGGAGCACGGGCACCCACCGGTGCTGGAGCGCATTCGACGACTGGAGGGAGCCTCCGGCCAGGAGGACTGACGCATGCGCGTCCTGAACATTGACGGATTGTATTTCGTCGAGCCCCTGCGCAAGGCGGGTTGCGACGTCCTGAGCCTCGGCCCGTCGGACGAGTGCGACGTTCCTTTGCAGCAGCCGTTGTCCTTGAAAAAGCTTTGGGCGTTGCTCGAGCGCCGCAACTTCCGTCCTGACCTGGTGCTGTGGTGCGACGTGTGCCGGTTGCCGTCCGTCATCGGTTTCGAAGCCCTGCCCGCGGTGACCGTCGGTTTGTCCATCGACCAGTATTGCAACCCCTGGCACTATCCGTACAGCGCGGCCTTCGACCTGTTGCTGGCGGCGCAGAAGGACTATTTGCCGTTTTTTCGATTGGCCGGAATCGATAGAGAGGCGCGTTGGGCGCCGTTGTTCTGCGACCCGTCAACGGATCGGGATTTGGGGCTGAAGCGCGACGTTCCGGTCGGCTTTGTGGGCACGCTGAAGGGATCGATCAACAAGGAGCGGTTGCCGTTTCTCCAGGCGTTCAAGCGCGGCTGCCCTCTGGTTCTGCAGCAGGGAGCCTATGCGGAGCTGTTCTCCCGGTGCCGGATCGTGCTCAACCAGAGCGCGGCCGGGGAGTTGAACTTCCGGCTGTTCCAGGCCCAGGCCTGCGGGGCGGCCATGCTGACCGAGGACGTGGAGAACGGCTTGCGCGATCTGTACGAGCCGGGCAAGGACATTTTGGTTTATCCGCGGGGCGACGCTTCGGCCGCGGCCAGGGTCGCCCGGGAGGCTCTGGCCTGGGACGGACTCGAAGACCTGGCGCGCGCCGGACGGCGCAAGGCCTTGCGGGAGCATTCGGCGCCCGCAAGGGTGCGGATGATCCTGCGCGAGGTCGAGTCTTTGGCCAAAAACGGCGCGCCTCGGCGGCGCTTGGCGAACCTGCCGCGGATTCGCGCCGAACTGGCCAAGGCCTACACCATGATCGCCCACGACGAGGGGTTGCCGATCCCCGCGGAGCAACGCAAGTTTTACGCAGAGCTCGGCTTGCGCACCCTCGGAGGTTGAGCGGGCTTCGGTCTGGCGACCAGTGAACTTGAACGGTCCATGAGACGAAAGCTCGTCTCTTCCTGGCTTCCGGGTCGCCCTCCATAAAAAAGTTTTAGGGAAAGGGGAAGAGGGTCCGGGGGAAGGGGAAAGCCCCTTTTCCAAAAGGGGTTTTCCCCTTCCCCCGCTCTTCCCAAAAGAAAACGACGCTACTTCCCGATGCAAAACCGGCTGAAAATTTCGTCCAGGACGCGGGCCGGGGTGATCTCCCCGGTAATGGACGCCAGGTGGGCGCAGGCCGTCTCCAGGCGTACGCCCAGCAGGTCGTAGGGGACGCCGTCCGCGGCTTCCTTGGCCAGGGACTCCAATTCCGTCCGCGCGTCCGCAAGGGCCTTGGCCTGCCGGGCGTTGGGGACCATCTCGTCGGCGTCCGGTTCGCGATACTCCTGCGCGATGCGCTCCCGCATGCGCCGGACAAGACCTTGAAGATTGTCTCCCCGCAGAGCGGAAACGCCGATGAACTCCAGCCCGTTGTCGGACAAGACGGCGCTTGGCCGCCGGTCTCCGGCGCTCGGCAGGTCGGATTTGTTGGCCGCGACCAGCACCCGGTCCGGCCGGACCAGTTCGAGGAGCGTTTCGACATCGGAAGCGAGCGGCCGGCTTTCATCCACCACGAGCAGCACCAGGTCGGCTTGCGCGGCCAGTGATTTCCCAGCGTCCAGCCCCGCCTGTTCGGCCGGGTCCAGCGCATCGCGCAGCCCGGCGGTGTCCACCAGACGGACGGGTAGTCCATCCAGGTCCAGGGCCTCCTCCAGGAAATCGCGCGTGGTTCCGGGCAGATCGGTGACGATCGCCCGCTTGCGGCCGAGCAGGGCGTTGAGCAGGCTGGACTTGCCCGCGTTGACCGGGCCGGCCAGGACCACCAGCGCTCCCTGGCGCCAGGGCCTGGAGCGTTTGGCCGCCTCCAGCATGGCGGCCAGTTCGTCCAGCACGCCGCGGCAGGCGCAGGCGATCTCTTCCGGGGGCAGACACTCCAGCTCTTCCTCCGGGAAATCCACGGCCGCCGCCAATCCGGCGCGCAGGTGGAGGAGGTTGTCGCGCATTGCCCCGATGCGGCGGCTGAGGCCGCCGTCCAGGCGGTTTTGGGCCAGGCTCAGGGCGGGCCGCGTAGGGGCGTTGATCATTTCCGCTACGGCCTCGGCCTGCGCCAGGTCCATGCGCCCGGCCAGGAAGGCCCGCTTGGTGAACTCGCCGGGTTCGGCCGGCCTGGCGCCCATGGCGTACAAGGCCCCAAGGGCCGCGGAGAGAATGGCCGGCCCGCCGTGGCAATGCAGCTCCACGACATCCTCGCCGGTGAATGACCGCGGCCCCGGCATGAATACGGCCAGGATGTCGTCGATGCGGCGTCCGTTTTCGTCCAGGAGCCGCCCGTGGTGCATGAACCGGGGCTTGAATCCCGTAAAGTTTTTCGAGGCCGGTCGGAACAGGCGGTTCGCCAGTTCGACGGCCTGAGGTCCGGAGATGCGGACAACGCCGACGCCGCCGCGGCCGTGCGAGGTGGCGATGGCTGCGATGGTGTCGTTGCTGGCCATGGGATGAGGGGCGGCGCAAGGCGCCGCCCCGAGAAAGTATCAGTAATTGTCCTGGTTGGACTGTTTGCGGGGACCCCGGCGTTTGGGCAGAATCAGGACCTTTTTCATGGGCCCTTCGCCTTTGCTGCGGGTCTGTATGGCGTCGTCTCCCTGCAGGGCCATATGCACCACCCTGCGATGGTAGGAGCTCAGCGGTTTGGTGGACTGGACGCGTCCGCCGCTTTTGGCGCGCTCGGCCAAGTCCTGGGCGAGGCGGCGCAGGCGGTCGTTCTGCTTCTCCCTGTAGTCGCCGGTGTCCAGCTGGATGCGGACATTGGCCGACACGCGGCGGGAGACGATGCGGTTGACCATGTATTGCAATGCGGCCAGGGTTTGGCCTTCGCGGCCGATGATCAGCCCGGAGTTCTCATCGTCGTCGATGTATACGTCGAGGCGGGAGTTCTCTTCGCTGATCCGAAGGTTGAGCTCCGGATTAACGGACTTGAGCAACTCCGCCAGGACTTCACGGACGTGTTTTTCCAAGGTCTCCCGGTCGACTTGCTGGCTCCAGTTCGAATCGACGTGCTCCTCATCTTCGTCCTCCGCGTCGATGGGGACGACATCCTGCTCGGCTTCGGCCTGCTTGTCGGCGGGAGCGCGTTCGCTCCTGGGGCCGCGGCGCCGGCCTTCGCGGCGGGGCGCGGGGGGCTCTTCCTTGCGGGAGCGGGGCTTGGCCTCGTCCTCGTCTTCCGCTCGAACGGCGGGCTGCGCAGGCTCCTTTTTGGCGGGGGGCATGGCTTCTTGCCTGACGGCCGGCGCGCTTTCCGCACGCGGCGCAGGCGCAGGCGCAACGGTTGCCTCCTGGCTTTTGGAGGCGGCTTGTTCGGTTTCCGCGGTGCGGGCTTCGCAGGCCGGCGATTTCACGCCGGAGCGCGGTCTGGCCTTGACGCGGGCTTTTTTGACCCCGACCAGCCCGAAGATGCCGGAGGACCCGCCGCTTAAGATTTCAATTTCCAATTTTTCGCGTTTAAGTTCGAAGCACTTGCAGGCCTCTTCGATTGCTTCGTCCAGATTCTTGCCCTGAAACTCTTGATATCCGCTCATTGGCAACTCCTTTGTCCTCCGCGGGCGCTAGGGCGGCGCGCCCGCGGGCTTGGATCACGCCTTGCGCAGCACCCACCACTGTTGTGCAATGGACAGCACGTTGTTGGTCAGCCAGTACACCACCAAGCCTGAAGGGAAGTTCAAGAAAATGAACGTAAACACCACAGGCATGAGCAACATGAGTTTGGCTTGGGTGGGGTCGCCTGGCGAGGGGGTCATGCGCTGCTGCAGGAACATGGTTGCCCCCATGACGATGGGCGTGATGTAAAAGGGATCCTTAGCCGAAAGGTCGGCAAGCCACAGTTTGTCGGTGAACGGCAAATACTCGATGAAGACGGCGTGACGCAGCTCGATGGCCCCTAGCAGCGCCTTGTACAGTCCGAAAAAGACGGGAATCTGAATAATCATGGGCAGGCAACCGCCGGCCGGGTTGACTTTGTAGGTCTTGTACAGCCGCATGACTTCTTCATTGAGTTTCTGCCGGTCGTCCCCATACTTCTCTCGAAGCTTCGCCATCATGGGCTGTAGCTTCTTCATTTTATCCATAGACTTATAACTTTTGTGGGACAGGGGCCAGAAAATAATTTTAATCACTATGGTCAGCAGGATGATGGCCACGCCATAGTTGGGTATATATTTGTAAAACCAGTCGATGGCCATGAGCAACGGTTTGGCGATGAAGTCAAACCAGCCGAAAAGGACGGCCATACGCAAGTCTTTTGGCCCTTTGGCCAGTTGGGAGCGTTCGCAGGGTCCGATATAATACCCGCAGTCGAGAACCGTTTCGCGGTTTGGCCCGATCGTGGCCTGCTGGTTGACGGAAAGGCGGTAGACGTCGGATTGTATGCCGGCCTTGACGGTGGTCCTGGGCGAGCCCGGAATCAAGGCCATGATGAAATAGTTGGACTGGATGGCCGACCATGAGAGGCTGTCCAACTGTTTTTCGAGGCCTTTCTCCTCCAGGTCGCTCTGGCTGGAGTCTTCGGTGAGCCCGGAGGCGTCGTAATAGGAAATGCGGGTGGGATTGTAACGGTTGTCCTTGGCCGAGAGGCTGCGGGTGGCCGTGGTGTATTGTATGGATTCGTCCACGGTGGCGGGACCGTTGTTCACGATCCTGGTCTTTTCCTGAATGAGATAGTTGGCGGCGTGGAACGTGAGGCGGCGCTCAATGAGCAGGTCGTCCACTTTGCCGGTGAAGACCAGGGTTTTGGTCTGGTTGCCGGCGAGCGTGGCGTCGCTTCCGTCGAAGGACCACTGGGCGTTGTTCCAGGAGGGCTTGCCGTTCAGGATCAGGCCCAGAGGCGCCTTCCCCGCGGCCTGCGGGCCGACGAGGTCCACCAGCGGCGAATTCGGCTGGATGGTTTTCTTGAAATCTTTCAGCACGAAGTTGGTCAGCACGGCGCCGTTCGTATTGAAGGACGCCTCGTACATCGGCGTGGAGACGGTGATGGTCTTGCCGGCCGTCGGCTTGAACTCGGCGGGTTGCGCCATGGGTTGGCCGGCTGCGGCGCCCGCTTTGTGTTGGGCCGCGGTTTCTTGCTGTTGTTTGGGGGCGGGAGATTGTTCCTGCTTGGGCGTGGGGAAAAGAAGGCCCCATCCGAGCAAGACGGCCAGAGACAACGCAACGGCGAGTATAATGCGTTTCGGATCCATAGTGATAGGCTACCGCTTTGCTAAAAGTGCGGCGGCGCTTACGGCACGGGATCCACGCCTCCCCGGCAAAGGGGATGGCAACGCAGCAATCTTCCCAGGGAGAGCGCGCTTCCCTTGAGAAGACCATGGCGTTGCACGGCGAGGATGGCGTATTCGGAGCAGGTCGGCGTGAAACGGCAACACCCCGGGAAAAGGGGCGACAGGCAAAGCTGATAGACCCGGATGGCCATTATGACAGAGCGTCTGAGCATGTATGGTCCGGGGCGTATTCGGCCTGGACACGGTGAAACAAGGGAAGAAATTCCCGCGTCACCATCTCAAGGCTGATGCGTTTCGGGTCCAAGGTCCGCTTGGGAACCACCACCAAGTCAAGCGGGGCGTTCAGTCGGGCGCCGTAAAGGCGGAAGAACTCGCGCAATACCCGTTTGACCCGGTTGCGTTTTACCGCGGACCCGGTTTTCCTGCTCACGGTCAAACCGACGCGCAGGCCGGCTGACTGGGTTATCGTGCAGTGACGCCGCAGGGCAAAGATAACGAAACTCCGTGTGAAGTACTTTTTTCCCTGTTCATAGCAGGCCGTATATTCGGTCCGCCGGGTCAGGCGTCCCGGCAAGGGCATGCTCAGACGGAAAGGCGCTTGCGGCCTTTTGCGCGCCGGCGGCGAAGCACTGCACGGCCGTTCTTGCTGCGGCTGCGGACCAGAAAACCGTGGGTCCGTTTTCTTCTCGTAACGTGAGGCTGGAATGTCCTTTTCATGATAACGCTCCAAAATCAAATTATCCCGACTGGTTCACATGCGATGGCTTAAGGCCGGGCCGTCTCTCAAAAGATGCGAATGGCTGAACCAAGGCTGATATCACCCCACTTGCCCCGGAGTCAAGGCAAAGTCGCAGGGGCCGTAGTTTTTTACGAGTCTTGAGCGTTTTTAGCGCCTTTGATAGGTTTTGCACAGCGTGGTCCGCAACGGGCTGCACTTTTTAAGGAGGTTGGCTCAAAATGGCTGACGTAATTCGTGATTTTTTCGCACTGAGGCTGGAAAAGGCCCGCGAGGCTTTGGAGAAGAATCGTTTCGAGGCCTTCGCGGTCCCGGATTGCGCCTCCGCCAAGGCCCTGGTGCTGGACAAGATCCTCGGCCCCATGGGCAAGATTCGCGTGGGGCTTGGCGGCTCTGTGACGTTGGTGCAGACCGGCGTCTATGAAAGGCTCAAGCAAATGGAGTCGGTGGAGTTGCTGGACACCTACGACAAGGCGGCATCCAACGAGGAGAAGAACGAGCTTCGTCGGCAATCCTTGATGGCCGACGTTTTTCTCACCGGGACCAACGCTGTGACCGAGGAAGGCGTTCTGGTCAACCTGGACATGGTCGGCAACCGGGTAGGAGCGATGACGTTCGGTCCGCGCAAAGTGGTGGTCATCGCCGGCCGCAACAAACTGGTCCCGGACCTCCAGGCCGGCATGGACCGCATCAAGGAGTACGCGGCTTGCGTCAACACCATGCGCCTGAACAAAAAGACGCCGTGCGCCGAAACCGGTTTCTGCCATGACTGCTCCAGCCCGGATCGTATCTGCAACACCTGGACGATCCATGAAAAATGTTTTCCCAAGGGACGCATCGCCGTGGTGCTCGTCAACGAAGACCTGGGATTCTAGAACGTTTCAAGCGTAACATGCGCGAGCGAGGCTTCCTCAAGCGGCGGCGAACCGGCGCTTGTCAAAAAAATCCCCCGAGTTCGCTCGGGGGATTTTTCATTGCTGCATCGGCGGAGTCCTCAGCGTTCGTCGATGGGGATGTACTGCCGCCGGGTCGGGCCGGTGTAGATTTGCCGCGGCCTGTGGATGCGCGTTTGCGGGTCGTTGAGCTCCTCGTACCAATGGGCGATCCAGCCCGGCATGCGGCCGATGGCGAACATGACCGGGAACATCTGCACCGGAATGCCCAGAGCGCGCAGGATGATGCCGGAGTAGAAGTCCACGTTGGGGTAGAGCTTACGCGAGACGAAGTAGTCGTCCGACAGGGCGGCCTCCTCCATCTGCTGGGCGATGTGGATGATTTCGTCGTCTCCGCCCATGGAGCCAAGCAGGTTGTGGGCCGCCCGCTTCATGATTTTGGCCCGGGGATCGAAGCTTTTGTAGACCCGGTGGCCGAAGCCCATGAGCAGAAATTCCTGCTTTTTGACGCGCTCCAGGTAGTCTTTCACCCCGATTCCCCGCTCGCGGATTTCGTCAAGCATCTGCATGACGGCCGAGTTGGCGCCGCCGTGGAGGCGGCCCCACAGGGCGCAAATGCCGGCGGAAATGGAGGCGAACAGATTGGCCTGGCTGGAGCCGACCATGCGCACGGTGGACGCCGAGCAGTTCTGTTCGTGGTCGGCGTGCACAATGAAGAACAGCTCCACCGCCTCCACTGCGGCCGGCGGCGGCTCGTAGTGCTTGTAGGGAATGGAGAACATCATGTGCAGAAAGTTCATGCAGTAGGACAAGGTCGGGTCCGGGTACATGATGGGTTGGCCGATGGACTTTTTGTACGCGAAGGCGGCGATGGTGCGCACCTGGCTGATGATCTTGGCCACGGCCCGGTGCAGGGTGTCATCGGAAATCTCCAAGAGGTCCGGATGGTAGCACCCCAGGGAGTTGATGATGGCCGACAAAATGGCCATGGGGTGCCCGTTGGGCGGAAATCCGTTGAAGTGGTGGAGCAGGTCCTCGTGGAGCAACTCCTCCTCGGCGAGCATGTTGCGGAAGAACATGCGCTCCTGCCGGGTGGGGAGCTTGCCGAAGATGAGCAGCATGGCGGTTTCGATGAAGGTGGAGTGCTCGGCCAGCTCCTCGAGGGGATAACCGCGATAGTGCAAGGCGCCCTCTTCGCCGTTGACGTAAGTGATGGAGCTTTGGCAGGACCCCGTATTGCCGTAGCCGGGATCGAAAGTAATGCAGCCCGAGTCCTGGCGCAGGGAGCGGATGTCGATACCGTGTTCGTTTTCGGAGCCCACGATGATTGGCAGGTCGTATTGCTTGTCGCCAATCGTCAACAAAGCGCGCTTCTCCTCATTCATAGGCGTATCCTGTGTTATCCGGTCGGAGCCGGAAGTTTTTCCGGGATAAGGGCCGTCGTCGGTCGAGGAGGGAGTGGCCTCCCATGGCCCCTTCAACTCTCTCTTACTTTAGATGTTGCTGTTTTGTCCAGTCGGGAAACATAAAGGCGTTTGTCACCCGAAGAATTGGAGCAAAAACCTCCAGCAGGGCGCCGTCAGGAGGCCTATGGGCGTGCCGATCCCCACGATCAGGGAGGCGAGGTCCGGCGCCAGGTCGTGCTCCCGGGCGAGGACGCCGCCAAGGACCATGGGCGGCATGGCCGCCGAGAATACGCTGATGGTGAGGATGTCTCCCCGCAGGCCCATCACTGCGCCGAACAGGGCCAGGATCAAGGCGGGAGCAACGAGCAGTTTGTAGCTCAATCCCAGGGCGAGAGGCCAGAAGCGCGCCCGGAACGCTCCGAACGGTATGGACAGGCCCACGGAGATCAAGGCCAGCGGCGTCAACGTGGCGCTCAATTTTTGCAGAATGTCCACGACCAGCGCCGGATACTCCACCTCGTGCAGGAACAGGCCGGCGATAACGGCCAACAGCGGAGGAAAGCTCAGCAATTTTTTCAGGACGCCCCCCATGCTGGGGGTCTCGGACGAGGACAGCCTTGCGGCCAGCAGCATGCCCGGCAGCGACATCGCAAAAAAAGTGCCCTGGTCGCAGATAATGCCCAATCCTAGAGCTTCTGCGCCGAAAAATGCCGAAATCATGGGATACCCCACAAATCCGGTGTTGCCCAACGCCGAGGTCAGCGCCAGGCATCCATAGGTCTGCGGCGACATGTTGCAGGCGCGCCCGATCGCCTTGAACAGGAGCAGGCCCGCCGCAAAGACGATCCAGGCCATGGACAGGGGCAGCAACGTGTCGACGTTCAAGGGCAGGTCGTGAACATAGAGAAGAGCCAATGCGGGCACGGAGATATGAATAAGAAAGGCGTTGAGCGCGTCCACCGCGTTCTTGGGAAACCTGCCCAGTCGATCCAGAAGGACGCCCAGCCCGAAACAGAGAATGATGAGGACGAAATTTGACATGGAAAGTCCGGAGAGAACGTTTGGCGCCGGCGCGGCGCTTTGCATCGGCCAGGTTGGAGGACGGTTCCGCCCTTCGGGGCCGCGGTGCAACCTCCTATAAGCCGGTCATAGGCCTGTCGGCGGCGCATGGCAATCTCTTTAACGGGCGGGCGCGGGATGGAGAAAATGGCTGGCGCGTTTATTCGCCGGCGGCGCGGGTCAATGCGCGGACAAGCGTTTCGACCCGTTCCGGGTCCTCCAGTTTTTCGCCCAGGTAGCTGCGGACAAAAAACAGGTCGGCCACGACGTCGGCCCGGGTGGTGATTCTCGCCAGATGGACCTTAAGCCCCATTTGGGACAGCGTATTGACCATGTCGTAGAGCAGGCCGAGCCTGTCTTTGGCCCGCACGTCCACCACGGTGAAAAAGTCGCTTGCACCGTTATCCACCAGGACTTCCGGCGAGACGGCGGGACCCGAGGGTTTGGGTGCAAGGGGGGAAGAACGTTTTTCCTTGATGCGAAAATCCAGGGAGAGTTTTCCGGTGAGGGCTGCGCGCACCGAATATCGGACCCGCTCAAAGATTTCTTCCGGTGGAAGTTGCGTCTGGGCCATGGATACGGTGAACAGGTACAGGGCGAGTCCCCGGCCGAAGGTGTAGGCGCAGGCGTCGAGCACGTCCACGGAAAGGAGGGAGAAGACGCCGGTCAAGGCGGTGAATAGCCCCGGCTGCTCCATGGCCGCCAGCGCCGCCCGGTGCGTCCGGTCCGCTACGCCGGGCTCGGTCCGGACCACGCAGACGCCGCGCTCTCCACGTCCGCCGGGGGTGCGGCGGCGGTTCTGCTCCACCTCCTTTTCCAGACGTTCGAGCAGGACCAGATCCTTGACGATGTCCTGGGGGGAGTGGACCAGGGCGTAACGAGGGTCCAGCGCGTCCAGGACGCCTTCGACAAAATGGGGCGGCAGGCGGTCTTTGGCCAGGGAACGGACCTTGTCGCGCCGCGCCAGAATGACGGACGCCGCATACGGGTCCGCCAAGGGGCCGTGGGTGAGCATGTTCGCCAGCTTGTCGGCGAGCTCCCTGAGCAGCGCGGCCGTCCATCCGTCCCAGGCGCGCGGCCCGGTGGCCGAGGCGTCGGCTGCGGAGAAAAGCGTCAACATCGCCAAGCGCCGCCGGGTGCGGATGCGGGCCGCAAGCCTCCACAGCGCGGTTTCGTCGGACAGGTCCAGAGTCCTGGAGGCCTCGAACAGCAATAGATGATTTTCCACCAGGAAACGGACGTCGTCGGCGACGTTTTCGCTCGCGCCCAGCCGTTCGAGGATGGGGCCGGACATTTCGGCGCCCGTCCGGGCGTGATCCCCCGGCTGGCCTTTGCCGATGTCGTGCAGCAATCCGGCCAGAATCAACGGCTCCGTGTCGTCGATGTCCGCAAGCCAACGCGTGAGGCCGGAGTCGTCGCCCCGAAGCAGCTCCGCCAAGCGGGCTACGGTTTTGACGGTGTGCGGTCCCAGAGGATGGAGGTGAAAGTCGTCGAACTGGACCAGACGCCGCCGGGCCTCCAGCTCCGGAATCAGCGCTCCCAGCACCCCGAAGTCCAGCATTTCCCGCCCGGCCTTTTCCGCGTGCGGCCCGGAGAACAAACGGGTCAGGCGCCGGGGGAGGCCCGGCGAGGATAAAAGGGTCTGGGCCGCAGTCTGGGCGAGTTCCCTGGCCAACGTTCGCGCGGGCCAGGACAGGTCCAGTCCCCGGCGCGACTGGGCTTCGAAAATCGTCAGCAAGTTTTGCGGATTGCCTCTGACTTGGCCGTAGTCTTCGAAGTCCAGGGCGTTGGCTTTGACGATCAGATTGGGGCCGGCCGGCTGGGCCGGCTCGGCGCCGTGCAGCGCAAGCCGGCTCACCGCGGCTTGGGCGCGCCGGATCAAGGCCATGGACTGGTGCAGGTCCGCCAAAAAACTTTCCGCCCGTCGGGCGGGATTGTCGTCCGGATACCCCAGCAGCAGGGCGATCTCCGGTTGCAGGTCCAAAGGAAGCTCGTCTCCCGCGCTGCGCGCGAGACAGTGCAGGGCGTTGCGGCAGCGCGAGAGCAGCTCCTCGCTTGCGCGCAGCTCCTCTCGGTTCCGGTCGGTGAAAAGACCGGGCCAGACCGGCGCGCCGTGGAAGACCAGCGCCAGCCAGCGGGCGTGGTGCAGGTCCCGGAGGCCGCCGGGCCCGTTTTTGATGTCCGGAGACAGCAGCGCCAGTTCGCCGAATCGCGCTGTTCTCTCGGTTCGCTCCTGCTGCAGCCATTGGGCGAACCGGATCGGCGACCATTCCGGAGCGAGGGCTTCCAGTTCCCGGGGCTCCAAGGCCTCGCGCAGAGTGCTGGCGATGGATGCATCGCCGGCGATGCGGCGAAAGTCGAGCAGCGACGTGTACACGCGCGCGTCTTGCGCGGCCAGTTCGACGCAGTCGCGCACGGTGCGCACCCCGTGGCCGACCCTGAATTTTTCGTCCCACAGCGGGTGGAGCAGGTGGGAGACGAGGTCCTCGGCCTTGGCCGGGATGTCCTGCGCATAGACAAGCAGAACGTCCACGTCCGACGCCAGGGTCAATTCTCCCCGCCCGTAGCCGCCGACGGCGGCGATCAGAACGGGAGAACGCAAAAACGCGGGGGCCTCGGCGAGGCGCGCCTGAAAATATCGATCCACGAAGCCCGCCGCTCGCGCGGAGTAATCGGGCTGGCAGGCGGAGGAGGAGGCCTCCTCGCGCCGGCGGCGCAAATCGGCCAATGCGGACGAGGCGGTTTGATCCCTTGGCATGGTATTCTCACGGCGGGGCCTCGCGGCGGGCCCCGCCGTGAAAAAATGGCTTGCTAAATGGCGTCGTCCCCGGTCTCGCCGGTGCGGATGCGCATGACGTCGTCCACCGGGATGACGAAGATCTTTCCGTCCCCCACCTGGCCGGTGCGGGCGGCCTCCTGGGCGGCCTTGACGATCTTCGGGGCCATGTCGTCTTCAGCCACGACCTCGATTTTGACTTTGGGCACGAAATCCACCTGGTATTCGGCCCCGCGGTAAACCTCTTTGTGTCCGCGCTGGCGGCCGAAGCCTTTGGCCTCGGAGACGGTCATGCCTTTGACCCCCAGCTCGGTCAGAGCTTCCTTGATGTCTTCCACTTTGAAGGGCTTGGCGATGATCTCTATCTTTTTCACGGGTTGGCCTCCTGCTGGCTACCACTGGTAGCCGGTCTCGTTGTGCTGCGTCACGTCCAGGCCCTTGGACTCGTCCTCTTCGCTGGCCCGCAGCCCCATGACAGCGTCCACGACCTTATACAAGATAAGGCTCATCACAAAGCAGAAAATCCAGGTGGCGACCACGGAGACGAACTGTATCCAAAGCTGCTTGGGGTTGCCCATGATGAGCCCTTCGGCTCCTATGGAGGCGAAAACGCCTGTGGCCAGGGCGCCGAAGGTTCCTCCGAGTCCGTGGATGCCCACCACGTCCAGGGAGTCGTCGTAGCCGAATTTCCCTTTGAGCAGCACGCCGCCGTAGCAAATGGCGCCGCCCAGCAGGCCGATGACGATGGAAGCCATGGGGGAAACGAAACCGGCCGCCGGGGTGATGCACACCAAGCCGGCCACGGCGCCGGAGGCGGCGCCCAGCGTGGTGGGCTTGCCGGAGTGCAGCGTTTCGACGATGAGCCAGCCCAGCATTGCCGCCGCGGCCGCAAAGTGGGTGGTGACGAAGGCGTTGGCCGCAAGGCCGTCGGCGGCCAGGGCCGAGCCGGCGTTGAAGCCGAACCAGCCGAACCAGAGAATGGCTGCGCCGAGCACGGTCATGGGCAGGTTGTGCGGGATGTTCGGCTCCTTGCCGTAGCCTTTCCGCTTGCCCAGGTAGAGGCAGCCGGCCAAGGCGGCCGCTCCGGAGGACATGTGGACCACGGCGCCGCCTGCGAAGTCCAGGGCGCCCATCTGGCCCAGCCAGCCGCCGCCCCAGACCCAATGGCACATGGGGGAGTAGACGAGGATCAGCCAGAGCGCCGAGAAAACCAGAAAGGGGCCGAAGCGCATCCGTTCGGCGAAAGCCCCGGTGATGAGCGCCGGGGTGAGGACGGCGAACATGCATTGAAAGACCATGAACGCCAAATGCGGCAGGTTTTCCGCTGGCGAGTTGGCCGTGTCCAGCCCCACGTCTCTCATGAAGGCGAAGTCGAATCCGCCGATGATGCCGCCGAAGTCCGTACCGAAGGCGAGGGAGTAGCCGACCACGGCCCAGACAACGGTGCCCAATCCCAGCAATACGAAGCTTTGCATGGTTGTGCCGAGGACGTTCTTGCTGCGGACCATGCCGGCGTAAAAAAGGGCCAGGCCCGGAGTCATGAACATGACCAGGGCGGCGCAGACAAGTACGAAAGCGGTGTCGGCTGCGTTCATGGGAATCCTCCGTGTTTCAATTTTGGTCGAATGGCTGTGCAAAGAGCAAGCCATCCAAGAAAAATGAACGTTTTTGAACCAAGCATGGCCTTGTAGCCGCAATTTTGAAGAAAGTAAAATGACAATATCGTTATATGTGGTGTATTTTAAAGCCGTTAATGTCGATTTCAAGACGTAAAATGCTACGATATAGCATGGGAAAGAGGGCGTTGACAAAAAAATAAAAAAGGCGGCGTAAATACGCCGCCCCGACAAGCAAAAGACAAAAATGTTAGTTTACGCCGCTCGAGCCTTGTCGCCTTGGATGAGGCTGAGAGCCCGGTTGGTCAGGCTGGTGATGTCCGGCTTGGACACCTGGTCGTCGGCGCCTACGGACTCTCCTTTGTGCCGCAGCCGCTCCGTGATGAGGGAGGAGAAGAGAATCACCGGGATATGTTGCAACACCGGGTCTTCCTTGATGCGCTTGGTGAGGTTGTGCCCGTCCATGACCGGCATCTCGATATCCGAAATGATGACGTTGACGTAGTCGGTAATGGGGCGGCCTTCCTGCTCGGAGCGGGCCTTGTAGTCCTGGAGGGCGTCCCAGGCCATCTTGCCGTTGATGGTGCGGGTCACCTCGAAGCCGGCGGACTCCAGCAGGCTGCCGATCATGCGCCGGATGGAGGTCGAGTCGTCGGAAATGAGGGCCTTGTAGGCCTCTTGTTGGGGCAGAGCCTCTTCCGGGATGGGCTCCTCGAAATGCATGGCCAAGGACGGGTTCAGGTCTCCCACGATCTTTTCCATGTCGAGAATGAGGATGATGCGGTTTTCAAAACGGACCACTCCGGTGATGGATTGGTTGGAGAATCGCGCCACGTTCATGTCCGGCGGCTCCACCTGCTCCCAGCTGATGCGGTGAATGCGCGTGACGCCGGAAACCAAAAAGGCGTTGGTCACCTCGTTGAATTCCGAGACGATCACTTTGTGATTCGGATTGTCGATGAGGTCTTTGTTGAGCCAGGACGCCAGATCGATGAGCGGGATGATCTTGTCGCGCAAATTGAAGGCGCCCAGAACGGCGGGATGGGGAATCTCCGGCATGTTCGTCACGGACGGCATGCGGATGATCTCCAGAACCTTGGCTACATTGACGCCATAGTAGCCGCGGTACTCCTCTCCGGTTCTGGGGTCGGTTTCGTCGATAAAAAATTCAACGATCTCAAGTTCGTTCGTGCCGGACTCAAGAAGTATGTTGGTGTTGGCGGCCATGGCCCCTCCCAAAGAATAGGGTAAGAATAAACCAAGAAAATATTGATGAACGTTAAACTTTTTTCAGCGTGCAGGCAAGAATGCCTACGGATGTGCAACGATAATCGTTAGCAAACATTTTTCACTCCGTGGTGGACATCTGTCCATTAAAAGTATACAAAATTTACGCCGGCTTTTCTCAAAGCCGCGGCGCGGCTGTCGCCAGTCGTTTCCCGTGCATGGAAAAGCGGGCTTCGGCGCGGTGAAAGGATCCGCCCCAAGGAGGACGCGGCATGATTTCGAGAGAAGGTTTTGAGTTTTTCTTTGACCGCCTGCAGCGGGCGGGCGTGGCGGAGAGCCAGTCCGAACTGGCGAGGCTTCTGGGATTGGGACGGGCGGCCGTGTCGTTGGCCAAGCGCAAGAACAAGATTCCGGACCGCTGGGTGCTGGACATCGCGCAACGCTACGGCCTCAATCCCGTTTGGCTCAAGTCCGGCCTGGGCGAGGCCCGCGCGGCCGGGGCCGGCGTCGACGCCGCGGAGTTCGTGAGCGTGCCCAAGGTGGCCGCCCGCCTTTCGGCCGGAGGCGGCTCCTTCGAGACAGGCGGCGAGGTGGAGGATCGGTTTTCGTTTCGCTCCGACTGGATTCACTCCAAAGGAGCGCCGGAGCGCATGGTGCTCATGGAAGTCGTGGGCAATTCCATGGAGCCGGAGCTGAAGGAGGGCGATCTGGCGCTCATCGATGAATCCAAGCAGAACGTTCTGGCCGGCGGCGTTTACGCCGTGGGCGTCGAGGATACGGTCATGGTCAAACGGGTGGAGAAACGGCCCGGCGCCTTGGTGCTGCACAGCGACAACCCTGACTATTCGCCTATCGTGTTTTCCGGGCAGGAGCTGGAGGCCGTGCGCATCGTCGGTAAAGTCATCTGGATCGGGCGGGAGTACCGATGACCGTCGGCCTGCGTTGGGTGCGGGCCCTCCGTGGGCCGAGCCTTCTCGGCTTCGGGCGGGCGGGGAGGCGCAACGCTCCGCTTGCTGCGTCTCGGAACATCGGCCGGCTCGGGCGGGGCGCTCGATTTGTCTTCATCCCGGAGCCGAGCGGCGGCAGTCCGCAGACGGCGGCGGTTTTCCCTGCGCCGGCTTCGCTTACGCCGAAATTTTTTGAGGCGGCGAGGCTGTATGCGGGAAAGCGAAGGGGAAAAATTTTTTTCTTGTCATGTCAATTTTAGATTGACATTGTTCGGCGCATTGTTTATTCAAGTTGACATGTTGAGAATGTTGCTCCTTGGAAATTAACAAGAATGCTATGGAGGCGGTCATGCAAAAGAGATTTTGCTCCTGCGGGCATCCGGTGCTGGTGAGCTATACGTGGTTGGGCCGCGGCGCATCAAGGGTTCACGCCGCTTTTTACGCGCTCCAGCGCCGCGAGGGCGGCCGTATCGGCGTGTGCCCCGTGTGCGGAAAGCGTTTGGATATCGACCAGTTGAAGTAGTGCGAAGTTGTTTGGCCCACGGACGCGCGCGTTTTTCAACTTTTGCCAGGGGGCGCGATGGGCGAATCGTCCGGGTCGTCGCTGGGCGGCGCCGGGGGAACGACTCTCGGGCGGCCCCTGTCGTTTGGAGCGCGCCTCGTTTGAAACGTCTTTTGATGGAAGGCGCCCGTCCGGGCTCGGGGCGCGCCAGGGGGGATATACAGACATGGTTCGGTCCGGCGGCGGATGGACGAGACCGCAGCCGGGCGGACGTCGGAGTTCGGGCGTCCCTGGGCCTCGCTGGAGCGTCGTCCTTGGATGGATGCAGGGCATTGGCTAAAGCCAGTTCGTTCAACGAGTAAACCGCCGCCCTTGGCGGTGGGACTCGCCAAGCAGCCGCCGCTTCGGCGATTGCTTGCAGGGTATGTCTGTGGCTTCCCTTCCAGACCCGCTTGGGCCTGGAGCGAAGTCCATGACGCGCGAGTAAAAAAAATTAATCACATGTGAGAGGACATTGCCGGCGGCATGCCGTGATTGAAAAGTCGACTTGCTTTGCAAAGATTTGTTCGCAAGTCTTTGCCGCGAAGTGTTTGCAAGGGGCTGCGCCAGCCGTCAAGCAAACATTCACTCGTAAAGCTCATAGACCGCGCCTTGCCCGAAGAGGCGGCCGCATCTGTCCGCCAACGGGTTCTGTGGCGGCTGGTGGGGCGGAGGGATGAGAAGAGAGCCGTCCTTATCCGCACGCGCCGCTTTGGGACGGCGGCGAAAGGGCCGGAGCGGATTTTCGATTTGAGCCGGCCGGGTGTCGTTCAGAGGGATGCATCGCTGCACAGCCATGCTTTGCAGCGAAATTCGACGAAGACCGCCACGTTCTTTTTCGGACTTCGCCGCTTCCCCATAGAAGTTTTGGGGCAAAGGGGTTTTTTCCTTCCCCGGTTCGCGCCACTGAAAATTTTTCTAGAGCATATTACGCTTGAAATGCTTGCTTCACGGCGAGCGTAGCTCGCCTACAAGCATTTCGCGGCAAGGATTTGCGGACAAATCCTTGCCGAGCA
>JASGMV010000062.1 GCA_030156255.1 Desulfovibrionales bacterium
CCTTTCCTCAAAACTTTTGTTGATGTTGAGCTGTGTTAGAGCCGTTGAACTTTGAAAAAGTTTGACTGCTCGGCAAGGATTTGTCCGCAAATCCTTGCCGCGAAATGCTTGTAGGCAGGCTGCGCTCGCCATGAAGCAAGCATTTCAAGCGCAATATGCTCTAAACGTGGCGATCCAGGCGGCGTTGGGGTCGCAGCAGGCGCATCAATTCTCCGAGAACGCCCGGAGCGGCGTCGGCCGGCAGCGGATGGACGCCCATGCAGACCGCGCCGTTCAGCAGTTCGGTCTGGGTCTCCAGAAATTGCAGGAACGCGTCGCGCAGCTCGAAGCGCTCCAGCAAAACGCGAAACGCTTCGCCGGCGCCGGTCGTGGTGAAGTGGATGCGCGCCGCGCCGAGATGCGGAAGCTCAAGGCCCAGCAGCACGTCCGGATCGCCGCCTTCGCTCGGTTCGCTTCCGCTTGCTCCGCCGAGGACCAGCATCTCCACCCGGCGGGCGCCCGGCAGCAGCCACGGAACGTAGCCGAAGCTCGCGCGTCCGGCCAAGGCCTGGTTGACGGTTTCCTGCAGACCCAGAATGCGCGCCAGAAGCTTCGAGGCCTCCTGGTCCTGTGACAGCGCGCGTAGAAAGGACGCCTGGTCCGGGGCGGTTTCGGCGTTCGCCCACGCCTCGCTTGCTTCGAGTTGCACCCGGACCATGGCGAGTTCCTGGCAGGCGTCGCCAGCAAGGCCGCTCTCTCCGCGGGGTTGGCCGGTCTGCCGCAGCACGATGTCCGGGCTGAGTTCGACGATCTCGAACAGAATGCCCTGTCCCGGGGCTATTTCTCCACCGAGGCGGGCCAGGAGCCAGTGGCCGTCGATTTCCACCCAGCCCAGTTCGGGAGCCTCCCAACGCCGGAACACTCCGCGGACTTTTTGCCCTTCGCGGTGGCTGCGCCGGAAGGCGTCGGTGCGGGAGCGGCGGGAGGAGAGCATGGGAAGCGCCTCGGTCAGATTTGCGCCTGATCGATGATGAGCCGGACTTCTTCAAGGGTGAGGCCCGTGGCCTTGGCCAGCTGCTGGGGCGACCGGCCTTCCCGGTGTCCGGCCATGATGATTTGCCGGAGGAACTGCGGCGAGCGGGTCAGTTCTTCGGCCTGCTTGAGCAAGTTGGCGAGTTCGTCGCGCCTGTCCTCGAGCCGTTGGTCCAGTTGCAAAAGCTCCTGCTGGCGCCGTTCGAACGTGTCCACGATTTCCTGTTCAAGCTGGGCGTT
Organism: Desulfovibrionales bacterium; assembly: GCA_030156255.1. Taxonomy (GTDB): domain Bacteria; phylum Desulfobacterota; class Desulfovibrionia; order Desulfovibrionales; family Desulfovibrionaceae; genus JASGMV01. The sequence continues at coordinate 1,252 of JASGMV010000062.1, forward strand.
GAACTGAAGTTTTTTCAGCAGATGCTCATGATTGGCCTGCATCTGTCGGACAAGCGCCTGCGATTTTTTGAGCCGGAGGAAAAACGAGATGACGAGGCCGAGCAGGACGACCTCCACCAAGGTGAAGAGCACAAGCAGGAGTACGGGCGCATTCATGGAAAGGGGGAGTCCTTCAAATTTTGAGATTGAGAAGATTGCCGGTCCACGGGGAGGCGTTGGAGGCCATGGTGGCGGGCTCCTCCTCGTCCTCTTGGGGAGATGCGTCCCTGCGTCGCTTTTTTTCGTCCTTCTCCCGGCCTTGGCGCCCGTCCTTGTCCGCGGCCTCGGCGCCTTCGGGCTTTTGGACTTCCTTGATCTGGTTCTTTTCCTGCTCCTGAAGCTGCTCGATGGCCGGCGCGATCATGGCCTGGCGTACGTCCGCCTGCGTGAACTCGGGGTTGGCGATCTTCGCCACCGCCGGGATGTTCGAGAACAAGAGGGGCAGATCGATGGAAGCCATGGCTTGCTCCTTGGGCTGTGGATCGGCCGCCTTGCTACTTTATAAGATATTGCTCGATCAATAAAGTCTGGAACTGGGACGAGCCCATGTACTGATTGATGACCGTCAGCAAATCCTTTTTCAACTCCTGACTATTGTTCTTATCGGACAAGAACGCCAGGTTTTTATTTTTCAGGTAGTAGAAAACGGCGTCGCGCACCAGGATGAGCTTGCGTTGGAATTCTCCGGCGAGTTGCTCGTTGGTGGTCGTCAACGCGAACCGGGTGAAAAGAAAACGGATGTCGCCCTTGCCGTCTTTCTGCTCCACCCAGAACGGATCGAGCCGGATGATAATTTCTCCGGGCAGTTCGGGCTTGGGCTGCGCCTTGGGCTGGCCGGGCTGCTCCGGACCCGGCGCTTCCGTCGGAATGGGCTCCGGAGGGGGCGGAGGCGGCTCCTTTTCGCCGAAGAAGAACATGTTGACGAGGAAGCCGACGGCGAGCAGCAGCACCGCGGCGAGGGCGCCGAGCAGCACGTATTTGTTTTTCAGCCACAGCGGCAGGCCGAGCCTCTTGCGCTCCTTTTTGGGAGCGTCCAGAGACTCTTCCGACTCCTCCTCGATTTCTTCCTCTTCCTCCTCCTCTTCTTCGAGAAAAGGAGCGTCGTCGAGGTCGAGGTCCACCTTCTGGGTGGCGCGGGTGGCGATTTCCCCCTGGTCGAGTTGCGTTCTTGCAGACTCGTCGTCCGGGGAGAGTTCCTCCTCGGCGTCGAAATCGAGGTCGTCGTCATCCGGAACAAGGAAGATCATGGCGGGGCCGTCTCCTCTGGGGACCGCAGTCTAGCAAGCCGTCCCAAAATGGCGATCTGCTTTGTCAGCGAAAAAATCCGAACCGCTTCTGTCTGCGCAATGCACCGCGCGCCCTGAATTTTTTACTTTCTCGCATCTCACCATTTTGAACGGCCCGCGTTCGATGAGTTTTCCGACAGTCCGCTAAGACTGCATCTCGTAGCGGGCTTTGAACAATTTTTTCAGCTTGCCCAGAGCCTGGGAGTGGAGTTGGGAAACCCTTCCCTCCGTGATGTCCATGACCTGGGCGGTTTCCTTCATATTCAGCTCCTCGCCGTAGTACAGGGAGAGGACCAGTCGCTCTCGGGAAGTCAGTTCGCCGATAAGTTCGGTGATGATTTCTATGATTTCCTGGAGCGCGGCGGAATGGTAGGGTTCGTTTTCCCCTTTCTCGTCGTTGCGGGCGGCGATGTGGTCGTGGAAGGCGTCCAGGCTCAGGCAAAGCTGGTTTTGAAGGGCCTCCAGGCCGTGGCGAACCTCTTTTTCCGCCATGCCGGTGAAGCTGACAAGCTGATCCACGGTAGGCGTTTCGCCGGTGGAGTGCTCCAGTTGCCGGGCGGCGTCCTCCAGGACTTTGACTTTGCGCCGCAGGCCGCGGGAAAACCAGTCCATGCGGCGCAGTTCGTCGAGCATGGCGCCTTTGATGCGATTCTCGGCGTAGGTGTCGAATTTGACGCCCTGGTCCGGACAAAACTTTCCCAGCGCCTCGAGAAGCCCCAGGCTGCCTGCGCTGATGAGCTCGTTCAGCTCGACGTTCTTGGGCAACTTGGTTTTGAGGCGCAAGGCCAGGATTTTTATCTTCGGGGCGTAATGCCTGACGATTTCCTCCTGCTGCCGCGGAGAGAAGTCGGGCCAGGAGGTGTCGCCGTTTTCCAGGCTACGCCACGGACTGCTCCTGGAAGAGGAGTCGTTTCCAGAAGAACTTAATATTGCCATCGAGTTTTGTCGTTCCTTTCCAGGCGCTGATTTTCTGAGCTGCTTGGGCCAGGCTTTGGCTCGCCGGGCACGATGGAAACATTACCGAAAACGGCTTCTGGTTGATCACCGCGCGGCGGACCTGCGGGTCGTACGGGACCACGCCGGTCAGGTCGAGAGAAACGCCGCCCAGGAAGTGGTCGCAGGCCATGTGCAGTTTCTTGAACATCTCCTTGGCCATGGCGGGCTCTTTGACCTGATTCACCAGGATGCGGAACCGGTCCACGTCGTGGCGGTTCTTGAGCACCTTGATCAGCGCATAGGCGTCGGTAAGGGACGTGGGCTCCGGGGTGAGCACCACGAGCCGCTCCTGGGCCGCCAGGTTGAAGTAGAGCACGATATCGTGAATGCCCGCTCCAGTGTCCACGATAAGGTAGTCGACTTCACTCTCCAGATAATCCATCGCGTCCAAAAGGTCCAATTTCTGGCCGGTTGAGAGGTTCGCCATTTCGGAAACTCCGGACGAGGCCGGCAGAATGCGGAATCCATAGGGGGTTTCCATGAGGACGTGGCGCAGTTCCGCTTCTTCGTTGAACAGGTGGAAAAGATTGAGCTTCGGCGCCAGTCCCAGCAAAACGTCCACGTTGGCCAGGCCGAGGTCGGCGTCCAACAGCACCACCCGCTTGCCCATGCTGGACAGTTGGCAGGCCAGGTTCACGGCGATGTTCGTTTTACCCACGCCGCCTTTGCCGGAGGTGACGGAAAAAACCATGGGGGTGTTGTTTGTCATGGCGTACAGTCCTTTTTTCGTTGCATGGAGGCGACCCGAAGGTCCGCCGTCTCAGGGCTGCTCCCGCGGCAGTTCATGTTTGAAGACCAGCCGCCAGACATCCTCCACCTTGGCCGGGGAGATGCTGTCGCGCAGGCTGGGGCCGAAGGACAAGGCGGAAGCCGGCAGTCCGTTAGCGTACGCCGTGTTGACCATGGCCCCGTAGTTACAGGCTTCGTCGAGCTTCGTCCAGATGATGCTTTGCACGCAATCGCTGTCGTATCGTTTTAAGAAGGCTTTGACCTGGGCCGGTCCGTATTGGGGAGAGAGGACCAGATGCCCGGCGATGTCCAGACCGGGAGAGATTCCCAGCTCCTGGAGCCGGGCGCCGAGGGTGGCGTTTCCGCTCATGCCGGGCAGGTCGATGAAAATTTTGTCGAACCGGCTGGACTCGGCGATGAGCGCGACCATGTCCTGCATGGTCGCCACTTCGCGGAAGGCCAGGCCGGACAGGTCGGCGTAGTGGCGCAGGACGATGCGGCCCTTGCCTTGTCCATGGTCGGCCGTGGCCAGGCAAACGCGGGTTTTGGGGGCGAGCCGTTTTTCCCGCAGGGCCAGCCGGATGAGAGTGGTGGTCTTGCCCACGCCGTGGGGGCCGGCGAAAAAGTGCATCTTCTGGCTCCAGGACTGCGTCCCGAAGGGTTTGACCGGGACCAGAGGCTCCAGCGCCTTGAGGATGGACCCGCCCGGGTTGGCCGTCAGCCGGCGGAATATCCAGAGCAGCGAGGCGGTGTCCGCGCCTTCGCGCTCCAGGTGCTCCATGGCGAGGCGTTGGCGGGGCGCCAGGCGCTCCATGCTCATGTGGGGCTTGAGCAGGGCCAGCAAATGCTCCTTGATTTGCGGCCATTCGGCGGCGAAACCGTCGCCTCCGGCCGGCGAGGTTCGGGCCGCCAGTTCGTCCAGTTCGTCCGGGCCGCCGTTGTTGCGGCGTTTCCGTGTGGTTTGCGCGGGGTTGCTCGCCTCCACCGCGGCCATGACCTCGTGGTATTCGCGGCCGTTGTCGGAAACGGTCTTGTTGCCCAGAATGACGGCCTCGCCTCCGAGTTCGGCTTTGACCATGGTCAGGGCCGCAGCCATGCTGCCCGCGCGAAAGGTTTTGACGCGCATGTCGAACTACGCCTCCACCGTGCCGAAAGTCTTGATCTTGATGTCGGGCGGAATCTCCGCCTGGGAGATGACCGGGACGTTGGGAAGGAAGCGCATGAGCAATTGGGCGAGTTGGGGCCTGAGCTGCGGCGTGACCAGGAGCGCGGGCTGCCCGTCCGTTCCCACGGCGTTTTCCGCGGTGCGGCTGATGGCCTGGATGACCCGCTGGGCCGAGGTCGGGTCCATGGCCAGATAGGCGCCCTGATCGCTTTTCCGGACGCTTTCGTTGAGCAGCTTGTCCAAGGCCGGCTTCAGGGTAAGGATGGGCAGAACGCCGTCGCTGGCCGTGTAGGACTTCATGATGGTCCGGCCCATTCTCGACCGGACGTACTCGGTCAGCTGCGTCGGATCTTTGACCATGGGGCCGTAGTCGGCCAGGGTCTCCACGATGGTCAGCAGGTCGCGGATGGAGACGTTCTCCATGACCAGGTTCTGCAGGACCTTCTGGATCACGCCGAGTTGAAGGATTTCCGGAACCAGGTTCTCCACGGCCTTGGGAGCGCGCTTGGACAGGTTGTCCAGCAGGTCCTGCACCTCCTGGCGGCCGAGGAATTCGTGCAGGTTGCGCCGGAAGACCTCGGTGAGGTGGGTTGCGATGACCGTGGACGGGTCGACCACCGTGTAGCCGGCGAGCATGGCCTCTTCCTTGTGGGCCGCGGGAATCCAGAGAGCGGGCAGGTTGAAGGCCGGCTCCACGGTCTCCACGCCCTGGATTCTGTGTTTGGCGTCGCCGGGGTCCATGGCCAGGAAGTGGTCGATGAGGATCTCGGCGCGGGCGATGGCGTTGCCCTTGACCAGCAGCCGGTATTCGCCGGGCTTGAGTTCGAGGTTGTCCCGCAGGTGCAGGGACGGAATGATGACGCCCATGTCCAGAGCGAACTGCCGGCGAATGGAGCGGATGCGCGCCAGAAGATTGCCGGACTGCTCTTCGTCCACCAGGGGAATGAGCCCGTAGCCCACTTCCAGCTCCAGTCGGTCCAGGGGAAGCAGTTGCTTGACTTCCTCGGGGCTGTCCAGAGTGGGGGACTCGGACTTGGAGCCTTTCTTACTCTGCTTTTCGGCCAGGGATTCGGTCTCCTGAACGTGCCGTTGGGCGATCTTGGAGAAGAGGAAAGCCCCGGCGCCCAGGGCCAAAAACGGTATGGTGGGCATGCCGGGAATGATGCCGAACAGGATGAGAATGACCGACACCAGGCGCAGGGCCCGCGGCTGGTTGGTCAACTGGCCCAGGAATTCTTCGCCCATCTTGGCTTCGGCCGCGGCCCGGGAAACGATCATGCCGGCGGAGAGGGAAATGATCAGCGATGGGATGGTGGAGACCAGGCCGTCGCCGATGGTCAGCAGGGTGTAGGTGCTGGCCGCATCCTGCCAGTTCATGTCTTTTTGGAGCACGCCGATGAGGAATCCGCCGACGATGTTCACTGCGGTGATGATGATGCCGGCCTTGACGTCTCCGGAGACGAACTTGGCCGCGCCGTCCATGGAGCCGTAGAAGTCGGCCTCCCGACGGATTTTTTGCCGTTCCTCTCTGGCTTCGTCTTCGTTGATGAGTCCGGAGTTGAGGTCCGCCTCGATGGCCATCTGCTTGCCTGGCATGGCGTCCAGGGTGAAGCGGGCCGCGACTTCGGCGATGCGGGTGGTGCCTGAGACGATGACCACCTTGTTCAGGATGAAGAGGATGAGAAAGATGACGCAGCCCACCACGTAGCTGCCGCCGACCACGAACTCGCCGAAGCTTTGGACCACCGACCCGGCCGCGGCCGTTCCTTCGTCTCCGTGGAGCAGAATGGCGCGGGTGGTGGCCACGTTCATGGACAGCCGGAGCATGGTGGTCACCAGCAGCAGGGACGGGAAAATGGAGAACTCCAGGGGGGAGTTCATGAACATCGAGGTGAGCAGCACCACGAACGCCAGGGAAATGCTCAGGGTCAGCATGAGGTCGATGACGATGGTCGGCAGGGGGATGAGCATGACGAAGAGGATGATCACCACGCCTGCGGCGAGCATCACGTCGCCCTGATTCGCGAATTTCTTGTAGTCGAGCTTACCGATCGTGGAGTTCGCTGCGGACTGAGCCATGTTTTTGACGCCTCGCTGGCTGGTGGTTGGCCGGCCTTCCGTAGGCGGCCTCAAGCTGGATTACCTGTTGTATTTCTTACGGAATCTGTCCAGCCTGGAGAGGATGGCCGCCACGGCCTGGTAGAGTTCTTCGGGAACGATCTCTCCAATTTCCACCTGACTATACAAAGCCTGTGCCAGGGGTTTGTTTTGTCGAATCGGCACGCCGTTCTCCATGGCGATTTCCTTGATGCGCTCGGCGACGCGGTCGGCGCCCTTGGCCAGCACCAGGGGGGCGGGGGCCTCCAGGGCGTCGTAGTACAGGGCCACGGCCAGATGGGTGGGGTTGGTCACCACGACGTCGGCCTTGGGCACGTCCCGCATCATGCGCCGGGCCATGACTTTCATCATTTTGACGCGCTGCTGCTGCTTGACTTTCGGGTCGCCCTCCGCCTGCTTGCGCTCGTCCTTGACCTCATCCTTGGTCATTTTGAGCTCTTCTTCGTAGTTCCAGCGGGTGTACCACGTGTCGGCGATGGCGATGACCAGCATGGGGATCATGGCGTAGAAGGTCATGTCGTACCCGAGTTTGAGCAGTTTGGCGGCGATGGCCTCCGGGGTGGCGTAAAACAGCGGCAGCATCTGGTCGACGTTGTTTTTGATGACGATGTAAGGCGCTATCCCCACGACAGCGGCTTGCAGGATGCTGCGGCCCATTTGAACGAAGGTGCTGAGGCTGAGAAATATCCTTTTCAATCCCTGGCCGAGCTGGAGAAATTTGAATTTGGGCTGAAAGATTTTGGAGGACCAGAGCTTGCCCACCTGGAGCCTCTGGCAGAGATAGGCTGCAAACGCCAGCGTCAGCAGAAGCGGGAGGAGTATGATGGCCAGTTGGCGCACGACCAGCATGAAGACATGGTGGATGTCGGCAGGCGTCGCCTGGATGAAGGTTCCTTCGCTGAAGAAGTAGCGGAAGATGTTGGACATGCGATCTCTGTAGAAACCGATCGTCCATCGCAGAAAGTACAGGCCGGCCACCAGGGTGACGATTTTGGGCAGCTCGCGCCCCTTGGGCACCTGTCCTTCTTTGCGAGCCTTGTCCCGCCTTTTTTGCGTGGCGTTTTCTGTTTTGCTCGGATCTTTCGCCAAACCGGCCTCCCCGGCGCGTCAAACGCCTGCGGCGCCTCCCATGGCGCGTAGGATGTGGCGCAACAACGGACCCAGGTCCGACACGTAGTCCTGCACGTATTGCGCGACGAGGATGAAAATGACGCCAAGAAACAGAAGGCCTACGGATATCTTGATGGGAAAGCCGAGCATGAGCACGTGGAGTTGCGGGGCTACCTTGGAGATGAGCCCCAGGGCCAAGTCCACCATGAAAATGGCCACGGTGATCGGGGCGGCGATCCGAACGGCTAAGGAGAAGATTTCGGCCGACAGGGTCATGTACTGGCGGCCCAGCTCCGGCGAGATGAGCAGAGAGCCCGGGGGGACGAGCTTGAAGCTGTCGCCAAGCCCCGACAGGAGATATAGATGCCCGTTGATATTCAGGAATATCAACAGGCTGCACATATATAGAAAGTGGGCCGTCACGGACTCGGACACGCCCGTGACGGGGTCGATGACGTTGACCATGGAGAACCCCATGCTGAAGCCCAGCAACTGTCCGCCGAACTGGATCGTCGCAAAGAGCATGCGCACGGTCAGGCCGAGGCAGAACCCCACGATGGTCTCTCCGAGCAGCATCAAGGCGATTCCGAGGGGGCTCGCCGGAAACAGGTCGGCCGGAACGGAGAGGGCGGGCCAGAGCGCGAGGGACAGAACCAGCACCAAAGCGCCCTTGACGAGATTGGGAATGGAGTTGCCGCCAAAGAAAGGCAGCAGGAACAGAATAATGCTGATCCGGAACAACGTCAGAAAAAAACTGAGGATGTTGGCCGGGTCAAAGTTGAAAATGTCCATGAGCCAATTCTCGACGGCGTATCGGCGGTTCAGGTTGCAAGCTCGCTCCCGCCCGGATTGCGCAGGCTGCGTTCAAGTAGGAATAGTCGCCGGGGAGCGTTCGGCCGGCCTCCTGCGTTTTTGGAAGCAAGAGGCGGGCCACTTCAGCGAACTCCCTGCGGGGAGGCGCGGTCTTGGCCGGACTGGCCGTGAAATCCTGGCCGGCGCTGGCGTCAATTGACGATGTAGCGCATGGGATCCACGGGCATGCCGCCGATCTGGACTTCATAGTGCAGGTGCGGCCCTGTGGATCGTCCGGAGTTGCCGAGGGAGGCGATGACGTCGCCGCGATTTATTATCTGTCCAACCTTGACTAGGCTCTTGTGCAGGTGGGCGTATCGGGTGATGAGGCCGGAGCCGTGGTCCACCTTGATCGAAAGACCGTAGGAGCCGTCGCGTCCGGAGGAGATGACCTTGCCGCGGGCGGGCGCTACGATGGGCGTGCCCAAGGGACCGGCGATGTCCAGGCCTTTGTGGAATTCCCGTTTGCCGGTGAACGGATTGGTGCGCCAGCCGAAGTTCGACGTGACGTACCCCTCCGTGGGCCAGATGGATGGAGTGGCCGCCAGCATGTTCTGGTTGGTGCGCAGTTGGTGGAGGATTTCCTGTTGCCGGACCTCTTCAAGGCGCACGTCCATATTCAGTTGCCTCAGGAATTCGTGCATCTTGCGGGCCAAAAGCTCTTGCCGGTACAGCGGGAGATAGTCGTTGGAGAAGTCCGGACCGGAAGCGCCGCCCACGGGGGCGACTTTTTGAACGTTGGTATTGTCTGGGTTGAGCATCATGCGTAATTTAGCGTCAAAGTCCCGGACTCTGCCAATGTCTTTTTCCAGATTTTTGATTTTGCTTGAAAGAGAGAGAATCTGAGTTTTTTGTTCCTGGGTGGATTTTTCCGAAATCTCCAGGCGTCGTTCTATGATCAGGTGGTCGCGGTAGTATCGCCACAGGTATGCATTGCCTGCGACGAGGACGGCGAAGAGTAAGGGGAATGTAAGAAACACCCAGCCTCGTATATGAAATTTGCGAGCGCCGCCGTGATTGTCTCTGAAAAAGACAATGTGGTATCTACGGAAAAGCATAGGGTTCTCGCTGTGCTGGTTGCCCGGATGCCTTTTGAGGCTTGCTGGCCCCAATACAATCCGGGGTTGCATTAGCGTAATTGTAAGTCTAGACTTTTGTCAAGCGCGAAGCGTTGGACTGCGCCAAAAACATTTCGGTTTTTACGTTTATCCCCTTGCGCCAGACAAGACAACCAGACGCGGGTCTGGTCGCGAGTGGTGGCGCCGGAGCTGGGGCAGGGGTTTTCCCGGACCGGGAGCGCCCACTGGCGCGCCGCCTTCATGATGGTCGCCTTCTCCAGCAGCAGCAGCGGGCGGATCACCATGAGCCGGCCGCGAAAAAACGGCTCGGCGGCCGGCAGCGACTCCACCCTGCCGTTTTGAACCACATTCATGAGGAATGTGGACACGGCGTCGTCGCCGTGGTGCCCGAGGGCCAAGTGGGTCAGCTTGTAGCGCCTGCAGAGTTCGAACAGCGCCTTGCGGCGGCGCCTGCTGCAGAAGAAGCACGGCGAGGACTTGCGATTTTCCGGGGAATGCGCCCGAGGGCCGAAGTTCCCGGTTTCGGTGTGCAGCGACACCCCCAGTTCGCGGCACAGTTCGAGGACCGGGAGATGGGCGTCGTCGTCGAACCCCGGATTCACGTGCAGCGCCATGATTTCGAAGGGGAAGGGAACGATGGCCTGGCGCAGCGTCAACAATTTGAGCAGCACCAGACTGTCGGCTCCGCCGGAAACGGCGACGCCGATTCTGGAGTTCGGGCCGGCCATGTCGGTTTGCTGCATGAGCTTGCCGCATTTGGCGAGGCAATTTTTTTGAGCGTATGCAAGGTTTCGTTTGACGGCCATGAATGTCTCCCGCCGGTCTGAGCCGGGTCGCCTGTGCGCGGCGCCCTGGCCGGCGCGACGGAGCATGCCTGAATCGAACTTGACTTGCAACAGATGGCGGTATAACGTCCCCGCTCTTGCAACAGTTCAAGCGGCAAGGCTTGAACGCTCGCTGCTGCGACGGCGGCCGCCGTGCATTGACGCGGCGCCGCAGGGCGCAATTAGCAAGGATGCTTCCGCATGCTCGAAGTGACCGGACTTTCCCATCGTTACGGCAAAAAACAGGTTTTGTTCGACCTGAATTTCACGGTGCGCTCAGGTGAGGTGCTCGGCTTTCTCGGACCCAACGGCGCCGGGAAGTCCACCACCATGCGCATCTTGACCGGGTATCTGACGCCCACGGCCGGCGAGGTGTCCTACGACGGCCGCAGCATCCAGCGCGATCCGGACCACTTGCGCCGCAGCTTGGGCTATCTTCCCGAAAGCGTGCCCGTGTATCCGGAGTTGACCACGGCCGAGTATCTCTTCTGGGCGGCCAGGGTCAAAGGCTCGGACAGCCCCGACGCCGAAGTGGCCCGGGTTATGGACCGCTGCGGGCTCGCCGACGTGCGCCGCACGCTGATTCGGCGGCTCTCCAAGGGCTATCGGCAGCGCATCGGCCTGGCGCAGGCCATCCTGGGCCCCACGCGCCTGCTGATTCTGGACGAGCCCACCGTGGGGCTCGATCCGGGGCAAATCCGCGAGGTTCGGGAATTCATTCGCGAGCTGGGCCGCGAGATGACCATTTTGCTTTCCACCCACATTCTGCCCGAGGTGGAGTTGACCTGCGATCGGGTGCTCATCATCAACAAGGGCCGGATTCTCGCCGAGGACACGCCCGCCAACCTGGTGCAGCGCGTGGGCGGCGGCGGACGTTACCTGTTGCGTCTGGGCGTGACCCAGGGCCAGGAGGCCGAGACGGCCGAGCACCTGGCCAGACGGCCTTTTGTAACCAAGGCCTCGGTGGAGTGCTTCGACCGCTTCGGCTGCGCGTTTTTCGTGGAGACCGATCCGGCCCGGGACGTGCGGGCCGAACTGACCCGGGCCGTTTTCGAGGAGGGGTGGCCGTTGTTGGAATTCAAGCCGGCCGACGTCAGCCTGGAGGAGGCGTTCGTGAGCCTTGTCCGGGAGGAAGCCCCGACCGACGGCGGAGAGGAGGCTTGACATGGGAGCCAGCCTGCTGCTCGCGCGCAAGGATTTTCTGATCCTGTTCCGGTCCCCGTTGGCCTACGTGGTCATGTTCTGCTTTTTGATCATTTCCGGGTATTTTTTCGTCTCGTCCGTGGGATATTACCAGTTGTGGTCCATCTCCATCATGCAATCCCCCCAGGCGGGCGCTCTTTCCCTTCACGACATGCTCATCATGCCCTTTTTGCAGAACGCCGGGGTCATTTTGCTGTTCTTCATCCCGCTGTTGACCATGCGGGGATTCAGCGAAGAAAAACGCTCCGGCGCTTTTGAACTGCTGATGAGCTATCCGGTGAGCGAAACCTCTCTGGCTTTGGGCAAGCTGTTCTCCCTGGCCGGCCTCATCGCCGCGACCTTGGCGTTTTCCATGATCGGCCCGGCCATGCTTTTTCTCTACATCTCTCCGGAGATCGGGCCGCTGCTCATCGGATACGCGGGGCTGTTCCTCATGGCCTTGGGGTTCGCCAGCCTCGGGCTGTTTCTTTCCTCCCTGACGGAAAACCAGATCGTGGCCGCTTCCCTGACCTTCGCGGCGCTTTTGATTTTGTGGCTGGTCAACTGGTCCAAGGATATCGCGCCCAAGGCCCTCGTCCCCGTGGTGGACGCCATTTCGCTTTTGACCCACTTCGAGCCCTTCTCCAAGGGAGTGCTCACGGCGGCGGACGCGGCGTACTACGTCTGCTTCATCGTCCTGTTCATGTGGCTGACGGTGCTGAGCCTCGAAAATCAGCGCTGGAGGGGGTAGCATGGCCAGGATGAAGCGATACTCCCAAACCGCGGCCGCAGGACTTCTCGTCGTGGGGTTGCTCGTGGGGTTGTACCTCCTCGCCCAATCTGCGGGCTGGCGCTACGACGCCACCAGCGACAGGCGCCATTCTTTGGCGCCCGAGACCATCCAGGTTTTGGATCGACTCAAGGAGCCGGTCCGCGCGCTGGTGTTCGATCTCCCCGGCTCCCCCGGCCTGGCGCGGACGGAGGACCTGCTGAAGCTTTACGCTAGGCGAAGCAGTCTGTTTTCCTATGAAGTCATCGACCCGGACAAGGATCCCCTGGCCGCCAAGAAGCTGGGCGTGACCCGGACGGGCGAGGTCGTGGTCGAAGCCGGCGGGAAGCAGGAGAAGGTTTCTTCTCCCAACGAGGAAAAGCTCACCAATGCGATGATCAGGGCGGTGGACGCCAGAAAGTCCACGATCTATTTTGTGCAGGGCCACGGCGAGTTCACGCCCGATCCCCGGGAGCACGGCAGCCTGAGCGTATTGCGCCAGGCCCTTGAAAGCCAGGGCGCTTTCGCCCAGAAGATTTACCTGGCCCGCGAGAAGGACGTTCCGAACGACGCCGACGCCTTGGTGATCGCCGGTCCGGCCAAGGATTTTCTGCCCAGCGAACTTTCCGCCCTGACCCGTTATTTCAAGAACGGCGGCCGGATTTTCTACGCCGCGTCCGCGGAGGACGCAACCAACTTCGACGTCTGGATGGCCAACCATACGGGCATTGTCCGCGAACAGGGGTTGGTGCTGGATCCCGTCTCGCAGATCGTCACGGGCAACTACTTGACGCCTATTGTCCAGAGCTACGGCTTCACGCCCATCAGCCGCGACTTCAACCTGGTGACGCTGTATCCCACCTGCACGGCTCTGAAGGCGCTTCCGGGAGGAACGGGCCCCCGGCCTGCGGTTCTGGGCGAGAGCTCCAAAAATTCGTGGCTGGAGACGGACCTGAAGACGCTGGCCACGGAGGACGTGACCTTCGATCCTGCTGCGGATTCGCCCGGGCCGTTGTGGCTTTCCGCCGTGTACGAGGCGCCGGCCGCAGGCGCGGACCCCAAGGCCGCGGAACCCAATACGTCCCGGCTGGTCGCGTTTGGCGATCAAGATTTTCTGTCGGATCAATATGTTAACCTTTCCGGCAATCTGGATATAGCCAAAAACGCCCTGAATTGGTTATTGGCCAAGGAAGGGTTGATCACCATCTCCAAGCCGAAACCGGCCCAGTCGCTTCTGTTGCCCAGGCCGGGGCAGAGCTTCTTCCTGATGTGGACGCCTCTGCTGGTGGCGCCCGGAATCGTGCTGGCCCTTGGCGTGGCGACGGCCATTCGGCGCCGGCGGCTGAATTAGCTAACAGGCGCGCCGCAGTTTCGGGCGGCGGGGGACAATCGTTGAGTAGACGGATATTCATTCTTTTATTGGCGGCGATTCTGGTCTGGGCCGGCGTCTATGCGCTGTCGCAGCGCAAGGACAAGCAGGATGTCGTCGTCGATCTTTGGCCGGAGATATCCAAGGATACGCTGCGGAGCCTGAAGATTTCCTATAAGGACCGGAATTTCACCCTGTTCAAGGACGACGCAGGCGGCTGGCGGGCGAAAGTGGGCGATGCGCCCGGGCAGCCTCGCGTGCTTTCGGACAAGGTGGATGCGTTGGTGGACGTGTTGAGCCGGCGCAAGCCGCGCCGGGATCTGGGAGACATCAGCTCGGCCAAGGCCAGGGGCTACGGCCTCAATCCTCCGGCGGCGCAGCTGCATCTGGAGAACGGTCGCTCGGAAAGCGTCATGCTCGGCAACCTCAATCCGTCCAACGACGGCGTTTACGCCGTCTGCACGCTTGCCCCCGAGCGGCTGCTGCTGCTGGACGTCGATTACCTGGATCAGGTCAAGCGGCCGGCGGAGCACTATTTCGACATGCGCCTGATCCGGGCCGGAGAGCAGGAAGTCCGATCGTTCAGCCTGTCTCGAGGCAATGAAACCTCCTGGAGCATCGAAAAGGACGATTCAGCCTTCAGCTTCCGGTCGCCTCAGCGGTTGCGAAACAAGGCCGTGTCCACCTCGGAGGCGCGTTTCTATCTCCACAACCTGTTGTCCACGGATGTCGACGCGCTGCTGCTCACGCCGGTGAACGCCACGCTGACGCCCCTGTTCAGCGTATCCGCGGAGCTGGACGGCGGCCGCAAGGCCCAGATCAACGTGTTCAGGGAGCGGCAGGGCAAGGGGGAAAAGATCCGGCGCTTCGCCAATTCCACTTGGCAGCCCGGCCTGTTCCTGCTGGGCGCCGACCGTGTGGCCCAGTTGAACAAGACTTCTTTCGACATGCGCCAGCGCAAGATCGTGTCCATGGACACGGCCAAGGCGACGAACTTCACCATCGTGCAAAGCGACAAGGCGCTGGGAGCCTTCAAGAACGCCACGGGCTGGCATTCCAGGGACGATAAAAAGGATCTGCTTGGTATTGACATGTCGCTGTGGCGTCTTACAGATTTGCAATTCGAGGCGGAGCCGACGGAGCAGCTCCCCGCGACAGCCCAGCCGGCGATGACTTGGACGCTGAAAGACGATAAAGGCGAGCAGCTTGCGCGAATCGTGTTCTACTCCGACCCGGAGTTGCCCGAAGGACGCTGCTGGCTGTACATCGATGGGAAAAGCAATTATTACCCTGTATCCAATCAGCTTTTGAAAGACCTGCAGGGACAACTCCCGTAGGTTGAAAAGCTTCGGCCAAACGTCGAGGAGAACCCATGGCGAGAATTACGGTGGAGGATTGCCTCCAGCAAGTGAGCAACCGGTTCATGATTGTGCAGATGGCCATCAAACGGGTCCGCCAGTACCGCGAGGGCTACGATCCGTTGGTGGACTCCAAAAACAAGGAAGTCGTCACGGCGTTGCGCGAAATCGCAGCCGGCAAGGTGCTGCCTTCCGAGGACCTGCCGGAAGCCGGCGTATATATTAAAAAGGTCGAAGAGGCGTCATGACCCGCCGCGATTACTATGAGGTGCTGGGCGTCGAGCGCCAAGCCTCGCAGGAGGAGATCAAAAAGGCCTACCGCAAGTTGGCCTTTGAAAATCATCCGGACCGCAACCCCGGCGACGCCGAGGCCGAGGCCCGCTTCAAGGAGGCGGCCGAGGCCTACGAGGTGCTGCGCGACCAGGACAAGCGGTCACGCTATGATCGTTTCGGACACTCCGGCCTGGGGGACAACGGATTTTCCGGGTTCTCGTCCTCCGACGACATCTTCAGCGCCTTCAGCGACATTTTCGGCGACATCTTCGGGTTCAGTTCGCGCGGCGGCGGGCAGCGGCCGCAGGCGGGCGCCGATTTGCGCTACACCATGAACATCTCCTTCCGCGAGGCGGCCAAGGGCGTGGAGCGGGAGCTGAAGCTTCCGATCATGGATACCTGCGAGTCCTGCAACGGCACGGGCGCCAAGCCCGGGACCACGGCCGAGACCTGCCGCCAGTGCGGAGGCACGGGCCAGGTCCAACAGTCGCAGGGCTTCTTCCGAATAGCTGTCACCTGCCCGGTCTGCCGCGGCCAGGGGCGGGTTATCACCGACCCGTGCCCCGAGTGCATGGGCCTCGGCCAGACGCGCAAGACCAAGAGCCTCAAGGTCCGCATTCCGGCCGGCGTGGACGACGGCTCCCGGCTGCGCCTGCGCGGCGAGGGCGAGGCCGGCCAGTTCGGCGGCCCTCCCGGCGACCTGTACGTGGTGGTCCGTGTGGAGCCGGACAAGGTCTTTTCCCGCCAGGGCGACGACCTGCTGGTGGCTCAGGAGATTTCCTTTGTCCAGGCCGCGTTGGGCGACAAGATCATGGTCCCCACCCTGGACGAGGACGCGCCCATGGACATTCCCAAGGGCGTGCAGTCCGGAGAGGTCTATAAACTCAAGGGACTGGGCCTGCCCCGGTTGGGCAGCTCGCAGCGCGGCGACTTGCTGGTGGAGTTCCACGTCAAGACGCCTACCCGCCTGTCCAAGCGCCAGGAGGAGATTCTGCGCGAGTTCGCCACGCTGGAGGAGGAAAAACCCTTCAAACGGGTCAAGACCATGTTCAAGAAGGCCCGCGACAAGGTCATGGGCGAGTGAGCGGGCGCGACGCTCCCGACCATTTGACCCACCTGGACGGCCAGGGACAGGCGCGCATGGTGGACGTGAGCGGAAAGGCTCCCACCGCGCGCACGGCCGTGGCCCGGGCCACGGTGTTGCTTTCCGCGCATACGCTGCAATTGCTGCTCGATGACGCCCTGCCCAAGGCCGAGGCGCTGCCCACGGCCCGCATCGCCGGGATCATGGCCGCGAAGAAGACCTCCGAGTTGATTCCCCTGTGCCATCCGCTGCCCATCAGCTTCGCGGACGTACGCTTCACCCCGCAGCAGGACCCGCCGGCCATCCACATCGAAGCCGAGGCTCGGGTCACGGCCAGGACCGGCGTGGAGATGGAGGCCCTCACCGCGGCCCTGGTGGCCGCCGCGACCATTTACGACATGGTCAAGGCGGTGCAGAAAGACGCGCGGATCACGGATTGCCGGTTGGTGTACAAATCCGGCGGCAAGAGCGGAGAGTACCGCGCCGAGTAGAGAAGGCGCCGTCACCGCGCGTTGACTTCGTTGCTGCAATCCCGCGATTTTTTGCGAAACCACGCGCAAGCACTGACTTTTCCAGGCATCTCGCCAGTAAATACGTCCACAACGATCTTTGCAGGTTGGAAGCTTGAAATGTCTTCCTGCGCTTCAGGCAATGATTCTGGAGAAAAACGCTGCTTTCTCTCGTACGCCATTTCGGTCCGCGCCTGCCGGCGCGCTAGGCGATTGTAGATTTTCCATCGGTAATTGCTCCAAAACAGCGCCGCGGAGAGATTTTGGCGAACCGTCGCTTCCAGACGGGGCCGCCGAAAACCGTCCGATACGGTTGACAATTCCCGGCGAGATAAGATACTTCTGCTGTTTCGCCGACGAGGGTTTCAGGAGAGGTGGCCGAGCATGGCTGAAGGCGCTCGCCTGCTAAGCGAGTATAGGGGCTAATACCTCTATCGAGGGTTCAAATCCCTCCCTCTCCGCCAGATTTCAAGGGGTTAGAGGTGTCGTGAAGACGCGCTTCTAACCCCCTTTCTTTTGCCCGTGGGGTGCCCAGTGGGGTGCCCAGATCAAAAATTTCCACCATAGTGTGAGCAAACGTTCTGCTCATGGATGCGCCCCTGAATGATGGCGGCCAAAAGCCAAGCGGCGGACCTATCGACAGCTTGGCGCGACGTTCCGGAAGGACGGATTCCCGGCCTAAGTGGATCGGTCGGCCTTATCTGGTGGGACGCAAATCCTGTGGTGAAGAAGGTGGCGTATTTGATCTCGTCAGGCGGTGGTGTAAGGGGAATACTATCTCTGTACACTCTATATACCTTACGGACCGTGTACAAGTTGATGTACCTTGATAACAGTGAACAGACATGCTGTAAGAACCTCGTTAG
The DNA here is from genome assembly GCA_030156255.1 of Desulfovibrionales bacterium. Lineage (GTDB taxonomy): Bacteria > Desulfobacterota > Desulfovibrionia > Desulfovibrionales > Desulfovibrionaceae > JASGMV01. Next base: position 18,860 of record JASGMV010000062.1, read on the forward strand.
GCAATTTCTTTGAATTATTTGCTAATTCATTATCATTAAAGGAGTGGTGGGCAAAATAATTTCTTGCCTTAATGAATGTCAAGATAGCTTCAAATGTTTCACGTTGGGCAGGTTTCCAATTTTTTGTTCCGTGGGGATCAGATTTTATATTTTCAAACATATTAATAAGCCGTTCATTTCTCAACGAGGTTAACTCTTTTATCTTACTTTTTATCCCATCAAAAACAGGCAGATATTGTTTCTCTTCTTTTGTAATTATTATTTTTGCGATATTTTCTATTACATCCTTAATACCATCAGGTGCATCCTGGCCGCTTATTCTTTCCACTATGGATCTCAAGATAATTTCCGTCCGTATTGTCATTACTAAGAGGTGGTCAAGAAGTCTAGGTTGTTCGAAGCATAACCGTGTCCTCAAATTTTGATTCTTATTTAAAGAATGGTGCATGTCACTAAACGCTCTAATCCACGCCTCGAATCCATTAAATTGATACAAATCATCGTATATGCATTCCCAGTCGATTTTAAGTTTGCCAATGTGGGTATCTTTTAGATAATGAGGAACATAAAGAATAAATATCCTTTTAAATTTAATTTCTTCAAATTGAAGCACATCATGTAAATTTGAAAATCCAAAATCATCAAGGTTAGAATCAAACTTTGCAAATAATTTTACAGCGTTGTATTTTTTAGATGAACAAAGCATGCAGAATAAGCAATACATATCATAACGCAATGATTCTATAGCAGAATCAAAAGCATTTATTCCATCATGCATCCTAGCGCGTCTCCAGTCTCGATCCATAGCAAGTAGTGTTTCCATATCTTTTAAAAGATCATCCGGCGCTGATGACGTTGCGTTCAAAATATAGTTGAGTATGTCGCCATATTTCAGTTTAAATTTACAATCACATATGATATATCTCGAGATAAGTGTTCTGTATAGCGAAATACGGTCAAACGTCTTTGCGTAATTTTTAATCCATTTTTCTCCAATATTTTCGACGGAACATATAAATTTTTTCTTTCCGTGGTCGATATCTAAGTATTTTTCTATTCCATTACATTTGTTCAATGCTTCAAGCAAGATATATATTCCCCAATATGGCATGTACGCCTCATGATTTACATATTCTCTTCCGTTGGTATGTTTTAGTATAGGAATGTCCTTTGGAATATCAGATATAAAATTTTTTACAAATGCATCTTTAAGATGTGTGTCGTAGGGATGCGCTAATTCTTCTAAATTATTCTCATCACAATATGGTAGAAATTCAAGTCTGTAATATAAAGAAATACGATCTTTCTTGTCCATTGTTGCAATATTGCATTCATCAATTTCTGGATATCTGTTATTGAAGTAGCCCCCATTTCGAGCGGACACCTCGTAAGCAGTGAGGAGGTAGGTCTATCCCTATGACCAGACCTAGTGCTAATGAGGCTCCAACGGTTGAGGTGGTCACGGAAATCCAGCGAAGGCGCTGGTCCATCGACGAAAAGCTGCGCATGGTCGAGGAGTCCGATCTCCCCGGTATGACGGTATCTTATGTGGCCCGCAAGAACGGCGTGGCCCCAAGTCTCCTCTTCCGATGGAGGAAACTCATGAAAAAAGGCGGCAAAGTAGCGGTTCAGGCCGGAGACGATGTGGTCAGTGTCGCTGAAGCGCGCGTCCTAAAGAAACGGATTCGAGATCTTGAGCGCCTGTTGGGCAAGAAGACCATGGAGGTCGAAATCCTCAAGGACGCCTTGGAGCTTGCGCGCGAAAAAAAACTGATCTCGCGTTCGGCGTTGCCGTTCAAGGAAGACATCCCGTGAAGCGTGTCGCTGAAACCATGAAAGTCTCTCGGTCCAGGCTGAACGAGCGCCTTGCTGACGTCCCGCGTCCACGGCCGCCGAGGTACTCCAAGGCCGAGGACGAACGGCTGTTGCCGATGATCCGGGACATTGCGGACGAGCGGATGACCTATGGCTACCGCCGGTTGTGCGCCGTGTTGAACCGGCGTCTGCGTGAGCAGGGCCTTCCGCGGGTGAACCACAAGCGCGTGTATCGAATCATGAAACTTCACGGCATGCTTTTGACCAGGCATACCGGTAAGCGGCCGCAGCGGGATCACCGAGGCAAGGTGATCGCTCTCAAACGAAATCTTCGCTGGTGCTCGGACGTTTTCGAATTCACTTGCGACAACAAAGAGCCTGTGCGCGTGGCTTTTGCCCTTGACTGCCGTGACAGGGAAATTATTGGGCATGTGGCCAGCTCCAGCGGCGTTTCAGGGCAAATGATTCGGGATCTGATGCTCGAATGCGTCGAGAAGCGTTTTGGCGCCCCCCGGACGCCGCATCGAGTCGAATGGCTTTCGGATAACGGCTCATGCTTTGCGGCTCGAGAAACGGTGGACTTCGCCGTTGAACTCGGTCTGATGCCGCGATTTACGCCGGTGCGCAGCCCGGAGAGCAACGGTATGGCCGAGGCGTTCGTCAAAACATTCAAGCGCGATTACGTCTATGTTAATGATCGGCCAAACGCTTTAAGCATGATGTCCCGGCTTGGAGACTGGTTCGAGGACTACAACGAAAATCATCCGCACAAAGGCTTGCGGATGATGTCGCCCAGGGAATACATCCGGGTGGAGGAGTTGTCGGAGGTAAATCAGTGTGAGCCGGCGGGACGCCGCCGAGAATGGGCCCAACAAGAGCTCGTCGGAGGCGACGGCCCGACGGCGGCTCCGGAATGATCAACTTGAGGTGTCCGGTTTAGCGGGGGCAACTCCAGTTATAAGATTCAAACAAGTCCCGTGGGAGTTTGACAAATAAACTCGGTACCATAGCCTGGCAGCTTATCAAGTCGGAAATTTTGATTTGATAAGGCAATTTTTTTATTCCTAAGATTTCATCCACCATACTAAGGAATCTACCAGAACACATACTCGTAGAATTATGGAAAGGCATGCCGATATCAAGGTATCTGCAATACATGTCGTAGTTACTGCTAGCAACTCGCCGATACATATTACAAAATTTTCTAATATTAATCAGCATGAATGTACTATAAATATCGTTCTTGGAATACGCAAGTCAGTAGAACATGAATCCTGTTTCTCCTCGTCCAGCCTTAGCCGCTTCTTTGCTTTTTGAAGTAGCTCGCCCTCTTGCCGCTCTTCTGCGTTTTCCACAAAATTTGTTCAGCACCTTGACAAATTAATTTAGCACCTATACATTCCATCCATGAGTGAGCGAATCGACATGCCGGACGTGCTGTCCGTTTTGTGCAGGGTGCTGGAGAAGTATTTGCGCGTCAGCAAGCAGCCCAGGGAGTTCGGGACGGAGGAGTTGCTGTATCCCACGGAGATTCATGTGGTGTCCGCTGTCGCGTCGTTGGGCGCCGTCAGCGTGACCGAGATTTCCGAGCAATTCGGCACCACGCGGGGGGCCGCCTCCCAAATGGTGGACAAGCTGGTCTCCAAGGGGTTGCTGGCCAAGCGCACCGATCCCGACAAGCGCTCCCGCTTGATCGTCGAGGCTACGGACAAGGGGAGGTTGGCGCACGCGCAGCACATGAAGTTCCACAAAGAGCGCGACAAGGAGTTTTTCCATTTCATCGAAAACTTGACGCCGGAACAGAGGCGCACCGTCCTTGCTTTTCTCGAAAACATGGACGGATGGATGGCGAGTTACCTGAAACAAGTCCGTTGAACCTTCAGGAGAAGAACCGTGAAAAAGCCTCAAGCGGATTTTACCCCCATCGAAAAAATGTTGATGGTCGGCGTGGCCTTCCGGGTGGTGCTGCAAAGCATCCGCCTCGGCCTGTTCGACGCGCTGGCGGCCGGCCCCGTGTCGGTCGAAGCGCTCGCTTCCCGCCAGGGATACCAGCCGAAGCCCGTCCAGGCGCTGCTGGACTTGCTGGAGACGTATGATCTGGTGGAGCGCGGTCCGGACGGTTATCGCAATACGGCGAAAACCAAGGAGTTTCTGGAGTCCGCCTCGCCTTTTTACCAGGGCAAGTCCCTGGAGATGAGCTCCCGCTTCGGGGAGATCGTGGATAACGATTTCGAGGCCCTGCTGCGCGGCGAGTGCGACATGCGAAGCCGCACCGACAGCAATTGGAACTCCCGCGACTCCATGGACGGCACGGCCCAGTACTCCTTTCTGGGCGGGTTGCAGGACATGGTCGCCTTTGTCGCGGCGCTTCCGAATTTTCAGGACATGCGGCTCATGGGCGATATCGGCGGCAACCATGGGGAGTACTCCATGGCTTTGCTGGACCAAAATCCTGATCTGGCCGGGGAAATTTTGGATTTGCCGCACGTGGTCCCGGCCTCCAACGAGCGGATTGCAGCCCGCGGCTACGCACACCGCTTGCGGGCCGAGGCGTTCGACTTGCGCGCCACGCCGTTGGAGGCGGATCAATACGACTTGTTGATCGCCTCCCACGTCCTGTATGGATTTGTCGACGAACTGCCGGATATATTCACCATGCTCCATAACGCTCTGCGTCCGGGCGGATGGCTTGCGACCCACCATTTGGACCCGGAGGGCGGCGCCAGGGAAATCCGCAACGGCGTGGAGTTCATCACGCGCATGGCCGGATACCGCACGCACCACATCTCCCGCGACCAACTCCGCAACGCCTTTGAACGCGCCGGATTCGTCGACGTCTCCTTCAAGTCCGAAGAGGGATGCCGGCGAGGCCTGCTCGCTGCCGGCCGCAAGGCTTGACGTTCGACGGGGAGAGGGCGCGGGTGTTTTTCCGGGGGAGAAACTTTTTGGAAAAAGTTTCTCCCCCGGACT
>JASGMV010000011.1 GCA_030156255.1 Desulfovibrionales bacterium
CCCATAAAAGAGTTTTTGAAGAGGGGGTTCGGGGGAGAAACTTTTTGAAAATAGTTTCTCCCCCGATTTTTACTGCACGTAAACTTTCAAAAGCTCGCCTGCGTAGATACGATTCGAGTTTCTGCCGTTCCAGCGTTTGAGAGACGAGGTGGAGACGCCGAACCTCTCTGCGATCTGCGACAAGGTGTCGCCGCTTCGGACCCGGTATTGCACCAAGCGATTGTTCACCTCTCCGGCCTCTTTTCTGGCCAGCTCCGTTTCCGAGGTCGAGGCGTCCGGAATGTAGATTTTCTGTCCGGCTCGGATCGTTTCGCGGCCCGTCATGCCGTTGGCTTCCAGCAGGGTGTTGAGGCTGACGCCGAAGCTTCTGGAGATGGACCACAGCGTGTCGCCGGTGTGGATGATGTAGTTGGAGCGCTGTTGCGCCAGGCGGCGCTTGTGGCTGGCCGGAGTGTCCTGAACGACTCTTGAGCCGCCCCCGCCCGGTATCATGACGTATGTCCCGGGGTGCAGCGTATTGGATTGCGTCCGGTTGACCTTTTTGAGGATGGCGACGGGCACGCCGAACCGCCTGGAAATGCGCCACCAGGAATCGCCGTTGCGAATCCTGTAGTTTTGGTAGCCGGCGAATGGTTTGGCGTCAGGCTTCTCCAGCCAGGCCTGAGCCAGCGTCGCTTTGTCCGTCGGTACGTAAATGGACGCCTCCATGTAGGGAGGACTTGCGGTTCTGCGGAAGTGGGGGTTGAGCTTGTTGAATTCTTTCCAGGTCATGCCGCAAGCGTCGGCGAGCGCCCGTAAATCGGCGCCTGGAGGCGTCTGGATGGTCTGGACGTCCTGTTCCTGGTCCCAACGCAGGGGATCGAAGCCCAGGCTTTCCAGATTGGCCACGATTTTGACGATGGCCAGGAATTTGGGAACGTAATTCTTGGTTTCAGGCCGCAGGCGCACGCGATAGCTCAACAGGTGATTGGCCTCGCAAAGATCGAAGTAGTCCTCGGTGTCGCTGCGCCGCAACGCCCGTGCAATCTTGCCTTCCCCGGCGTTGTAGGCGGCCAGCGCCAAATACCAGTCGTCAAACATGTCGTGGAGTTGCTTGAGATATTGCGCTGCGGCGAGGGTCGCCTTGTAGGGATCGCGCCTTTCGTCGATCCACCAGTCGACTTTCAGGCCGAACTTGCGGCCGGTTCCGGGGATGAATTGCCACAAACCCGCAGCGTGGGCCCGGGAGTACGCCCACGGGTTGTATCCGGACTCCGCAAACGGGAGCAAAACCAGAGCGTCCGGCAGGCCTTGCTCACGGAAAACTTTCCGGACATAGGGCAGATAGGGCTCGGCGCGCTTGAGCCAAGCCTGGAACATTTGCTTTTTTTTGTGGGTGAAGTAGGAAAAATAGTTGTGAAATTCTTGTGTTTCGCGGACGTCGAGGTCAAAATCCAACTCGGTTTTGGAATGGAGAGCGGCCTGCTCCTGCTCCGTCAGCTTTTGCTCCGGCTCGCCGGGAGCCTCCACCTCCGCCTCTTCTTCGATCAAAACCACGGGTTCGGAGTCCTGCTGCCGCTGCTTCATGGACTCCATGAAAGCCTGGCTTTCCGACGGGCTGGAGACTGTGGGCTGCTTGTGCGTGCAGCCTATCGATGCAACAGCCCAAAAAAGCAGCCAAATCAGCACAAGATGAACAACGTGGCGGTGGTTCGCCGTATGATTCTTTTGAAAAAATTGCATGGGCAACTATTTGGGTTGATGCATGTTGCTTTCGTCTAAAGCTCCATGAATTTTTTTAGCAAGGCCTTTTGAGCGGCAACACATTGTTTCGACATGAGATCATTAACTGAAAGCCTGAATGTTGGCAACCGCCGCTTGCCGTTCCGAAGCATGCACTGAAAATGACTTTCGCAGGAGGTCGCGTGGCGAATGAATCCGAACGCTCCTTGGTTGTGGGCGCGAAACCGGTGTTGGAGCTTTTGCGCAGGGAGACGGACCGTATCGAAATGGTGTTCGTTCAGCGAGGCCGCCGCGAGCGGGCGTTGAGCGAGATTCTGGATGCCTGCCGGAAATACGGGGTCGTCTTCCGGCTGGCGCCCAAGGCCGACCTGGATCGTCTGCACCCTGGCAACCATCAGGGCGTTGCGGCCAGGCTGGCGGAGGTCCGGTATCTCGGGCTGGAGGCTTTGGCGGAGGCGGCTTTGCAAGCGCCTTTACCGCTGATCGTCGCCCTGGACCGCGTACAGGACCCGGGAAACGTTGGAGTATTGGCCAGGACTCTTTTCGGGCTCGGGGCCGCCGGAATGGTCTTGCCGACCATGGGAAGCGCCCATCTGGGCGCGGGCGCCGTGAAGTCGAGCGCCGGGACCCTGCACAGGATTCCCATCTCCCGGCCGCACAATCTCGCCAAGGCGCTGGACTATTTCGACGCCCAGGGGTTTCACGTTTATGGAGCGGATGCGGCCGGCGATCCCGTTCAGACCGTCACACTCGCCCAACCCGCCGTGCTCGCGCTCGGGTCCGAACAAAAAGGCTTGAGGCCCGGCGTGCTCAAGCGTTGCCGCAATCTGCTCAGCATTCCTTTGGCGCAAGATCTCGAGTCGTTGAACGTCGCCCAGGCCGGCGCGATTTTGGCCTGGGAATTCGCCAGAAAGGTTGGAGCGTCCGGTTAGCGTATGTAATTCGGGAAATTCAGAAAAAGGTTTGTCGTGTAAGCGATCATCTTGTTCATGATCCATGGGAAGGCGAAAATCAACGCCGCGAACATGGCGATGATTTTCGGCACAAAGGTCAGCGTCATTTCCTGAATTTGGGTGGCGGCCTGCAGCACGCTGACCACGATGCCCACGACCATGCCGACCATCAGCATGGGCAGGGCCAGGGTCAACGCCATTTCAATCGCCTGGCGCGCAAATCCTACGATAAAGTCGGGCGACATACGCACCTCTCCTAGGGTCACTGGAAGCTGTTGACAAGAGAGCCGACGAGCAGATTCCAGCCGTCAACCATGACAAAAAGCAACACCTTGAACGGCAAGGAGATCATCGCCGGCGGCAGCATCATCATGCCCATGGCCAGCAGAATGCTGGCGACCACCATGTCCAGAATGAGGAAGGGGATATAGATGAGAAAGCCGATGGTGAAGCCCGTTTTCAGTTCGCTGATCAGGAAAGCGGCCACCAGCATCATGGTGGAGACCTGCTCCCTGTTTTCCGGACGAGGCTCCTTGGTTATGGAGTAAAAGATGGACAGGTCTTTTTCCCTGGTGTGCTTGAATAAAAAGGCCCGAAGCGGGACCTCGCTTCGCTTGAGCGCTTCGGTAAAGCCGATTTGTTCATCCAGATACGGTTGCAGCGCTTGTTGATTGATCTCTTTCGCCACCGGCGCCATGATCAAGATCGTCATGAAAATCGCCAGGCTGACCATGATCTGGTTCGGAGGCATCTGGGCGGTGCCCATGGCTTGGCGCAGGAAGTGGAAGACGATGATCAGCCGGGTGAAGGACGTCACCGTCAGCATGATCGCCGGCGCCAAGGAGAGCACCGTCAAAACGAAGAGAATCTCCAGGGCGACGGAGACTTTTTCCGGCTCCGCTTCACCGCCGGAAAGCTGCATGGTGATGGTCGGAATGGTCGGCTCCACGGCGAAGGCGGTCGCCGAGGCCAACACAATCGGCAGGCTAATCAGCAGCGCTGTCAGCGTCAGCTTGATCCATGGCCTTTTGAAAAGCCTCAGCATTCTTTTCCCTCGACCGACTCTGCGATTCGTCGTCCATGCAGCTCAACAAATTGATGGAATGATCCGTCACCCCAAGCAGCATGGTTTTTCCACGGAACTCGATGACGGCGACCTGGTGCTTGGGGCCCAGGGAAAGCCGCCCTTTGAATTGCGGGGCGTCTTTGGAGAACTTCGCGCCCACGCCGATGCGATGCCCATAGCGTTTTAATAAATAATACGCCACCAGCATCAAGGCGATGATCAGGAAAAGGGAGCCGGCCGTCTTCAGTATGGGCGAGACGCCGTACTCCACCATCCCTATGGACTGCGTGGCGTTAGGCAAGCTGTTTCACTCTTTCAATCGGGCTGATGATGTCCGTCAGGCGGATGCCGAACTTTTCATTGATGACCACGGCCTCGCCCCGGGCGACAAGTTTTCCGTTGACGTAGATTTCCAACGGCTCGCCGGCCAGTTTGTTCAATTCGACGATGGACCCCTGCCCGAGCTGCAGCAGATCGTTGATCAGAAGCTTGGTTCGGCCAAGCTCCGCCGTCACCTCCAGGGGGATATCCAGGATGAAGTCCAAATCCCTTTTGGACATATCCGGCCGCGGGCTTTTGGCTTCCTGGGTCATGTCCCGGAAGTCCGCATCCCTTGTCTGCGTGCGCAGGTATTCCTGCTCTTTCTCCCGTTTGAGATCGTCCTCTTCCTGATTGGCGAGCGCAGCGGCCCACTCGTTGGCCAAGCCTTCATCCCCCGGACCGGCGCCGCCTTCATCCTGGTCTTCCAGCGCAGCGGCCCACTGGTCGGCCAACTCTTTGTCGGAGCTGGTTTGCTCGCCTTCGGCTTCCTGGTCGGCGAGCGCAGCGGCCCATTCGTCCGCCAGGGCCTGATCGGAGCTCTCGCCGCCTTCTCCGGCGTCCTGCTCTTCCAGGGCGGCGGCCCATTCGCTGGCCAAATCCTCGCCGGGATCGGCGTCGCCGCCGGCGTCGTCTCCCTGGTCGGAGAGCGCAGCCGCCCATTCCGCAGCTAATTTTTCTTGTTCTTCATCAGCCATGTAGCCACCTCGCAACCTACGGTCTTATTGGACGCGTCTGAGCCGGTTGTTGAGCCGGTGTTGCTCTTTTGACGTCGGAAACAAGTATTGCAAAAAACATGCTACTGAATGACCATGTCCGTAAAGTACACCTGCAGCACCTTGGAGCCGCCTAAAACTTGATTCAAGCGCTCCACGATTTCCTTTTTCAGTTCGATCTTGCTCTCGAGCGTCGACAATTCCTGGTAGGTCTTGCTGGAGAGCAGGAGCAAAATGGCGTCCTTGATTTTTGCCTCGTTGGTTTTCATCGCCTCCGAGGCCTGGGCGTCTTTTACTTCCACCGAAACGCCCAGCTTGAGGTAGCGCCGGCCCAGCGGGTCCGCCAGGTTGACCAGAAAATCCGGCAGCTGGACTTGAATCCCTTGGGTCGCGGCCGGGGCAGGGCCTTTTTGGTCGTTTTCCTGCACCTGCTCCTTGGCCTGTTCTTCTTGCTTCGCGTCGGCGCTGAAGAATTTCTTGTATGCAAACCAACCGCCGCCGATCAGGACCGCCAGCAGGAGCAACAGGATGATCCACTTGAGCAGGCCTCTGCCTTTTTTGCCTTCCGCGCCTTCATATTCTTCAGCCACAGTGCACCTCGCTCATGGCGTCCTTGACGTTCACGATATGTAGCCCCCCATCCTGGGGACGGTGCGCAGCAAAATTTCCACGCGCCTGTTTTTGGCTCTTCCTTCGGGCGTATCGTTCGAGGCGATGGGCGAGAACGGCCCGTAGGCCGATACGCTCATTTGGAGCCTCGGCACTCCGAATTTCGAAAAAAATCCCAGCACGGCCAAAGCCCGGTCTTCGGAAATTCGAAAATTACTCAACGACGCTCCGCCGACATTATCCGAATAGCCGGCGATGTTCACCGGCGATGTTAAGTAATTGATAACAGGGATAAGTTGGGCGAGCAATTTTTTCGCGCTATCGTCGAGTTCAGTCTTTCCGAGGGGGAAGAGGAGCTTGTCCGTGAGCACCAGGGCGACCCCTTCAGGGCGCTCCAGTATTTCGAGATTTTCGTCCAACGTTTTTCTGTTGATGTCGCCCGGCAGCACTTCGTCCGGAAAAAGCAAGTCCTTTATTCTATTCTGTTTTTCCATCACTTCCCAAGGGCGCTCCAGTATTTCGCTGACCATCTTGACCTTGGCGTTGACGCGGCCGGCGCCGCGGCTTGTAAGAAATCCAAGCTCTGCGGTATGGACCGTGACTTGGGTGATAAAGCTTTGATCCATAGAGGACATACTGAGTAATAACACGAAGAATGTCAAAAGCAGGGTCACCAGATCGGAAAAGGTGACCAGCCACATCGCTTTGGGCTTTTCAGCTTTTTTCTTTTCTCTCGCCATGCGTCGAAGCCTCTTGATTATGGCGCTGTTTCATTTACATCAAAAACAAATCCATTATATTCATAGACATTGGTTCTGGTTTTAATATTCGGCAGCACTTCTTTAATGTCCGTGGATAATATTTTGTTTCTTCTGTCCAAAACGATATCCACACGGCGATTTCTTCGCCTGTCTTTTGGAGAATCATCCGGATAGTGCGGATGAAATTTTCCGAACGCCTCGACTTTGAGCTGATCCGGGTTCATCCCTTGATCGATCAAGAATAAATAGACCGTGAGAACCCTGTTCAGCGATAGCCGCCAGGATATGTCCGGAATGTCGTCCAGTTGATCAACCCGGAACTCCATGCCCATCTCATCGCGCAGGCTTGATGTATGGCCGGCCAACAACAGCGGTTTTGTCACTTTTTTTAATACCGGTAAGATTGTTAGCAGTATTTTTTTCCCATCCTCCGTTAATGTGGATTTCCCCGGTCCGAACAACACGTCGGCGCTGATGGAAAATACGTCAACGAATTTTCCTTGTTCAAATGAAATATCCTCTTCCGCATTTTCCCAAAGCAAAGGCTTCAACATTTCCAAGTCGTCTATGTCATTCATGGGGCCGGGCTCGACAGTCCGGCGAGTGTCCTGCAGGGAAAGCACGTCGTAACTTTGCTTGCCCCAGCCGAATGTTCCGATAATGGACCCCAACACCACGAGCTTGCGGCGTTCGTCGACACGGGCCATGCTGACGAGAAGAACGAAAAACGTCAGCAACAAGGTCATCATATCGCCGAAGGTTATGAGCCAGGCTGGGATGCCCTCCTCGGGCTTGTCTTTTTTCTTCCTGCCCATAGCCGCTCTCCGGGAGCTCTAGCCTTCCTTTCGACGTAACTTTGGGGCCAGGTAGCAGTTGAGTTTTTCTTCGATGATTCTGGGGTTTTCACCTTTTGAAATGGAAAGGATGCCTTCGAGAACCATTTCGCGCAGCAGCACCTCCTGTTTGCTCCGGGTTTTGAGTTTGCCGGACAACGGAATGAAGAGGAGGTTGGCCAGGACGGCGCCGTAAAATGTGGTGATGAGCGCAACGGCCATGGCCGGGCCGATGGTCGAGGGGTCGCTCATGGACTGCAGCATCTGAACGAGGCCGATGACCGTGCCGATCATGCCCATGGCCGGCGCAAACGTCCCCATGATCGCCAGTATCTCGGCGCCGACCTCATGCCGTTCCTCCAGGTACTGGATTTCCGTTTCCAGGATTTCCTGGATGGTCTGCGGCTCCAGGCCGTCCACGGTCAGCTGGAGGCCTTTGCGCAAGTAGTCGTCATCGATGGACTTGAGCAGCGGCTCCAAGGACAGGATGCCTTCCCGCCGCGCGCGGTTCGCGTAGTCCAGAAATTGGGCGATGATGGCGTCCGGTGACTCCAGGCCGGTGAAAAAGGCTTTTTTGATGACGGAAATAACGCCGAGAATGTGGCCGAGCGGGTAGTTGACCAGACAGGCGCCGATGGTTCCGCCGATGACGATCAAGAAAGACGAGATGGAGACGAACATCATGATCGTCCCGCCCATCAGGATGCCCGAAACCACCAGTCCGAAGGAGAGGACGATGCCGATAATGGTTGCGAGGTCCATGATCTTTCCTCGGCCTTATTGTTGCGGTTGACGCAGCAGCGGCGTTCTTAATAGGGCCTTGGACCAAACAAGGCGGTTCCCACCCGGATCAGCGTCGCCCCTTCTTCTACGGCCTGCACATAATCATGGCTCATGCCCATGGACAAGTGGGGGAGCGATATCCGCAAGTCTTCTTCCAGCGCCTCTTTCAGTTCCCGAAGTTTCTTGAAATACGGCCGCGCATCCTCGGCGTTTTCACAGTAGGGCGGAAGAATCATGAGCCCTCGGAGTTCGACGCCTTCAAGCGTTAGCATGGTCTTGGCTATGGATAGGGCGTTGCTCGTTTCGGCTCCGGATTTTTGTTCTTCGCCGGCGATGTTCACCTGCAGCAGTATGGGCTGTTTTTGTTTGAAGGCTAGGGCCTTATCGGAAATTTTTTGAGCCAGTTTAATGGAGTCGACGCTGTGAATGAGTGAGAATTTCCCCGCGACGAGCTTTGCCTTGTTGGACTGTAACCCGCCGACGAAATGCCACTGGACGCCGGGCGTGAGATGTTCCAGAACTTCTTGCTTTTCAAGCGCCTCTTGCACGTAGCTTTCGCCAAAAGCCCGTTGGCCCGCTTTGGCGAACATCTCGATGCATTGTGCGGGATGCTTCTTTGATATGGCGACGAGCGTCACCTCATCCGGCGAGCGCCCGACTTTTTGGCAGGCGCTCCCAACATGATCCAGCACCGCCTGCAGCCTGGCCTCCAGCTCCTTTTGCTCGACTCCCTCACGCATATCCGACTTGGATGAATGGTTTTCCATTTTACTCGACCCTGCGCTTTTCTCTCCAAGAAGCCGTTCCGGGAAGGTCCCAGTGTATTCTTAGAAATTCTCTAGACGCTACTACACTCTTTGTGAAACCTCAACATCGCTCTCCTGGGGGAGCGGGCCGAACGCTGGAGTGGAGGAGGGGCCCACAAAGAGTGTGCGCTTTTGAAGCGCTCCAATTTTATTGGAAACCGCTATGCCGTCCTGCTTAAGGATAACGCCAGCGCCGTGGTGATCTTAACGACTTCGTTATTGCTTTTTCTTATTGTCTTTGTGAAATTTTTGCATAAGGATAGAAGTAACTTTACGCCGATTGGCGGGTATTTGTTGATGAAATGAAAGAATTTCTCTTGCGATGTTTCCAAAAATGTCGAGGGAGTGAGGACATGAACCGTTGCTGATCGTATATCGTCATCCACCAAGGCTATTTCACCAAAGATAGGATGCGAACTTCCCTCTAACGTCGCTAAAACTTTCGTTGTGGATTTTATGTCGGGTAATGAAATATTCAATTCCTCGAAAAGCATTGATTTCCGTATTTGCACTTTGCCGTCTATCAGTATGAACATTTTATCTCCTTTGGTATTTTCCGTGATAAGATTCGTATCGGCGCCTACGTCAATTGTGGAAAATATATTTTTTACCTGAAGGATCTCTTCTTCCGTCAAGTCTTCAAACAAGGTGATTTTGCTCCAATTGATCTGCATGAGTTCCTCAACAGGTTTTCAGATATAAGAACATGTCATAATGCGACAACGGGGTGTCCTTGCTCGGATTGATTTTGACGTCCGGTCTCTGGCTGCCGAGTTGTGTTTTTTGGCCTGCTGACTTGAAGAGCTCTAAAATAAATTGATCGAGGGCGGATTCCTTATCCAAAACATCGGCAAGCGCAATCGTCCGGGGGAGCTTGCATAGGGCGATGGGCAGCTTTTCCGCAGGCAAGCGTTCGATCAATTCCCCCCAGGTCTTTTCTTTCTCCGCCGGGCCGAGGTGTTCGAACTTTAATGCTTGGTTGTTATTGTCTCCAAATATTTTGAGAATAAAGGACCAGATGGAGGGGTTGGCGCCCATCAAGCCCAAGACCTGGTTATCCAGCTCTCCCTGGACCATCACCTCGTTGACTCCCGCACGCACGAGGTGCGGTTGATTGTCCGAAAGGGCCGCCGTCGAATAAATGGGAATCTTTTGAGCCATGGATCTTATGGCAAGCGCGCAATAGATGGTTTCTTGGTCCGCTTCGTTTGGACTTAGATGACCTTGCGGCACTATGTAGATAACTTTTGCATACTGGGGATTCGCCTTCCGTATGATGGCCTCTTTGCTGATATTTCCATAAACAAAATGTATCTGCTGCTCCAAGTTCAGTTGGCCTAGAATTTCCTCCCGTTGTTGTTGCTCCAACGTATTGACCAGGACAAGCTGCGCCTTGTCTTCCGTGTTCGAATCGATGATCGTCTGAACGAGTTTTAGCGTATAGATGTTCCATCCAAAAATGATAATATGGTTTTTGATGTTCACCTTTGCAAACCCTTTCCTTTGTTTCGCTTTCTTTTCAACCAGTACGGATGCGATGTTGCCGGTCAGCGCGGAGACGAGTCCAATGCCGGAAAGCATGACCAGCACGCCAAGGAATTTGCCGAGTGGGGTTTGTGGGACGATATCTCCGTAGCCTACGGTTGTAATGGTGACGATGACCCACCAGATTGAATTGAGAAGAGAACCGTTGTCATGCTCTTTCAATTCAACGAAGTAGAAGCAGATCGAACTCGCGATTAATAAAATGAAGATGAAGGCGACCAGCTTGCCCAGGCTGGATGTGAAGAATCCGAAATGTTTCATGTGAAAATTTTGTCTCAAGCTCTGAAGGTTTTCGACCAGTTCCCGACGATTTCCATTTCTTGAATCACTTGCAGGCTCTCCGGATTGATCTCATGCGCGCGGTTCATGGACTCCATGGCTTGTTCGACCCAACCGCCCAGGCGCAGGCTTTGCGACGCATAAACGTAGAGAAGTTCAGGTTTGTTTTCATAGATCGTCGCGATCAACGCATCATACCGGTCCTTGAAAACCGATTTGACCAGGGGCCGCTGTGCGTAAATGAACCGGGCGAGTAGTAAATTGTTTTGGTGGAAGTTCAGATATTCCGGCATCAACCGCCGGCATTGGGTGAGAATGAAACGTATGCGGCTTATTTCCCGGAGCATGCTTTCTTTCGTTTGAGACAATACCTGAACGAGCTGGAGACCCACGTCTCGCTCCAGCGGCGGGAGGTCCATGCTTTGCATGTCGTCGAATCTGGGGGCGTATGTCAGGTGCTGGTAGGCGTCTTCTTTTAGCTTCAGGGATTCATGAAAAATGTAGCCAATGCCCCAATCGAGAAATTGGCCGACGGGCGATTCAATGGGATCGGTCTGAAAAACGTGATGCGAAGTGTCCTTCAATCGCCAAAGAAGCCCCTTGCTCATTTCCGAACCGAGCAAGTCTTGCAGCACATGGAAATCGACCCACCCGATTTCATCAAACAAGCAAAACTGCTCTTCCAGGGTGAGGGCGCTCTCACAAAAATCCCGGAACATGTCCCTCACAAATTCAGCCATCTTATCAACGATCCAACCCTTGGACATGAGGACCTCTTTTCAACCCACTCCTGATACAAGCGCGGGAATCGGGCTTGTTTCTGTTCAACGAATAGCGAGTCGAACATTCCCGGGGGATGCCGAACGTGGCCTTTCGAGGCATGCGGGTTCGTCCGTCTTGCATGGCTTGTTCGCAGTCCATGAGCCGAGCGTCGCTCGCTGCACCAGCTTTACCCGACCATGGCTTCAATTGAAACTTGTCATTTCCGGTTGCTGGGGTTATTTCTTGGAAAATCTCTAAAAAGGTGCGCCATGCTCAAAAAAATTTTAGTGCTTATCAGCATTTTCCTTTTTATGTCTTGTGCGAAACAAAAAATCAATACAACAGCGACCGCCCTTTCCGGGAATCGCAGTGCATATGAAACGGAAAGAGCTTTCACTGCTCCTGATTCGTCGACTCTTGAAACTGTAAAGCACAAAACATTATCGACTTTTACGCAAAGCGGCATGGTGAGAGTCATTTCCAATGACGCCTTCAATGCGTCTGCCGGGGATTCTTCTTTGTACGAGATGAAATTTTTTCCCTGCGCCCATGTGAGCCTGGATGTTGGAACCCATTTGGTGTTGACGGATTTGCGAACGGATAAGACGATTCAGCTTGTCGTGGTCACCAATCAAAAGACCAATCCGGAATACATTCTGGAGATGCCCGAAGAGGCCGGCAAACCGTTTCATGTAGCGGAAGGGCAGAGCCTCTTCGGGCAAATCAAAATAATCGATGATGATCGTCCTGCTACCGAGGAGCTGAGCGTTGATTATGAAAAAGCAGTCAATGAAACGAGCTTAAACCACTATGGCGGCGCAGCAGGGGCGGCGCCGAAGGCAAATACACAGCCAACCCCCGTTTATATTCAAGTGGGGGCGTTTAAAGACCATTCCAAAGCTCAGAATGTTTTTACTGAACTTAAAAATAAGGGATTCACTGATTCGAGAATTGTAACCATCAAGATTGGCGAGAATACCCTTTACAGAGTACAAGCCGGAATTTTTGAAAATGAAAACACCGCCGCAACCAAGCTGCGCGCCCTCGAAAAAGATTATCCCGGCAGCTTTATTCTAAAGGATTAAGCTCCGCCCGAAATTTCCTCGAAAGCCGGAACACCACCACTTTGCGAGGCGGCAGGGTTATCGTCTGGTTGGTCTGCGGGTTTCTACCTTTTCTGGCCCTTTTGTCGTATGCTTCAAATTTGCCGAAACCGCTGACAAGAAGCGCATGATCCTTTTTTATCGCCTCTTTCATGATATCGAGCGTGGTCTCCACCAACTCTTTGATTTCCGCTCGGTTTTTGTTGGTTTTTTCATAAATGTAGTCAACAATTCCGGCCTTCGTTAACGTGCGACTGCTCATAATTCCTCCTCCACTGCGGGCCGCCTACATGTTTGGTGGTAGGCGGGGTCTCTTCTGTTTTAATCATCGAATTCAATATGTGGTCGTCAGCCAGAAAAAATTAACCAGATAGCCTTGTTGGGCGTTTTTATATCTTTGGATCAAAAATCAGTGATACGTTGTTTCCATCTACCGAAGGCCTTCGCCGACTTGGAAGCAAGGGCGCCGGCGCCGCCAGCCGCCATACTCTTCGGCCGACTGCGAGGATTTCTCAGCAGCAATTCGACCTTTTTAAATGAATTTTTAAAAACCTAGCACAATCAGCATGACACTTCAATAAAATTTTCAGATTTTTAAGAGCAAATCGAACGGGTTATTCCCGCCTGCTTCCGGTGAGAGGGGGCTTTCCTTTTTTTGCCGGAAACTGGCCAGACAGGGTGTATCTTGTTGCATTTATTATATTTTTGTCAAGTTTAATTCCTTGATCAATTGGTTCTGGTTGGGTATTTAAGGTGTACGTTTAACACTGGACATCGAGGTATGCATGAAAGTCTTGGTAACTGGTTCGGCGGGATTTATCGGGTTTCATCTGTGCAGGAGGCTTCTGCAGGAAGGTTATTCGGTGGTTGGTCTGGACAATCTCAATAATTATTACAGCACGGAATTGAAACGGGCTCGCTTGAAGATTGTGACGGAGTCTAGCGAGTTTAGGTTTTATCAACTCGATATCTCCGATGCGGGGGGAGTCGCCGCAGTGTTTGCGGAGGAACGCCCGGACCGCGTCGTCAATTTGGCTGCGCAGGCCGGTGTTCGCTATAGTCTGGAAAATCCTCTATCCTATATTGAGTCGAACATTGTCGGCTTTACGAACATATTGGAAGGCTGCAGGCGCAATCAAGTGGAGCATCTGGTCTATGCGTCCTCCAGCTCCGTGTATGGGCTGAATCAGCAGATGCCTTTCAGCGTGCATGATAATGTGGACCATCCCATCAGTTTGTATGCTGCAAGCAAAAAATCGAATGAATTGATGGCGCACGCGTACAGCTATCTTTTCCAGTTGCCGACGACCGGCTTGCGCTTCTTTACCGTTTACGGGCCGTGGGGCCGTCCGGACATGGCGCTTTTCCTCTTTACGAAAGCCATATTGAGTGATGAGCCCATCAAGGTTTTCAACAATGGCAATATGTCCAGAGACTTCACTTATATTGACGATATCGTCGAAGGCGTTCTTCGGGTCCTTCTCGCCACGCCGACGCCGAACCCTGCTTGGAGCGGAGAGCGGCCGGATCCCGGCACAAGCGTAGCGCCTTATCGATTGTTTAACATTGGGAATCATAGTATGGTCCCTCTCACGGATTATATTGATGCGCTGGAGCAGGAGCTGGGAAAGAAGGCTGTTCGAGAATTTTTGCCAATGCAGCCAGGGGATGTCCCTGCCACCTGCGCCGACATCGAGGATCTCTCTGAGCAAGTCGGCTTCCGTCCGCAAACGGATATTCGCGATGGCATCAAAGTTTTTGTTCGGTGGTACCGGGACTATTTTCAAGTTTGAACGCTTTTCGTGTTTCACGTGAAACATGGAGTCGGCGAGCCCTGCCCTGGCGGCTCGGGAGGAAATGTGAGCAGGCAAATTGTGGTGGCCAATCAGAAGGGTGGGGTTGGGAAAACGACTACTGCTGTCAATCTCGCGTCCTGCCTCTCGGTCATGGAGAAAAAGGTTTTGCTTGTTGATTGCGATCCCCAGGGAAATGCGTCCAGCGGTTTGGGGTTCTATCCTGGAGATCGCAGGGAGAATATCTATACGGTGCTGTTTCGGCAGCAAGAGGCCAAAAAAGCCATCTATCAAACGGAAATTCCCTATCTCTATCTGATGCCCGCAAGTCAAGACTTGGTGGGGGCGGAAATTGAGCTGACGGATAAAATGGGCAGGGAGTTTTACATCAAGGACCTCATGACTCCTTTGGCCGCGGAATATGATTATGTGGTCTACGATTGCCCTCCGTCTCTTGGTTTGCTGACGGTGAATGCTCTTTGCGCGGCGCGAGAGCTGCTCGTCCCTCTCCAGTGTGAATATTATGCGCTGGAAGGAATCGCGCAATTGTTGATGACCTATGAGCTTGTAAAAAAACGTCTGAATCCGGAGCTGGCCATCTTGGGTGTCGTTTTAACCATGTACGACCTTCGCAACCGGTTGTCTCGCCAGGTTAAGAACGAGGTGCGGAAAGCTTTCCCACAGCATTTGTTCGAGTCAATCATCCCAAGGAACGTTCGGCTTTCCGAGGCGCCAAGCTTTGGAAAGCCTGTCATCACGTACGATATTAAGTCTAAAGGCGCGGAGGCGTATTTGGCCCTTGCGCAGGAAGTTGTGGGGCGCCGCCCCTAATCTTCCTGGGCGGATGCGTCGGGAGAAGAACCGTTGGCTGCGAGCCCTGACGGGGTGGAGTATTTTCCCATTTTTCGAGGGTCCTGCTGCTGGGGCGGGGTGCATTCGGTTGCGATGACGTCCTCGAAGTGTTTTTTTACGATTCTGGCCCCACAACGCTGGCACTCAAAAGACACGAGCCCGCCAAGGTTGGCGGCCGAAAGGCAAAAAGTTCTCGGGTTGTCCTGTTGCCAGTTGTCTGTGTGGGCGCCGCAGTGTTCGCAGCTGACGTCGTAATCAACCGGGTAGGAGAAGTCCCAGTAGGCGGTGAGCTCTTCCCAGTCTGAAATTGGTTCTGAACGTTGTGTGGGACGTGAGGAGCTGGGGGCTTGCGGCGCCGAGGACTCGAGAGCGAGCCCCTTTTCGTTCAGGATCTTCAGAACCTCGGGCTGCAGAATGCTCCAGAGGTCCGGATGGAGCAGGGCGGCGCACAGGCTTCCATCCTCATTATAAAGAAGTTTGATCGGCTGTTGTGATGAAAGCATGGCGACTCCAGTGTAAAAATTAGAGGGCGGTTTATTAAATAAATTTTTTGAAGTAGTTGTCAATGTAATTGCGGGGCCAACCAGGAGGTAGGCATGCCGGGATCGAATCGAGGACTCGGACGCGGGCTTGAGGCGCTTTTGGGGAGTGTGCAGCCGCCGGAAACTTCTGAAGCTTCGGGGGGCGTCCCAAAAAATGTTGTCGAAAACATTTCCATCGATGCGGTGCGTCCGAATCCGCATCAACCCAGAAATGATTTTTCGCAAGACGCCCTGCAGGAGCTGGCGGACTCAATACGGAGCCAGGGCGTTCTGCAGCCGATACTGGTGAGGGTGGCGCCAACCGGCGGATATGAGCTCGTGGCTGGAGAACGCAGACTTCGGGCCGCCAAGCTTGCAGGATTGTCGAGCATTCCGGCGCTGGTCCGGCAAATGTCCGACGTGGAAAGCTTGGCCATCGCGCTCATCGAGAATTTGCAGAGAGAGGATTTGAATCCGGTTGAAGAGGCCAAAGGCTACCAGCGGTTGTTGCACGAGTTTGGTCTCGGACAAGAGGAGTTGGCTCGCCAAGTGGGCAAAAGCCGGTCGGCGTTGTCCAACTCCATGCGACTGCTGCAATTATCCGAGGGCATACTCGGAGATATCGCCGCGGGCGCCATCAGCGCCGGGCACGGCAGAGCCATTGTTTCGATTGCCGATGAACGTATGAGGGACGTTTTGGCCCAACGCATCAAGGACGCGGGGTTAACGGTTCGGCAAGCGGAGTACCAAGCTTCTTTTTGGAAAGAACACGGTGCGTTGCCTGAAGATGACGGCGCTTCAACCGAGAAAAGATCTTCAGAGCAGACACGGGCCCGCCAAGGCAAGACGGGAAAAGAGACGGATCCAACGCTTACCAAGATTTCCGAGGCTCTGAGCCAAGAGCTGGAGCTTTCGGTCAAAGTCGGCGGCGCCATCGACGCCGGTCGAGTGACGATCCATTATAAAACGGCGAAGGAGCTCTCTCTTTTTCTTGGAAAGTTCGGGTTGGACTTTGAGACGTTTTAGTCTGGATGCGCTTCTCGCTCGGGCGGGTCTTTCCTTTGCAAGGAAGACCAAGGCGCGACCGCAAGGGGGCTCGCAAGAGCAGGCGGGCCGAGCGCCCTGCAGCATTGGCCAACGAAAGGTGAAATTTTTTCAGACAGTAGGCGTGATGGTTTGTACCAGGAGGCGGATTTTTTACCATGAATTCCGATAGCTCAAAAGAGGCTACATTTCAAAAGATCGGCGCTCCGACATGCGCCGAGGCTGTCAGTAAACTGCAAGGCGCGCGTGTCCTTGTGGTTGGAGATGTGATGCTCGATCAATACATTTTTGGCCGGGTCGAGCGGATTTCTCCAGAAGCGCCCGTGCCTGTCGTGCTGTCGGAACGAGAAGCAAATATCTTGGGCGGGGCGGGGAACGTCGCACAGAACGTCAAAGCCCTGGGTGGAGATTTGGAGCTTGTCGCCGTATGTGGGGCGGATAAAGATGGCGATGTGTTGCGTTCCTTGTTGGCCGAGAGCAAGATCGCAACAAAAATTTTTGCAACGCCAACAAGACCGACCACCAAAAAAACGAGGATCATCGCCGCAACGCAACAGGTTGTCCGTGTGGACAGAGAGAGCCCTGCGGATTTGGAAAATCAAATCGTCGAGCAAGTGCTTGAACACCTGGCAAGCAGACTAAAAGAACATACAGTTGTCATACTATCCGATTACGGAAAAGGCGTTATCAACAAAAAGTTTATGGCAGGGCTGAGCGCACTGCTCCAGAAGCTTGACGAGCCGCCCATGGTTTTAGTCGATCCCAAGACAATGAATTATCCGATCTATACGCAGGTAGACTTGCTCACGCCGAATACAAAAGAAGCTGCTGAAGGCGCGAACACGGTCGTCAAGACTATGGAGGACGTCATCGATACGGGGGTCCGGCTTTTTGCCCGCCTCAATCCCAAGCATCTTCTCATCACCATGGGGCCCGATGGGATGTTGCTTTTCGAAAATTCGCAGGAAGCGTGGCATATCCCAACGTTTGCGAAAAAAGTCTATGATGTCACCGGTGCGGGAGATACCGTCATCGCAAGCCTCGCTTTGGGGATTGCGGCTGGATTGGGCTTGAAACTCAGCTGTGTGCTGGCGAATCATGCGGCGGGCGTCGCCGTTGGCCAGGTCGGATCGGTTGCAGTGCGACATGAAGATTTAGCCCAGGCTGTACAACAACCATGTCCCGCAATGAAACGCTTGCTGTAACCATGCAAAATAAAACACCTATCTCCCATGATGCTGTCCAAGCCCAGAGGCTCTCCAAGTTAATTCAAGCGAGCCAAGCGTTGGCGCAGATAGACTCCCTGGAGGCTCTGCTGCCTCAGCTTTTGACCATGGCGCAAGATGTTATGGCCGCAGAAGCCTCATCAATATTATTATATAATGAACAAAAGAAAGTTTTAGAATTTGCTTTGGCGATGAATGAAGTCGTTGGGCGGGATGAAATAGAGATACTGAAGCACCAAATCGAGCTGCCGTTAGGTCGTGGGATTGCCGGATGGGTCGGCCAGCATAAGTGTTCCGCAAATGTCTGTGATGTCCAATCCGATCCCAGGTTTGATACCAAAGTCGATGAAGCCTTAAATTTTGTTACGCGTTGTCTGCTGTGCGTACCGATTCTGCACAAGGAGAGTTTGCTCGGTGTCGTCCAGGTCCTCAACGCCAAACATAAAGATTCGTTTGATGCATCTGATCAAGAGTTGCTGGAAAGTTTTTGCTATCTCGCCGGTGTCGCGCTCGTGCGATCCAAGCTACTAGAAGAACGCTTATTACAGCAAAAATATCAGACCCAGTTCGAGACGGCGGCGAGAATTCAATCGCACTTCAAGCCGGTGCAACCAATCCTAAAAGATGGAAGTACAATCTGGGGGTATTCGGAAGCCGCGCAATACGTCGGTGGAGACCTTTACGACATCATTCCCCTGGAAGACAAAAGCTATCTTGTATACGTCGCCGATGTTTCCGGTAAAGGGTTGCCAGCCGCGCTCATCATGGTCGCTCTCTGGACGCATATCCGGTCCATGGCGACACATTGCGACGCTTTGAATACGTTGATGGAAAATGTTAATCAATCCATGGTGGATATTCTTGGAAAAGAGATGTTCGCCACCATCGTCATGTGCCGGTACTGGCCTGAAACAGGCGCATGCTTATATTCAGTTGGCGGGCACATGCCGCCGTTTCTGGTTTCAGGGAACAACGTGCGGCAAGCTCCGCCGATTAAAGGGTATCCGCTTGGAATTTTTCCAAATACCGTTTTCCAGTATGCATCCGTTACGCTGCAGCCAGGAGACTCGTTACTGTTATTGAGCGACGGCGTCACGGAAGCAAGGGACGAGCATAAGGATTTTTTTGGGGAAGCCAATGTGTTGAAGGTATTCAAAGCCCATTCCGGGCCGCCTTGGGGAGAAACTCTTGTTCGCTGCGTTCAAAAGTGGCGAAAGGGATGTTCCTCCAATGACGATATGACTGTTGTAGAAATATATCGTCAGAAATTTTAATCATATTATTCTTGGGTATAGATATGTTTGATCGTACACAAGGCTATGATAGTTGGACATGGGATGAGGACAAAACAACTTGTAAAGTGTCCATTGGCGGGGAAATCGATTTTTTGGGAAGCTCTAAAGTCCGTGAACTTTTTAAAAAATTTATCCGAGAAACGCAGGGTGACGTGGCATTGTATCTTGACCAGCTGGAATATCTCGATAGTTCCGGATTGGCTGTTTTTATAGAGGCGAGAAGGATTCTTCAGGAGCAAGGGAGAAACATTCAGGTGCTGGCGATTCAAAGGCAGGTTCTAAAAATATTCAAATTGACGCATATAGATGAATTATTTGGAATTGTTTGATCTCTACGTGGTGTCTTGCGGCGAGAGGAGCAGGAGCCTTCCACCCTCACGTCCTCGTCCAAGAAGAAACGATGGCGGTACGCTCTCTTCAAGGCTGTAGCGCGTTCTCGTTGGAGTGATGCAATGAGCTTTGATTTCATATCCAAGATCGCAGAAGAAAAGATTCTCGATTCCATGAACCGAGGCGAATTTCAAAATCTCGAAGGCCAGGGACGCCCGATCGTCTACGAAGACGACTCCATGATCCCCGAAGATTTGCGTATGGCTTATAAAATTCTAAAAAATTCAGGCCACACGCCACCCGAAATAGAGCAGGAAAAGGAGATACGCTCCGCTATCGACCTCCTGGAGCACTTTGAAGACGAAAAGGAAAAATATAAACAAATCCAAAAGGTTAATTATATGATTACGCAGCTGAATTTAAAGTACAACAGACCGATCCCCTTTGAAAAAGAAGAAGTTTATTATGACAAGTTGGTAGAAAGGGTGCATGTTCGCTCCTCAGAAAAGAAATGAGCACGATACGTTGTATGCGCGAGATTTTGCTTTTCGTCATTTTAGCCGTTGTACTCGCTCCCCATTCGCTTGGCGCGCAGGCCGCGCAAACCGAAAGCCGCCGCCAGGTGGTGGGGGAGAGTTATATCGAGCCGCCGCCGCCATCCGCGCCCGAGCTTGTGTCCAATCTGAAGGATTATATGGAGCAAAGGCTGCATGCGTATTATCCCTCGGCGCAAGAAATCTATGACTCCGCCTCGACGGGGTTCGGTCCTTTTTCGTATGTTCGCCTGAAGCCAGTCAAGACAACGCCCATCTTGGCTGGCGACATCGCCGTTTACGGCGGAGGGCTCGAGGCGCTGGCCATCATGAGCAAAGATAGCCGGCTGCGGGTCTGGGGGAAATACCCTTGCAGTGGGTTGCGGATGGTCAATGGGCCTGCGAAGCTTCTCGAATTGACGCCCAACTCGCCTTGGTTGGCCGCTTTGGATAAGGATCGATCCACCATCCGCATGGTCGATTTGAAATCCTGCCGATCCGCCAATGTGTGGCTGCGGGCGAAAAATAAAAAAATCCATGCAATTCAATTCTCTCGCTTCGGCGATTGGGTCGCCGTCGAGACAGATAATGGAGAGATTTTCGCTGGTCCATCGCTCGGCCCTTTAAAGCCCATCCCGAACCTTGCTGGGGGGATGCTGGCGTTCGGATTTTCCTCCTACGACGGTGTGCTGATCGCCATGGATTCGGATGGACGGATTGTGTTTTGGGGGATGCGCCCCGGCAAGTTGCTCGGTGAAATGAATTTGGGAAAAGGATTTAAAACGGCGAGAATCGAAGATGATAATTTAGTATTGGAGCGCAATGACGGGACACAGAAAGTATGGAACGTCATAACAAGAGCATTTGTTGATGCAAAAATAAAGCCTGGAAAAGAACATGTAAAGCTGAAGTTTAGCAACGGAACGCTATCGCTTGACAATAAAATCACAAGATGGAAAAAGACCGTGATTATGCGTCATCCATCAGTGATGCTTTATTATTCAAAATCAAAAAACAGCTTGAAGCTCCTGGACATGGATGACTCTACACACTATTACAACGCAACAACCGGCGTTCCCCAGCGTGAAGCGAACGCCAGCGACTGGGTTCTATTGCCCGATAACGACAAGAGTACGTATACGGCGAATGGGAAAAAATACCGATTGGCCGACCTTGCGTATCAAAAAGGCCACAAGGCGCTTTTTTGTCGATATGTCCCCCGAAGCGGCTTCTTTCTCTGGTGGGTGTCCGAGCCCGACAGTCGGGATTTTCTCGCTAAAAAAGGAAGTCTACCCAAAAGGACATGCGTGTTGGACGACACCCCGCCGAAGTGGGTGGATTTAACCGCAGAACCTTTGCCGTAGACATAAATTGTCATGTATTCGGCATGAAACGGTTCTTTACGCACCGCAAAGTTTCATATATCAAATTTATCTGTAGAAGATTCAGTCGGAATCGATCCGATTTTGCAGACCGTCCGACAATGGAGGCTCGATGATGGAAGAAGGCCAAAAAGAAATGCGTCACGACGAATTGCTGGAAATCGATACCAGCATTTCTTCATTAGGTCCGGCCAAGATACCTTCGGTCATGCAATATGCAAAGTATGTAAGTGACGATGATCGTATTTTGATCAATGTTGCTGAGGAAGAGCCGGATTCCGACGCCGGGAAACCGCAATATCTGGAATTTGAAAAAGCCGGACCAAGGGCCTTCACGTATTTCGATTCGTCCAAAACGAAATGCGCCATTTGCACATGCGGAGGGCTTTGTCCCGGGATCAATGACGTCATACGCGCCATTGTCATGGAGGCTTGTTATCACTACAAGGTGTCCGCGGTTTTGGGCATCCGATTCGGCCTTGAGGGATTCATTCCGAAATATAAGCACGATATTATGGAGCTGACTCCGTCAAAGGTTTCAGAAATCCATAAGTTCGGCGGTACGATACTGGGCTCGTCGCGCGGCCCGCAAAATCCGGAGGAAATTGTCGACGCCCTGGAGCGTTTGAACATCTCCGTGCTGTTCATGATCGGCGGAGACGGCACAATGAAAGCGGTCAAGGCGGTTTGCGCGGAGATTGAAAAGCGGCGACTGAAAATCGCCGTTATTGGTATTCCAAAGACTATCGACAATGACATCAACTACGTAACGAAGTCGTTCGGTTTCGATACGGCAGTCGAAAAGGCGACGGAAGCCATAGAGTGCGCCCATACCGAGGCGAAAGGCGCCATGAACGGGATCGGGCTGGTCAAGCTCATGGGGCGGGAATCCGGTTTCATTGCGGCGCAAGCCGCCCTGGCGCTCAAGGACGTGAATTTTGTTTTGATCCCGGAGAGCAGTTTCCACATAGATGGCCCCGATGGATTTCTGGCGGGACTGGAAGCCAGACTGCGGGACCGCCAGCATGCCGTTGTGGTTGTTGCAGAAGGCGCAGGGCAGGAGCATTGCCAGATTTCCGGGGAGAAGGACCCCTCCGGGAATCCGGTTTTGTGTGATATTTCCGGGCTCATCATCAGCAAAAGCAAAGAATATTTTGCCCAGAAAGGCATGCAAGCGACCTTGAAGTTTATCGACCCCAGCTACATCATCCGGTCGGTGCCCGCCAATTCCAACGACCGGGTCTATTGCGGTTTCTTGGGGCAAATGGCCGTTCACGCCGCCATGGCCGGGAAGACGGGCATGGTCGTGAGCAATCTCCAGGCCCGGTACGTCCATTTACCCCTGGACTTGGTGATTACCCGAAGAAAGAAAATCAATATTCACTCCGAGTTTTGGCGCTCGGTGCTGGAGTCGACCGGGCAGCTGATGTACATGCCCGATATGAACCCGGACATGCAGCCCGTTGTGAACGCCTGACTTTACCTCTTCGCATCCAAGGAGCGCCCGAGGGGCCGCGCAGATTGCACCTGCACGGCCCCTTTTCTTTCGATCGTCGGATTCTTATCCTTGAAAAGCACAAGCTCGCAAATCACAAATGTAAAACGAAACAGGATACGAAATAGTTTCAATTTGTAATCAGAGCCAATGTGTTGGGATAGAGGCGTGCGTGGTAACTGCGACGTGAAGCGATAGGTGTTCATTCCATGACAGAAGCGCCCCTGCAATTCTTGCGGACTCCCCCCGGAAAGGAGCAAAACCCCGCCCCCGCCGAGCAGACGGCGGAGACGGGTGGAGGTGGAGGATGGCTTGTGTGCAAGGCCTGCCGTTCTCGCATCACCACGATAGCGCAGCGCACCTCGGTGGCGGGCCAACACCGGCACGTCTTCTGCAACCCCCACGGCTATGTTTACTCGCTGGGATGTTTTTCCGAGGCCTTCGGGTGCATGGCCTTGGGGCCGCCGTCTCAGGAATTTTCGTGGTTCGCCGGCTGGGCGTGGCGGATTGCCGTTTGCAAGGGGTGCCGCAACCACTTGGGGTGGGAGTTCGAAAGCACGCAGGATCCTGCTTGCTTTTGGGGATTGATCCTCGATCAATTGGTGGACGAGCGCGAAGGCAAGATTTAAAAAAAGGCAAGTCGCTTAGGGATACTTTGACAAGGTGCGTGTAACGAACTAATGAAGAAAAAGCTCTTCAAAATCAGCAATACGAGAAGTTCGCCATGCATATTTCCGAAGGGGTCCTTTCCTTACCGGTTTTAGGGACAGGCTGGGCGTTTGCCGCCGCGGGCGTTTATTTGGGGCTCAAAAAAATGGACCACGAGCGGGTCATGACCGTCGGGCTGCTTGCCGCCGCTTTTTTTGTCGCCTCCCTGATTCACGTTCCCGTTGGTCCCTCGAGCGTCCATCTCATATTGAACGGACTGTTGGGCTTGGTGCTCGGCTGGGCTGCGTTTCCCGCGATCATGGCGGGCTTGGCCCTGCAAGCCTTGCTCTTTCAATTTGGCGGCATGACGGTGCTTGGCGTCAATACGGTCAACATGGCTTTACCCGCGGTCATTTGTTGCTACCTGTTCCGGGGGGCGCTCAAGAAGTCCGGCGCTGCGCGATTGGTGGGGGCGTTTCTCGCCGGCGCTACGGCTATCGCCATGGCGGGCTTGCTGACGGCCTGCAGCTTGGCGTTTTCCGACGAGGGGTTCGTGACCGCCGCAAAAGCGCTTCTGATTGCGCACATTCCGATCATGGCGGCGGAGGGCTTCATCACCGCCGGCGCTGTTGCGTTTTTAGCCAAGGTCCAGCCGGAGTTGCTTCACTTAGGCGTACACGCCGGAGGGCGCGCCGCCAGCGACTACAAGTAACTTCGAGGGACGATCACACTATCGCTTCGATCATCACAGGATTTTTTTTGATCCGCAACGAACGGCAATCCCGCTGAATCGATCGGCGTTTCGCCGGCAACGACTCCATTTGGCGCTCAGCGTCCGCGCACCTTGCGCATGAAAGCGCGCGGACGTTTTGCCGATGGTCCGCCATTGGAATCACCGCCGGCGTTTGGTAGGATGCACGCCGTTGCAGCCGGCTGCGTAGGGCATGCCGGGCCATGGAGCGTCAAGAAGCTTCGTAGGCGCCTTGGCGCGGTGGAGGACCGGCCGGCCTTTGCCTTCTCCCCAACTCCTGATATCCGAAACCGGAGCGCTTGCGTTTCCTTTGCCGGTACGCGCTGCGCGGATCAGACGGTAGGGGAAATATTTCAGCAATCTTCAAGTGCGCGAGTTGCGCTGCTTTCGCAATGACTTCAAATCCAAACAACATCCTGGAAGCAAAAAACGTGGTGAAGCGCTACGGAGCGATCACCGCGGTAAAAGGCGTCAGCTTCTGCGTGCCGCGGGGCGAATTTTTTGGGTTGCTCGGGCCGAATGGCGCCGGCAAGACCAGCTTGATCCGCATGATCTACGGTTTTTCTCCATTAAGCGAGGGCGAGCTGCTGGTTTTCGGGAAAGATATTGGAACGCAATGGAGATACATCCGGTCGAGAATCGGCGTTTGCCAGCAGGACAATACCCTGGACCCGGATTTGAGCGTGGAGCAGAACCTTCACGTCTTTGCGGGGTATTTCAATATGAAGCCCGCGGAAACGCGCTCCAGGACGGACGAGTTGTTGGAGTTCTTCGCACTGCAGCACAAGCGGCGCTCCAAAGTCATGGACTTGTCGGGAGGAATGGCGCGGCGGTTGGTTCTGGCCAGGGCGTTGATCAACAATCCCGAGCTGCTCATTTTGGACGAGCCGACCACGGGACTCGATCCGCAATCGCGGCACCAGGTGTGGGACCGGTTGGGCGCGTTGCGCGAAAGAGGCCTGAGCCTGCTGCTCACGACGCACTATATGGATGAAGCCGCAAGCCTTTGCGAACGGTTGCTGATCGTGGACCACGGAAAGGCCTTGGTGGAGGGCTCCCCGCAAGAATTGATCGAAGAGCACGCGGGCCGCAATATCATCGAAATCTCGCCTGCGCCGGATGGGCTCCTGGCGTTTCTCGAGGCGAAAGGGGCGGCGTACGACGACCTCGGAGACCGGATCGTGATTTACGCCGGCGCCGAGTCGGGATTGGAGGAAACACTGCGGACGCGGTTTTGCATCGATCAGTGCACCATACGGCCCGCCGGGCTTGAGGACGTCTTTTTGCGGTTGACGGGAAGGGGGCTGCGAGAGTGAGCGTGCGATATCGGGATATTTCCTGGCGATTTTTGAAAGTGCTGCACCGGGACGTGGTCGTCGCCAAACGGCTATGGAAGGTGAATTTCCTGGTCCCGTTGCTTGAGCCCGCGTTCTATATTCTCGCGTTCGGACTCGGGTTCCGGACGCTGATCGGAGATGTGGACTACGCCGGATTGAAGCTTACGTATGTGGAGTTTCTGGCCCCCGCGCTGATCGCCAGCGCCGTCATGTGGAATTCTTTTTTCGAGACCACGTTCGGCTCCTTCGTGCGCATGTATTATCAAAAGACCTTTGACGGAATCCTCGCCACGCCGGTGTCGCTGGAGGAAATCATCGTCGCCGAGATGGTCTACGCCGCGCTGCGATCCACGGCCGCGGCCGCCATCATGGTCGCGGTGCTGACGCCGCTGGGGTTCGTGGCGTTTCCCGCCTGCCTGCTGATCCCCCTGGTCGCTTTTCTCGGGGGCATGGTTTTCGCCGCCGCCGGCATGATCTTTACCGGCGCCATCCCGACGATCGACATGTTCAACCTGCCGATTTTTCTGTTTATCACGCCCATGTTCCTGTTCAGCTCCACGTTTTTTCCGATGACGGACGTACCCGTGTGGGGCAGGGTTTTGTCCTGGGCGACGCCGCTGTATCACGTCGTGGAGCTGACGAGGGGGTTGGCTTTGGGCGCCATGGACTCCGACCCGTGGGTGAGCCTCGCGTATCTGCTGATCGCTTCGATTGTGCTCGGGGACCTCGCTTTGCGGTCCATGAAGCGCCGATTGGTGAAGTAGCGCTGCGAACGCATTGACTTGCCGCCTTCGGATATTAATGTCCTACTAATGAATAAGGAATCCGAGAGGGATGGCATGGGCAACGTCAAAGAAAAGACTCAACTGGCCGTCACGGCGTGTCTGTTGTTGGCCCTCGCGTTGATCGCGGCGGGGTGCGCTGGGGATGGCGGCGGGGTCGGGAGCGTACATATGAGCAAAGCCCAAAACGATACGCGCTATGAAAAGGCGGTGTTCGCCGGCGGCTGTTTCTGGTGCCTCGAAGCGGACATGGAGAAACTGAAAGGCGTGCAGGACGTGGTGTCCGGCTACGCGGGAGGCAAGGCCGCGGAGGCCGCGTACGGGCAGGTCAGCACCGGACGGACCGGGCATTTGGAGTCTGTTGAGGTTACCTACGACCCGGCTGAAATCGGATACGCCGATCTGGTCCGGTATTTTTTCACCCACGTGGACCCGATGGATGACGGGGGACAGTTTGTGGATCGCGGTTCGCAGTACCGAACCGCCATCTTTTACGCCGACAGCAAACAGAAGCAGGTCGCCGAGCAGATCAAAGAGCAAATCGAACAATCCGGCGTGCTGCAGGGCGCCGTTGCAACAATGCTTCTTCCGCTGCAGGGATTTTATCCGGCGGAAGATTACCATCAGGATTACTACAAGGAGAATTCCGTCCGATATCAATGTTACCGGGCCGGATCGGGCCGGGATAAGGTTCTGGGCGAAATTTGGACGCAATCCGCGATGAACAAAAGTTTCCTGGGAGCTGTGGACCAAAAGGGGCGGGACGAGAAAAAAGACGCCGGGGCAAAGCTTGGCGAAGGTGAACTGAAGACCCGCCTGACGCCTCTGCAATATTCGGTGACGCAGGAGGACGCCACGGAGCGCGCTTTTGACAACGAATATTGGGATGAGAAGCGCGAGGGGATCTATGTGGACGTTGTTTCCGGCCAACCGCTTTTCAGCTCCACGGACAAGTTCGATTCCGGCACAGGCTGGCCCAGCTTCACCAAACCCATCGAACCGGACAGCGTGACGACCCGGGAGGACAAAAGTTTGTCCAGGACCCGGGTCGAGGTTCGAAGCAGCCAGGCCGACTCGCACCTCGGTCATGTTTTTCAAGACGGCCCTCAGCCGACCGGGGTGCGCTACTGCATGAATTCCGCGGCGTTGCGGTTTGTTCCTGCGAAAGATCTGGAAAAGGAAGGCCTGGGCCGCTTTCAGGATATCTTCAAGAAAGAGAAGTAGCCGCGATTCGAAGAACCTCGGCGACGTTCCGCAAGGCGACGGAATCTTCGGTTAGCCGCCTCTAACATGATGCGCTTGAACAGCGGCTTGCATTTCAAGCATGGTCACTGAGGAAATGGCGTTTTTCTTCGTGCTGTTGCGCGGCGGACGTTCGCCTGCCGCGTTGCGACTTTGGCTTGAAAAATTCAAGGTTGTTGCATAGTTTTGCCTATGCGAATGCGCAGCGGGAAGGGATGTGCTGCACCGGGGAGCGAACGCCACGCGGTTCGGCGCGGATTTAGCTTGCATAAGCCGGCCGCCTCTGGTCAAGTCCGCCGGAAGGGACTATGGTCAAAGGAATTTCAGGCCCGCGGATGAGGAAAGCCCACAAGGAGGAAATTCATGCTCATTGAGAACTGGATGACCAAGAACGTCTTCACCCTGACTCCCGAGCGGACCATGATGAAAGCTTCCAAGCTCATGAAGGAGAAGAACATCAACCGGATTCCCGTGGTGGATGAGCAGGGCCGGCTCGTGGGCATCATTTCCGACCGGGACATCAAGGAAGCCTCGCCGTCGAAGGCCACCACCCTGGACATGCATGAGCTCTATTACCTGCTGGCCGAGATCAAGCTCAAGGACATCATGACCAAAGGCGTTTACACCGTGAAGCGCACGGATACGGTGGAGAAGGCCGCCGTCATCATGCACTCCAAAAACGTGGGCGGGCTCCCCGTGGTGGACGACGACAACCGCGTGGTCGGCATCATCACGGATTCCGACGTGTTCAACGTGCTCATCAACATCACCGGCGTGCTGCACGGCGGCCTCCAGATAGGTCTGGAGCTCTCCATGGAGCGCGGCGAGCTGGACAACGTTTTGGACCTGCTGCGCCAGCATGACGCCCGGATCATGTCGCTTCTCACCAGCTACGGGCCTCCGGAGCAGGACAAACGCCAGGTCTTCATCCGCGTTCACGACATGAGCAAGGAGTCCGTGAACCATCTGAAGTCCGCCCTGGAGAAGGAGCACGAGATCCTGATCTGGACGCGTGATCCCGTCAGCTCGCTTACCAGTTAAAAAACGCCGCAACTCGATTTTCATGAAAGCCGGAGGCCCCACTCAACAACGGGGCCTTCGGCCTTTTTTTGCGGCTATGCGTCCGGCTTCTCCAAGGCGAGCAAGCCGTTTTCCTGCAGGTACGCCACAACGCGGGTCGTTTCGGATGCGGCCATGGTCCCCCCCAACGACATGGCCACTCCGCAAGCTTCTGCGATCTCATCCACGGAAGCTCCAAGGTCCAGAGCGTGCTGCAATTGAAAAAGAATACAGCCACGGCAACCGTGAGTCAGCGCCGCGGCAAGCGCCATGAGCCGTTTTACTTTGCCGGAAAGCGCGCCGTCCGCATGGGCTTCCTGCGGCAAAGCCTCGTAGGCGGCTCCTAAAGTAGGCGCTACCCGTTTGAATGTTTGGAAGTTTTTGTGAATGACCTGTTTTATCGCCGTTTGTGACTCGACCATGGGCAACTCCTTGGGATGTGGTTGACGATCCTGGGGAAGCATGGCAGAGCCTTTTACATAAATAAAACGAATATATTTTATAAAAGACATAAATTAAATTTATGGAGGTCCCGTGCAACTCAGCATGGAGAGTTTGCGGATGTTTGCGGCCGCCGCGTCGGAGGGAAGCTTCACGAGAGCCGCTGGTCTCGTGCACCGTACACAGGCGGCGGTCAGCATCCGGATGAGGAAATTGGAGCAGGAGGCGGGCGGCGCATTGTTTCTTCGCCAGGGGAGCGGGCTCGAGCTGACGCAGAAGGGGCGGGAGCTTTTGGAGTACGCCCACGACATTTTGCGGCTGCATGACGAAGCGGTGTGCGCTTTGCGCCGGCCAGGGGTGGCCGGTTTGGTGCGTTTGGGCGTTCCGGAGGATTATGCGGCCTATTACCTTCCGTCCGTGCTGGTCAAACTGGCCAAGAGCCATCCCGGCGTTATGGTGGACGTGCGAAGCGACTTCAGTCCGGAGCTGCTTCGAGCATTGGAGGCTGGAGACTTGGACGCCGCGCTGGCTACGCATAGCGAACCTCCGAACGGGGCCGAGATCAATGTCGAGATTCCGCTATGCTGGATCGGTCCGGAAGGCGAGCGCCCGGAGCGAAAGGACCCCTTGCCGCTGGCGTTGTTCCCCGACGGCTGCGCGTACCGGAAGTTCGCGCTCGAGGCGTTACGCAAGATGGGACGGGCGTATAGAATTTGCTGCCAAAGCCACAGTGTTTCCGTGGTGCTGGCCGCCGTCCAGTCCGGACTGGCCATCGCTCCCGTGGCCTCGACGCTGGGAGCTCCCGGATGCCGCAAACTGGTCAACAGGCGAGAGACGCCGGCCTTGCCTTCGGTTTGGGTTGCGCTGCACCGGGGGGCGCAGGCCGATAGCGAAGCGGTGCAGGCCGTGGCGGACCATGTGCGCGCCGCCTTTGCGGAAGGCTGATGTTCTGTTTTTTCGTGGCCAGAGAGCGTCGAGCGTGCGGCGCGAAAAGCAGCGTCACGTCAGCCTGGATAGGATTTTTTTCTCTCTTTGAACGCCTTGCGGAAGAATTGTGGTTGCGTCTGCAGGCGCCGTTGAGGCTTCAGCGTGGCATGACGCCGGAAAACGTCAGGGGAAGGCGTTTCTCGGGGGAGGGAAGGCCTCTGCATCCCTCAACAATAACGGACCGGCTTCGAGTCGAGGATTCCCTTAAGCCCGCGATGGCTTGATACGCCTCGGAGCGGAAACAGGTCCGAATGGCGTCGGCGTTCTTGAATTCGATGATAATCAGCCGACCGGGCGTCCATCCCCCGGCCACAGGCGTTACGGCGCCGCCGCGGACCAAATAGCGCCCGCCGCAGCTTTCCACCAACCCCCTTACCTGGTTCACGTATTCCGAGTAGGTTTTCTGATCCAAGACCTCCACAATTTCAGCTATAAAATAGGCGGGCATTCTCGGCTCCATCGTGGTTATCCGCTGAAGTTTTTGAAAAGGCGCGCGGGCGGAGGCGTTGCTGCCGCGCATGAAACGGCCATCGCTCCCACGAGGATTTCAAACGCAACACGCTATAGATGCTTCTGTGCTCCGTTGTGGAAGGTTTGCTCCGGCCGGTTTTGCGTCCTGGTCGGTTGTCCCGCAGAGGGCTACGGGAGCATGGGCTAAAAATAGTAGTTCAAGGAAACGGTTCCGCCGACGGTTTCTTGCACCCGATAGATTTTCTCCCGATTTCCGTGGGTATCGTAGGTATTGAGTTTCCTTTCGAACAGAAATTCCGGCATGAGCTGGATGGAGATGTCCGAGACGGGTTTGTAGTCGAAGAGGAAGGATATGGTCAGCTCGCGGGTCTCGAGGTAGCCGCCCGGGATCACGGAGCTGGTGTTGGAGAGCCGGTAGAAGCGCGTGCGGCTGTAAAACATGAGGTTCATGTCCAGGGAGCTTGGGGCGTCGGCGTCCAGCGCGCCCTTGTCGGACAGGTATTTGACGAAGCGGGTGCCTGGAATCTCGATGTTCAGTCCGAAATCGAACCGGCCGAGCATGAAGCCGTCCGTGGGGTGGATGCCGTTATAGCGGACCCAGGCCAGGGGCAGAACCCACCCGTCCACGAACTGGCCCTTGACTTGGGCGTACAACGCTCCCCCGAAAGAATCGGAGACGGTGCTTTCGAAGGAGCTGGACAGGGCCGCTCCGGCCTTGAACACAAACGGGGCGTAGGTGGAGTTCCAGCCAAAGGGATTCGCCGTGGCGTTGAGGAAATTCCAGCCCAGGGCCACATAGTTGAGCTGGGAAAACGGCTCGCTGCTTTGATCGCCGATGTTGGCGTCCTCGGAGTTCACCCAGAAATACTGGTCCCGCTCGTAGGTCAGATAGACCTGCTTCCACCACGCCGTGGCCTTGGCGCGCATGAGGCCGTAACCGCCCGTGCTCTTCTCCATGTTCGCCCGGGGGTAGCCGCCCAGGCCCACCGTGAAGGCGAAGTCGCTGGTGGAGTTGAATCGGTGGTCGTGGGGCATGTCCTGGAGAGCGTCCACCGTGTATTGCCCCTGAAAAGCCCAGGCGCTGGATACGGACAGCATGAGAAGCAGGGCCGCGGCGAGGGCCGGCATGGATCGGGGCATATCAATCTCTTTGAAAAAGTTTCAACCGTCGGGTTGACATACCTATTCACAAGAGACAGGGCAAGAGGCCCGCGGCCGTCTCTGGGGCTTGCTGCTTGGAAAGCGGCGCCCGCAACGGTGTAAAAGAGGCCCGGTCGGACTCGCCGGCCGGGCCTCTCGCCTGGATGGTTGAAGCGTTACGGGGCGGCGTCCTTTCGGGCTCCGCCGTGTCGCGTCAATTCGGGGTATGTGTCGCCCCGGACGCGGTGTTAAGCCGCTGCGCCGCGCGAAGGTGTGCGCTCGGGGCCGTTTTGGGGCCTGCGTTGTCCGCGCGGTTTGGGCTTGCCGTAGAATTTGCCTTGGGGCTTGCCGCGCCGCCGGTTTGCGGGGCGATCATCGGCCGGCCGGACTTCGGGCGCCTCATATCCTTCGGCCCGGATGCGTTCGATACGCAGGCCAAGGGTGCGTTCGATGGCGCGCATGCGGCCCGCCTCTTCGGAAGAAACCAGGGTCAGCGCTTCGCCTGTCCGTCCGGCGCGTCCCGTACGCCCGATGCGGTGGGTGTAGGTCTCGGCCGAGTCGGGGACGTCGAAGTTGATGACGTGGGTGATCAAATCGCAGTCGATGCCCCGCGCGGCGATGTCCGTGGCGACCATGATCTGCCGTTTTCCGGTGCGGAACTCGTCCATGGCTCGTTGCCGGCGATTTTGCGACAGGTTGCCTTGAAGGAAGGTGGTGGAGTATCCTTGCTTGCCGAGCTTCGTCGCCAGGGACTTGGCGCGATGCTTGGTCCTGGTGAAGACCAGAACGGAGCCTCCTCCGGTCTGGGCCAGAAGGTCCTCCATCAGCCGCGGTTTTTCATGGGCGCAAACGGGATAAAGCGTATGCGTGACCTTGGGGGCGACCCTGGTGTTGGCGACCTGGACGACGGACGGATCCGTGAGCAGTTCGTCGGCCAAGGCCTTGATGTCCCTCGGCATGGTGGCCGAGAAGAGCAGGGTTTGCTTGCGGTTTTTCAGCAGCCCCATGATTTTTTTGATGTCAGGGGCGAAGCCCATGTCCAGCATGCGGTCGGCTTCGTCCAGCACAACGGTTTCGATCTGGCGAAGGTCGGCTTGGCCGCGCTGGACCAGGTCCAGCAACCGGCCCGGACAGGCCACGCAGATGCACGCCTGCCGCAGCGCTTTGATTTGCGGGCCGAAGCCTACGCCGCCGAACACTGCGGCGCTGCGCAGGCCGGTTTCGCGGCCCAACGCGATGAAAGATTGGTGGATCTGCAAAGCCAGTTCACGGGTGGGGGCCAGAATCAGGGTCTTCAAAGGTCCCCGGCCGCCGCACTTGGCGGCGAGCATATTTTGAAGGATGGGCAGGGCGAAAGCCGCGGTTTTCCCCGTACCGGTCTCGGCAAGGCCGATAAGATCGCGGCCGTCCAGAACGTCCGGGATCGCCTGGGTCTGGATAGGCGTGGGAATGGTGTAGCCGGCGCGTTTGACGCCGGCCATAATCCGATTGTCAAAGTGAAAAACGTCGAAACTCACAAAAAGTCCTTGGGTAAAATGCTTGGAAGCGTGGCGGGCGCATGACCGGGCCCGCTGGGCGGAAGCTCCGCCTTCCTATAACAATAGAGTGGTGCGAAGGGGCGGGAAGTCGGGAGTCGGTCATGCCGAGGCGGGACGCCAGCCCCAGCCGGGCGTCATTGCCGGCGGGTCATGCTGATGGCTGAACATACGCATTTTTCCGCCATTGTAAAGGGGCCGAATACCGTCCATCCCGGCGGACGGGATTTTACCCATTGCTTTCCTCTTCGGTTTGTGGAACACCTCAACGCGCCGACGGGGCCTGTTTGGGCCCCTTCTAAACCAATATCCAGACATCATCGGCGCAAAGTAAGCGCGCGTAGGACGCTCAAGGGAGACGTACGTCATGACCGCCAAGACGACCAATGGAAAGATTCGCAACGTAGCCATTATCGCGCACGTCGACCATGGCAAGACCACGCTGGTGGACGGCATGTTCCGGCAAAGCGGGTTGTTCCGCGCCAACCAGGAAGTGGCGGATAGGGTCATGGACAATTTGGATCTTGAACGGGAGCGCGGCATCACGATTGCGGCCAAGAACTGCTCCATCGTCTGGCAAGATACTAAAATCAACATCATCGACACCCCGGGCCACGCCGATTTCGGCGGCGAGGTGGAGCGCGCCCTGTCCATGGCCAACGGCGCCATCCTGTTGGTGGACGCATCCGAAGGCCCGCTGCCCCAGACGAGGTTCGTTCTCTCCAAGGCCCTGGCCGTCGGTTTGAAGCTTATCGTGGTCATCAACAAAATCGACCGCAACGACGCCCGGCCCAAAGCCGTGCTGGATGAAGTGTACGACCTGCTCATCGACCTGGGCGCCAGCGAAGACCAGCTCGACTTTCCGCTGTTCTACGCCATCGGCCGGGACGGCGTGGCCATGAAGGAGCTGGGGGAGACATCGGACAACCTCCACGTGCTCATGGACTCCATCGTGGCCGACATTCCCGCGCCGGAGCACGATACGGACGCCCCGTTCCAGATGCTCGTATCGGACTTGGGCTATTCCGATTATCTGGGCCGGCTGGCCATCGGCCGGATCGTCAACGGCGCGGCCAAACGCAACATGGAGCTGGCCTGCATCGGCGAGAACGGGCAGCCCCGCCCTTTGCGCATCGCTGCGCTCCAGGCTTACGAAGGCCTGCGCATGCAAGACGTTGACGTGGCCGAGGCTGGCGACATCATTGTTTTGGCGGGCATCGAGGACGTCAAGATCGGGGACACCATCTGCACCCGCGAGGAGCCCAAGGTCTTGCCCCGCATTCGTGTGGACGAACCGACCGTGAGCATGCTCTTCACCATCAACACGTCGCCCCTGGCCGGACAGGAGGGCAATCAGCTCACCTCGGCCAAAATTCGTGAGCGCCTCGAGCGTGAAGCCCTGGCCAACGTCGCCATTCGGGTGGAGGACACGGAGTCGCGCGACGCGTTTCTGGTCAAAGGCCGCGGCGAATTCCAGATGGCCATCATCGTGGAGACCATGCGGCGGGAGGGATTCGAGCTGACGGTGGGACGTCCTCAGGTCATTCTGAGGGAGATCAAAGGCCGGGTTTGCGAACCCATGGAGCGTCTTTTCGTCGACTGCGGCGAGGAGTTCGTCGGCGTGGTGACCGAGAAACTCGCCCAGCGCAAGGGCCGCATGACCAACCTGATCAACAACGGCGCTGGCCGGGTCCGCCTGGAGTTCATCATTCCGGCGCGGGGAATCATCGGCTATCGTGATGAATTTCTCACGGACACCAAGGGTACCGGGATCATGAACACGTATTTTGAGGGATACGAACCGCATCGCGGCGAGTTTCCCTCCCGCCGCAGCGGCTCCCTGGTCGCCGACCGCCCCGGCAAGGGCGTGGCTTACGCTCTGTACAACCTGGAGCCGCGGGGCCGGCTTTTCATCACGGCGGGCGAACCCGTGTACGAAGGTATGATCGTGGGCGAACACAACCGCGAGAACGACATCGACGTCAACCCGACCAAGGAAAAAAAGCTCACCAACCTGCGCGCATCCGGGCGGGACGAAAACGTGATCCTGACGCCGGTTCTGCCCATGACCCTGGAGCGCGCCCTGCAGTTCATCCGGGACGACGAGATGGTCGAGGTGACGCCGCATTCCGTCCGGTTGCGCAAGTCGGTGCTCCCGGCCAGCCAGCGGCACATGCTCGCCGGCAAGAAAAAGAAAGCCAAGGAGTAGAGGGGCGCGGGGGCGGCGCCTTGCCAAAGAAGACCTTCGCTTCTATGATCTGTGGAATAGGGAAAATTTTTGCGCAACATTTCACGGTGGAGGACAGGCTCGATGAAGGCGATCTTTGCGTCGGCGTTTTTGGCGTCCATGTTGTTGCTTTTTTCGGGACCGGTCTCGGCCTTTGACTTGAGCGGAGTCGCGAAGTCCCTCGGCTCCTCGGAGATGGAGGGAACGGAGGCTTTGGCGAAGACCCAGGCGGGCCTCAAGCAGGATTTGATCTCCGCCCTCAGCGGCCTGCTCACCTCCCAGTCCTCTATGGCCAAGACCCTGGGAGAGGCGTCCACGGCCGACAATTTGCTGTCCACCGCCAAAACCCTGGCTTCGAAAAACGTGAGCGACGATCAGGTGGCCTCGGCGGTTTCCGCGGTCACGGGCTACAATGAAGAGCTGAACGACAGCCAGCATGCGCTCGAAGCCCTGGACGCCGACGCAAAGGCCTCCATTGCCGACTCCCTGATTTCCTACGCCAAAGGCGCCAACCAACTCGGCCTGTTGGACGACGGATTTATCTCCGCGGCCAGCCAGCTTCAGGAGTTGCTGGAGAAGGCGACGGCCGCGCAAACCGCTTCGCTGCTCGACAAGTTCTCTTTC
The DNA here is from genome assembly GCA_030156255.1 of Desulfovibrionales bacterium. Taxonomy (GTDB): domain Bacteria; phylum Desulfobacterota; class Desulfovibrionia; order Desulfovibrionales; family Desulfovibrionaceae; genus JASGMV01. The sequence goes on from JASGMV010000011.1 coordinate 35,972, forward strand.
CTTGCCTCCATGGCGCCGCAAGTCTCGGACTTGGCGTCTTCCGTGGGCTCCACCACCATGGGACTCATAGAATTTTGTCGGTCCGCCGGGCAGAACGTGTCGGGCGCGGCCTCTCTGATGGGAATCTGAACGCCGGCGCTTGTATCTTTTCAATCAGCTTGTTCAAAGAATTTGAAGGGAGCGCAAAAGTCCTCGCGCTCCCTTCATCACCTTCCTGCAGCCAACAAGTCTGAAAAGTTCATTTTTTTCGGCTGATGGGTCGTTCCCCCGGTTTGTATCGCTCAAATCGCCTTAAGCGGATATGAGCGCCAACGCGCCCAGGGCGACGGCCACCCCCGTTAGCTGTCTCTTGTTCAGCCGTTCGCGCAGGAGCAGGGACGCCAGCAACACCGTAGACGCTGGGTAGAGCGAGCCCAGGATGGCGGCGATGTCCAATCTGCCGGTCTGGGTCGCCAGGACGAAGAAGGCGTTCCCTGCGGTGTCCAGCAGCCCGCAAGCAATGATCAGCGCCAGTTGGCGCAGGCTCGGCATGTGAAGAAGGTCTCTGCGCAGCAGGCACAAGGGCGTCGCCAGCGACAAGGACGCGATTCTGGCTGCGAGCAACGGCCAGAGCAATCCGCCTTGGCCGGCGGCGTCCATGCCGATGAAAAACAGCCCGAAGCCGGCGCCGGCCCCCAAGCACAACCAGAAATGGGAAGCCGACATGCGGCCGCGGCCCGGGGTGTACGTCAGCAGGCCGATAGCGACAAAGCCGAGGACCATGCCCGCCATGCGCAACGCCGAGGGCAGGCCTTCGGTCCAGGCCGAGGCGAGCACGGGCAGCAACGCCGTGAGTACGGCCGACAGCGGGGCGGCCACGCCCATGGAGCCGCGGGACAGCGCCGTGTACAAGGCCAGAATGCCCGCAGCTCCAGCCAACCCGGCGGCGCCTCCGTAAAGCATGGACGCCGCGGCCGGCAGGGGTTCGGAGCTGAACGCAAGCAACCCGACCAGAGATATCCCCCCCACGAGCTGGGAGAGCCACATGACCTGCAGCACGGGGCTGCGTTTGGCGGCCAGTCCCCCGCTGAAATCTCCCGCCCCCCAGGTTGCGGCGCAGGCCAGGCCAAAGGTCAGCGCCAGGAAGCGGGGCGAAAAAAAGTCCATGCTTTGATCCTCGTTGATTGATAAGGCGAATCGCCTCGATTACCGCCGCGCTCCACTGTCGAAATTGCCTGCTCGCTCCCGTGGAGCAGACTGCAGCCGTTGGCCTTGCAGGCATGGTTTTCGCTCTGATCGGCCGCGCTGGTAAAGAGCTTACGCCAACCAAATTCAAAAGCATAATAAATAGTTGAGATGTATCATTAGAGATGCTAATGGCACTCCATGCTGGATTACAAGCTGGTGGAGGCCCTGGCTCTGGTGGTCATGGAGGGCGGTTTCGAGAAGGCCGGACGTGTTCTGCATTTGACGCAATCAGCTGTTTCCCAGCGGGTGCGGCTGTTGGAGGAACTGGTCGGGCAGGTCTTGCTCGCCAGGACCAATCCGCCGCGGCCAACCGACGCAGGGCGGGGGTTGATCCGCCATTACCTCCAAGTGAAGCGCCTGGAGGAGGACCTTGCGCCGCGTTTGTTTCCGAGGGACGAACACGGCTTCACCAGCCTAGCCCTGGGGGTGAACGCGGACAGCCTGGGAACGTGGTTGTTTCCGGCCGTGGGGGATTTTTTGAAGCGGGAGCGGTTGGTCCTTGATCTGCGGCTGGACGACCAGGAGGAGACCCACAAGCTTTTGCGCGACGGCGAGGTGGCGGGGTGCGTGGGAGCGCGGGACGAGCCCATTCAGGGCTGCTCCACCACCTATCTCGGCCGTATGGACTACCGGCTCTTCGCCTCGCCGGACTTCGCCCGGACCTGGTTTCCAAACGGATTGACCCTGGAGGCGGCCGGCCGGGCGCCGGTCATCATCTTCAACCGCAAGGATGACCTGCACAACAAGCTTTTCGTAAAGGCGTTGGGCCGGGCGCCGGACAGCTATCCGGCCCATTATGCGCCCTCCTCGGAACTCTTTCCTGCTCTTGTGCTTCAGGGGGTGGGGTGCGGCATGTTGCCGGAAGAGCAAAGCCGGGAACTGGAGCGCCAGGGAGCCATCGTGGATGCGGCCGGCGGCGTCGGGGTCTCGGTGAGGCTCTATTGGCGGCGTTGGAACGTGGCCTCGAAGCTGCTGGAGCGGTTCAGCCGAGAGTTGGTGGACAGGGCCCAGGTGTTCTTGGCTCAGTAATCAGGCTTGGCGGGCCCGCCGCCGTTTGAGACAACGCCATATTTTGCATCCCAGCCGCAGTCCGGCCAAGGCGAGAACAGCCCGTCGGCGCAGGAGGCGCGCGTCCCGCGTCGCGTCGCACAGCTCCAGCGCCAGAGAGGTTTGCAAGAGCTTGGTTTCCCGGACAAGGAGGGCCTTTCGCGCCTGGCGGGAGCTCAATCGTCGCCGGGACAACGGGTCTCCCGTTTGAGCAGCTCAAGGCTTTCATGGAAAGGCTTGGGCCGTGTGCGAAGCTTGCGCAGGCTCAGCCCGATGAGCAGAGCGGCCGCCGCGCCGTAGACCAGGGCGGCCGCCGCCAGCCCGAGAAGCCGATGCTCGGGCGGCAAGAGCGCGATGGCCGCCGCGGTGGCCAGCAACAGGCACATCGCCCCGCAAAAAAGGCCGAGGGCCAAAGCCAGGAAGAGCCCTGCGACGAAACTGGCCTCTTCGCGCAGCTCCAAGGAAAAAAGCTCGGCCCGGTTGGCGGCCAGGCGTCGGGCGAGGCTCCAGGCTCTGCCCATGCTTTCGGGCAGCCGTAGCAGGCGATCCAGGGAGGATGGCATGCTACTTCCGGGAGAAAAGCCAACCGAGGAACAGGCCAGCCAAAAGCGTCACTCCGGCGGTCTGATAGGGCTTTTCCCGCACGTAGGCGTCCATCTTGTCGGCCTGTTCGGACACGGCCTGGGAGACGGACTCCTCCCAACCGGAGAACCGGGACTTGGCTTCGTCCAGGGTCTTGCGCAGCCGTTCGCGGGCCTCGCGGGTGTTGTCGTCCACGTCGCCGGCCGTGGCCTGGATCAAGGCCTTGGCGTCCTTCCAAAGCATGTCGAAGTCTTCTTGGATTTTGGCTTTTGCCTCTTTGGCGCGCTCCATACGGCTCCTCCTGGTTTCGTGTCACGGGGGCAGGCAACGATTCCAAGCCATTGTACGTCTCCTATGAGCTCAGGGCAAGGGGCGGACGAGGAAATGCAGCAGGCGGCGGCTCCGGAAGATCCAAACAGGGATGGACGGGCTTTTGGGGAAGCCGTTTCGAGCCGGCGGGACCAAACGCCGCCGAGTTTGGGATTTACTTCAATAAAATAATATAAAGATTATTGTAATATAACATAATAAAATAAAATATTTTTTTTAAAAAAATAAAAAATAATTGCAAAAAAATATGCAAAGAAAAAATACGCTTTTCGAGAGGCCTGCGGCGAGGCGGGAAGAGAGGGATGAACGAACGTGCTCGGCGCTCATGGCGCTTCGAGGCCGCTATAGGGGCTTTGAGCGTCTCTGCAAATTTGCGGCGGGCGTCTCCGTGGGGGCTTTCCCGGCCGGTGGGGGATGCGGTTGCTCGCGGACAGGCGACCGGGCCCCCGCCGAGCTTGGCGCTCGCAACGAATTTTGGGGTGAGGGACATCGGATGCGAAAGGTCGGACTTCGGCGGGTTCGTCTCTTGCCGGAGTCGCGTGCTGTTCACGACTGGCAAAGCGGGCCGGCGGGGCAAAGAGCGATGCTTTAAACTTGATCGGCGCGTTTGCCCTACGCACGCATCGCAGGGACGCGCAGCTATGTTATGGCTCCCAGCGCTGAAGCTCCAGAATGTTTCCTTCGATATCAGTAAGGTATTGGAAAGTTATTGACCCGGCCCCGGGGATGGCTCTGCGGGTCAACTCGCCCACGGCCTGGCCGCCCCTGGCCAGAATTTTGTCGGCTGCGGCCTCCACGTCGTCCACGGCGAAGGCGATATGGGAGAAACCGGGGGTGCAGGCTCGGACGCCCGGACGCTGGTCCATGCTGTCGTAGGAGAAAATTTCCAGGGTCGGCCCCTCCGGCCCGTGGCCGGGCAGACGGAGGTGCGCGCCGCGAAGGCGGGCGCTGCGCAGTCCTACGGCTTTGTCCAGCCAGTCGCCGGCCATGTCCCGCTCTGGCGGAACGGGTTCGCAACCAAAGACTTCCTGATAAAAGGCGGCCAGCTTGCGCCAGTCGCGGGCGATCACGTTGACGTGGGCGAAGCGAATCATGCGGGTTCCTTTTCGTATTCACGGAGAAGCCTCAGCGCCAAGCTTGCGGCTCTGCCGCACAGAGTGGGGCAGGTGCGCTGGAGGACGCCGCCACCCATGACCGCCTCCCGCTGTTGCGGGTCTCCCAGGCTGCCTCCCAGGATTTCCGTGCAGTAGATGGATCCATAGATGTTGGAGAAGGCGTCCGTGAATCGCTTGGCCAGAGTGTAGGCCGCCTCAGCCGGGCCTTTGGGGTCCGTGCGTCCGTGGATCAGCCCCACGCCCATGAGCGCGCCGGACACGGCGCCGCACGGGCCGCTGGTCCGGGCGTAGCCGCCGCAAAAGCAGGTGGAGATCGCCGGGATCGCGGCGTCCTCGACGCCCAGCTCCCGGGCCATGGCCATGAGGACGCTCTCGGCGCAGAACCAGCCGGATTGAAACAGCTCCTGGGCTCGCGGGTGCGCATCGTAGGCGTCGGAGCGGCCCTCTACCGGACGAAAACCGCGGGCCAGGAACATGGATGCGCCCTGCGGCCCGTCGGGGCGCCCCGCCTCGACGCAGCAGGAAACCCCGGCGTCCTCGACGGACTCGCCGTTCAGTCCCGCCTCGCGCAGCCAGCGCGCAACCTCGGCTCGGGAGAAACCAGCGTCTTGCGCTTGCCGCCCGCCGTCCGGGCAACCGCAGGTTCGGCGGTCCAGCTCCGTAAGGACCAACCGGCCTCCGGGTTTGAGCTTCGCGGCCATTTCCGCCACGGCCGCGGCCGGTCGCTCGGTCCCCAACAAGGCCCGGTCGGCCAGTATGGCGTCCAGGCTTGCGTCCTCGATGGGCAGAGCCCCGAGGGCTCCCTGTCGAAAGTCCATAGAGTTGTTGGCGCCGAACTGCGCTTTCAGGTGTTCAAGGGGGCCTTGCGACGGCGCTACGGCGAGCGTTTTGACGCCGCGCGCCAGCAGGCCTTGGGTGAGGCAAACCGAGTTTGAGGATGCGTCTGCAGCAAGATCACCCGGTCGGACCATCGCCGCCTCGCATACCCGATCCCGCAGGGCCGCCGCGTCGAAAGTCAGGCCATTGGCGCTTTCCGCACCGGCGGAGAAGGATGTCGACATGATGCGTCCTTATTGTTGGTTGTCCTCCGGAGACGGGAAAATCCTATGCGGATTCCGCCATGAACGAGACCCGGCCGCCCGCCTATTCGAAACGCTTGGCCGAGACGATGACCACGGGCTCCACGGGGAAATCCTGGAACGGACCCACGTTCTTGACGACTTTCCAGTTGATTTTCTTCGCCACGTCGAGCCCTTCCGCGATCCGGCCGAAGACGCAGTAGCCGAAGCCCGCGTCCGTGTCGTCGGTATGGTCGAGCATCGTGTTGTCCGCGGCGTTGAGGTAGAATTGGTCCGAGGCCGAATGGGGCTCGGGCAGCCGGGCCATAGCCACGGTTCCGGCGGTGTTGCTCAACCCGTTGCCGGCCTCGTTTTGTATGGGCTCGCGGGTGGGTTTGCGCTCCATGGTCATGGTGTACCCGCCGCCCTGGCTGACGAAATTGCGGACAATGCGGTGAAAAATGGTCCCGTCGTAATGGCCGGCGTCCACGTAGGCGAGAAAGTTCTCCACGGTTTTGGGAGCCTTGTCTTCGAACAATTCGATGAGAATATCGCCTTGGCTGGTTTCGAGAAGCACGTGCGGATTGCTCATGGTCGGTCCTTTGTGTGGAGGTTTCGTTTTGATATCGACGAAGGGTGCGCCACGATATCCCTGGCCGGTCCGGAGGGCAAGCAACGGGCGGGGCGGACGGGCGTGGAGCGCGGCGTTCGGTCGATGCGGATCGGACGGGAGGGCTGCGCCGACCGCGCGGCAAGAACATTCCGGTTTCTGTCGGGGCAAGGCCCGGAGAGCGCTACGCCCTGTTCGCCAGTTTTTCCTTGGAGGGAACCATTCTGCAGAGGATGAAGGAGCAGACGGCCAGGCCGGCGGCGCCGACGAAAACCAGCCGCTGGTGGGAGAGCCACATCAGGCCGCCGAATACCGGGATGATCACGGCCGCAATGTGGTTGATGGCGAATCCCACGGCCATGCTGGGGGCGATGTCCTGTGGGTCGGCGATCTTCTGGAAGAACGTATTGATGGCGATGCTGCAGTTGAACAGGGCTTGGTTCACGACGTAGGCGAGAGTGACGAGAATCGTGCTGTCGGTAAAGGCGTAGGTCAAAAATACAAAAAACAACCCGGAGTATTCAATCGACAGAACCGCTCGCTCGCCGAATCTGTTGATGGCGCGTCCGATGAGAGGAGACAGGAAGAACAGAACGACGTTGTTCACGATGAACAAGGCGGTGACGCCCTGGACCGGGAATTTGAATTTCTCCACCAGCAGGAACAGGGCGAAGGCCACGAAGATTTGCCTGCGCGCGCCGGCCATGAAAGTCAGGGCGTAGTAGAGCCAATAGCGCCGGCGCAGGATCATTTTTTTGTGTTGGGGCGGTATGTTCTTGTCCGTGGGGTCGAAGAACAGGCAGCCGAATCCGACCAGAACGACGCTCATCCCTACGAGCAGGAACATGGAGGTGTAGTTAAGGAAAAACGCCAAAACAAAAATGAACCCGGACGCGAAGATGCTGGTGGCCGCGGCCACCGAACGGAGGCGTCCCGCGACAATCGGCGCGTACCCCTTGTTGAAATATTGCAAGGTCAGCGACTGGTTGACGGGTTCGAAATAGTGGAATCCGAACGACATGATCAAGGTCGTCAGGATGATGCCGCTGAAATTCGGCAAGAACCCGGCCAGGGCCGCTCCTACGCCCAACAGGACCACGGCGAGCGCGGCCAGGCGGCGCTCCGAGATGATGCAGAGCAGATAAATGACGAGTAGGGAGAGCAGCCCCGGGACCTCCCGCACGGACTGGAGCACGCCCATCTCGAACCCTCCGAGTCCGGCGCGCTCCACGCAGAAATTGGTGATCAAGGATCGCCAACCTTGAAGGCCGAAAGTCGAAGCCGAGGTCAAAATCAGAAGATAGAGAAACATGCGGCGATTGTCGGCCGCGGGCTGCTGTTCCATGGCGGGGGAGCATGGTCGCATGGTTCTGGGTTGTCAAGAAAAAGACTGGCGAGGGCTCATTCGACCTTGGCTTCGATGGCCAGCGCCAGGTCCACCATATCTTTGATCACGCCGCCGGTGTTGGCGGCCAAGGCGATGAGCAGGTCCTTGGACGGAAAGTAGGCGAAATAGGTGTTGAATCCGGAGATCGCGCCGGTCTTGCCCGGTATCAGGCGGCCGTCGCGGACCACCATGTCCAGGCCGTAGCCGTAGGTCATGGACCCGGATTCCAGGGCGAGGCTTTTGTCGGCCAACCTGGCCGGCTTGAACATGTCGTCGAGAAGCCGTTTGGGCAGGATTCTGTTCGGCTGGAAAGCCTGTTTGAGCTTGAGCAGGTCCGGTATGGTGGAGACGACGCCTCCCGAGGCGTAAGGAGCGACCAGGCTGGCTTGGGGGGCGTTGCGGGTCTCGCCGTCGACTTTGCGATATCCCCGAACCCTTTCCGGAATGATTTCGGCGTTGGAGCCGAGCCTGGTCGCGCGCATGCCCAGCGGATCGAGTACGGCCTGTTGCAGATAGGCTCCGTAAGGCAGGCCGGCGACCTTCTCCACCACCAGTCCGAGCAGGATATAGCCGGAGTTGCTGTAGCGGGTCTGCTGGCCGGGGGTGAACTCCAGAGGCTTTGCGCCGAACATGGCCATGAGCTCCCAGGGTGTGTAATCCCGGGCCTGGTTGGAGGCGAATGGTTCGATTTTGGTGATATCCGCCAGCCCGGACATGTGGCGCAAAAGCTGCTCCAGGGTGATGTCGCGTCCGTACGGAGCGCTTGGGATGTACGCGGCCGCAGTGTTCTTGATGTCCAATCGTCCCTCGGCGTAAAGCTTGAGAACGCACAGCGCGGTGAGGGTCTTGGTGATGGAGCAAATGGGGAAAACGGCGTCCGCGGTCATTTGCACGTCATGCTCGAGGTCGGCGTCGCCGTAGGCTCGAACGATTTCCCGCGAGCCGTGCGCCGAGACCCCGACAACCAGCCCGACCATCCCGGACTCCTGCATGGCGGATTCCACCAGGTTATCCAGGTCGCGGGCGGTCCAGGCGAATGCGTTGGAGCTGAAGAGCAAAAGCCACAGAAGAAAAAAGGCGATTTGTTTTTTGTTCACGGCCAGGTCCTTCTCAAATCTTAACCGACCCGTCTCCGGTTTTTTTTGAAGGCGGGTGCGGCGCATCCGCATCTTGGGGGTGTTGCGACGCTTGCCATTATAGCGCCATTATGCAAATTGAGGCATAATAAGCAATCGATCCTTGCGGGCGGAACGCTTGTGACGGATCGGGCTGTTGAGTCGTCCGGAGGGGCGGCGGGTCCGGCGCTCCTTGCGGGAGGGAAGCGCCGCGGCCCGTCGTGGCGCTTGGGCGCGCTCCCCGGACGAACTTCGCAACCCGATGCACACGTGGAGGCGGCGGCTGCGTGCGTCTGGAGACTTGAAACGTATCTGTCCCCTCATTCGAAAGCGAGCACGCATTGATTGGTGTTGACCGGGCTCAGTCGTTAACTTGAAAAGTTAACCTGTTCGGCAAGGATTCACCCGAAAATCCTTGCCGCGAAATGCTTGCAAGCAGGCTGCGCCAGTCGTTAAGCACGAGCATTTCAAGCGGAAACGCCATCTGTCTTGGATCGCTATTTTTGAACGGCCTGCGTTCGACGAATTTTTCAACAGCCAGGCAGGGAGCACCCCGTTACCGGGCGGCTCTGCGCCTGCTTTCCACCATCCTTTCGGCTGGAGCGCTATTGCTCGATTCGCCGCAGTCCCGCCTCAGATCCGAACGGTTGCTTCCGCGGTTGTGGGGCTTGTCTTTTTATTCTTCATTACGGTCATTTTGATTCGCTTCAAGGAGGTTTGAATTTTTTTTGGTGAGTTTGAAAAAACTATTGACACTGAAAATCAATTTCAATAAAAGGGAGTCGTCGGTCGCATGGCCGACCCGACAGACTCTAACGTTGCAAGGAGCGCGTATGTTTTGTCCCCAGGATCTTGTTGGCGTAGCGAGAAGCCTTGCTGAAGAAGAGGTATATCTCAACGGGCGCCGCGCGTTTCCCGTCAGATTGCATATGGTTCAGTTCACCCAGGAAGGCATGAGCAAGCTTGGCCAGGGGATTCGCGACGTGGCCCGGCGTTACGGGCTTTCCGTCGCCCGGGTGAAGGAGTTGATGTCCAATGCGCTGTATTCGGCTCCACCCAATACAAGCTTGTACTTTCTCTTTCACATTCCGGAGCTTGACGCCGACGTCCACGTGGAGATTCCGAGAAAATTTTGGCGGCTCACCGATCTGGCCCGCGAGCAGGAAGTTCCCGACCATGCGGTCCGGTTGGTTCGCCGAATGAGAGCTCAAGGCGTTGGTCTTGAGGAGCGTGCGGTTGACGGTTGCAAATGCGGCTGACCTTCGCGTCTCCGGAGCGCCCCGACGCCTAAGCGAAAGGATAGGTTGATTGGATGTTGGTTTCCCCTCCCCAGCAGTAGCGTTTTGAAGGCATAGCCCCTGCATGTCCTGCATGTTGTCTTGTAGCCTCCTCACTCCAGATTCATCCGGTCCAAAAAGCGCTCTTGGGCCGGATGAATCCGTTTTGGCCTTCTGAAAAGCGGCGCTCGGTCTCGGGTGGTGAAACCGCGTCAATCGCCCCATTGCTCGAAAATTTTCGCCGCCTCCGAGGCGTGTTCGAGCAGTGCATCGACGATGGTCGGATCGAACTGGGTCCCGGAGCCTTGTTGAATGATCTCCAGGCACAGTTGCTCCGGAAAGGCCTTTTTGTAGGGCCGTTCGCTTCTCAGCGCGTCGTAGACGTCGACCACGGTGACGATGCGGGCTTCTATGGGGATGGCCTCGCCGGCGATCCCATTGGGATAGCCGCTCCCGTCCCATCGTTCGTGGTGGCAAAGGGCGAGCGTTCTGGCCAGTTGCAGCAGTTCGTTATCCATGTCTTCGTTGAGGACGTCGAGGTTTGGGCAGACTCGGATCGCTTCCGCCTTGCTTTGCAGCGGACCGAGGATTTGGCAGCCGTACACGCAGTGCATGCGCATGATCTTCCATTCTTGCTCATTGAGCTCGCCGGGTTTGAGCAGAATGGAGTCGGGGATTCCCATTTTGCCGACGTCGTGGAGGGGCGCGCAGTCCCGCAACATGCTGCAAAGATTTTCGGGCAGGCCCAAGACGCGAGCCAGCAACGCGCTGATTTCGCCTACCCGAATAACGTGATGGCCGGTTTCATTGTCTTTGTATTCCGCAGCCAAACTCAAACGTTGCATGATTTGCCTTCTGGTGTCTTCGACTTCCGCCGTGCGCTGCTGAACCAGGACTTCCAGGTTTTCCTGGTAGAGCCTGTTTTCCCGAATCAATCTCGCCCGCTCGAAGGTTTTCTCCAAAGCGTGCTGAACGATGTCCATGCTGTGCAGGGGCTTGGTGATGAAGTCCCAGGCTCCCAAGCGGACGGCTTTCATGGCGTCGCCCACGACGCCTACGCCGGAGAGGACAATGACGGGCGTCTCCGGCGCGATCTCCACGGCCTGGGGTAAAAAGCTGTACCCATCCATGACCGGCATGTTCAGGTCCAGGATGACGGCGTTGATCGTCTCCGGGGCCTCGGCCAGGGCGCTCAGGCCGGTTTGGCCGTTGTCCGCCTCCTGGACGTCGAAATCCATGTCCTCCAGGTAGGCGCGCAGGGATCGGCGTAGACTCGGTTCGTCGTCAATAATGAGGATTTTCATGGGCCTCAAGCTCTTTTGATAGTTCGAGGACGCGGCGCAGCATGGCTTCGATGTCCGCCGGCTTGAGAAAGATGTCCCGCCGCGTCACGCCAAGCCCCATGTGCAGGGCCAGTTCGGACATTTCCACGGAGCCGGTGTGGATCATGAATCGCGGGGACGAGCCTCGGGCCTGGGCCAGATGAATAAAATCCTGGCCGGTCATGCCGGGAAGGCGGATGTCCACGATACAAATATCCACCGGCTTTTCTTCAAGCGCCGCCAAAGCCTCCTCCGCCGAATTGGCCAGGGTGATGTCGAACTCCTCATACTCCTCGAAATAGAGCCTGATGAGCTGTCGGATTTTGGGTTCGTCATCAAGCACGAGAAGGCGTATCGGCTTTTTCGTCATGGCCGTCTCCTGGCTGGCTGGAGGGAAGTTCAATGGTGAAAACGGCGCCCTGGCCCGCAGCGGAGGATACGGACATGGTCCCGCCATGCCCTTTCGTTATGATGAAATAGGACACCGAAAGTCCGAGCCCGGAGCCTGTATTGGGCGCTTTGGTGGTGAAGAAGGGTTCAAAGATGCGCTTGTTGAGTTCGTCCGAGACGCCGGGCCCGTTGTCCTGAATCTCGATGCGCGCCATCGGCCCGTCCCGCCGGATTCGAACGGTTATCCGGGGATCTTCCCGCCGATGCTCGGGGGCCATCATCGCCTGGGCTGCGTTGCGAAGCACGTTGAGAAAGACCTGTTCGATTTCGGTTTCCGTGCAATTCGCCAGGATTTCCTTGTCGCCGTATTGTCGCAGTATGTTGATTTTTTTGAAATCGTAATGTTTTTTCAAGTCGTAATCGTTCCCGGCCAGAATGATCGCCTTGTCCATGATGGCCCGTAGGTCGCAAACGGAGCGGCGCGATTCGCTGCGTCTGCTGAAATCAAGCATATGTTTAATGATTTCAGAGGCTCTCAATGCGGCGTCTTTGATGTCTTGCGCAAACTGGTCGATTTGGCGTTGGTGAAGATATTGCGCAACCACTTGCAGGTCCAAGCCAAGTTCTTTTGCTACGTTGACGTTCTTCGCAAAGTCCGGCCGGGTGCGCTGCATGATGCTTTGCACGGCTTGGAGGACGATGCCCAGCGGATTATTGATTTCGTGGGCTATGCCCGCCGCAATTCCACCCAGGGAGATCATCTTTTCCGTTTGGATCATCATGGCGTTCATTTTTTTGACTTCGGCGACGTCGCGAATAATGGCGATGGCGTGGCGCCTGTCGCCTATCTCCAGGGATTGGCCGGATAACATGCAGTCCAGAGCGGCTCCGCTCTTGGTTCTGGACTCGAACTCCAAATGCAGAATTTTCCCTGTGTGGGCGAATTGTTCAAAGGCCCTTTCGCCAACATGCGGATCGGAAAATATATTGAGCTCGGATAAGGTCTTGCCGAGGACCTCCTCTCTTTGGAATCCGAAAATCCGGGAGAAGGTTTCGTTGGCGTCTTTTATTTTCAACGCATCGAGATCCATGAGCACAATGCCGTCCGGAGACATCAAAAAGAGTTTGGCGAATTTTTCCTCCGAGTGCTTCAGATCGGTCAAGGCCCGGTGCAGGCCGCTTAACGCCAGCAACACCAGCGCCAGCGTCACGACCGCTACGCCGCCGCTGATCCAGGCGAGTTTGGCGGCGGGGCGCAACACCTCGGACTCCTTGGCCGCGATGGCCATGTACCAGCCGGTGATGGCGTTGTGTCTGGCGGCGAGCATCCGTTCGCCCTCTTTGAGATGCAGCAGAACAATCTCGCCTGTCCGGGCCGCCTCTTGAACTTTCGCCATGGCGGCTTCCGGCCAGATCGCCTCCGTGTCGCCGGCTGCGGGCGAGGCCAGGACAAAGCCCGAGTCTTCGAGGAGATAGCCTTTCCCGGACGTTTCGATGCTGACCTCGCGCAGCGTTTCGCCGGCGAAAGCAGGAATGTCGAGGGAGGCGGCCAAGACGCCAAGAACGTCGCCGGCGGCGTCGGTCACAGGCGCCGCCGCGACCAAAACGGGCCTCCCTGTGACCCGGCTTTTTTCAAGCGTTTCAAGGACGAAATGTTTGTTCGTGGCGCGAGTAAAAAAGGCGCAGTCCTTGATCGAGAGAGCTTCAACGGACTCGGAGGCGGTGGACAGGACAAGCTCGCCGTTGGCGTTGAACAGGTAGATTTTGTCGAAAAATCCGTCAGGAACTCTGGCGGCCAGGCGTGCGAGGGCCTTGCTTCGAGCCCGCGCTCCGGCCGGCGCCTTTTCCAACGCCTGACGGAGCACGTTTTCCCGACTCCAGGACTTGAGGTCGACCACGGTCTCGGCCACTCGGGCGTGGACTTCGCGGTCAAGAAACCTCAGGGCCTGCGACGTGTAGCCGAGCGCCAGATCCGTTACAATGCTTTTCGTATAGAAGTACGCCAGCAACGTACCGATAAGAACGCCTAAAAAAACAACGACAGTCACCAGCCAGAGGCTGCGATCAAACAAAAATTTTTTCCTCAAGGGGGTGGATGCGCTCATGTGCATGACGTCCATGGCGGCGTTTGCAGCGGAAGCGTGTTGAGGTCATTCTGGAACGACGCGCCGCTGGCGGCAGGCCTGCTTTCCGCATGTACTGTATGCTCCACTTCTTTGAAAGAGTCAGCTATAAATCACGGGCATCTATATCATGCAAGAATTAAAGAATGGATGGCGATGTCTGAAAAGTCGTTTTCAAGGGAAAGAAGTTACGCCTTCACATTGTAATTCCTTGGAACATAACGCTGCGTTGGAGATTCACAAGATTGGGAGGCGTCCTGCATTTGAGGATTACAATACGCGAAGCGCTTGCAGGCGGGCTGCTCCAGCCGTTAAGCAAGCATTTCAAGCGTAAATGCTAAATAGAGCCGCAATGCGTTCTGCGGAGAGGAGGAAAGCCGGCCGCACGGCCGGCGGAGGGCGCGGCCTTGCGCGGGACGAGGCGCTGCTCTTCAACCGCCCTTCAGCGGTCCGCAGCGTTCTTTCGTTGCGTCAAGAAGGAGGTCGGGAAAAATCGAGGGCGGCCTGCGCTATTCTCCAAGCCCCAGGGAGTGCAGGAAGCCTGGGTCCTCCGTCCAGTCGGGAAGGACCTTGACCCAGAGATTCAAGCCGCAGCGGGCTCCGGCAAGCTCTTCGATTTCCTCGCGGGCTTGCTGGCCGATGTTTTTGAGCATGGCTCCTTTCTTGCCGATAATCATGCCTTTGTGGTTGTCGCGCGCCGTGACGATGGTGGCCTCGATTCTGACGAGATTCTTGCCCCGATCTTCTTCAAAGGAGTCGATAACCACGGCCGTGGAGTAGGGTAGTTCCTGGTGGAGGGCCAAAAATAACTTTTCTCGAATGATTTCCGCGCTGAGGAATCGCAAGGGAACGGTGGAGAGTTGATCCTCCGGAAAAGCGGGATCGCCCTCCGGTATGAATTGGGCGAGGGTTTGCAGCAAGTCCTCCAGGCCGTCGCCGGTCAGGGCGGAAACGGGCACGATTTCGGCGCCGGGGAAGAACTGGCCGACTTCTTTGATGAGCGGCAGCAGCAAAGCCTTGTCTTTGATCTTGTCGGCCTTGTTCACGACGACGACCAACGGCGCTCCCGTCTCCAGCACCCGCTGGCGCAACGAGCCGAAGTCCTGCCCCAGGCTGGCGGGCGACTTCAGATACTTCACGCTGTCCAGCAGCACGGCGATGCAGTTCGCCTCGGCCAGAGCGCGCCAGGCGGACTCCAACAGCAGCCTGTTCATGCGGCCGGAGCGTTGGTGGACGCCGGGGGTGTCGAGAAAAACTATTTGCAGCCCCGGGCGGTTCAGGATGCCGGTAATGGTGTTGCGCGTGGTTTGCGGCTTCGGGCTGACGATCGCCACCTTCTCGCCGAGCAGCCGGTTCATCAGCGTGGATTTGCCGGCGTTCGGCGGGCCGAGCAAAGCCACGGCTCCAAACCGGGATGTTTCTTCGGCCTTCTCGGGGTTATGCATGGTCATCCGCCTCGCCTCCGGATTCTTTGATTTCCTGAATGTAGCCGCAGTCCTTTTGCGGGCAGGCCAGGTGCGGGCCTTTGGCCTTGGTGTTTTTCTCCACCAGCAGCGGGTGTCCGCAGTCGGGACATTTCTGGTTCACCGGCCTATCCCATACGGCGTATCGACATTTGGGATAACGGTTGCATGCGTAAAAGATTTTGCCCCGGCGGGAGCTTTTTTCCACAAGCTCCCCGTCGCAATCTGGCTCCGGACACGGGACGCCGGTGGAGAACGGCTCCGTGTGCTTGCATTTCGGATAGCCCGTGCAGGCGATGAACCTGCTTCCCGTGCGTGCGCGTTTGACCACCAGATCGCCGCCGCATTCCGGGCACGTTCCGACCTTGATCTGGTCCTCTTTCTCCAGAACAACCAGCGATCCGTCTTCGTTGCGCTTGAAGTTCTTGATGTTCGTACAGTCGGGGTAGGCCGAGCATCCCAGGAATTGGCCCATGCGGCCTTGCTTGATCACCATGGGGGCGCCGCATTTGTCGCAGACGATGTCCGTGACCGTATCCTGCACGCGCTCCGTCACGACGATCGCGCCGTTTTCGTCTCGCACGAAATTCTTGATGCCCTTGCAGTCGGGATAGCCGGAGCAGCCCAGGAATTCTCCGCCGGTTTTGGAGAACTTGATCTGCATGGGCTTGCCGCATTCGTCGCAAAGAACGTCCGTGACCTGTCCGCCCCGGGACATGTCCTTCTGGGCTTTCTCCAAGGTGGGGTAGAAGCTCTGGGTGAACATTTTCAGGAGCTCCACCCAGTCCTGTTCGCCATCCGCCACCTTGTCCAATGAAGACTCCATGGACGCCGTGAAGCCGACGTCCATGAGTTCGGGGAAGTGTTCGCTTAACTGGTCGCTGACGGTGAACCCCAGCTCCGTGGGCGCGAAGCGCCGCTCCTCCATGCGGACGTAGTCGCGGTCCTGGAGCGTCGAGATGATGGTGGCGTAGGTGGAGGGCCTGCCGATGCCTTTTTCTTCGAGCTCCTTGACCAACGTGGCCTCGGTGTATCGCGGCGGGGGCAACGTGAATTTTTGTTCCTTGGACAGCTTTTTCAATTCAAGCGGTTCGTTGGGCGAAAGCTTCGGCAACTCCAGGGATTTTTCTTCTTCGTCCCGTCCCGTGACCGCAAGATGGCCGGGGAACAGGAGGCGCTCGCCTTTGGCCCGCCATTGCGTCGCGCCGCATTGGGCTTCGACGATGGTGTCCTTGAACACGGCGGACGCCATTTGGGAGGCCATGAATCGCGCCCAGATCAACGAGTACAGTCTGTGTAAATCTTTCGGCAGCCGGCCCTGCACCATGTCCGGAGTGATGGTGCAATCCACCGGCCGGATGGCTTCGTGGGCGTCCTGGGCCGAGCCCTTGGTCTTGTACTGCCGCGGGGAGGGGGGATAGTACTCCGGTCCGAATTGCTCCAGAATCAGCCCGTGGGCGGCGTCCCTGGCCTCCTGGGCGATACGCACGGAGTCCGTGCGCATGTAGGTGATGAGCGCCAATTGGCCCAATTCGCCCAAGTCCAGGCCCTCGTAGAGCTTTTGGGCGATGGTCATGGTCTTTTTGGCGGTGAAGCCGAGCCGGCGGTTGGCCTGCTGCTGCAGCGTCGAGGTGATGAACGGCGGCGCAGGCGTCTTCTTCCTCTCCTTCTCCACGACGGACGCGACGGTGAAGGAATTGGCTCGGATGCTTTCCTCCAGGCTTTCCGCCTGGGCCTGGGACCCTACGTGCGCTTTTTTCCCGTCGATCTTCCACAGCTCCATGGAGAAGGCGGGCGGATTCTCTCCTTCGAGAAGAACCTTGAAAACCCAATACTCTTCCGGATTGAACGCGCGCCGCTCCTTTTCGCGCTCTACAATCAGACGCAAGGAGACCGACTGCACCCGGCCGGCGGAGATGCCCCGTTTGATTTTGGTCCAGAGAAGCGGAGACAGCTTGTATCCGACGAGCCGGTCAAGGATGCGCCGGGCCTGCTGGGAGGCGAAGAGCTTTTCGTTCAGCTCCGTTGGATGTTTGAGCGCCTCCTGGACGGCCCTGGTGGTGATTTCGTTGAACTGGATTCTGCGAATGTTGGGGTTCTGGTCGCGTATCAGGTTGGCTACGTGCCAGGCGATCGCTTCGCCTTCGCGGTCCGGGTCGGGAGCGAGGTAGACCGTCTCCGCCTTCCCGGCGGCGGTCTTGAGCTTTTTAACGACCTGCTCCTTGCCTTTGATGACCTGGTAATCAGGCTCGAAGCCATGTGTTTCGTCAACGCCCAGCCCGTTCTTGGGAAGGTCTCTGACGTGCCCGACGGAAGCGGCGACGTCGAAGTTTTTCCCGAGAATCCTGCTAATTGTTTTCACCTTGGCCGGGGATTCGACAATGATGAGCTCTTTTTTCATAACGCGAACTGGTTAACCATACTTTGGACGGCTGGCAAGCAGGACAAGGACCGGTGGTAAAAATTATCTGAAAATAAGATTGAGGAAGATATGCGAATAAAGTGAGTTTGTATTAATAATTGCAATGCTTGTTCTTATAGAGTTCGTCTGCGGCCTCTGTTTCAACGGGCAGGGTTATGTTGAGCTTCAGTCTGCATCCATTGATGCATTCGGCGAAAATGTCTCCATGGTGCTCCGATATGATGCGTTTGACTTTCGCCAGTCCCATACCCACGCTGTTGGCGCGCGTGGTAAAAAAAGGGTCGAAAATGAATGGAAGATTTTGCGGATGGAAGGTGTCCTGATTGTCCACAAACTCTATCTTTACAAATTTTTCCTTTTTGACGCATGCTATTTCAATGGCGATGTTGTTGCTGTTTGCGAAATCGAGACTGTTGATCAATATTTCGCTCCAGGCGTGCACCAAGAGCGGCTTGTCTCCCAACAATCTTGACGCTTCGATGTCGAGATTCCAGGTGACGGACCTGTCCCTGCCGTGCGCCACCCGTTGAGTGGCTTCAACGGCCTCATGTATGGACGTTTCTACTTCGAACCAGGCGACGTTGCAGGCGGTGAGAGAAGAGTATTCCCTGATAGCCCGGACAAAAAGCTCCAGCTTCATCGACTCTGCGCGTATAGCCTCAAGATATGCGCGCTCTTTGTCCGAAAAAGTTTTCTTTTTTAACAAGACATTGGCGAAGCCGCCGATGGAGGCGACAGGGTTTCTGATCTGGTGGGCTATGGACATGGCGAGTTTGTTCAGCCCTTCGCTTCTCTCTTTGTGGAGCTCCGTATTTTGTTTAAGAATATTCTTTTCGCGTTCATAGAGCGTGTGCACTTCCGTGACGTCGTCAATGACAACGACGATGGCGCTGAGTTGCTCGTTTTCCTTTAAATACGAAGATACGACGTCAAGGTATTTCAGGTCGCCGCCAGGATGCATGTAAGGGACGTGCCGTTTGAGATCGACCATCTCTTTCTGGATGACGTCCAGAATGATTTGATTGAATTCAAAATTTTTATCGCCCTCAAAAAAGAATTGGCTCCACCCGTGCTCAATGATCTTTGCGACGGAGTAGCCGAGAATGGAGGCCAGTGCGGAGTTGGCTTTCAGTATTTTTCCGCCGGGGCCGATGACCATCAGTCCCACGGGGAGGCTTTCTATGACGTTTTCAATGATGACGTTGCTTATGTTCATGGAAATCCCGCAAAGTTTTTGTGGAGCGAATTTTTCGTGGAAAAGAAAGACCGCCTTGCATCGCCAAGGCTGCATCGTTTCGCAGAAAGGCTCCGTCTTTTTCGGGGGCGGCGTTCGCCTCGCGGGGCTTTTTTGCAAAAAAGTTTTGTAGAGGAGCTGTTGGCGGGTTTTTTTGATCCCTCACGGCCGTGTTCCTGTCGCTTGCATACTTCCGGCTTATCGTTTATCCGCCGCTTTTGGCTACAGGCTCCGATCACCCCGCAAACGGGCCGGAAGCGTGAGGCAACAATGTCCATATCACCTTGCCACAAAACATATGCGTCGTCTATTAATGTTTGTGATGACAAGGGTCGGCAATCATTTTATCATAAGCTGATTCAGCAAAAACTTAAGCTTTACAGGTCAATTCCATGAACCGCCCAGCCCCGTTGTTGCCTGGAGATTTAAGAGCGAAACTTGATTCCTCCCAGTTTCAATACAACAGCAGTTCGGAAATCTCTTCGGACGTAGGTCCTCTTCCTTTCCAGCCAAGGTCATTGCAAGCGTTGGATCTCGCTCTGCATATTCCCGGCAACGAGTTTAACGTATACCTGTCCGGCGAACCGAACCTTGGGCGAACCTTCATGCTTTTGAAATATCTACAGCCAAAAGCTCTTCTTTTGCCTGTTCCGAATGATATTTTATACATTCATAATTTCGATTTGCCCGAAAAACCTTTGTACGTCGAGCTGCCGGCCGGGCAAGGCCGCGCCTTCAAGGCGGAGCTTAATCGCACCATCAACAGAATCAAGCGCTCCATCAAGTCCTGCTTTGAAGATGAACAATATTTTCAAAAGCATCATAACATCATGAAAAATTACCAAGAGGAGAAGGATGAACTCGTTGAAAAAATGGATGAAATTGCTACGAAGCGCGGGTTTACTGTCGATATAGACGAAAACGGGGCTCTGCTGCTTTCTCCCATCGTCGAAGGAAAGGCTTTGGAGCATGAGGAGTACAAGAAGCTCAATCCCGACAAGAAACGTCTTTTGCGCTCCGGAAGCGATAAGCTTTTATCCGAAATTTCCGCGTACATGCGCACCATGAACCAAAAAGACATCACCCTGCAGGAGGACGAGGCGAAGCTCAACAAAGACGTTGTCGAAAATGTTCTTGACGAACATCTCACGCCTCTCGCCGGGCAATACGCGCATGTCGGCAAGCTCAAGCTGTTTTTCGATTCGGCGCGCGCCGAACTGCTGGAGCACATCGACCAACTGCTTCCTTCCTCGGGCGCCCCTCTCAATATCGCTTCGGCGTTGACGGACACCGCCGCCGCCAGCGAGGATATTTTCGACAAAATCCGGGTCAACCTGTTCGTCGACCACAGCTTGACCAAAGGCGGACCGATCGTCATTGCGGAGCACCCGACGTATTTTAATCTGTTGGGTTGCCTGGAGCGAGAGTCGGAGTTGGGCGCCCTGCACACAGGGTTCGACCTCATACGGTCCGGGGACCTTCACAAAGCGAACCATGGCTTTTTGATCCTCAGGGTCGAGGACATTCTGGCGAATCCGTCCAGCTGGGAGGGATTGCTGCGGACGCTGCGCTCCGGGCATTCGAAGATCGAAGATCCGGTCGATATCGAGCAGTCGAAGACAAAAACCATCGAACCGGAGCCGCTGCCGATCGATCTGAAGATCATTCTGGTCGGCGACGAGTCGACCTATGAATTGCTGCTTTACGCGGACAACAGGTTCCAGAAGCATTTCAAGATCAAGGCGCAGCTGCAGGAGGTGGCGGACCGGACAACGGAGAACATCCATCTTTTTTTGCAATGCCTCTCGCACATCATTGTGCGCGACAAGCTTTGTCCGTTCAGCATCGACGCCTTGTGCGAGCTTGTGGACTACGCCAGCAACCTCGCGGAGGACCAAACGAAGCTGTCCCTCAAGTTTTCCCTTTTACGGGAGAGGATGCTGGAGGCGGCGGCGCTGTCCGCTTCCTCGAACCAGGAATCCGTCACCCATGGGTTGCTGCTGGAGTCGTTCAAGCAGAGGAATCATCGCATCAATCTTTACGAACATGAGTTCTTGTCGGATTACGACCGCAAGATCATCAAGGTGGCGACGCAGGGTTTCGCCGTGGGCAGGGCCAACGGACTTTCCGTCACCTGCTTCGGGGAGCACGAGTTCGGCCTGCCGCATCAGATCGCCTGCAATCTGGGCGTCGGGCACGGGGGCATTCTGGACCTGGAGCGTGAGGCGGAGATGGGCGGGCCCATCCACACCAAGGCGATGTTCATCATCAAGAGCTACCTCATCGGCTTGTTCGCCCAGAACAAGCCGATCGTCATGACGGGCAGCCTGTGCTTCGAACAAAGCTACGCCGGCGTCGAGGGCGATTCCGCCTCGGGCGCCGAGCTGGCCGCGTTGCTTTCCGCCCTGGCCGACACGCCCATCAACCTGTCCTACGCCTTCACCGGCGCCATTGGCCAATCCGGCGCCGTCATGGCCGTGGGGGGCGTCAGCCAAAAGGTGGAGGGCTTTTTCAATGTCTGCAAGCGCCACGGCCTGACAGGCGAGCAAGGCGTGCTTTTGCCTTATGACAACATCGACAGCCTGATGCTCAACGACGACGTTATCGCCGCGGTGGCCGACAAGCAATTCAGCATTATCCCGGTCAAGACCATCGAGGAAGCCATGGAGGTCTTGACCGGCCTGCCCTGCGGGACCCGCAGCGCGGATGGGGTATTTGAGGTCGGCAGTCTTTATTCTTTGATCGACAACCGGTTATCCGAACTCTTCTCGGCCGCCGGGAAGTCCAATCTTTGCTTGGCCAGTTTCGCCAAAGCGAATTGACCGCCGCGCTGAGTTTCTCTCTGCTTGCGGCGCGGCGAAGCATTCTCCCGGTCGGATCGGGGCGGGCCGGTGGGATCAGGACGCCATTTCCTGCAGCTTCCGGATGTCGCGCAGGGGCGGGGCGCCGAACTGGCGCCTGTATTCCCGGCTGAACTGGGAAGGGCTTTCATACCCCACCTGCAACGCTGCGCTTGTCGCGTCCTGGCTCTCCGTGAGCATGAGCCGCCTCGCCTCGTGCAACCTGAGCCACTTTTGGAATTGGAGGGGGCTCATGGCCGTCATGGCGCGGAAATGGTGATGGAAGGTCGAAGTGCTCATACCGATTTGTTTTGCAAGGCCTTCTATCTTTAGCTGCTGCGCATAATTTTCCTTGAGCCAATCGACGGCGCGCACGATCTGGTTTCCATGGCTTCCGGCGGATGCGATCTGCCGCAGGCGCGGCCCCTGGTCTCCCACCAAAAGTCGGTACAGGATTTCCTTGTGCAAAAGCGGCGCGAGGATCGGGATGTCCTCGGGCTGGTCCAGCAGGTCGAGCAACCGCTGAAAGGCGCTGAGCAGGGGCGCGCTGACTTCGCTGACGGCGATGCCCCGGCCGCATTGCGGGGTGCGGGGCGTGGGCAGATTGCTGTCCACCATCAGTTGGGCCGCAAGCCGCAGATCGATTTGCAGCGCAAGGCCGAGGAGGGGGGCGTCCTTGCTTGCTTCGACCACGTTCGATACGACCGGCAGCCCCACGGACGTGATCAGGAAATGGTTCGCGTCGTATACGTATTCCTCATCTCCAAGCATGACGCGCTTGGCGCCTTGGGCCACCAGGCAAAGGCAGGGATCGTACATGGAGCTCATCGGCTCCGTGGGCGCTTCGTATTTGACCAGCACCAGCCCCGGGATTGCGGTTTTCAGGCAATGTTCTTTTTCTGTCCACCGGGCAATTTCCTGCGCCAACGCACTACGCGTCATGACCAGGCCGCTCTGCGCCGTGGAGTTTTTTTGATTGCTCATTGGAGCCTCCTTTTACTTTTTTGCCATAGCAGCCGTTCCTTTTGCTCGACAATACATTCGTTGGCCTTTTCGTATGATCAGGCAAAAATTTGAGAGGATCAGTCTATCCAACGCATTCCAGGGGGCATTAAGGAATATCCGCATTGGGCGGCCCTTTTCCCTCTTGGGCGAGGTTGCGGCCGGCCCGGGCAAAAGGTCCGGTCGTCGCCGGAAGCGGCGGCGTCGAGCGCAACGGGACGTTCGATCGCGCAGTGGAGAGCCTGAAAGCCGTCGAAGGCGCGCTTGCCGAATGCAGCGGCGTCGAACCGAACCCGCGCATCGTCTCCGTGGCGCGCGGCGCCAAAAGGGTGCGGCGTGGCCGTGGCCCTGGAGGGTGTTGGCGCATTCCAATGTGATTTGGGCATCAACGGCGAGAAGCGGGCCCCGCGCGGCGCTCCTTTCTTGCCGGAGCAGCGTTTTGGGGCTGAAATCTTGCTGCAATTAACGCAACCTACGTATGAGCAATAGAATGACGGAACAACCGGGTGCGGCCTTTCCGCAAGCGCCAGAGCCAAGGGCGGCCGCTCTTTTGCCGCTGATCGGGGCGGTCTTCACTCTCTATCTGGTCATCGGGCTGGCCATGCCGGTGCTGCCCCTGTACGTCCACAACGATCTGGGGTTCGACACTTTTATCGTCGGCATCGTGGTCGGCAGCCAGTCTTTGGTGGCGGTAGTCTCCCGCATGGGGGCCGGAGTTTTCGTGGACAGCCGGGGCGTCAAGCTGGCGGTGCTTCTCGGCTTGCTGGTCTCGGCCCTGTCCGGAGGTTTTTATCTCGTCGCGGTCTTTTTCGCCGGCAAGGCCGTTCTGTCGGTCGTCATTTTGACGCTTGGCAGATTTTGCCTCGGCGTCGGGGAAAACTTGCTTATTACCGGGTCTCTGTGCTGGGGGATGACGCTTATGGGCCCTGATCGCGTGGGCCAAGTCATGGCCTGGATGGGGACGGCGATTTTCGGGGCCATCGCCGTGAGCACGCCGCTGGGCAACGCGGTCTATATGCGCTACGGCTTCCTGGGCGTGGCGATCACAGCCACGCTTCTCCCGTTGCTCGCTCTGCCGCTTGTCGCTTGGCTCCGCTCCGTTGCGCCGCCGCCGCACACGAAACCTCCGTTCATGAAGGTGGCCGGAGCCGTCTGGGGGCCCGGGGTCGGCGTGGCCTTGAGCGGGGTGGGATTCGGGGCGGTCACCACCTTCATCACCTTGCTCTTCGTGAACCGGGGATGGGGCGGGCTCTGGATCGTTCTTTCCGTTCTGAGCGTCTCCTTCATGGCTGGCCGGCTGGTGCTCGGCCATCTGCCGGACAAGATCGGCGGGGCCAGGGTGGCCATGGGGTGCATCCTGGTGGAGATCCTCGGACAGGGGGCGATCTGGCTGGCCCAGGGACCTGCGCTTGCGGTGGCGGGGGTCGCGCTTACGGGCCTCGGCTATTCCTTGATTTACCCCGCCCTCGGCGTGGAGGCCCTTCGGCGTGTTCCGCCGGAGCATCGGGGTCTCGCCATGGGGTCCTATACGGTCTTTCTCGACATCTCGATGGGATTGACTGGGCCAGTGCTGGGTTTGGCTGCGGACAGGGCGGGGCTCGGGGCGATTTACTTCGTCGGCATGCTGTTGGCCATGGGGGCGGCGATTGTCATTTTTCGCTTGTTGCAGCTTTCCCGCTCCGCCTCGCAGTAAACACGCTCCCATTGGCCGGAAGCCGCATTGCGCCAAGTTCCGGACGATCGAGCAAAGTTTCGGTAGAATCAGTCAAGTCATTCCATCCCTGCGGGGGGTAAGGGATAGTACGGGGGCGGCGGCTCTCACGGGCTTTCAGTCCCGCCACCCCTCAAGACCGATAAACGGCCGGCGCTTCCGATCCACGGGGAGCGCCGGCTTCAATGCAAGCAATCGCCTGTAACGGGGGGCGTATGGGAGCGATGCGCAAGACCATGTTGATTTTTCTTGCATGTATTGTTGTTCTGCTGGTCTCCGGCTGCCTCTATCTGCGGCAGGAGAAGTTCGGCAGGCTGCCCGAAGGGGATCGTCTCGTTACGCTCCAGCAATCCCCCAACTACTGGGGCGGGCGGTTCCACAATCAGGTCGAAATCAAGGAGATCGTAAAAGGCGGGTCGTCCTTTTTCACCTTCATCAAGTTTTTTTTCCACCCAAAAGACAACCCCGAACCGCCCGGCCCCCCGCCCGTGGTGAAGACGGACCTGAAGGCTCTCGACAAGAACAGAGACGTGGTGGTCTGGTTGGGCCATTCCTCCTACTTTATCCAGCTCGGCGGCAGGACGTTTCTGATCGATCCGGTCTTCAGCGCCTACGCCTCCCCTTTCTTTTTCAGCACCAGGGCGTTCAAGGGGACCAATATCTACACGGCCGAGGACATGCCGGATGTCGACTACCTGCTCATCTCCCACGACCACTGGGACCATCTGGACTACGACACCGTCATGGCGTTGCGGCCGAAGACCCGGCATGTGGTCGCCGGGCTCGGCGTGGGTGAGCATTTCGCCCGTTGGGGCTTTCCGGACGAGATGGTTCGCGAGGCGGACTGGGACGCGTCCGTCAACCTGGAAGAGGGCGTTGCGATTCACGTGCTGACCGCGCGCCACTTTTCAGGGCGCTGGCTGGACAGGAACAGGACCCTGTGGGTCTCCTTCGCCCTGGAGACGCCGTCGCGCCGTATCTACTACAGCGGGGACAGCGGATACGGGCCGCACTTCAAGGCCTTGGGAGAGAGGTTTGGAGGCTTCGATTTGGCCCTGCTGGACAGCGGCCAATACAACGAAGCCTGGCCCTGCGTGCATATGACGCCCGAGCAGTCCGTCCAGGCGGCCGAGGACCTGCGCGCCAAGGCCGCCTTGCCGTCCCATGCAGGCAAGTTCAGCATCGCCTACCATTCGTGGGACGACCCTTTCAAACGGTTCGCCAAGGCGAGCGAGGGGAAGCCGTTCCGGCTCGTCACCCCCAGGATCGGCGAAGTGGTGGATCTGACGGACCGGGAGCAGACCTTCCAGCCTTGGTGGACGTTGTGACCTTATGGCGTTCAACCGGGCGACATGCTCCGGAGTCGTCTGAACGCCTCCTCCCCCACGAAAATTGCAAGCGCGGACTGGCCGAGTTCGCCGATTCTTCAAACTCGTTGAGCTCCTTTTGCGCCTGTCGATCCAGAGTGTTTCGTTTCCCGGGTGCGAAAATATCGACAGGGGAACTTGCAAGTTTGCCTGACAAAACATATCTCTTGCGCATGTATGGCCCGCCGGAGCAACGTTCCTCTCTCGACGCCATCGGCCAGGGAGCTGATGCTGGCCGAGCGCCAGCTGCAGCGCCCCTGCGAACAGAATCCAACCCCGACGAGCTTTCCCTGCCTCAGCCGTGGCCTTGGCCCGCTTGAATGACAACGGGTCGGCTGGCGTTGCGGACTTGGCGCGCAGGGAATCGGTCAGGCCTCAGTCCATGGGCGCGACCCTCGCCGCTTTGGAGCGGGAAGGGCTGGTGCGACTCCTGACCCCCACCTCATTTCAACAAGCAGCCGGCAATGAATAACGATTTTTCCGCCGCAACGCCTTTCGGCCTCATGAGAGCACGTCAATGAGCGGTACGTTTCGCTCCCTCAAAGGGCACAATTACAAACTCTGGGCCGGCGCCGCCCTGGTCTCCAACGTGGGGACTTGGATGCAACGCGCGGCCCAGGACTGGCTTGTGCTCGCACAGTTGACCAACAACAACGCCACGGCCTTGGGCGTCGTCATGGCCCTGCAATTCGGACCGCAGGTCTTTCTGCTTCCGCTCACCGGGTACGTGGCCGACACCTTCGACCGCCGCAAGATACTTTTCATTACCCAAGGCGGCCTTGGGCTTCTGGCCCTGGTCCTCGGTTCTCTCGTCGTCACCGGCCATGTGCAGCTTTGGCACGTGTATCTGTGCGCGTTGTTGCTGGGCTGCATTGCGGCCTTCGACATACCGACTAGGCAGACGTTCATCGCCGAATTGGTGGGGGACAAGGACTTGGCCAACGCCGTGGCGCTTAATTCTACGTCCTTTCACTGCGCGCGCATGCTCGGCCCGGCCATAGCAGGCGTGCTCATCGCCTCCATCGGGACGGGATGGGTGTTTTTGATCAACGGCGTGTCGTTTTCCACGGTGCTTTGCGCTTTGGCCCTTATCCGTGTCCGGGAACTGCACCGAAGCAAGCGGGAGGCGCGCACACGCGTGAATCTGCTGGAGGGATTCCGCTACGTCTGGAATCGCCCCGACCTGAAGGTCGTGCTGGTGATGATCTTTTTGTTGGGGGCGTTCGGTCTGAACTTCCAGCTGTTCATCTCCACCATGGCGGTGGGCGTGTTCAATGTCGGCGCGGGCCAATACGGGCTGCTGACCTCTGTCATGGCCGTGGGCTCGGTTCTTGGCGCGCTTTACGCCGCAGGGCGTGAACGTCCCACGATTCCCACATTGACCGTGGCGGCGGCCATGTTCGGCCTGGGCTGCGCCCTTGCCTCCATCATGCCCAGCTACCTGCTTTTTGCACTTTCCCTGGCGCCCATCGGGCTTTTCGCGCAGATTCTCACCACCTCCACCAACAGCCTCATGCAGCTCTCCACCACTCCCGAGATGCGCGGCCGGGTCATCGCCATCACCTTTGCGGTGTTTATGGGCTCAACGCCGCTCGGCAGCCTCATCGAAGGATGGGTGGCGGACATTCTGAGTCCTCGTTGGGCGCTGTCTCTGGCAGCCGCCGCGGGATTCTCCTCGGTGGCCGTCGGCGTGGGGTATCTGCTGAAACATCGCCATGCGCAGCCGCGATACAAGATAAAAACCGCTCCTGTCCGGATGAAGGCGGAGAGCCCGTCGCAACCACCTCCCGGTACGGGAGAACTGGCGGCTTCCCGGCAACATACGTGGCGAGGCGACGGGCGCAATTGAATTTTTACACTCCCAGCCGGAATTGAGCAGCCGTTGTCTGCGTGGAAGAAGAATGAACGGATGCAGTTATTTTTTCCAATCTGTTTTATTTTTGAATTTTCTTGAGGTTAGGGAAGGTCGGCAAGACCGGAAGAGCGATGCGCAGGTTCCTCCGTTGGGGGTATTTGCGTTTTGAAGATCGCCCATGATTTTGCTTTATTGAATTTGCGTCTGAACGTCCGATCTTGTGTTTTCGCAGATCCCTCCGGACGTAATTATAAAAAAAACGGTATGATACGCCAAAAATGAAGCGGCTTCAGGCAGGGAGGCGTTCAGGTAGGGATTGCCGGTGTGCAGTATCCGCCTCTTGAACGTATTGGCATTCTGTGGGAATATGCGGTCCATGCGGAAATGCATGCGAGCGGGCCATAGGTTGCCTGCTCTGGAGGCCGGAGAGTATCGGAAAGATTTTAACTGATAAAAGGTTGAAATGTTCTGCGAGGATACGCCTGTAAAACATGACGGCGAGAAGCCTGGGGGCGGGCTGCTCCCGTGATTACGCAAGATTTTCCACGTGACGTCCTGGAGAGATGGATGCTGCTTGTTACGATAGGAGCGCGTTGCGCCGCAGGGGCGTAACGTGGGGCGATAGGATATGGGGGGGTGCGACTGCGCCGCTCGCGCAGACCGCATCTGAACAAACTGGCGGGTTTTTCCCTCTGTTCAAGGAGAGCTCATGTGTAGGAAGATGACTTTCAGGACGCTTCTTTGGATTCTTGCGGGATTGGCCATAGCGCCCACGGCGGGCGCTTTTGGCTGGTTGTGGTTTGGCAGGCAGGCGGAGACCATCGGGGTCCCGGATATGGAGATTGCGGCGGCTGTGGTTCTCGCCGTGTTGATTTTTGTCCTGCTGCCGCTGATTTTTGTGGCGCAGAGAAAGGTCGCCGCGCCGCTGGGAGAGCTGCAGGAGAAGGCCGCGCGCATGTTGAATGGCGATTACTCCGTATCTTTCGCCTGTGAAGGCGGGGATGAAGTCTCTCAGGCGTGCTGTACGGTGGAGTCGCTCGTTTCCCGTCTGGTGCGGGATATGGGGTTTGCGCAAGGGGTGCTCAAAGGCATGGATTCTCCTTTTCTGGTGGTGGATGAGGAGGAAAAAGTCTGCCTGACCAACCCCGAGGTATTGAAGATGCTGCAGCACGAGGGGCGGCCGGAAGACCATTACGGCGAGAACATCTCCATCTTCTTTTACGGTGATGCGTCGCGTCGCTCGGTGTTGCGCGACTCGTTGGAGACGCACAAGGTCACGATCCGAGAGGTGGTGCTCACCGGCCGCAAGGGCGGCCAGCGCAACGTGCACGTCCACGCCAGCCCTTTGTTCGACCTGAACGGCAAACTGATGGGCGCTTTGTGCGTTTATCAGGACAGGACGGAGCTGCGCGCCCGCGAGGCGGAGATTTTGGAGAAAAACCAGGCTATTTCCAACGCTGTGCATGACTCTGAATCGGTTTCCATGGATGTCGCCCGGCGCGCGCAGGAGGTTGCCGAGCAGGTGGACGGCGCCAGCCACGAGGTGGACAAGCAGGCCCAACTCGCCACGGAGGCGGCCAGCGCCATGGTGCAGATGAACGTCGCCGTGTCCGATGTGGCGCGCAGCGCCTCGGCCGCCGCCAGACAGGCCACGGAGGCGCGGGACAAGGCGCAGGAAGGATCGAGCGTGGTGGATGAAGCCATGGCCGCCATCGCGGACGTGGCGCGCCAGTCCGAAGCTTTGCGCGAGAGCATGGGGGAATTGGGCCAGCGGGCCGAGGGCATCGGCCGGGTGATGAATGTTATCACCGACATTGCGGACCAGACCAACCTGCTGGCTCTGAATGCGGCCATCGAAGCCGCCCGGGCAGGCGAAGCCGGCCGAGGTTTCGCCGTGGTCGCCGACGAGGTGCGCAAACTGGCGGAAAAAACCATGCAGGCCACCGGAGAGGTGGGCAGCGCCATCCACGCCATTCAGGACGGCGCGCGCATCAGCGTTCAGGGCGTGCAGTCCGCCGTGGAGGCGGTGGAGCGCTCCCGCTCCCTGTCCGCCGCCTCGGGCGAGATGCTGGGCGCCATTGTGGAGCTGGTCAACGACACCACGGACCAAGTGCAGTCCATCGCAACGGCCGCGGAAGAGCAGTCCGCCACCAGCGAGCACGTCAACGCGGCCGTGGACGAGGTGAAAAGCATTTCTACGCAGGCGTCCCAGGAGTTGAGCAGCGCGACGCACGGCATCCATGAATTGGCTAGCCTGGCGGCCCAGCTCAAGGACATTCTGGAGCGGATCGCAAACTAACCTTTGTCCGTTTGAACAAGCGTCCGGCGTTTCAAAAAAGTTCCTGGAGAAACCGTGGGTTTCTCCAGGAACTTTTTTGTTTTACCCGCGGCGGCGCGGCCGTGGTCAAGGCGCCATTCCGCTCTTTGCCAAGGCTTTCAAAACAAAGCCGTCGAAATACCTTGGCGTCCCCAGGGGATTTGAACCCTCGTTGCCGGCGTGCTAGAATATAGATTGCGTCCCAGTAATTCAATTGCGCTGGCGTGTATACCGATGCAGAGGCGTCCAGAGCGCCAGAGGTTACACTGGTTTTGTCTCCAGATTTGTGACCGAAGTTCGATTCTAATTTTGGTTTTGACTCTGATTATCATCAGATGATAACGCTGCGATAGTGATGCGTGTCAAGTGAATACTCTGCCTATAAAAATGTTTAGTATAAAATTGTATCTATTTGAGTGAGAAGAGCAATGAAAAAAATATCAGTTATAGTTCCAAGCTATAATCACTCTGATTACATCGAAGCATGCATGGATTCTATTTATTTTCAAGATTACCAGGACATAGAAATGATTATAGTGGATGACAATTCTTCAGATGGATCTATAGATGTCATTTCAAATTGGATATCTCGCGTTAAAAATGAGAAGACATCCTTTGCGTCAAAGTACAATAGAGAAAAAGATGACATCGAGAGAATCCATCATCATCGTTATAATCGTTCCAAACGGAAAATTATTTTTGAGATAAACAAAGAAAATATTGGCTCCACCGCAAACTACAATAAGGGTTTCAGATTGGCGTCAGGCGAATATTGCACGTTTATCGCGTCCGACGACATTGCGCACCCACAACTGTTCTCCACCCTTGCCGAGCCTCTCGACAAGGATGAGGCCGATTTCACCTATTGCGACATGTTTGTCGTTGATGACCAGCAACGTATTTTGCGCGAGTTTAAACTGCCCGACTACAGCTTTGAGCGATCGTTTTGCGATTGGTATCTTTGTGGAGTTGCGACGCTTTACAGGCGTTCTCTTCATGAAACATATGGGTATTATGACGAAACGTCCGCTGCGGACGACCACGAATGCTACCTTCGTTTCGCCATGAACGGGGCTCGCTTCAAGCACATCGGCAAAACGCTGTACAGCGTGAGAAGCCATGACCAAAGGCAAGTGGGGCTTCATGCCCCGGAGAGTTTCGACAAACTTCTGGAAGAATCCAAACGCCTCACGCTGAAGGCGCGCGAGTTTCTGGGCGAAAGTGGCTAACTTTTTACCCGAGACTCTTAAGTAACTGAATGATCGGTCGATGAGGTTGATAGTGCTTTGCGACTTCTATCTTGAGAAGTCTTTTTGTAATCACTTATGTTAAATGGATAAATGCTATGGAATCGATAAAAGTCGGTTTGGTTGGAGCAGGTTACTGGGGAAAAAATCTTATTCGCAACCTCAATGATCTAGGAGCGCTCACAGCCATATGCGATTGCGATGAGCGCACGCTATCGGCGTTTCGCGAACAATATCCAGGCGTTTCCACCTATTCTGATTATGCGGCAATGTTGCAGCAGGCCGATTTGGATGCTGCGTTCATTGCGACGCCCGCAGTTGAACACTTCGCTCAGGCCAAGCAAGCGCTGCTCATGGGCAAGCATGTCTTTGTTGAGAAACCAATGGTGCTCGACGAGGATAACGCGCGGGAGCTTATCGAGCTGGCCGACAGCAAGCGGCTTGTTCTCATGGTTGGGCACCTCTTGCAGTTCCACCCGGCTTTTTTGGAGCTGAAAAGGATCATCGATGCCGGTGAACTCGGAAAAATCAATTACATCTGCTCCCATCGCCTGAATCTGGGCAAGATACGACGCGAGGAAAACATTCTCTGGTCGTTCGCGCCGCACGATATATCCATGATCCTGTCCCTGGCCGGTTCCGACCTGGAATCCGTCATGACGGCGGGGGCCAACTATCTGCACCAGAAGATTGCCGACGTCACGACGACGCACTTGGAGTTCGCTTCGGGTATAAAAGCCCACATTTTCGTGTCCTGGCTGCATCCTTTCAAGGAGCAAAAGCTTGTCGTGATCGGTGATAAAAAAATGGCGGTCTTTGACGACACCTTGCCGTGGAGCGACAAACTCCTCATGTATCCCCACGAGATTCATTGGGAGAACAACATGCCGGTCCCGGCCAAAGCCAACGGCTATCGCCTTGCACTACCCAAATCAGAACCGCTGAAGCTCGAGTGTCAGCACTTTATCGATTGCGTCGCCAACGGCGCATCTCCCCGAACCGACGGGAGAGAAGGATTGCGGGTTTTACGGGTATTGAACGCCAGCCAGAAATCCTTGGTCGAAGAAGGGAAAAAGATATTCCTTTCCAACGGAGCGAACGGGAGCGCGCCCAGACAGGGGGGCGTACACGAGACAGCCGTCATCGATGCGGATGTCAGCATCGGTAGCGGTACGCGCATCTGGCATTTCAGCCATGTCATGTCCAAGTCGGTTATTGGGGAGAATGTCAATATCGGCCAAAACGTATTCATTGGCCCGGGCGTCTCCATTGGCGATGGATGCAAGATACAAAATAATGTTTCCGTGTATCCGGGCGTCACGTTGGAGGAAAACGTGTTTTGCGGCCCATCCATGGTGTTTACCAATGTTTTCAATCCCAGGGCCGAAATCCGCCGTATGGACGAAATGCGGAAAACCCGCGTCGGGAAGGGGGCGACCTTGGGCGCCAACTGCACGATCGTCTGCGGCAACGACATCGGCAAGTATGCTTTTGTTGGGGCCGGAGCGGTGGTCACGAGCAATGTGCCCGACTATGCCCTGGTCATGGGCAACCCCGCCAGGATTACCGGGTGGATGTGCGAGTGCGGCAACAAACTCAACGATGCGAATTGCTGCCCTGTTTGCGCCAAGGAGTACCCGGGCCTTCCCGTAGCGGACTGATTGTTTTTCGAACCCAATGGAGAATCGTCAAATGATCCCATTTATAGATATCAAAGCGCAACTTGCCCGCATTGAAGACGATATGCGTGGCCGTATCGACGCCGTCTTGAAGCACGCAAAGTTCATCATGGGGCCGGAGGTCGCAGAGCTGGAGGCGGAGCTTGCTTCTTTTACCGGCAGTTCGCATTGCGTGACGAGCGCGTCCGGGACCGACGCCCTCTTGCTCGCTTTGATGGCGCTTAACGTGGGGCCCGGCGATGCGGTCTTCACCACGCCTTTTACCTTTATCGCCACTGCCGAGGTGATCTCTCTGCTCGGCGCCACGCCCGTTTTCGTGGATATCGAACGGGGGACATACAATATCGATCCCAGCCGGCTGGATGAGGCCCTCAGAGCGGTCAAGGAAAAGGATGAATCGTTGCATCCTCTGCCGGCGCCAGCCTTAACGGGCGGCGGCTTGAAGCCGGCCGCCGTCATCGCCGTGGACCTATACGGTCTACCTGCCGACTATAAGGCACTCAAGGCCATTGCCGCGCAATACGGCGTCCCGGTCATAGCGGACGCGGCGCAGAGTTTTGGCGCAGAGTATTGGGGGCGGAAGGCGGTCCGGGCGGCGGACATCGCCTGCACCAGCTTTTTTCCAGCCAAACCGCTGGGTTGCCTGGGCGATGGGGGCGCGGTTTTTACCGACAATGACGATTTGGCCGCAGCGTGCCGCTCCATCCGTTTGCACGGCGTAGGCGCACACAAGTACGACAATGCCCGGACCGGCTTGAACGCCAGGCTCGACACCCTTCAAGCCGCTGTTTTGCTGGCGAAGCTGAAGATATTTCGGGATGAGCTGGAGAAACGGCGGGAGGTTGCCGCCATGTACAGCGCCAAACTTGCGCGGCTTGAAGGCGTTACGCTTCCCCCCATGCCGGAAAATGCGGCCAGCGCCTGGGCGCAATACACATTGCGAAGCCCCAACCGGGACGCCATCCAGGAATCTCTGAAGCAGGATGGGACGCCCAGTGTCGTGTACTATCCCTGCCCGCTGCACCAGCAAACAGCCTATGCGGATCTCAACTATCAACCGGGATCGTTTCCGGAAGCGGAAGCCGCATCGCAGGAAGTTTTTTCCATCCCGATGCACCCATATCTTGATGAGCGCACAATCGGCGGAATTTGCCAATGCATTCAGCAAAGCGAAATGCAAACAAAGTAAGCCCACATGCCAACGATTGATCTCGTCACAATTATCGGAGCCCGTCCGCAATTCGTCAAAGCGGCGACAGTCAGCCGGGCCATCAAAAAGCACAATAGCGGCGCGCCCAAGGATGCGCATAGGATCAGGGAAACGCTCATACACACCGGGCAGCACTATGACAAAGCAATGAGCCAGGTGTTTTTTAACGAGCTTGGGCTGGATGAACCGCAAATCAATCTGGGCGTTGGCTCCGGCTCGCATGGTTTGCAAACCGGGCGCATGCTGGAAAAGATCGAGCAGGTCCTTTTGGAGTCCGAACCTGATGCGGTGTTGCTTTACGGCGATACCAACTCCACGCTTGCCGGCGCGCTTGCCGCAAGCAAGCTGCACATTCCAATCGTCCATGTCGAGGCGGGGTTGCGAAGCTTCAACAAAAAAATGCCGGAGGAAATCAACCGAATTCTCACGGATCATGTTGCCTCGCTGCTTTTTTGTCCGACACAACGAGCCGTGGATAATCTGAACAACGAATCCATCAAGGATGGCGTGCACTTGGTGGGCGATGTCATGTTCGATTCGATAAGGTTCTACCAGCCAGAGCTTATCAATAGCTTCGATGCGCTGGAGAGCTTCGGCCTGATTCCGGGCGACTACATCCTGGCGACGGCCCACAGACCGGAAAATACGGACGACAGCGCCAAACTTTCCGGGTTCCTCGACGCGGCGTGTGGAATTCGACTTCATTGACTACAACTCCGACTGTGCGATAGCTCAAGACCTCCAAGAGGAGGTGACTGCCTATGAAT